>JAFTUF010000052.1 GCA_017466405.1 Bacteroidales bacterium
CATAATAGAGAAGTAAAAAAAGATATGGAGAATAAGAAAAACGACATACGAATTTTAGGCAAGAACAAGTTCATAGAGCGTATATCTCGATGAATATAGCATTTATCGAGAGTTATTTTTAAAGAAATAAATCAAACTACAGACGTGGGAAAATGGGTTCTACCCATCAATGTAGGAAAATTAATAATAAGAACCCCTCTAAATTAATTTTTATGAATAAACGTTTAATAAAAACAATAACACTATTAACTCTGCTCCTTTGCGGAGTTGGTACTATTTCTTCTCAAGAATGGGATTGGCAACATACATTGGAGTTGATAGTACAACTATTACAGAATATTATTTTCCAGCAGAGTTTATAGAGCTTCCCGATGGAAATTTTATATCACCCTCGTATTATTACATCAGGGAGACTGCAGCAGAATATTATTCTGAAGCTGCGGCAGCTATGATGTTCTCTGAAAATGGGGATTTAATCGCTCAAAACAATTTTTTTAGACCGGGATATTGTACTTCATTCTCTGAACAATTTGTTTTTAAAAAGGATAATAGTTTTTATTTCCTTACAACATATTCTCCAGAACATACTATCAATTCTTTTAATTATTTCAAGAATTATGATAATCCACCTACAGATGCTAAGTTGGCGTTGTTCAAATTGGATAGTCAACTAAATGTAGAGGAGACGTATGAGCATAGTTGGCCTATAGATACTTTTGAAGCACGAAACAGACCGGAATGGCAATTGCTTCCTAATGGATATAGTGGCAATATATTTTTATTCTCAGCATTTGAAGATGAAGGTAACATAGTGGGAGCTTATTGGAAGAGTGAAAGTTTCAAAAGTCCTGGACAGGGAAAGGATACGTTGTTTATGTTCAGAATGAATTTCGATGGCGAAATATTACTAAGGAAAGATATAGACTATGCATCGCCAAGTAAAAGTGATGTAATTAAAAGAGGAGCACAAGCATATTCAAATCGAAGAAATCAATTTATTGTAACCGATACTCATTATATATTTTACTCGGGCGGAAAAGGTAATTATGATGGTTATGATATACAGGGAAGAGCAGTGTACTACGACAAGGATTTTAATTTTATTAGGGAAAGATATTTGAGAGGTCCTGATTGTTTGATAAATGACAAACTATACAATATATCTGTCAAGAGAAGCAATCATAATACCACATATCTTACAACACAAAAAAGAAACCCCAAAAATCCTCAACATGATGAAGATTGTCGTTTGTATGAAATAGATGACGATATTAATGCAGCATCAGAATTTCTTGAAGTCGTTAATCATACAGATAGAGGAACAGAAGAATGGGATATGTCCAGTTATAGAGCTGGTGTAGATTTAAACGATGATAATTCAATTTACTATACATATACGCTTAATCAAGGTTACTTTACAAATCTTGATTCTTGGATCGTGATAGAACGTCTTGATGATAATATGGATATAATATCAACATATTATTATGGTTTAAACAATAGATTTTTAGATAGAGTGATAACTCTTTACTCCACAGACGACGGTGGAGTGATTATTATTCATAGAGCGGATGATTTGTATTCTGATAATACTTATGGCTATATCACTAAATTCCCTGCATCGGCATTTGTCAACATCGAAGAAGCTCACGCTCACGGCTTGAAAGTCGCAGTGGCTTATCCTAATCCCGGCGGAGATGTCATGAATATAAGAACAGGCTTGCGTAATGCAGTTTTAACTGTATATGACATGCAAGGAAGAAAAGTCCATCAACAAATAATAACAGATGAAGTAACTTCAATAGACGCCTCGAAATGGCAGAATGGAACTTACGTTTGGGAGCTTAGAGCGGGAAACGGAAACGGGAGCGGGAACGAGAACGGGATTTTGGAGAGCGGGAAGTGGGTGAAGTAGAAGCTGAGTTGCTGAGTTACTGAGTCTCTGAGTTACTGAGTCTCTGAGTTGCTAAGTGACTTAGCATCTTAGTAACTTAGCATCTTAGTAACTTAGCATCTTAGTAACTTAGTAACTTAGCATCTTAGTAGCTCATAAACGTTTATTTTCATCGGTGTTGTTGATACGTCCCTACATGGTGATTCAAAAAAGCTCCAGCTCTCCGTTGACGCTGCCTTTGGTCCTGCCGAGATGACGGTAGGCAAACTCTGTCGCTTCTCTGCCACGCGGCGTCCTCATGAGGTAGCCTTCTTGTATGAGAAATGGCTCATAAACTTCTTCTATTGTTCCAGCCTCCTCTCCTACCGCTGTAGCGATTGTGTTAAGTCCCACAGGACCTCCTTTGAATTTATCTATTATCGTCGCGAGTATGCGGTTGTCCATATCGTCGAGACCGTGTTGATCGACGTTAAGAGCTTTAAGACCTATGCGAGCTATGTCGAGTGTTATGGTTCCGTTGCCTTGTATCTGGGCGAAGTCTCTCACGCGCCGCAGCAAGAGATTTGCTATACGCGGAGTGCCTCGGCTGCGGCGCGCAATCTCGAATGCCGCTGCATCTTCGATAGGTACTCTCAATATAGATGCTGAACGTTTTATGATTCCGGAGAGAGTCGTCGCGTTATAATATTCCAACCTCATGTTGATTCCGAAGCGGGCACGCAATGGAGCAGTGAGCAATCCCGAGCGCGTGGTAGCGCCAACTAAGGTAAATGGATTCAAGGCTATCTGTACTGAACGAGCGTTAGGTCCGCTTTCAATCATGATGTCGATGCGGAAATCTTCCATAGCCGAATAAAGATACTCCTCCACTATCGGGCTGAGACGATGTATCTCATCGATGAAAAGGACGTCATTCTTCTCGAGACTCGTCAGAAGTCCGGCGAGGTTACCTGGTTTATCAAGCACAGGACCCGATGTCATCTTCATGCCGACACCTAACTCATTGGCGATGATATGCGATAATGTCGTCTTTCCCAATCCTGGAGGCCCATGAAGCAAGACATGATCCAACGACTCGCCTCTTTGAACAGCAGCCTTGACAAAGACCAACAGATTCTCAACGACCTGCTCCTGTCCGGCAAAGTTCTGAAATGCCTCCGGTCGAAGGGCGCGTTCTATCTCCAACTCCTGCTTGCTGAATGATTTTCCGTATGCGTCTAAGTTCTCGTTCATAAAAATTTCGTATTCCACAAAATTACATATTTTTATGCTACTTGTATCATTTTTTTGTCTAATTTAGCGAAAAAATTAAACATTAAATGAGATACTTATTTTTGATATTTTTTTGCTTAATATCCTTATTTTCTTTCTCCCAAAACGAAGGCTATCTTCTGTTGAATCAAGATCAACGCATTGAACAACTTATACAAATACAGAAAGAGATTCATTCTGCCGACAACACTATCGATGGATATAGAATACAGATTTTCATGGAATCGGGGAACAATGCTGTCGAACTCGCCAATGCCACAATGGAAAAATTCAAAAAGACACATCCCGACATTCCTATATACCTCGTCTTCGGTCAGCCTTATTACAGACTGCGCGTCGGCGATTTCAGAACGCGATTAGAAGCAGAAAAGGCTTTTCAGACTTTAAGCAAAGATTATAAAAAAGCATTCATAACATCCGACAGAATCAATCTGCCCTATAACATTTTCTGCTCTCCTGATTTTAACGAAGAGGAAATGCAGTTCTTAGAAAACGACACCATCAATATGGAGTTATATTACTATGAAGATTAGTTAAAATTAATTAAGTTAAAAATTTTATACTATCTCATGACAAGCCGCGTTTTATGGTAAATAGGAATGGTTTTTGATTAATTGAGCCTCAAAAAAATAACAAGTATGGAAAACGAAAGAATAAAGAAACAGATGGAAGAACTTGTCAGGTTGTTCAAGAAGATGATGGAGAAATTTCCACCTGACTCAATACCTGGAATCGACAAGGCTCAAGCAGAACAACTCAAGATGATGTTGTCGAACTACGATGATATGAAGATAAGTTTCTCATCTGACATGTTCGGAATCTTCGACGAAGAGATGACAGAGAAACTACTATCGAGATTGATAAAACAACTCAAAGACCAATTAGGAGAAGACGCCGACGAGCCTGTCGCTGAACAGCTTTCTATCGTTGATAAGAAAGAAAAAGAATTTGAGCAACTTCCAACCGAAGACCGTTATGTAGCATTGCTCGACGCCATCGACTCAGAACTCAAGAAACCTAATCTCTCCATGGAAGAAATCGACGATTTATTGGATAGAAGAAAAAGAATACAAGACACTATTTCGAAACAGTTACATAATTAATTAAATCCATTTATGAAAAAGACATCATTTTTATTCGCCTTATTATTCTTATTGACATCGATATCTCACGCCCAGACATTATGGGAAAGAACGGATAATTTAGTGATTATCGGCGCTGATGTGTTCACCGACTTCAACACTGGCGCTAAATACGAAAACTTCGACCTTCGCGGAATCAACCAAGGCGTGAGCGTTTATACCATGTTCAATTTCAAATTCGACAAAACACCGCACTTCGCTTCTATCGGCGTGGGTTATACCGGTCACAACTTCTACATGAAAGACGCCTATCTTTCAAGACCGTACTACGATTATACAGTATTCAGCGATGCTCCTTCCGATTTTAAGAAAAGCAAAGTAAATGTCAATTATATAGATATTCCTATTGAAGTAAGTTTTAAAATAAAAAATCAATTTAAAATTAGCGCCGGCTTCAAGTTCGGTATCTTAGCAACAGGAAAATCGAAATATGTTGGCAGCGGGAATGGAATATTTTTATTTGATGAAGATAAGACATATAGAGTCAAATACGGAAGAATTAATAATTTAGAGAAATATGTATATTCAGTGACATTACGCGTCGCTTATAAGAGCGTACATATCTTCGGAGCTTATCAATTCTCTAACACTTTCAAAAACGGACTCGGTCCTGAAATAAAACCTATTTCAATCGGTATCGGCGTAAGACCGTTCTAAGTTGAAAGTTGAAAGTTGATAATTGAAAGTGAAGGTTGGAAGTTCTAATTTTCAACTTTCAGTTTTCAATTTTCAATTCCTTATAGTGCATATATTAATAGAGGCATAATAAATCCTACAATGAATCCTACGTAAATCTGCGATTCGTTGTGGGATTTTAAGTATAGTCGCGCCGAGCCAACGATACCTGAGATAAAAAGACTCGTAATAAAGAACGGCAGATATACATCCGCTGAGATTGTCGTCATTATTAATAAGGTAGCAGAAAAAGCTCCCCATCCTATTCCATGAAAGCTTATTTTCCAAAACAAATTAACCCAAAACACCACGACACACAAAAGCATATTGCAAATCAGATAGAAGTTATATAACGACAACATGCTGATTCCTTTAAAGAAACGCGTCGTGGCATAAAGAAAGACCACCATAATGAAAAGCGGGATGAAACGCTCTTCTCTCTTCTCCATCGTCAACGATTTGATAACCTTAAATTTCTTTAAGATAAGCATCGATATGATTGGAAAGACAAAGGTTGTGACAAAGACTATGGCAAAACATAAACCGACATTGATGAACAATATCTTGTATAAGTCAGATGCAATTATCACTAAAAACATCCATGTCGGCAACAATACCGGATGAAATATTGTAGATATGAATTGAGCTAATTTATTCATCTGACGGATTATAATTCTTTGCGTAGTCGAGCGACTGGAATATCTAGTTGTTCACGATATTTGGCTATGGTTCTTCTTGCTATGTTGTAACCTTTTTCTTTCAAGATTTGCGTCAAGACGTCATCGGTAAGAGGTTTCGACTTATCCTCCTGTTCGATGCAGTCCATAAGTATTTTTTTGATTTCGCGGGTTGACACTTCCTCGCCTTCATCGTTTGTCAGCGACTCGCTGAAGAAGCTCTTCAGAGGGAAAGTACCGTATGCTGTTTGCACGTATTTGCTATTTGCGACGCGCGAAATAGTCGATATATCGAGACCTACTTTCTCTGATATATCTTTAAGAATCATCGGTCTAAGTTTCGTCTCATCGCCTGTAAGGAAATAATCTTTCTGATAGTTCATGATTGCTTCCATAGTGACGTAGAGAGTGTTATGACGTTGCTTGATAGCTTCGATAAACCACTTCGCCGATTCAATCTTATTCTTCACGAAGTTGATAGCTTCTTTATTGCTTTTGTTATTTTTCTGTTTCGAGAAGTCAGACAACATCTCGATGTAATCTTTGTTTACATGTAGCTCGGGAGTGTTGCGGCTGTTTAATGTTAGTTCTAGTTTACCGCAGTTATTGTAGATTGTGAAGTCGGGAATGACGTAATTGGAGCGTTGGGAGCTACCCACTGCGCCGCCCGGCTTGGGATTCAGTTTAAGTATTTCTTTGAGGGCGGCGCGAAATTGTCTCTCGCTAATACCGCTCTTCTTGACAATCTTGTCGTAATGTTTCTTAGTAAACTCGTTGAAATACTGCTCGATAATAATGATAGGCAAAGTATAATCGACATCGTCTTCATCATCTTCCTTAAGACGCTGCAGCTGCATCAGCAGACATTCTTGAAGATTAGTAGCGCCTACTCCAGCAGGGTCGAATTCCTGAATGATATGAAGGACTTCCATAACCTCGTCTTCAGTGACATCTAAATTTTGCGTGAAGAGAAGGTCATCCATGATACCTGAAATAGGACGACTGAGATAACCAGAGTCGTCGAGGTTTCCAATGATATAAGTACCTATCTTATATTTTCTCTCGTCAAGGTTCCTATAACCGAGTTGTTGAATAAGAATGTCCTGGAAACTTTCTTCGTTAGATATTGGAGCCTCGTAACGCTCATCGTCAGGACTGTAGTTGTTGGCTCTCAACTTATATGCAGCGGCGTCATCGTCGTCATCCTGCATATAATCGTCGAAGTCGGAAAGAGGATCGTCATTGTCAAAGTCACCGTCATTGTCGAAGTCCTTGTCATCGTCAAAGTCAGTGTCAGTGTCTTTGTCATTGTCAAAGTTGTCGTTCTCTTTCTCTTCTAAAGCAGGATTCTCTTCTATCTCCTCCTTGATGCGCGAGCTGAGTTCCATAGTAGGAATCTGCAACAGTTTCATAAGAAGAATCTGTTGCGGCGACAGCTTCTGCAGCATCTTTTGTGTCTGTGTCAGTCGTTGCGAGGACATAGAAGAAAATCCTTAATATTTATTTAGAATTAATATTCACAGTTTTTAGGTGTACGTGGGAATGCGATAACGTCGCGGATGTTACCCATACCTGTGATGAATAACATAAGACGTTCAAAACCGAGACCGTAACCTGAGTGAGGCACTGAACCAAAACGGCGTGTGTCTAAGTACCATTCCATCGATTCTTGTGGAATACCGACTTCGTCCATACGTTTTAACAATTTGTTGAGGTCTGTCTCACGTTCTGAACCGCCGATGATTTCACCGATACCTGGGAACAATACGTCCATAGCTCTAACAGTCTTTCCGTCTTCGTTTTGTTTCATATAGAAAGCCTTGATTTCCATTGGGTAGTCTGTCAAGATAACAGGTCTCTTGAAGTGTTTCTCAACGAGATAGCGTTCGTGTTCTGACTGTAAGTCAACGCCCCAGCCTGTGACAGGATATTGGAACTTGCCTTTCTTGTTGTAGTTGCTATTCTTAAGGATGTCAATAGCTTCTGTATATGTCAATCTTTGGAAAGGATTTTCTAAGATGAAGTGTAACTTCTCTATCAACTCCATTGATTTCTCTTCAGCTTTCTTGTTCTTTTCTTCTTCTTGGAGACGTTTGCTTAAGAATTGAAGGTCGTCCATGCAGTTGTCTAATGCATATTGGATCAAGAATTTAAGCATGTCTTCTGCCAAGTCCATATTGTCGTTGATGTCGTAGAATGCCATTTCAGGTTCTATCATCCAGAACTCGGCGAGGTGACGAGAAGTGTTTGAGTTTTCAGCGCGGAAAGTAGGACCAAAAGTATAAATCTTACCCATTGCTGTTGCTGCGAGTTCGCCTTCCAACTGACCTGACACTGTGAGGTTTGTAGCTTTACCGAAGAAATCTTGTGTAAAGTCGATCTTGCCTTCTTCTGTCTTAGGTAAGTTGTTAAGGTCTAATGTTGTTACTTGGAACATTTCGCCAGCGCCTTCACAGTCTGATGCTGTGATGAGAGGAGTGTGGATGTTGTAGAAACCTCTGTCGTTGAAGAATTTGTGGATTCCGAACACCATAGCGTGACGTAAACGCATGATAGCGCTGAAAGTATTTGTACGGAAACGAAGATGAGCGATCTCGCGTAAGAACTCTAATGAGTGTTTCTTTGGTTGTAAAGGATATTTCTCCGGGTCTGCGGCACCGATAAGTTCGATGTTTGTCACATTCATCTCGACGCTTTGTCCGCTACCAGCAGATTTCACCAAGTTACCTGTTGCTGAGATAGAAGCACCGGTGTGCATCAAAGCGAGATTTTCTTCTGGAATGACGTTGAGGTCAATTACTAATTGTAAGTTATTAATGGTAGAGCCATCGTTTAAAGCGATGAAAGCTACGTTTTTACTTCCGCGTTTATTACGCACCCAACCTTTGACATTTATCTCTTTGTCAAACTCTTGCATTTGTAATGCATCTTTAATTTCTGTACGTTTCACAACTATATATCTTTAAAGTTATTCTAATTTTATTTAACTTACAAAGATAAGAAAAAGTCTAAAGGCAAAAGACAAAAGACGAAAGATTTTTTTTGATGTCACCAAGTCGCCGAGTCACCGAGTCGCCTAGGGTAGAGATGTATCAACAACACCGATGAAAACAAACAATATGTTGTTGCTGCGTCTCCGCGTTTATAAGATGCTGAGTTACTAAGTTGCTGAGTTGCTGAGTTGCTAAGATAATTTTTCGTAGAATTATTTCAACAACGATCTATTACTGCTGTTTTCAAGAATACTCATTTGATGAATAGCAATCTTATTAAGTTTCTCAAGTCGTTCATTCTGTGGGAGTCCTTCATTTATCATAACAGAATTTATATTCTCCATATTCGATATGCAGATTAACTCGTTTATTGTAGCATAATCACGTATATTCCCTTTCAAATAGGGGTTTCCGTCACGCCACTCCTTAGCTGTCATTCCGAACAAGGCCACATTCAAAACATCTGCTTCCTCAGCATATATCGTATTCCTTTGAATCTGACTTATTTCTTTTGGAACAAGGCAGTTCTTTATAGCGTCTGTGTGGATATGATAATTTATTCTTGACAATTCTCGTTTTGCCGACCAGTCGAGTTTCTTTTGCTCTTCCTGCTTTAACCTTTGGAATTCTTTAATAAGATACAACTCAAACTCCACAGATACCCAACTGGCAAATTTAAAAGCTATATCCTTGTGAGCAAATGTTCCACCATATCTACCAGATTTGGAAATTATACCTACAGCATTTGTTGTCCTAATCCATTTCTGTGGTGATAACGTAAAAGCGTTTAACCCCGCTTGTCTTCTAAACTCCTCGAATTCGAGTGGTTTAAAATCCAGATTATACAAACTCTCCCATATACCTAAATATTCAACAGTATTTCTATTTCTCATCCAATTTGAGATTACTGCTATCGGATCATCACTCTTATATTTAGCAATATCTGTCAGAGAAATGTAATCATTATTATTTGCTGTAATGATTGTAACGTTTATGTTATTAACTATAACTTCTTTCTTTGTCATAAGCTCTGTATTTTTAGTTACGACACAAAAGTATGAAGAAAAAACCTTGCTTTTACATTTTTAACATTTTTTAACTTTTCGCAGATTTTTTGATATTATCAAGGGTTTAGAGGGTCCTATGGGACATAGTAGAGACGTACTAATTACACCTATAAAAAATAATCAATATGTAATTAATGCGTCTCATCTTTGAGTCGCCGAGTCTCCGAGTCACCAAGTCACCATGTAGGAACGTATCGCATACGTCCTGTTTCGAGTCTCCTGTAGAGGCGCACGGACGTGAGTCTTATCTGACCACGAATTGACACGAATCTGCACGAATTATTTGAGAGTCTTTATATTTGCAAACAGAAGAAATATTAATGTTAAAACTATGTGTTTCATTTTATAAAAACTTTTTAGGTTTCATTCCTGACAATTCAATTATATCTCTACACACTTCATAAAACTCTTCAAGACCTCGTTCTTTGGTATCTTCTGATGGTGAATATATATTATATTCAATCTTCTGACCAATTATGTCTATCTCCAAGTTAACTCCAGCACACGGGAGCAATGGATTAGTAGGATTCGTTCCAAGTATGATTTCCTTAGATGGAAGATTGATACATTTTTCAACAATATTGATAAAGCTACTTTCGTCTATTTCTAAAATAGTGTCATGATCTCGTTTAAGCCATGTTTCTGGGGCTGTATTGTCAAGAACAGGATTGTGTTTAATTCCAACAAAGCAAGAATCAAGATTTTTATACATACCGATCCTGTACTTTCCGAATTGAGTTTTGTTGTCAGCGAACTCTAAATTGATTTGTACATAATCATATTGAGCAAATAAAATCTGAATATTTAAGGTGATGATAATAAATAATAATATCTTTCTCATAAGGTTAGAATTTTCAATTAAACATTATTCCCATAACTGAAGATTTAATTTATTTTCAGTTCCGCAAAGATTATATTTTTTTATCAATTATCCAAACATTTTTTAATATTTTTTTATAATAAATCAGGGGGTAACTTATTGATTATCTATTATTTAATTTATAATCCAATCGTAATAACATCTCTTTATCTAAACCAATCTGCACATATTATAGACAAGATTTGTAAATTCGATGTAGAATGTCGCCCTTATAGCTGTCAATGTTTTGATTTATAGAAGCTGCCTTAAACAATAACAAAGACAGCAGTCTGTTTCACATTAATGAAGCCATCAATATGGCAGAACTGTCGCAGGATAAAAAAAACAAAGGGAGAGATGGTTGTCTAATCAGGTGAGAAATCTAAGCCTGCAAAACGAAGACTATAAACGAGGCTTGAAGGAAAGTCTCAAAGTGATAAAGAAAGTCAACGAATCGGAGCATGACAAGAGAAAGAAACAGAACATCAATGAGATAAAAGAGCATGTCTATGGCTCTCAGTACAAGACGGCATTTGAGGCGAGCGTAGATGTGTTAGAAGCTACATACAACAAGATTAGTTTGTTTGTCAAGAAGGCAAGGTCTAATATCAGGAAGAAATTGGAAATCGAGAAGCGGCTCAGCATATCGAAGTTTATCATCAACGAATATTACTTGAAGAGAGAGAATACGAAAAAAGAAGGTGCTAACCAAAAAGGAGAGTAAATGCGAGAGACAACATAAAAAACATTTCTCGGAATCGTTTCTTAAAAGAATGTTTCTTATTTTTGCAAAACTATGATGAAGGACAGTTTTGACATAAAGAAATGGATAGAGAATCCCGATGAGTTGCTGCTCATTGCGGGACCTTGTAGCGTCGAGAGCAAAGAACAGATTTTCGACACTGCAGAAAAACTGTCTGAACTACATCAAGTTAAAGTCTTGCGCGGCGGCATCTGGAAGCCTCGCACTCGTCCTAACGGTTTCGAAGGAATAGGAGAAGAAGGGCTGCCTTGGATGCAGGAGATATCACAAGAAACAGGACTGCCTTTCATGACAGAGGTGGCGACGCCGGAGCACGTTGAGCTTGCCCTAAAATATAATGTTGACGCTCTCTGGATTGGAGCGCGTACGGTGGCTAATCCTTTTTCAGTACAACAACTCGCTGACGCTCTGCAAGGAACCGACATCCCGATATTTATCAAAAACCCTATCGCCGCCGACATCAAACTATGGCTCGGTGCATTCGAGCGTTTCTATTCCTCCGGACTCAGACATCTCGTCGCGATACACAGAGGTTTTCAAGATGTCAACGCTGCTCCCTACCGCAACAACCCTCGCTGGGAGATTCCTATCGAATTGCGTCGAAAAAATCCGGAAATACCAATCATAACAGATATAAGTCATATCTGCGGATGCCGTAACATCTTGCAACAGACGGCTCAAAAAGCTTTAGACCTCGCGACGAACGGACTTATGATTGAGTCGCATTGCAATCCGAATTGCGCGCTGACTGACGCCGAACAGCAGATTACGCCAGACAATTTGAAGTCGATGCTCTCTGAGTTGATAATACATAAATCAAAGTCAAATAATGCGGATTTCCTTCTTCAGGAATTGAGAACTCAGATTGACAATATTGATGATGAATTATTGCAGCTTTTGGCAAGAAGGTCGGAGATATCTTCAAAAATTGGTGTGATAAAGAAAGAAAACAATCTTACGGTACTTCAATTAGATAGATGGAATTCTATTCTTTCCAACCATATCGAAAGAGGAAAGAAGCTTGGGCTGAAAGAAGAACTTGTTAAAGAAATTTATGAACTCATCCATAAGGATTCTATCGATAGACAGCTTTGAGAATTCATAATGCATAATGCATAATTCATAATGCATAATTATTTAATGGATTGATGATGAGAAACGTTTGGTTTTTATTGTGTTTAATTCTATTAACATCCTATTCTTGTACGGACTCATCGAATGTGTCCTTTTCGAGCAATTCCAATTCTAATATCTCTGATTTTCTGAATCGTATTGGCGGTGAGAATGCTGCCGAGAAATTTGTTTTCGTCATTGATGAGAGTCTTTCTGAAAATGGAGAAGATGTTTTTGTGATTACTTCAAAAGACGACAAACCTTGTATCAAAGGAAGCTCTACTTTGGCAGTGACGACAGGTATCAACTGGTATTTAAATCATTACGCTCATATCAATCTCTCTTGGAATCAGCTCGTTATTGACGACTTGGCAAGTCGTGAGTTGCCGCTTCCTTCTAAAGAGGAACGTCATGTTTGCGATGCCGACTATCGTTATTATCTCAACTACTGCACTTTCTCTTATTCGATGTCGGTCTGGACATGGGAGCGTTGGGAAAAGGAAATCGACTGGATGGCTTTGCACGGAATCAATATGCCGCTACAGATTGTTGGTCTCGACGTGGTTTGGAAAAGATTGTTAACAGAATATTACAACTACACCTCCGACGAAGCTAATGAGTTCATCGCAGGACCCTGTTTCCAGGCTTGGTGGGGAATGAATAATCTCGAAGGCTGGGGCGGTCCGAATCCCGACTGGTGGTATGAGCGTCAGAAGGTTCTGTCGAAGAAGATATGCGACAGGATGCGCGAACTCGGGATGCAGCCCGTTTTGCCAGGATTCAGTGGAATGGTACCGAGCGATTTCACAGAGAAGACAGGTCATGCTTCTAACAGTCAGGGACTTTGGTGCGGATTCCGACGTCCTAATATTTTAGATCCTAACAGCGAAGCCTTTAAAACGATGGCTGCCAATTATTACAAGGTGCTAGAAGAAGTGATGGGAACATCGACTTATTACAGCATGGATCCTTTTCACGAAGGAGCTAACACTGAAAGCATTGACGTAGCTGCTGCGTATAAGGCAATCGCCGATGCGATGTATGCTGCCAACGACGATATTGACGAGAAATGGGTGATTCAATATTGGCAATGGAATTCCGACCAATATAAAGTCCTCGACCAAGTTGAAAAAGGCAAACTCGTGATTTTGGATTTATTCTCTTCGGCACACACTCATTTTGAGGAATATAAATCTCACGATGCCGTTTATTGTATGCTGCCCAACTTCGGCGGTCGTTCCGGATTTATGGGACGCTTCAATGGCGTGATAGACGGATATTTTGCAAATAAAGATTCACATTCTAACATAAAAGGCATTGGCGCGACACCCGAAGCTATTGGCTCAGTGTCTGTTTTATATGACGTTTTATTTGAGTTGCCTTGGCGTGAAACGAAACCTGACGCAAAAGAATGGATGCAGAATTATACCGTGAGTCGCTACGGTGAAGAGAACGCTCTTGCTCAGCAAGCATGGGAGTTGTTGCGTAATTCCGCGCTCAACTGCACGACGCAACTGCAAGGTCCGCACGAAGCCGTGATATGCGCACGTCCTTCATTGTCGGTAGATAGGGTTTCTTCATGGGGCGGAACGGATATTTTTTACAATTACGAAGACGTGAAGAAAGCCGCTCAGCTTTTGTTAGAAGCAGACTTAGAAGGTGAGAATTACAACTACGACCTTATCGAGATTACTCGTCAGGCTATGACAGATCATGCTTATTATCTGTTAAAAGATATTAAGAAATCATACGAGGAGAATGATAATGAAAATTATGAAAGACTCCGCGATGAGTTTCTCTCTTTGATTTTAGATTTAGACGCTTTACTTAACACCAACGAGAATTTCATGTTAGGAAGCTGGACTGAGATGGCGCGTGCTATTGCCGATGAAATAAATGGAACGACTGATGATGACAAAAACTGGTTGGAACTCAACAACGCTCGTACTCTGATAACGACATGGGGCGATGAGGTTAACGCCAACCAAGGCGGATTACGTGATTATTCTTACAGAGCTTGGGGCGGAATGCTAAAGGATTTCTACTATCCGCGATGGAAATACTTCTTCGACAACAACCTTCAAGAACCTGAAGGAGGCTGGTTTGAAATGGAAAGGAAATGGGCTTTGGATGAGAGCTTAAGATATTCCAACGAGCCGCAAGGCGATGTGAAAGAAAAAAGCGCACCAAATAATTGATGCGCTAATATTACTAAACTAAAATTAAACTATTTTATCTGACTTGTTTTCTTCTATTCTTGTCGCCCCAGAGGCCATAGACTTCGCTTACGTTACCTGCTGTGATGAAAGCATTGATTTCGTTATCGTTGATATACTTCATCAAGTCTGAGAACTCGTCTGTTGATAAAAGAACTTCGAGCTCGACTTTATCTTCGCCGCTGTAACCGCCTTTAACATTATACATTGTCAAACCGCGTGAGATATCGTTGATGATAAATTGTCTGATTCTTTCATGTTCTGGAGAGATGATACAGACTCTCTTTCTCTTGTTCAAACTTGCTGTGAAATAGTCAACAACCAAACCGTTGATCCATGTTCCTATCAAACCAATGATAACCAAACGTGCGTCGTTGATCATGAAAGCTGTAGCGCAGATACACCAACCAGCGACCGATACTGAGGTACCGATATCGAAATGTAAATATTTGTTAACGATTTTTGCCAAAATATCAAGACCGCCCGTTGAAGCGTTAATCTTGAACAATACCGCTTGAGCCAAACTCAACAAAAGTACGAAGCAGCAGAGATCAAGCCAGAGGTCACCCATGATAGAAGGTATCTCTGAGTTAGGGCTGACGAATTTTTCGTATGGCAACCATTTTTCCAAAACTCCAATCATTGGTCCTAAAATGAGAGCAGTGTAAACTGTCTTGATACCGAATTCTTTGTCAATCAAGATGTAAGCCAATATCAACAAAATAGCGTTGATAACAAAGATTACCGTTGACACGTTGAGTGGGAAACCGAAGAACTTCTCACAGATTCCACTGATTACGATAGAAAGACCTGAAATTGTACCGATGATAAGCTTGCTTGGTACGAGGAAATAATACACTGCACAAGCTGTGACTACCATACCTAAAGTCATGATAATCAACTCTACCCAGAACTTCTTAGTTCCTAAATAGTTAATAATTTCTTTAAAGTTCATACTTCGTTTTTTTTGATGCGCAAAAGTACAATAATTTATGATTGGATTTTAACTTGATTAAAATTTTATTAGCTTTGCAAAAAAGATTTTTTATGAAGAATTTATCGCTAATTATTTTTGCATGTATCTTCCTTTTTTCATGCACAGAAAACAAGACATTTACGACAGAAAATATAATTCCTACTCCGAAAGAGTTAACTATCAATGACAACAAATTACATCCACTCAAAGATGTTGTAGTGTCTGAATCATCCGAGAATCTCATTTATCCTCAGAACAAAGACGAATATTATCTTAAGTCGGAGAACGGCAATGTTGTCATAGAAGGTAATGAAGTGTGGGCACGACAGACTCTCGCTCAACTCGTCGATAAGAAGAATCGTATTCCAGATGTAGAGATTCACGATTGGTCGGCTTATCCTTTCAGAGGTTTTATGCACGACACAGGACGTAACTTCCAGACAATAGAGATGCTGAAAGAAACTATCGACCTGATGTCCTTATACAAGATAAACGTCTTTCATTGGCATCTCACCGATAATCCTGCATGGAGAATTGAATGTAAAGTCTATCCTCAACTCAACGACGCTCAATATCAACGTCCAGGGCGCGACTGCGGTAAATTTTACACCTACGATGAAATTCGCGACCTTATTGCATACGCCAAAGAACGTGGCATCATGGTAATGCCCGAAATAGATATGCCTGGTCACTCCGCCTTTTTCAACAAGGCTTTCGGCTTCAGCATGGATTCAGAAGAAGGTATGAAGGTTCTCGAAAAATGCATCGAAGAGTTTTGTAATGAGATACCATCTTCTTTATGTCCTTATCTTCATATCGGCTCTGACGAGATTTACATCTCCGACCCAAAAGGATTTATGAAATTCACCGAAGGTCTCTGCAAAAAGCATAATCGCATCGCCATGGCATGGGACCCAGGACTCCCCTCCGACTCTACCACAGTACGCCAGATATGGAATACCGCTGCCGGCTCTAACGCTGCAAGCACTAAGAAAGGCGGCAAATATGTAGATTCTTTCATGGGTTATCTCAACTATTACGATCCTATCTATTTCACAAATAAAGTGTTTCTCCATAAAGCCTGCGCTCAGGATGTTCCCGACACAACTAACGCTCTCGGCGGAATATTATGTCTCTGGAACGACGTCCGCGTCGATGACAAGACTCGCATCGCTCTTCATAACGGCATGATTAACGGCATGATGGTTTATGCCGAACGCTTCTGGAACGGAGGCGAAGGCTCGCTCGAAGAGCTATATGCTTTTGAAGACAAGATGTCGTATCATAAGAAGAACTTGCTTCAAGAACATGACGTGCGCTGGGCTCCTAACGCACAGACAACATGGAAGATAAAGATTGGCAACAACGACACTCTCGTCGCACACGGAGGCGCCATCGACGTCGATGACATACTTACAGCCAACTCAATAAAAGTCGGCGACACTGTGTCGGCTTGGGCTTTCACTAATATTTATTCAGAAAAAGATACTGAGGTGAAGATGTGGGTAGGTTTTGAGGCAGCAGCACGTTCCAACAGAATTTCAGGTGGCATAGGACCGCAATGCAGATGGGAAAACGACGGAAGGATGTTTGTCAACGGCGAGGAGATTTTCCCTGCCAAGCCTTGGGACGAACCCGACGAATATGCGTTTTATTTCAACACATGGCATCGTCCAGAAGAAGAGATTCCATACACCGACGAGCAGTTCTACTGGATGCGAGAACCCGTGACAATGAAACTCAAAAAAGGTAACAACGAGATAAAACTCTATATACCAAAGACCTTCCGTGGACAAAGATGGAGTTTTGGAATGGTGAGGCTCTAAGTTACTATGTTGCTGAGTTACTAAGTTGCTGAGATGCTGAGATGCTGAGTGTGACGTATTGAGTACATCTAGTGTAGATATAATCATCATCCTAAGTATATCTTATCGATAAGATATTTATACAAGAATTCGTTTTTTGCTTTCAAAATATTAGAAATCTTGTTTCTCCTGCTTCTGATGGTGCTGTATGTAACGCCGAATAAGAGTGAGATTTGTTTGTCGTTGAGGTTTATCAGCAGCAGGCAGAGGTAGCATAAATCTTCCTTCTTCAACCTCGGATATTCCCTAGACATCTTATCAACAAAACCTCCAAGATTATGATTCGCCGACTGAAGCAGTAAGTCGAAATCATCTTGTCCCATCGGAGCAGTTTCGTCATTTAAAATCCTCTTACATATTTCGGAACCTAAAAAAGCATCCATACTAACAGTCATCTGTTCTTTATCTAATTTTTCCTTCATCGACAAAATCTCTTCGTTTTGTTTCTTTATGAGTTCCGCTTGCTTCTGCAATTCTGCGTTCTTGTTCTTTATCTTTCCCGTGATGAGCGAATGCTTGTAGCTGATATCTCTGATGACATCGTCCTTTGTATTGATATCGTCTGTCATCTCATCTATTTTCTTGAGAAGAACCTTGTTTTTCTTTAAATGTCTGTATCTGAAAAATATTGCTAAAGCAAGTATCAAAACCAAAAATATGAAGACTATTGATATAATACGTTTTCTTGCCTTAGCTTCTCTAACATCCTGTTTATGTTTGTTATATATGTCGTCAAGATTTTTAATACGTTCGACCTCAAAACCACCATCGAGTCTATCAATTCCTAATCGCGCCACAATATTATCGTAATAAGACTTTTTCTCGTAATCGCCTAGAGAATCATACACCCTCGACAAATTATAAGCAGAGCCTAACTGCACAAAATAGAGGTTGCTTTCCACCGACTTATTTAAGTAATAAATTGCCGAGTCGTATTGTTTGCAGTCGCACATCATCTCTCCCAAAAGCGCGTAATATGCTTGCCTTACATTTTCATGTTCTATTATGCTTAGATTTTTTCTTATTATGTTCAAGGCACTGTCTCTCTCGTTTTTCTCATAAAACAGCACCTCCGCTATCACTTTATCTACATCTATCTTATTCAGATGATTAGGATGAACATCAACGCATTTCTGGTAATAATACAGAGAAGAATCCACATTATATGCGAAATGTGCGTTACCCATGAATTTATATGCGAAGGATAAAAAATGGCTATCATTCAAGTCTTTTGCATAAGCCAACGCCTTGGTATAGTGCGACAACGCAATATTTGGCAAATCATATTCCAAATAAATATGGCCCACCATCCAATGAGCATTCAAAATCTCAGTAAGTTTTTTCTTGCTCTTTTTAGACCTGACAGAATCGTCATCCTCCAACATATAAATAACCTTGTAGAAGTTTTCGCAAGCCTCCACCATGCTATCCTGCTCAAACAAACTATTAGCATAATAAAACTGCGTCCTAGCGTCCATAGTGTCAAGGCTCTCCTGCGCATTGACGGAGCCATGCAAACAAACAAGAAATAATATTACAAACATCATAGCTTTCATAGTTTTGCAAAGATATAAAAAGACAATAGTCAACAGACAACAGACAACAGTTTTTTTATCGTAAAAATTCAGATAAAAAAACCTAAGATTTTTAAAATCATCATCTTAGGCTTAATTTGTCGATAAGATTCATGAACATTATCACAACGAAATCACCTCATCCATTACAAAGTCGTGTGGTTCTGTTGGGACTTCATCGACGAGTTGGAAGTCGAAACATATTCCGATCCTCTTGACTTCTATATGTTTGCTGAGGAATCTGTCGTAATAGCCTTTGCCTCTACCGATACGATTTCCATTTCTGTCGAAAGCAACTCCTGGAACGATAATCAAATCATAGCTTCCATTATAAGGTTCGTTCTGCGGTTCTAAAATATTGAAGTCACCGACAGCGAAATCCGTCTCTTTTGAAAGTTCCACTGGCACAATATCATCACCGACAACAGTAGGAAGTATGATTTTCTTCTCGTTACGCCATCTCTCCAAGAAGTCATGAGTATCGACTTCATCAGGAAGAGAGCTATAAAGCATAACAGTCTTAGCCTCAACAAACGATTTATGATTCTCTAATTTATTTAAAATCAATCGCGATTGTTCTAAAAGACTTTCCTTAGAATGTTGTTTCTTCAAAGTCTTTATAAGAGTTCTTAATTCTTTCTTATCCATGGCGATCATCTAAACCATCTCACGAGATTCTGTCTTGCAAACAAATAATAAATCGCTAATCCGATCCAGCTTAACACCAATAACAAGAAAATACTAATCACTTTACCGGCAGTGCTAATAGGCATCTTAAGAATTTCAAATATCGCAACAACGCCTAATACTGCTCCTAATAAATATAAAATTGCACTTAACATAACTTTAAATATTTTCCTGCAAATGTAAATAATTTTCTCTAATATCAATATTATTCCTTCCTTAAAAAGCCTTCAAAATATCACCTCTTTAAAGAACACTTTCTACAAACATTTTGTAATTTTGTGTGTTGAAATATCATAAATGTTTTATCATGAAACAGACTAAAATTGTTGCATCTATAAGTGACCTTCGTTGCGAGGTCGATTTTATTAACGAATTATTTCAAGCTGGCGTTAACGTTGTCAGAATCAATACCGCTCATGCTACACCCGAAGGCATCAGAAAAGTTATTAATAATGTAAGAAAAGTGTCGTCACATCTGGCGATACTCATCGACACCAAAGGTCCGGAGATTCGCACCACCGCCGTTGATGAACCTATATTTTTCAACACAGGCGACAAAGTCAGGATTTACGGTAATCCTTCTGAAACGACTACAAGAGAATGTGTTAACGTCTCATACGCCAATTTTGTAAAAGACTTAAATATAGGCAATGATGTCCTTTTCGACGACGGCGAACTTGCTATGAAGATAGTTGATAAAAATGATGAATATCTCTCTGCCATAGTACAAAACGATGGTCGTCTTGGGTCAAGGAAAAGCGTCAACGTTCCTGGCGTCCATGTCGATCTTCCCGCCCTCACCGAAAAAGACATCCGTAACATAAAACTTGCGATAGAAGAAAACATCGACTTCATAGCACATTCTTTCGTCAGAGACAAGAACGACGTCAAAGCTGTTCAAGACATTCTCGATGAATATAAGAGCGACATACAGATAATTTCAAAGATTGAGAATCAAGAAGGTGTCGATAACATAGATGAGATTATCGAGGCATCATACGGCATTATGGTTGCTCGCGGTGACCTCGGTATTGAAGTCCCGATAGAACATATTCCTGGCATTCAGCGTAAGATAATACGTAAATGCGTTCTCGCCAAGAAGCCCGTCATCGTCGCGACGCAAATGCTTCACACCATGATAAAGAACCCTCGCCCTACTCGCGCCGAGGTCACCGACATCGCAAATGCCATCTATTACCGCACCGACGCTCTCATGCTCAGCGGTGAGACTGCATCAGGGAAATATCCTGTCGAGGCAGTGAAGATGATGGCTTCTATTGCAGAGCAGGCTGAGAAGGACAAACTGCGTGAGAACGACATCGACATCCCGCTCAGCGACAGCTGCTGCGTGAGCGAGTATCTCGCCAAATGCGCCATCAACGCTACGCAGACAATGAGCGTCAAAGGCATCATAACCGACAGCAACACAGGCACGACAGCTCGTAACTTGTCGGCATTCCGCGGTCCTAACCCAGTACTCGCTATATGTTATAAAGAAAAGCTGCAAAGATTACTCGCACTCAGTTATGGCGTTATCCCTATCTATCAACATGATAAGGTACAACCTGACGAATTATATATCGCGGCATTGAGAATGTTGCGACAAAAAGGATATATCACAATGGATGATAGGATTGCCTACCTCAGCGGAAGTTTCGGCGAAGGAGGAGGAACTACATTCTTAGAAATCAATAACGTGAGAGACGTTTTTGAAAAAGGATATAAAAAGAGTCATTAAGTCACCATGAAGTTTTTCAGTTTTTCAGGTTTTTAGTTTCTCAGTTTCTAATTAAAGTCCGTTTCAAATAGTTTTTTTCCCATTTCGTCGAGATAGGCTTTCACGATAATTTCTTTATTGTTATTTTTGTGAAACTGTTGGGATGTGGCTTGCTGCGTCTTTATTAAGAATATAAAAAAATGAAAAACAGAGTCATTAAAGAATATCCTGATGTAAAGTTGATTATATATCTGTCGCTTGCGATAAGTGTGCTGATGCACTTGGCGATGTTTCTTTCTTTCAGCTTTGGCGACGGAATTGTTTATCAGCAGATTGGCGAACATAAGAAACCGCCGTTCCGCTTAGACGGATTCATGCTTAACGTCATCTCTACATTCATCTTAGCTTTCGTTTTGTATATATATAATATGTATATAGAAAAAACACTTAAGAAGAATAAAAATACAAAACTGCTGACGATGATATTGGGCTCTATCATTATCACGGTGATAATGAGTTTCATCTTTACTACGCTGCATCCATATATTCTTGGTCATGCCGAACATCAACTTAATATTGATAGAAAAGTGCGAATATATAGAAATGCTTTGATGAGCGATTTCTTTGTCACTATGGTGGTTGTCCTTTCGTGGCAGCTGATGATGTCTAATTATAGAAGCCGTAAGATTGCTGTTGAAAATGAATCTCTTGTTGCAGAAAATCTTATGACTCGTTATCATAATCTGAAAAATCAGATGAATCCTCATTTTCTCTTTAATTCCTTAAATACCTTACAATCGTTGATAGAGATTGACAAGGACAAGGCGAAAGATTATGTTCAGGAGTTGTCGAAGGTATTGAGATATTCGCTGCAAAATCAAGAGGTTGCTACGTTAGAAGAGGAGCTACGTCTTGCTAACTCTTTCTGTAATCTGATGGAGATTCGTTATGGTGAGAATCTTAAAATTAATTTTGATATTGATGAGCGTCTGACTAACGATGAGATAATTCCTCTTAGTTTGCAGGTGCTTATTGAAAATGCTATAAAGCATAATGTGATAAGCGGAAAACAACCTCTTACGATAAATATCACTTCCGATTATGAAAGTCGTTCTGTTAAGGTTGTCAATAAAATACAGCCTAAGCTGGATAAAAGCAGTGGTAATGGAATTGGCCTTGCTAATCTATCGGAACGCTACAGGTTGAAGTGGAATAGCGACATAGATATTATTAACAATAATGTCGAATTTTGTGTTGTCATTAAGTTGAATCCTCGTAAAGTAAATTGATTTTTAGATATGAAAGCTGTTATCATTGAAGATGAAAAAATTGCTGCCGATTTGTTGAAGTCTCTTATTGGCCAATTGGACGAAGATATTGAAATTCTTGCTGTTCTTCAAACTATTGAGGATAGCGTGGAATGGCTTAACAGCAATCCTCATCCCGATATGATGTTCGTTGATATTCATCTTGCTGACGGTTCTTCTTTTTCAATCTTTGATAAAGTGGAGGTTAAATGTCCGATAGTTTTCACGACGGCATACGACGAATATGCTCTTAAGGCTTTTGAAGTCAATAGTATAGATTATCTGTTAAAACCAATTAACAAAGATGATCTTCAAAGAGCGTTGAATAAATACAAGAATCTTAAAGGTGTTTCTCAGAACCTTAATTATCTGAATCTCTTCAATCAGTTTATGGAAGAAGCTGAGAAGATGCATCATTATAAGGAATATTTCTTGGTTCCTGAACGCGATAAACTCATACCTCTTTCCACAAAAGACATCGCTTATATCTACATAGATCTGAAACTTATTAAGGCTGTAACTTATTCAGGTAAGGTTTATTATATGAATCATAACCTTGATGAGATGATGAAACAGCTTAATCCGAAGAAGTTCTTCCGCGCCAATCGTCAGTTTATAATAGCTCATGACGCTATCAAAGATGTTTCGATTTGGTTTGGAAATAAGATTTCTATAAACCTCAGTGTGGAGACAGAAGAGAAGATTATTGTCAGCAAGGCGCGCGTCACTGAGTTTAAGAACTGGTATTCCTTCTGAATTTTTATTTGTAAATTTTCATTTTCTAAAACACGACAATTCTATATTTGATTATTTTTGCAAAAAAAAGATCATGTCGTTATTCAGAGTCATCTTATCAATCATATTTCCACCTTTGGCTGTTATCGATTGTGGATGTGGTTCGGTTTTAATTGTCTTTTTGTTAACTTTATGTGGCTGGATTCCAGGCGTTATCGGAGCTTTGGTAATCTTGAATAAGAATTAATTTTTTGCGAAATGATTAAAGAGGTTCAGAATATTTCTATTGAGGATTTTAATTACCCTCTTCCTGATGAGCGTATCGCTAAGTATCCGCTTCCAGAGCGTGATGCTTCTAAGTTGTTGGTTTTAAATCGTGGTGAGATACAATCGTCTCATTTTAAGAATATATGCGAGTTCCTTCCCAAGGATTCTTTGTTGGTTTTTAACGAGACTAAGGTCGTCAGGGCGCGACTTCAATTTACTAAAGACAGCGGTGCTGCCATAGAGATATTCTGTCTTGAACCCATAAGTTATAACGGCGACTATCAACTCGCTTTCGGAAGTTCCGAGACTTCGACCTGGCGTTGTCTTGTAGGTAATTCGCGTCGTTGGAAAAGCGGAGTTCTGTCGCTCAATATCAAGACAAAAGACTCTGACTTCGTGCTTTACGCTGAGCGTGAGGATAAGAACGACAGTTATTCGGTTATTAAGTTTTCGTGGGAGCCGTCACATCTCAGTTTTGCTGAGGTATTGGAGTCGGCAGGAGAAATTCCGTTGCCGCCGTATCTTCATCGCGAGGCGGAGATGTCGGATAGAGAACGTTATCAAACGGTATTTGCCAAATATGAAGGCTCGGTTGCTGCTCCTACGGCAGGTCTGCATTTTACTAAAGAACTGATAAACAAACTCAAAGATAACAATATTGCCTTTGAAGAGGTGACGCTACATGTTGGAGCTGGCACTTTCCGTCCGGTGTCGTCGGAGACTATAGGCGAGCACGAGATGCATTCTGAGACGATAGTGGTGAAGAAGTCGTGCATAGAAAACTTAATCAAGAACTGTGATAAGACGATAATACCTGTCGGCACGACAAGCATGAGAACGATAGAGTCACTCTATTGGTTAGGACTTATGCTGATGGAAGAAGGCGATGAGAAGAGACAACTTCACCTCGACCAGTGGTTTCCATACAAAGAAAGAGACGTCTTGCCATCGGCTGAAGAGTCTCTGTCGTCAATATTGAAATATTTGGAAAAGCATGATATGCAGGAGTTTCACGCAAGCACAGCCTTGATGATAGCGCCGTCGTGTGATATTAAAGTTGCTAAAGCCTTGATAACTAATTTCCATCAGCCGAAAAGCACGCTGTTGCTGTTGGTGTCGGCATTGATAGGCGAAAAGTGGAAAGAGGCTTATCAATATGCGCTCGACAACGGCTTCAGATTCTTGAGTTACGGCGACAGCTGTCTTTTTATTCCCGAGAGATAACTATTGTTCGTTAAGAACGGGTTCTGTCTCAGTGACGACCAATCTGAATCCTACGCCATGGACAGTAAGAATCTTGACGTTGGGATCTGCCTTGAGATATTTACGCAGCCTCGCGATGAATACGTCCATAGAGCGACCGATAAAATAATCGCTGTTGCCCCAAATCATCTTTAAGACTTTTTTACGAGTGACGAGGTCGTTTTTATTGTCATACAACACTTTAAGCAGGGCAGCTTCTTTTCTTGTCAGGGGCTGTTCTTTTCCGTCCAAGATGAGAAGCATGTTTTTTGCATCGAAAACAAAACGACCTATGTTTATTTTTGCATTACCTAAAGTATATGAGAAAGGGTCGTTTTTCTCCACTCTATGCAACACCGCCTTAATACGAAGCAAAAGTTCTTCGTTGCTAAAAGGCTTGGTGAGATAATCGTCAACGCCGTAGTCGAAGTCTTTTAAGAGATTAAGGAACAGACCTTTGGAAACTAAGAATATGATTGGCATATCGGGATTCAATATACGAATCTGCGCGGCTAAGGCGAAACCGTCCATTCCCGTCATCTCAACGTCAAGAACACAGACATCGATGTCGAATTTCTTAAACAATTCGATACCTTCTACACTTTTCTTTGCAGCATATACCTTATAACCAACGGATCTTAAGTTCTCACCGATATTATTACGCAAGTCTAAGTTATCCTCGACAAGCAATACTGATGTTTTGTTAAGAGTTTTCATAATTTGTTGTTTTAAAAGTATAAACTAACAAAAGAGAAAAATGTTTAATACTGATAAAATTTTTTCAAATTATTTGTTTCTTTTGTACAAATATTCAGCATATTCTCTCAGTATCTGTTTTCTTTCTTCTTCTATATCAATGCTGTTAAGATTCTGTAATGAATTCTCGTAATATTCGGTCATGAGTTTTGATACAATATTCTTAACATCATATTTGTCGTAAATGTTCAATATTGTCTGAATTTTTTTCTCGTCGCGACCTTTAGGCATCTTGAATAAGTCGAGGAGTGTTTTCTTGTCTTCTTCAGAAGCGAGTTCTAAAGCCTTGAGATATAAGTAAGTTTTCTTATTATCAGAGATGTCGCCTCCAGTCATTTTTCCGAAGACTTTAACGTCGCCATAGCAATCGAAGATGTCGTCTTGAAGTTGGAATGCCATTCCTAAGTTGATACCGAAATCGTAGATTGCCTTTTGGTTTTCGGCGGAAGTGTTTGCTACTATGGCGCCTATCTTTAATACTGAACCGAGAAGCACCGCTGTTTTGAGACGTATCATCTCGAGGTATTCTTCTAATGTCACATTGTCGAGAGTCTCGAAGTTAAGGTCGAATTGTTGTCCTTCGCATACTTCGAGAGCTACCTTACATAATTCGGCGAACACCTCGTATGAGTAGTCTTTATTCATACTGAGAACATATTGGAACGCCTTGATTAACATAGTATCACCTGAGAGAAGCGCAATGTCGGAACTCCATTTATGATACACAGTCTCCATGCCTCGACGCAGAGGAGCCTGGTCCATGATGTCGTCGTGAACCAAAGTGAAGTTGTGGAATATCTCTGCTGCTACAGCAGGAACCATGCAGTCGTCGATGTTACCGCCGAAAAGGTCGCAGGCGAGAAGACACAAAGTAGGACGCATCCTCTTGCCGCCTTGACGAAGTATATATTCTATAGGTGCATATAACTCAGCAGGTTTTCCCTTGAAACTTTGATTATCAATATAACCGTTGATTAAATCTTGAATTTGTTCAACTTTTACCATCTTTAATATCTTTTAAAATTAT
The DNA here is from genome assembly GCA_017466405.1 of Bacteroidales bacterium. GTDB lineage: Bacteria > Bacteroidota > Bacteroidia > Bacteroidales > F082 > Limimorpha. The sequence continues at coordinate 26,825 of JAFTUF010000052.1, forward strand.
AACAATCTAAAACTGAAAAACTATTGATGAAAATCTGATTTTTTCAGCGAGAAAAGAACGAATTTTCTATGCTTCAAAAATACGATATTTAAGTTAATTACTGATGAAAAATGGTGCGAAATTTGTAACAATTTCATAAAAATTTTACCAAAGATGAAAACATTGAAATTATTATTTTTCTGCCTTGCGATTTTCTCAACCTTTAATGCTAACGCTCAGAAACAAACAACGATAGAATACGACAAAACCATCGATAAATTAATTCCAAAAGCCAAGAAAAACAAATTAAACGACGAGAAAATCAACGAACTTACAATATCTTACCATCAAGCTAACGAAATTGATCATATGAGAATTATGGAACTGAAAGCCACGGGAGAGCCAGACATCTGGATCGAGATTTATTACAGGATAAATAATATAAATAAGAGACAGGAGAAGATTAAGGTGCTTCCTGAGAATGTTAAGAAAGTAATGAATTATAAACACTTGAATCTTGAAAACGAGATAAATAACTCTAAAGAAAAAGCAGAGCTCTATCTTTGTGCCAAAATCAATCTTCTATTGAAAAATCCTACCGAAGAGAATTTAAATGAAAGTTCGGTTTTAGTAAATCACCTCATCAAGATAAATCCGCAGAATAGTAATATAGATGACTTCAGGTTGAAACTTGTTGTTTTGCCGTCGAAGCAGATTCTTTTTAGAGTAGCCACGCCAACAGAATTGTATCTTCCGGATAACTTCGCGCAGCTTGCCCTTAATTTTGATGAAAGAACGATTTATGGAATACCTTTCGACATCGTCCCGATAGAAAAAACAGAATATGACCTTATGATTCGTATTATGATTGAGAAAAAAATAATATCTCCTAATCGTATCGATGCGGTGACATTTGAAGAGAAGAGCGGAGACTTAGTGGCGAAGGTCACTGATAAAACAATGTCGAAGTCAGTCACAATTAAGGGAGAAATAGAGTTTATCGACGTAGAAAAAGAGAATATTTTGATAGCAACACCATTCGATATAGCCTCTACATTCGTATATAACTATGCGGAATTAAGTGGTGACAAGGCTGCATGTTCAGCGCACACTCTAGAATTATTAGATAAGCAAGTTATTGATTTTCCGAGTGATGAAGCTTTGTTAAAAGATGTTGCAAGGAAGTTAAATATGATTCTGAAAAGCCGTTATCAAAAAAAATAAAAAAAAGTTTAAAAAAGTGTTGCGAGTATAAATAATTTTTGTACCTTTGCACTCGCAAATGCAGCTAATGATTGCCGGCGTAGCTCAGCGGTAGAGCACGTGATTTGTAATCTCGGGGTCGGGGGTCCAAATCCCTCCGCCGGCTCAAGAAAAAGGAACGGAGAAATTCGTTCCTTTTTTTTGTTGGTGTTAGACGAATACGCTTACAAATTGATATATCTGCTCCACTCTAACTTTCTTTTATTGCCGAAATTTACCAGGATTCCCAAAGGAGATTTCGTGATTTTAAGATAATTTAATATCTGAGCCACGTGATCATTTGTAATAGCATCGACGGCTTTTAATTCAATTATTATGTCGTCGTAGCACACAAAATCGGCTATATATCTCTTGTGTAGCCTTTCTCCTTTATAATAAACTTCAAGTGGCACTTCTCTTTCATAAGGGATGTTTCTGATTTTAAACTCTATCTCGAGAGCTTCTTGATAAATGGGTTCTGCTAAACCGCAATGTAGTTCATTATAGACCTCGTAGCAGGCTCCAATAATGTCGTAAACTTCTTCTTTGTACAATAGTTTCATAATTTTAGGTTTTTAAGTCCACAAATTTGTTTTTTTTCAGTCCACGAATTGGCACTAATTGACACTAATGTTTTTTGTGTTGGATTGGTGTTGATTCGTGGTTTTTGATTTTGGTCCACGAATTGGCACTAATTGACACTAATGTTTTTTGTGATGGATTGGTGTTGGATCGTGGTTTTTGATTTTGGTCCACGAATTGGCACTAATTGACACTAATCTTTTTTGTGATGGATTGGTGTTGGTTCGTGGTTTTTGATTTTGGTCCACGAATCTACACTAATTGACACTAATGTTTTTTCGTGTTGATTGGTGTTGGTTCGTGGTTTTTGATTTTGGTCCACGAATTGGCACTAATTTACACTAATGTTTTTTGTGTTAGATTGGTGTTGATTCGTGGTTTTTGATTTTGGTCCACGAATCTACACTAATTGACACTAATGTTTTTTCGTGTTGATTGGTGTTGGTTCGTGGTTTTTGATTTTGGTCCACGAATCTACACTAATTGACACTAATGTTTTTTGTGTTAGATTGGTGTTGATTCGTGGTTTTTGATTTTGGTCCACGAATTAACACTAATTGACACTAATATTTTTCGTGTTGGATTGGTGTTAATTCGTGGACAGAGAAAACGTTACCAGTTAAGGATTTTCTTGAAGTCGTAGTCTTCAGGGTTTTCAACGAATTGTTTTGCTGCTTCGTAATCTTCTGGTGTTACATACTGCAAGCAGTGGTTGAAAACGAGTTTTGCCTTGTCGCCGTTCATGTTAACGAGGCGAGGTTTAACTTTACCTTTTTCGTCTTCTACGTCTTTCAAATATAAAGGTTTAACAATACCGTTATTGTCTGATGTCACCATAGCTCCAGATACGCCTTCGTCGAACAGTTTCTTCACGCCGTAACCTAAGATACTGCAGTAGAATAAGTCGAACGCGCCTGGATCGACACAGCGAACCTCGTAGCCTATTTCAACAGGACGGCTCTTGATAGGAAGTTTTGTCTCGCTGCTGATATGTTTCTGTAACAAGGTGTTGAAGATATGAGCTTTACTTACGTTACCTAGTTCAGGGTGACCATGATCGTCGTATGAGAATTGTACTCCTGAGTTGTTGATTTCTTCGTCAGTCATGAAGTGGAACACGCCCTCGCTGATGATAGCGACACCGTAGTTGATTCCTAATATTCTACGTTTAATCATAGCACTTGCGACGAGTTTTACTATCTTGTCGAAGGTTACTGTTGTTTTATAGAACATCTCAGGGATGATAATCATAGGGTAGTGGCAGGCTGCTCCCATGCCGAATGCGAGGTGGCCAGCTTCACGGCCCATTGCTGAGACGAGGAACCAGTTGCCGCTTGTGCGAGCGTCTTCATAAACAGTTTGAGAGATTCTCACACCAGCTTCCTTAGCTGAATAATATCCGAATGTTGGAGTTCCTTCAGGAAGAGGAAGGTCGTTGTCGATGGTCTTTGGAACGTGGATGTTTTGTATTTTTACATTGTTGGCAGCTAAGAATTTAGAGATACGGTTAGCTGTTGATGCTGTGTCGTCGCCGCCGATAGTGACGAGAAGTTTTACGTTGTTGTTAACGAAAAAATCGGTGTTGAACTCTTCATCTTTTGGTTTGTAGCGACTCATCTGCAGAGCGGAACCACCCATTCTTTGGATTAAGTCGGCAAATCTGAAATCCATTTCAACGCATTTAGGATTAGGTTTGAAGAGATTTTTGTAGCCTTCGTGAAGACCGATAACACGGTAGTTGTCGTTCAAGAAAGTTTTAGCGATAGTACTGATAACAGTGTTAATACCAGGTGCAGGACCTCCTCCTGCGAGGATAACTATTGAAGGATTCATAGCGTTATTTAACTTAATATAAATGTTTGAAAAAAATATTTTGCAAAGATAAAATTAATCTTAAAACGACACGAAAAAACATCAAAAAAACTATTGAGATTAGCATAAAAAATTGTAACTTTGTCGGTCATTATCGCAAATTGTTTTTATCAGAATAGTTTGATGTTGGATTGATATGTATAGTTTTATTTCAGGAAAGATAGCAGAAAAAAATCCTGCCTACGTTGTTATTGACAATCATGGCGTTGGATACTTAATAAATATAACATTAAATACATTTGCAGCCATTGGCGAACAGACAGAAGCCAAGCTCTATGTGCATCTCGCCATCCGTGAAGACGCCCATACTTTATACGGGTTTTATACCGAAGAAGAACGCTCTTTGTTCCTTCAACTTATCACTGTTTCCGGAGTGGGCTGTAACACAGCTCGTCTTATCCTTTCTTCCTTAAGCGTGAAGGAGACTGTCGATGCTATTTCCTCAAACAATATCAAAGCTATACAGAGTGTGAAAGGCATAGGTGCCAAGACTGCGCAAAGAATCATCGTCGATCTGCAGGATAAGGTTTCAAAACTTAACATCTCGGAAGACGAAAAATTACCTTTAGGATACAATACATTGAAAGAAGAGGCGTTATCTGCTTTGATGGTCTTGGGCTTCAATAAGACAAGTATTGAGAAAGCATTGGATAAACTCCTGTCGCAAATGGAAAATCCTAATGTGGAACAACTGATAAAGGAAGCGCTTAGATTATTATAAGTTACTGTTATTCATTATGAGAAAATTATCTTTGAGAAAGAATATTAAACATTTATTCGCGCTGATATTATGTTTCGGCGTCATGTTGTCATCTATAGATTTAAGTGCTCAAAGCAACGACACTTTGCAACTACGTTATCCTATTCCTCAGGACGACGGCAATCCGTTTAATCAAGAAAAGAATCAGTCGGGGCTGTATTTCAAAGAACCTGACAACATCACTCGTGAGATAGTCTATGACCCTGTTACAGGTCAATATACATTCTACAGTAAAATAGGCGACTTCATGTATCGCGAGCCTCAGAGCATGAGCCGTGATCTTTACATGGAATATCAGAATGAAAAATCAATAAACGACTATTGGAAAGAACGTCGCGAGAGCGTGAGTGCTGGCGGCGCCGATAAAGGAAATCAGCTTATCCCTACGATTTATGTCGGAGGAAAAGTGTTCGATAAGATATTCGGAAGCAATACAATTGATATCAAACTTCAGGGTTCTGCCGACGTTACTTTCGGCATAAAAGGTCAGCGTCGTCAAGACCCTACAAAACCAGTGTCGCTGCAGAGAAATGTCAACTTTGATTTCGACGAAAGCATTCAGTTGAGTGCAGCTGCCAAGATAGGTGAGAAAATTGAATTCAAACTCAACTATAACACAGAATCACAATTTACCTTCGATAACAAATTCACTCTGAAATACGAAGGCGATGAAGATGATATTATCCAACTCATCGAAGCAGGTAACGTCAGCATGCCATTGCGCAGCTCTCTCATCACAGGAACACAGTCGCTCTTCGGTATCAAAACACAACTTCAATTCGGAAAGACAACTGTGACATCGGTGATTTCATATCAAGAAAGTGAGACACAGAACATCTCTGTCAGCGGCGGCGCATTGACAAACGAATACGAGATAGAATGTCTCGATTATGAAGAAAACAGACACTTCTTCTTAAGCCAATACTTTAGAGATAATTACGAAAGAGCCCTGGCAAATCTCCCTCTCGTCACTTCCGACATCAACATCAATAAGATTGAAGTCTGGGTGACTAACACCACATCAAACTACGAAAATTGCCGTAACATCGTTGCTTTCACCGACTTGGGTGAAGGTAAGGAAGAGTGGATTTACAACGACAGCAAAGTATATCCTGCCGGCATCATGGGAGCTCAATATCCTGATGACACAGTCAACTCGTTGCTTTACAATATGGATTACAACTCCTTGAGGTCTTTGAATTCTGTAACTTCATATCTGACATCTCAAGGCTACACCTCAGGAAAAGACTTCGAGAAACTTCAGAAAGCAAGAAAACTTAGTCCGTCGGAATATGTGCTTAACAGCAAGTTGGGTTTCATTACCTTGAACGTAAACTTAAATGCAAATCAAACACTTGCTGTCGCTTATCAATATACTGTCATTGGTCAGGATAAGGTTTATCAAGTTGGTGAGTTTTCAGACCAAAGCATTTCGGATCCTAATTTATTGGTGACAAAATTATTGAAGAGTACAACAATCAACACTAAGATGCCTATGTGGGATCTTATGATGAAGAACGTTTACAATATCAGAGCCTATCAGATTAGTCCTAACGATTTCGTCATGAATATCCTGTACTTGGGAAATGAGAATGGTGTCGCTACCGGTTATTTCGCTGACGCTGAAGGCGAACTCAAAGGACAGTCGTTGATTCATTTGATGAATGTCGATAATTTGAATTCACAGCAGAATCCTGTCGATGGCGGAGATGGTCTCTTCGACTTTATCAACGGAGCTACAACAAGCGGAGGTACCATCAACTCGGCGACAGGACGTGTCTATTTCCCTGTGCTTGAACCATTCGGAAGTCATATCAGAAAGATTTTCGCAGATAATCCAGTCCTTGCCGATAAATACGCTTTCGACTCATTGTATACTCTTACCAAGACATCGGCTGAACAATATACAGAAAAGAACAAATTCCGTTTGGAAGGTCATTATACATCTTCTTCAGGAAGCGAAATCAACCTGAACGCTCTTAACGTGTCGCCAGGTTCTGTCACTGTAACGGCAGGTGGCGCGCCTCTCGTGGAAAATGTCGACTATACAGTGGACTACACATTGGGTCGTGTGACAATTCTTAACGAGGCATTGCTTAACTCAGGAGCCAATATCAATATCTCATTGGAAAACAATACCGGCATGTCAACTATGAAGAAATCTTTCATGGGAGCCAGAGTCGAACATGAGGTGAATCCAGACTTCTTGATAGGCGGTACCATCTTACATCTCACAGAAAGAGCTTATACTACGAAAGTCAATTATAACGACGAGCCTCTGTCGAATACAATATACGGCTTCGACTTCAACTATCAGACAGAATCGCAACTGCTGACCGACCTCATTGATAAGCTACCTTTCATCGAGACAAAACAAAAGTCGAGAATCTCAGTCTATGGAGAGTTCGCTCAGTTCATCCAAGGAATCAATAAAGAAAACGGACAGACTGGAACATCGTACATAGACGACTTTGAAGGAGCTAAATCGACTATTGACCTCCGCCAATATTCCCAGTGGTATCTCGCAAGTACGCCACAATACCAGCATAACCTCTTCCCGGAGGCTTATTCAACAATGGGCTTGGATTATGGAAAGAACCGTTCTAAGTTGGCATGGTACACCATCGACCATGAAGTGTTCTATAATCGTAGTGCCACTATCCTACCGTCAAACGTTACTAACGATGAGTTGTCTGATCACAGAGTGAGACAGGTCCTTGAAACAGAAATATTCCCTAACAGAGACATTCAAGCAGGTGTTTCTACCAATGTGTCGGTCTTGAATCTTGCATATTATCCAAATTTGAGAGGACCATATAACTACGACACAGAGAACCTCAATTCCGACGGAACCTTCTCCAATCCGGAAGACAGATGGGGCGGTATCATGAGAGCTATAGAGTCGTCGGACTTCAACGCCACTAATGTGGAATATATCGAGTTCTGGATGATGGACCCGTTCTTTGAGGGTCAAGATCAAACCAATGTCGGTAAACTGTATTTCAACTTAGGTGATGTGTCGGAAGACATCTTGCGCGATGGAAGAAAGTCGTACGAAAACGGATTGCCTACTACGGCTGAAGTCACTCAAGTCGATACAACTTCATGGGGACGCGTGCCTTCGTTGCAGGCATTGGTTGACGCTTTCGATTCTAATCCTGAGTCGAGACAATATCAAGACATTGGTTACGATGGTTTGTCGGATGATAACGAACGTTCTTTCTTCAAAAATTACTTGGATATATTACAGTCGAAGTTGTCGCCAGAAGCATTTGATGTTGCTTATGATGACCCTTCATCCGACGACTATCATCACTTCAGAGGTTCTGACTATGACAGCGATGAGAAATATAGCAGCATCTTGGAACGTTATAAGAAGTTTAACGGCAATGAAGGCAACTCTCCTTCAGAGTCACAAATGACAGAGAACTATACCACCAATTATACAAAACGTCCTGATGTGGAAGACATCAATAACGACAACACTCTCAGTGAGTCGGAAAATTATTACCAGTATGAAATCGACCTCGACCCGAATAAGATGATGGTGGCTGGCCAAAACAGAATCTCTGACATCCGTACCTCTACGGTCACTACTATCAATGGTGACAACAAGGAAGTGAAGTGGTATCAATTCAGAATCCCTATCAGAGAGCCTGATAAGGTCGTCGGCAGCATAGAAGGATTTTCTTCAATACGTTTCATGAGAATCTTCATGAAGGGATTTAAGAATGACATCGTACTTCGTTTTGCCACATTGGATCTTGTCAGAGGAGAATGGCGTACCTATGCTCAGGCTATTCAAGCTCCTGGAGAATATATGCCTGGCGATCAGACAAACCATACGCTATTTGAACAGTCGGCTGTCAACATCGAGGAAAACAGCAGCCGTCAGCCAGTACCTTACGTCTTGCCTCCTGGAATATATCAAGAAGTGTATAGAGGAACCATGTCAACAGTACGTCAGAATGAGCAGGCATTGCAGCTCTCTGTGGAGAACCTCGTCGATGGTGATGCTCGAGGCGTTTATAAATCTACAAGCTTCGACTTCAGATATTACAAACAGCTGGAGATGTATGTCCACGCTGAGCAGATGTATGAATATGACGATATGGAGGACGGCGACCTTACCGTATTCTTACGTTTCGGTTCCGACTTGACAGACAACTATTATGAATACGAGGTGCCTTTGAAATTTACAGAGTGGTACACTTCTTCTACCCGTGACACTGAGATCTGGCCTGAAGAAAATAATATCAAGATTGACTTTGAGAAACTGGTAGAGGTTAAGAACAACCGTAACAGGTCGTTGGGAACAAATAACATCCAGTCGAACAGAGTCTATTCAGAATATGATGAAGACGGCAAGAAGAAAATCAAGGTCTTAGGTAACCCTACTATCAGCGAGGTGAGAAGCATGATGATAGGTGTTAGAAATCCTAAGAACAATAACGAGGTCGGTGTTGACAAGAGTGCTATCATCTGGATCAACGAGTTGCGTCTGACCGAGTTGAAGAACAAAGGCGGATGGGCGGCTACAGGACGCGTGGAAGCTACTTTGGCAGACTTAGGTCGCGTCACGGCAGCAGGTTCTTATAACTCTGCAGGTTATGGCGCCTTAGAGACTAAAGCCACCGAATCGTCAATGGAATCTAATAGTTTCTATAGCGTATCAACAGATATTGACCTTGGTAAGTTTATGGCTCCACAGAAGACTGGTATCACAGTGCCAATCCACTACGACCATAACCAAACAACGGTGACACCAGAATACAATCCTTTCGACCCTGATGTCAAGTTCAAGAGCGCCTTGGATATCATACAAGACCAAGCCGGCAAAGATTCTCTCAAAGACGCTGCCAGAGATATCGTCAAACAGACCAACTTCAACGTCACTAACTTAAGAAAGAATCGCGTCGGAAATAAAAAGCCTCATTTCTGGGATATAGAAAACTTCAACGCTTCGTATGCATACACCATGCAGGAACAGAAGAACAGCGATATAGAATATTCTATCGACAAGACTTATAGAGGAGGTCTCGGCTATACCTACTCTACCAATGCCAAACCGGTCCAGCCATTTGCAAAGGCAAAATGGGCTTCATCAAAATATCTCCAACTTATCAAGGACATCAACTTCTATTATATGCCTAAGAGTTTCTCCTTCTCGACAGAAATGTTCCGTCAGTATCAAGAACAAAAGTTGAGAAACAAGAGCACTGGAGATATTATCATAAGACCGACATACGCTAAGAACTGGGATTGGAACCGTACATACGATTTCCGTTACGACATCACCAAAGGATTGAACTTCACTTATAATGCAACAGCCAACGCATATATCTACGAACCTGCTGGCAATCCTGAGAGAGAGACCGCAGAGTGGAACCAGAACAGAGATACTATCAAAGACGAAATATTCGGATTAGGTTCGATGTCGAGATTTAATCAGACTTCAAAACTTAATTATACCATACCTATTAATAAGTTGCCTCTTTTAGACTGGGTCACTTCGAGTGCCAGCTATACTGGAACATACCGCTGGACCGCGTCCTCACGTTCTACACAGGCTATCATGGGTAATGTGAACGAAAACGAATCGACATTCCAGTTGAACGGCAACGCCGACTTTAGCAAGCTATATAATAAGGTGCCTTATTTTAAAGAGATAACAACACCGAAGCGTGCCAACAGAAGCAGCGGCCGACAAGCTAACAAAGAAGAAGAGAAAGTAGCCGTCGATACTACCGGCAAAGCTCCTAAAAAGAACTATGCTAAACTTGTTGGCGACAATGTAGTGAGAGTATTGTTGAGCGTGAAAAAGGCTTCGTTCTCATACTCGCAGTCGAGCGGAGTGTCGTTGCCTGGATATATGTACGAACCTGATTATTTAGGTATCAATGCCATGACAGGAGCTCCAGGCTTCGGATTCATCTTCGGAAGAAATGACAACGTCTTGGAAAATGCTATAAACGGCAACTGGCTCACTACAGATACCACCTTCAACCAGGCATATTCCGAGAGATTCAATGAAAGCTATAACTATAAGGTGGTGCTCGAGCCGTTCCAAGACCTTAAGATTGACGTGAGCGGTACAAGAACATACGTCGAGAACTTCTCGGAATATTTCAGAGCTAATGCTAATGGCGTATTCAATTTCTATACACCAACCAACGGAGGTAACTTCAGTATCTCTCATCTCATGACAGCTACCTCATTCAAAAACGGTGACGACTTGTTCGAGAATATGTTGAGTTACAGACAGGATATTGCGTTGCGTCTCGCAACAGAAAATCAGGCATGGTTAGATATGGATTCACCTATGGTATATGACTCTATTGGCAGCGGCTACTTCCCATACGGCTACGGAGCCAGCTCGCAAGAGGTGCTTCTATATTCATTCCTCGCTGCATATTCAGGACAAGATGCTGCTAATGTCGAACTTAATCTTTTCAGAAAGATAGCCTTGCCGAACTGGTCGGTCAACTTCACAGGCTTGACAAAGATTGAGGCCTTGAAAAAAATCTTCAAGACAATCAATATCACACATTCATACAGATCGACATATTCTATCTCGTCGTGGGCTACAAACCTCAACTACAATGAGAACAACACCATGTTGATGTATGACGGAACCAACTTGAGAGTCCCAGAATTCGATATGGCTCAAATAGTGCTTACGGAACAATATGCTCCTTTGGTTGGTCTTAAACTGACTTTCAATAACAACTTGTCGCCTTCATTAGATTTCAAGAAGAGCAGAACAGTCACAATAAGCTTCATCAACAATCAGCTTACTGAGACAGAAGGACAGGAAATAGTTATCGGTTGTGGCTATACCTTTAAGGATCTTGGCTTGGTGTTCTCATCAGCAGGCGGAGGCTCATCAAGAAACTCCAACGACCTCACCATGAAACTTGACATAGGCTTCAGAAAAGACAAAACTATCTTGAGAAGCATTGACGAAAACTATAGCCAGATTTCATCAGGACAGAATAAAGTCAATATTTATCTCACAGCTGACTATGACTTCAGCAACAGATTAGGCATGCAGGCATTCTTCCGTCACGATATGACAGATCCGTTTGTCGCTAATTCTTTCAAGACCAGCAATACTTTTGCAGGTGTAACATTGAGATTTACATTGACACAATAAAAATTTTCATAGAAATAATAATCATAACAATAAAAATTGTAATTTTGGCAAGTTAAAAAAGTAATTATTAAATTTTAAAAATAAAACAAGATGAACATTCCAGCAGAATTAAAGTATTCAAAGGATCACGAATGGATCCGTTTAGAAGGTGAAACAGCTTACGTAGGTATCACAGACTTCGCACAACACGAATTAGGCGACATCGTTTTCGTTGACATCGACACAGTTGATGAAACACTCGAAGCAGAAGAAACATTCGGTACAATCGAAGCAGTTAAAACATCTTCAGAATTGTTAATGCCAGTAGCAGGTACTGTCGTTGAATTCAACGAAGCTCTCGCTGACGCTCCTGAAACAGTAAACAACGACCCATACGGTGAAGGTTGGATTATCAAATTAGAAGGCGTTAACGCAGCTGACCTCGATAACTTATTATCAGCAGAAGCATACAAAGAATTAATCGGCTAATAATTTTATTAGTAAATTGAGACGACTGTCGGAAAGATTCTATCCAGGTCTCATTTGTGCAGCATTCATAATGCTCCTCATGGGATTGCCAGGAAAATTTTTTCCGACAGTCGTTAATTTTTGGGAATGGATAGGTCCCGATAAAATAGTACATCTGCTCCTATTCGGATTGTTATCCTTTCTTTCTTTATGGGGCTACAGAAAACAACTCCTGTCAGCAAACACAACCCACCTGACATTATCAATATTGCTCGTCATATTCCTCACAATGTCATACGGCGCTCTCACAGAATTGATGCAAAAGTACGTTTTCATTAACAGATACGGAAGTTTTTTCGACTTCCTAGCCGACTCAATCGGTTGTGTCTTAGGAGTAAGCACCTTCTATTTTTATCTCAAAAAAAAAAATAAAAAAATAGAGAAAAGCGAGAACAATATCTAAGGAAATTTATTACCTTTGTGGCGAAATATAATTCTTGAGTTTAACTGCAAAAAGAAATAAAGAAATGGAAATTAAAAAATCACCAAAGGCGGATCTTGAAGACAAGAAATTGACTTTTACGCTGATAGGTCTTGTCATTACTTTGTTGGTTGTTTGGCGCGTGTTTGAATACAAAAGCTACGATAAACAAACAATCGACAATTTGCAAACCACAGTTGAGGTTATAGAAGAAGAAATGGTTGAAATTACAAAACAAGAACAACCAAAAGTTCAGCCTCCACAACCAAAACCACAAGTTACTCAAATCGAAATCGTTGACAACGAAGAAGAAATTGAAGACGAAATCGAAATCGATGCTGAAGTTTCACAAGACGAAGTAATCGAAGAGTACGACTACCAACCACCAGAGATCGAAGAAGAAGAAATCGTTGAAGCTGAAATCTTCAAAGTAGTAGAAGAAATGCCTGAGTTCCCAGGTGGCGCAGCTAAGATGATGGAATATATCCAAAAGAATATGAAATATCCTATGATGGCTCGTGAATCAGACATCCAAGGTAGAGTATTCGTTAACTTCGTTGTAGAACCAGACGGATCAATCTCAAACGTAACAGTGATGCGTGGTATCGGCGGTGGTTGCGATGAAGAAGCTCTCCGCGTCGTTGAAAGCATGCCAAAATGGAAACCAGGTAAACAACGTGGTAGCGCAGTACGCTGCTCCTTCACAGTGCCTATCATCTTCAAACTTCAATAGTGAAAAGATAAATACCCAATATGAAAAGCTACCTTCGGGTAGCTTTTTTTGTTGAAATAATTATCAATCTTATTTCAAACAATAGCAAAAAATATCGTAAATTTGCAAACATGAGTGATATTGCTGATAAGAAAAAATATGCCCTTCGTTTTGGTAATAAAGAATTACCTAACTTCCTCGTGACTAAAGAAAACATCAGAAAACTGATTTTCTTTACCACGGTGTATTCGTTGGTGTTTATTAATATTTTCCGTCCTTTTAATTCAGAGACCTGGATCCCAGGAATCAATAACCTCAACTATTTCCTCTATTCATCTTTGATGGTACTTATAGGCTTGGCTTTAATATCAATAAGCCGAGTAGTAATGTATTTCTTCGTAAAAAAAATATCAATAGGTTATTGGGAATATCTTATCTGGATTCTTGGCGAAATCACTATACTTGCGGGCTTCTATGTCTTTATCGCACATAAAGTCGGATTCATTGATAATTACATCGCAGAAAATCAAATACAAATATATTCAGAAGCGGTTTTCGAGATATATAGAAAGGCAGTCGCTAATACAACATGGATGCTGCTCATACCTTATATAATCTCCTACCTGTATCTTTACAACGAACATCTCGTGCGTAATGTCATCACCAAGTTGAGTGAAAGCGCTAATGCAGTGCAAGAACAAACTGAACGCAAAGAACATAACCTCATACATTTTAAAGACGATAGAAATGAAGTGCGCTTCAGCATAACGACCGATAAGATCGCATACATAGAATCGTCAGATAATTACTGTAAGATAAAATATATCAATAATGGCAAGTTGCAGGATTTTGTCTTGAGAACTTCTTTGAAGAAGTTGCAGGAAGAACTGAAAGATACTTCCATCCAACGCTGCCAACGTTCCTATATGGTTAACTTTGAACATGTGGTCTCGTTGAGAAGAGACAATAGCGACATAAGCCTTGAATTCGACGTTAAGGATATAGGAGAAATACCGGTATCAAAATCTTATAACGACAAAGTGGTAGAATCTTTTGTTAAGTATTCTAAACAAGGTTAATATTTATGAAGCTGATACGATACATAATCATATTTCTCTTTCTCTCACTGGGATATGATTCGTATTCTCAACTCAATCATAAACATTACATTCTGATGGGCCGAATCGACTTGTCGGAAGAAGATTATTCCAAAGCGATACAGAATTTCAATATGGCAATCGTGGCAAAGCCAAACGACTTTGAAGGCTATTTCCTCAGAGGTATCGCAAAATATAGCCTCAATGATTTCACAGGCGCCGTCAAGGATTTTACCAAGACTCTTGAGATACATCCTCTTTATGTGCGAGCCTATCATTACAGAGGAATATCCAACGACCGCTTAGGCAATTATGCCGATGCAAAAAAAGATTATAACCAAGCCATAAAACTTGACCCTTACGATCCAGAATTACATATAGCTCTCGGCTCAACGAAGCTGCATCTTAACGAATATTTAGATGCTGTGGCAAGTTTCGATACTGCGCTTATCATAAATCCGAGCAATGCAAACGCCTATATCAACAGAGGCGTGGCTAAACGTTTCATGAATCAGCTGGACGAGGCTCTAGAAGATTTGAACAAAGCGGTCTATTACGACTTTTTTAACATAGAAGCTATAGTGCGGAGAGGCATCATACAGATGGAACGCGAGCAATATCAGGAAGCTCTCGTAGATTTTAATAACGCCCTTAAAATGGATGGCGACAATCCCTTAATTTTCTTTAACAGAGGAACGGTACATCTTAATATGGGTGATACTCTCTCGGCTCTAAAAGATTATGAAAGAGTGAACAACCTCGACGAACGTAATGCCTTAACATATTTTAACAGAGCTATCATTTATAGTCTCTTGAAAGAAGACGACATAGCGATGGCGCTTTTCGATAAGGTCATAGAGATAAACCCGGATAACATTTACGGATATTTCAACAGAGGAATTCTATATTATAAAATGAATGAATTGGATTATGCCGAGGCTGACTTCACCAAAGTGATTGAGCTATTCCCAGATTATATCGACGCTTGGGTGAACCGTTCGGTGGTGCGACATGATAAAGGAGACATCGAGGGTGCAGAGTCTGACAGATATAAATCGATGGAGATAATAAACATGATAAGCGAGGATGAGAAAAACGTTGACTCCTTGTATAAGGTATATTCTTCTTCGATAGATCACGACAAGATTATCGCCTTTGAATCGGATTTCTCTAACGGTGACAGAGGAGGCAAACTCGCACAGTATTCTTCCATCGACATCAAGCCTTTCAATAATTTCATAGTCGCGGTGGTTTCTTTCGACGCTGACAAGGATGACGCTCATAACACTCGCTATTATCTCGACGCGAGCTTGAGTCATATCAATGAAAATAAAAAACTGAACGGACTGAGTCTCGTCTATAAACATGTCGATTTCTTTGATGATGGCTATCAGTCGCTGCTTAACGATTCTATTGTGGAAGCTGTCGGCGATAAAAGGCTCGTCACTTTTCTTAACGGCGTCTTGAATTATGAGATTCATAATTACCAACATTCAGAAGACAACTTCCGTACTTTGGCCGATGATGATGTCTTTGAGATTTATTCGGCTATAAACATAGCGTCATTACAAAAGGAGAAAGCTGAGCTGGTCCTGTATAGTCAGGATTATAACGACCCTATTATGATTAATTACAAGAAGAATCCCGATAAGAACACTATAAAAAAACAAGAGCGACCTGACTATAATCAGGCGTTGGAGACTTTGACGGCGGTTTTGGAGAAGAATAGAAGCAATCCTTTTATTTGGTATAATCTCGGTAATCTTCATTTGCAGATGCAGGATTTTCATAAAGCCGTCGATGATTATACCGAAGCCATAAAATATGAAAAGAACTTAGCTGAGGCTTACTATAACAGAGGTTTGACTTTATTATATTTGGGAGAAAAAGAATTAGCCAACAGCGACTTAAGCAAAGCGGGCGAACTCGGTATCAAGGAAGCTTACGCTGTGATGAAGAGGTTTTATAACAAATAAGGGGAATTGTTTAAATCCCCCTCATCCATGTTTTATGTTAATATCTTTATATTCCAAGTTTCAATCCTACGAAGAAAGTTCTCGGCAAACCAGGACCGTAGATATAACCTGCGTCGCGGTCGGCGCCTTTGTCGAAGTCGTCCTGATATGAATTGAAGATATTCTTTACACCGGCGTTAAACTGCAAGCTGCTGTTGTTCGATACTTTAATATCGTAAGCTACTTTGATTCCCATGTCGAAGAAATTAGGTGTAATCACTTCTTCGTCTTCTGCCACATAACCAGCGAAGTGTTGTACGAGCATGCTGCCTGTATAAGTTCCCGACAAAGCGATGTTCAGAGCATCGAACATGGTGTAGTCCATAGTGATGAATCCGTAATTGTCTGGAGTTCTGAACATACGAGTCTGAGGTTTGATGTTAGGATTTTCAGACCATGTCTCAGGTTCTTTATATCTGCTTTTCTGGAAAGTGTATCCAAGTTGAAGGTTGAAGTCGCGTATTGGAGTATAAGTAGCTTCCACGTTGACGCCTGCCACGTAGGCACCTGAACCATTGCAGCGTTCCATCAAGATGTTACCCTGAGCGTCAGTTCCGTTTTCCTTCAAGATGAAGACATCGTTCAATGTTGTGTAAAAACCTTCAGCCAAAATGTTGATATCGCCGCCTTTGATTTTTGATGACCAATTTATTGAACCGCTGAAGCTATTTGAATATTCTGGTTTTAAGTCTGGGCTTAATGATATGATTGCTACGTCACCACCAACGGCCATGATATGAAGGTCTTCGTCGAAAGCTTGTGGCGCACGATAGCCTGAGGAATAGCTGAGACGTCCAGTCAATGTCTCTGTGAAGACATAACGGAAGTTGGCTCTCGGACTTATCACGATGTTATCGATAAGGTTATGCTTATCGACTCTGGCGCCAATCAAAAGTCCCATTCTAGAATTCTTCCATTCGTTTTGAGCGAAGACACTGGCGATATAAATGTCTTGTATCAATGTTCTGTCGTAAGCCAATTGTATGTCTTCCAATTTATTTACAGAATATTCAACGCCGGCTACGAATTCTGATGGCATGAATATAAGTTTATCGAAAGTCTGGTTATACTGACCGCCGGTCACCCAGCTGAAGTCGTTGGAAGTACCGTATGCGTTGATGTCGTATTGAGTTCCGTAATAAGTGTTACGATCTACTTTTTGCATTGATGTGAAGAGTGAGAAACGTGTCTTAAGGTTCTTTGACATGAAGTCGTAGGTAAGTCCTCCGCCATGAACGAAATGCTCTGCCTGTTCAGCTACGGTCACTTGGTGAGGCATCATATTGATGCTATCGCCGCCTCTGCGGAACTCGTGCATGGCGTGATATTCTGCTGTGAGTTTAGCTTGGTTGGAGAATCTGTAGTAGGCGCGGAGTCCTAAAGACGTGCCTTTAAGTTTTCCGAGTTCTGTATATCCGTCGCCATCATGATCGTAGCCCTGTCTGTCGCGGCTCATTCCGAAGATGTTAGCGCCGACTTTACGATTAGAAGAGACAAGTGCTGCGTTCATGGAGGTGACATTGTCCCATGACTTTCCGCCAATGAGTTGAGTTGTATTACTGATGTCTAACGAGTTACGAATAGGCTCTCGTGTTATGATGTTGACAACGCCGCCTATAGCGCTAGATCCGAAGATGGCAGAACCGCCACCTCTGATGACTTCAACGCGGTCTATCATAGAGACAGGTATCTGCTCAAGTCCGTAAACGCCAGCTAATGAGCTGAAGATAGGACGGCTGTCGATGAGAATCTGTGAGTATTTTCCCTCCAAACCGTTGATACGTACAGCATTGACACCGCAGTTTTGGCAGGTGTTTTCTACACGTAATCCAGGCTGATAGTTGAGTCCTTCGGCAAGGTTGACAGAGTTGGTGTTGGTGAAAATCTTAGGAGTCAGCACGTTGACTATAGTCGCGGCTTCTTTGCGATCTACTTCGTAGCGGTTGGCAGAAACGACGACGTCTTTCATCAAGACGGAGTTTTCTTCCAAAACAAAATTCATCTCTGTAGAAGTATCGGCTTTGAGAAATATTTGTTGTTCTATGGTTTTATAACCCATGAAAGAAACTACTATAGTATGCGAACCTTCGGGAAGGTTTTCGAGGTGATAGTGTCCGGTTTCATTGGTAGCGGTTCCAAGAGTGGTCCCTTTTAAATATATGTTGACAAAAGGCAGATGTTCGTGGTTGGAGTCTAAAACGTGGCCGTAGATGTTAGCGTCGGTCTTTTTTTGTGCAAGTGATGTGGAGATGTTAATTGTTAGAAATACGCTTAAAAGAAGCAAGAACTTGATGTTAAAAATTTTTATCATTACTATAGAAAATTTAAATGTTAATTTTTTGCAAAAGTAAGAATGTTATTAAAAATTTTTGCTAATCATTAATTGGTATTTATATTGAAAAAAAAATGCATAGAAATACTATTATTATTGCGCTATTTTTATTAAATTTGTGCCGGATTTCAAATGAAAATAATGTTTAATCAATGATTTAAAAAAGTATGAAAAAATTATTTACATTAGTACTTATGTGCACTATGATGTTCGCAGGTTTTGCTCAAGATCCTGGAACATTAGACCCTACTTTCGGTGATGGTGGTGTTGCTCGTATGCAAGCCTCAGAATCGTTCGACATGCCTTTCGCAATGTTAACTCAAGAAGATGGAAAAATCCTTACTGTTGGTAAAAGCCGTTTAGACGGAATGAACTATGCTGTTTATATCTCACGTCAAAATCCTGACGGCAGCATGGACCTCAGCTACGGTGTGAATGGAACAGGTTTTAACTATCATAAGGCAGACCCTCTCATTTATTTAAATGAAGGTAGAGATGCTTTCTGGGGAAAAGACGGTCTTCTTTTTGTTGCAGGTCATACTTACGATTATGTAGATAGCAAAGGCTTCGTCTTATGTGTTGACGAAAACGGTTATCCTTATCCATACTTCGGTGAAGAAGGTATTGCTATCAGCGAAGCAGGTGGTGGCATCGTTTACGAAGGCATTACAGTTGACTCAAACGGAAGACCTATCGTATGCGGTTATAAAAACGATACTCTGTTGGTGAGACGTTATAATGCAGTAGGTCAACTTGACCCTTCATTCGGTGAAGGCGGCACTGTGATGATTCCTTTTGAAAATGACATCTATTCTTTCGGTTTTACTATCGAAATATTGCCAGACAATAAGATTCTTGTTGGTGGTTCAAAAATGGATGCTGTAGCTCCTATTCATCACCCATTCCTCCTAAGATTAAAAGCTAATGGAACTTTAGATAATACTTTCGCTGATAACGGTGTTCTCACTTTCTCAAATACAGAAGGTGCTGAGTTCGTATTGGACATCGCTTTGCAACCTGATGGAAATTACATTATCACAGGTCATAGCGAAATTGTTACAGAATCTAACTTGCCAAGCAATAAAGCATACGTGGCTCGCGTCTTGTCAGACGGTACAATCGACGAGTCGTTCGGTGACAACGGATTCACATTCTTCGAATCATTCTCTGGCGAGGGCTGTACAAACAATAGTTATGGTGTAACAGTTGCTAACGACGGACAAATCTTCGGTACATATTACGCATACAACCACGTGACATACGCAAGCCGTGCTTACGTCTATAACGTCGATGCTAACGGTCAGTTGAAAGAAAACTTCGCGGGAACAGGTATCATGCCTTTCACTTTCTCAGACCCTGAAGTACAAACATCAGAGATTTTATTACAAGATGATGGTACTCTCTTAGTGTCAGGTTATCTCTTCGACGGCGACTGGTCAACAGACGTTTTCGTAGCTAAAATTCATACAGATGTCGCTCCTAGCGATCCTGTAGATCCTGCAGAACCAGCAGAAATAGAATTAACAGCAGTAGCAGTTGACGCATATAACGTAAAAGCTACAGCAACACCTAACGAACACACAGTGGAATATCACGTAGGTATAGCAACAAAAGCCATGTACGATCAAGTAGGTGAAGATGCATTGGTTCAAGCTCTTCAAGCTGACAATAATCCTTACACAGGAGCAGAAGAAATTATATTCGATGAACTTACACCAGAAACAGAATATGTAGTCATCGCAACAGGTAAAAACGCTGACGATGTTTGGATGGTTACAACAACAACAGTTACAACACCAGAAGGTGTAGGCTTTGACGAATTTGGCGTAAACTCATTTGAGGTATATCCAAATCCTGCCACATCAGTGGTTTATGTAAAATCATCAAATAACAAAGCTGCTCAAGTAAGTATCATCGACTTAACAGGTCGCTGTGTTAAAGTTGTTGAAACAACCGACAATGTAACAACAATCAGTACAGACGATATTAACAAAGGTGTATATTTCATCATGATTCAACAAGATGACAATAAAGTCGTTGAAAAATTGATCGTAAAATAATCCTTATATTATCAGAAGTTCACAACTTCAAAAACACATTAAAAAACTCTGGAGTTCTAGAAAGTTAGAACTCCAGAGTTTTTTAATTTATGATTATTACATTTATAAGCGCCACAATTTTGTGACGTCACAGTGTGACTAAACCATCCTGAAATCCCTTCCAAAGTTTAATTCCTAATTTTAACCACAATCTTTTCGAAAGGAATCTTACGGATTGCCTTTTCCATTGCCATCTCGACCAATCGTATCAAACCTCCGCAACAAGGCACTTCCATGATAACGACAGTGAGACTATTGATTTTAGCGTCGTCAATCATCTGAACTAATTTATTCACATACGATTCTTTATTGCTGTCAAGTTTAGGACATGCTATCGCCAGTTTCTTACCTTTTAACAATTTAGCGTGAAATCCGGCGTAAGCGTATGCCGTGCAGTCGGCTGCCAACAACAAATCCGCATTATTGAAAACTCCAGCCTGAGGATTTATAAGATGAAGCTGTACAGGCCAGTTAATCTGATATGAATTTGTGTTAGGGAAAGGCATTGGATTCGGCATTGAAATCGAGATTGGATTCGGACATGCAGATGGCGCAGCATCTGGAACAGGAATATTATTATCTTTAAGATACTGTATTCCTTGTTGATAGAGATTCAACTCGCCATGACTTTTAAGATGATTCAAATGAGCCTCTATGACTTTCGGTCCTTGTGGGACAAGTCTTTTCATCACAGCGACCTCATCGTATGCCTCAACTTCTTTCTCTTCTATCGTAATAGCTTTCATAGGGCAGTCGCCAATGCAAGCTCCAAGTCCGTCACAATAGAGCTCGCTCACCAGACGAGCCTTGCCGTCAATTATCTGCAATGCCCCTTCGTGACAACCTTTGGCACAAAGTCCGCATCCATTACATAATTCTTCGTCTATTTTTATAATATTTCTTCTTACTTTCATAGTTCGTATTTTTTAACAAATATACGAATTATTATCATAATATAAACTCAGCAAATTTGTCTGCTTGCTCTTTAATCTGACTCAGCTGCTCCTCCGTCAGATGAAACTCTCCTTTCACCCAGGCTTCCATGCCAAGTTCGATACCGACTTGCGGTTCTGTCATCACATTCATCTTTATATATTTCAAAAGCTCGTTGAGTTTCTCTCGGCATGAGGCTGTCTTATTCTTACCTCCTGCTCCACTGACAGTTATCTTCTTTCCTTGAGCTGCAGTTGGATTAGCGAAATTACTCACATCCATAGGACGCGACAGCCAGTCGAAGAGATTTTTGAGCAAGCCAGGATAACTGCGGTTATATTCTGGAGTGAAAACCCAGATACCATTAGCATTGATAATCTCCTGACGAACTCTCTCAACAGAAATCAATTGTTGTCCGTTGTCTGTTGTCCGTTGACTGTTAATCTCCAGATCTTGATTCATATAAGGTAAATCTTTGAAATCGAGATAGGTGATATGATAGCGGTCTTTCAGCATTTCTTCAACGACTTTAGCCAATTTACGATTGAAAGACTCTTTTCTAAAAGAGCCCACGATAAATAATATATGTTTCATAATATTGATTTTTAAGTAGAACAAAAGATAGATGAAAATGTTTTAAGAGAATAAAAAAAGCAGCATACCTTAATTATATGTACGCTGCTTTTTTTAGAAAACCTTCAATTTATGTTTGACTTCAACTTATAAAAGAATTTCGTCGCCATTTTTATTGAGGAAGTTATATTGCATAATATGGAACGATTTAACTTCCTTAATATCAATGTTTCTCTTGTATCTCCATTTCCATTTTCTTCTTATCGAGATAAATCCTTTTGTTAGATAGGCATAAATAAAAGGATGAACCTGCAATGTGACATCATTTTCATTTTGGTCTAAGAGCAAGTATTTCAAGTTATTTTCTATCTCATCGATAAATAGCGATGACGATCTTATTTTTCCGGAACCATTGCAAGTCGGGCATTTCTCTTGTACTGTGACTTCCGTCTCCGGTCTTACTCTTTGACGTGTTATTTGTATGAGACCAAATTTTGAAGCAGGCAATATAGTATGTCGAGCACGGTCTTTCGACATTTCTTCTTTGAGTTTATTGTATAGTTCTTTTCTGTTAGCCGATTCGTGCATATCTATGAAATCGACAATAATAATTCCGCCCATATCGCGGAGTCGTAGTTGACGTGCTATTTCTGTTGCTGCTTCTAAGTTGACAGTCAGGGCGTTTTCTTCTTGAGAGTTTTCTTTGTTGACACGATGTCCGCTATTGACATCGATGACATGCATTGCTTCTGTGTGCTCAATAATGAGGTAAACACCATTTCTGATTGTGACGATTCTACCAAAGAGACCTGCTATTTGTTTTTTTACGCCGAACTCTTCAAAGATATGTTCTTTGCCTTTATATAGTTGGACGATGTCGGTTTTTTGTGGTGCTATGGTAGAAATAAAGCTTCGAATATCTTCATAAAGATTTTTGTCGTCGATATGGATTCCGTTGAATGATTCGTTCAACATATCTCTCAACACGACGGACGTGCGATCCAACTCGCTTATTAATTTGGTTGGTGATTTGGAAGTGCCGATGGCATGAGTCATTGCTTCCCATTTCTTGAGAAGAGTCTTGAGGTCGGCATCAAGTTCAGCCACTTTCTTTCCCTCTGCTACAGTGCGAATGATAACGCCAAAGTTGTTTGGTTTAATGCTTTGTATGAGAACTTTAAGTCTTTTGCGTTCTTCGCTGCTTTTTATCTTCTGCGATACAGAGACACGATTTGAGAATGGCACCAAGACGATATAACGTCCTGCGAAAGAGATGTCGGACGACAGACGAGGACCTTTGGTATTGATAGGTTCTTTGACAATCTGCACAGGAATCTTATCACCGACAGTAAGGAAGTCGGATATTTTACCTGATTTATCGATGTCTTTTTCCAACTCAAAAGAATCCATCTTCAGCTGAGCCGCGTTGCCGTCTTCAGCGAACTTCGAATATTTCTTCAGAGAGCGAACCTGTGGTCCAAGATCAAGATAATGCAAGAAAGCATCTTTTCTGCTGCCGATGTCAATAAAGGCAGAATTCAAACCCGGGAGGATTTTCTTCACGCGTCCAAGATAGACGTCGCCTACCGAGATACTGTTGTTTTTCTGTTCTTTATGATATTCTACAAGCTGTTTGTCTTCCAACAAAACAATATTAACCTCCGAAACATCAGAACTGATGATGAGCTCCCTGTTGATTTGCGTAGTGTCCATTCAGTTAATATTTACAAAGGTTTTACAAAAATTAAAAAAACATAACACAACATTTATATGCTGTGTTATGTATGTTAAGAATAATCTTAGATTATTTCTTCTTATGTCTGTCCTTTCTTAAACGTTTTTTACGTTTGTGGGTTGACATTTTGTGTCTTTTATGTTTTTTACCGTTTGGCATAACTATAAATTTATTGATTTATATTTTATTTTACTTCGTTTGCAAAAGTCTTTGATGGCTTGAAAGCTGGAATATTGTGAGCTGGGATAATGATTGATTGGTTAACTTTAATATTTCTACCAACTTTTTCAGCTCTAGTCTTTCTGATGAAACTGCCAAAACCTCTTAAATAAACTGGTTCGCCTTCAGCAACAGATTTCTTTACGATATCCATGAAAGCTTCAACAACTACTTGAGTACTTGCTTTTTCGAGACCTGTTTTCTCTGCGATTTGTGCTACGATTTCTGCTTTTGTCATGTCTATATTTATTTAATTTGTTAATAATTAATTTTAGGTTGCAAAGGTAAGAACTTTTTTTGATAATAACTTCAAAAAAAAATCTTTTTTTTCACTAAATGCATTAAAAATGTGAGAAATAGCATTTATATCCCATCAGGCAGCTTATTTTTTCTTGATTTCTCATCTCTGTTTTGAAAAAAAATGTACCTTTGGTAAATATTTTTTAACATTTACAATTATGGCAAGTCTAAATAAAGTTATGCTTATCGGTCGTCTTGGCAAAGATCCGGAAGTGATTTCATTTGAGAATGGAAATAAGAAAATGTCGGTTTCCTTAGCAACGACAGAACGTTATCGTGATCGTAATGGCGAGTGGGCTGAACAAACCGATTGGCACAACCTCGTCGCTTGGGGCAACCTCGCCCTCGATATAGCCGAGAAAAGACGTAACTACATAAAAGGTGACATGATGTACGTGGAGGGACGTCTGAAAACACGTCAATATGTAGATACCCAAAACATCACACGTTATGTAACAGAAGTGGTAGTAGATAAGATGATGAGTATAGGAACCAACAGAGTCCAAAGCAACCCTGCTTATGCAAGCTATCAGCAGTCAACGACCAATTATCAACAGGCTACAGAAAACATTCAGCCAACTTATCAACCTCAAGGAAACTTTCAAGATGTTAATACTAACTTCCAACAAGCTGTAAATCCATATCAGGCAAGTCCGATGCCAGCACAACCTCCATTGCCAGACCCAACATACGGCGGCGAAGACCTTCCTTTCTAATATATATAAGGTGATTCTATAGACTATAACAACCACCAATCAACACCAATCTAACACGAAAAACTATTAGTGTCAATTCGTGTCGATTCGTGGACCGAAACAACAACCACAAATCAACGCCAATCTAACACGAAGAACCATTAGTGTCAATTCGTGCCAATTCGTGGACTGAAACAACAACCACGAATCAACACCAATCTAACACAAGAACCATTAGTGTCATTTCGTGCCGATTCATGGACTGAAACAACAACCACCAATCAACGCCAATCTAACACGAAGAACCATTAGTGTCAATTCGTGCCGATTCGTGGACCGAAACAACAACCACGAATCAACAGCAATCTAACACGAAGAACTATTAGTGTCTTTCGTGCCGATTCGTGGACCGAAACAACAACCACGAATCAACACCAATCTAACACGAAGAACCATTAGTGTCAATTCGTGTCGATTCGTGGACCGAAACAACAACCACCAATCAACACCAATCTAACACGAAGAACCATTAGTGTCAATTCGTGCCGATTCGTGGACTGAATATTTTATAGAATCACCCTAAAATTCTTTAGACTTTTGTCATTAGTCTTTAGACTTTTATTATCTTTGCAACTTGAAATTATAAATTATTTTATTTTGGAAATATCTTCTATAGACCCCCTTATATGCCTGCTCTCCGTAGCAACAACAGCTGAGCCTTTCTTCATTGGCATATCGACTAAAGTCGTAGTTTGTTTGATAATCATGTGCGTGTTATTGCTCTGCTCCGCAATGGCATCTTCAAGCGAAACAGCTTATTTTTCCCTACAACCCAACGACATCAACGAACTCGAATCTTCCTCAAACCGCAACGAACAATTAGTCCTTAAGATACGACAAAAACCAAAGAATCTCTTAGCAACGATACTTATCACCAACAACTTAGTCAACATCTCCATAACCATACTCTCCACATATATCATGAATATGATGTTCAACTTAGCGGTGAATCCAATTGCAGCCTTCATCCTTAACGTTGTCGTGGTGACATCATTAATATTGCTCGTCGGAGAAATGATTCCCAAGGTATATGCTTCTAAAAAAGCTAAGTCTATTGCCATAATGATGGCTCCTATATTAAAAGTCCTCATCGTGGTATTCAAGCCTTTAAGCAAAATATTCGTCTCATCAACTTCATTTATCGATAAAAGATTGGTTAAAAAAACCAGTACTATCTCACTCAGCGACCTCTCTACCGCCGTCGATATCACGACAGAAGACAGCTCTTCTCCTGAAGAAAAAAACATGCTCAAAGGTATAGCGACATTCGGAGAGAAAGAAGTCAGCGAGATTATGCGCGCTCGCGTTAATATGTTCTCCATCTCAATGGAAACAACATTCGAAGAACTTATGCCGCAAATCATCGACAAAGGTTTCTCAAGAATACCAGTCTTCGACAAAGACCTCGACGACGTAAAAGGAATGTTATATGTCAAAGATTTACTCCCTCATCTCGAAGATAACAACTTCGCATGGCAGAAACTGATTCGTCCGGTTTTCTTCGTTCCAGAAAACAAAAAGATAAACGATTTGTTCCAAGACTTTAGAGCTAAGAAGATTCACATCGCTATCGTCGTTGACGAATATGGCGGAACATCAGGTTTGGTGACTTTGGAAGATATTGTGGAAGAAATAGTGGGCGACATCAGCGACGAGTTCGACAAAGAACCAGAAAACGACCTTTATAAAAAGGTGGATAACGAGACATATATCTTCAAGGCTCAGATCAGCATAATCGACTTCTGCAGAGTGTTCGGCATCGACGACGATTATTTTGAAAAGATAGAAGGCGAGTCGGATACATTGGCAGGAATGATTCTGGAAATAGAAGGTCGCATCCCTGAGGTGGGATTCAAATGCAGCTATAACGATTTCACCTTCGAGATTGTAGAAGCCGACAACAAACGCATCATAAAAATAAAAGTGATATACAACAACTCTGATAATGAATAGACTTCTGAAAATAGCATTAAGTCTCTTTTGCATAGCCGCGGTATTTGTCTCTTGCGACAAAAAACAATATCAGCCTAAGCCAAAGTCATATTTCAGAATCGATTTCCCTGAGAAAGAATATGTCAAGCTCGACAGTATGAGATATTATTCTTTTGAATATCCTGTCTATTCCACCATAACACCAGATTATTTCTCACCGCAAGAGAGAGACTGGGTCAACGTGGAGTTCCCTTCTCATAAAGCAACCATACACCTTAGTTATAAAACAGTCGATAACAATCTCGAGGAATATCTCGAAGATTCATATTATATGATGACAAAGCATCTCTCCCGCGCAATAGGTATCAAAGACAGTCTTATTAATAATAAGGAGAATAATGTTTATGGTCTTATCTATTTTCTTGAAGGGGAAGGCGTAGCTTCGCCATTGCAATTCTACCTCACCGACAGCACAAGTCATTTCATGCGAGGCTCGCTTTATTTCAATGTCAAAACCAACAACGACTCTGTCGCTCCTGTCATCAATTTCATCACCGACGACATCAGACATCTTATCGAAACCTTGGAGTGGAAGTAGAAGTTGCTGAGTTACTAAGTTACTGAGTTGCTGAGTTGCTGAGGGAAAAATTAAAAAAACTTTTGTTATTGTTTTTTTGTCTTTAAGCTTTTTTCTTATCTTTGCCGAAATTTTTTATTAGACATTACCGATGTAGGCAATAAATTATAGTATTCACTATCAAAGAAAGGGGGAAAGACCATGATAGAAACATTAGCAGTTGGCAAGCTAAAATGGCATCATATTACAGACCCGACGGAAGAAGATTTCGTTGAATTGAGAGAGAAATTTCATTTTCACCCCCTCGATATTGAAGACTGTAGGTCGGTGAACCAACGTCCAAAAATAGACATCTACGACGATTATTATTTCCTTATCTTACAATATCCCGATTTCGACAGACAGGACAAATTCATTTTCCCAAAGGAAGTGAAGCTCTTCTGGGGTAAGGATTACATCATAACCTTGGAAAGAAAACGCTGGCACGTAAGTCAACTCTTCAATGAATATAACGAACGCGATGATGAGTCACTGACAAAAGAACTCGTCACGACCGACCTCCTACTCTATCGTATCATCGAGAAACTCATGAAAGAGTCACTCTATCTCTTGAAGAAGATAGGCTTCGAGCTCGAAATGCTCAACAAAGAACTCTTCGGAACAAGACAGGTCAGAATCATCGAGAGAATATCGGTAACAAGAAAAAACATCATCACTATCAACACCATCTTCAAGCCTCAGCTCAGAATGTTCCACAGCTTCGAGACTGGTCAGATCAGAGGTTTCGGCGACGTAGAATTTATGGAAGACTACTGGGGTAACATCCTCGACTACTACCAAAAGGTATGGGATATGACGGAAGACCACGAAGATTTGATTGAAGGTCTTTCCAAGACATTTGATTCGATGCAGACAAACAAGACTAACGAGATTATGAAGATTCTCACCTTGCTCTCATCGATAATACTTCCTCTCACCTTTATCACAGGTCTCTTCGGAATGAACGTGGTGTTTCCTTTCATCACAACGACAAAGGTAGCGTTCTGGATAATAATAGGCGTGATGCTCTTAGTCAGCGCCGCCTTGATATACTTCTTCAATCATAGGAAATGGTGGAAGTGAAGCCAATTTACAATTGACATTAAGAATTAGATATAAAAAGAGGTTGGTAGTTTTCATACCAACCTCAATTGTTAATTGTAAATTGTTACTTGTTAATTGTTGCTGATACAGCTTCTGCTCTTGCGAGCGCTTTGTGGATGTGGTCGAGGACATTCTCTTCGCCGACCATATCGACGATGCCTGCTTGTTTTATAGCTGCATGAACATTCTGATTAACACCAGAGAGAATTATGATATGACCTTCGTCTTGTGCCGACTTGATAAAAATCTCAAGGTTGTGGATACCGGTAGCATCGATAAAACTTACCTTACGCATTCTGATGATACGTATGATATTGTCGGTGCGACGATGTGATAATTCTTCGAATTTATTAGCGATACCGAAGAAGAATGGTCCTTCGATTTCATAAACTTCTGTAAGTGCTGGGATAACGAGTTTCTCATCTTGTTCGCCATCGTGGTGCACGTCCATCTCATCTTCGATAACAGAGATGCTTGTATTTTCCATGACACGTTTGATGAATAAGATAACAGCCATAACCAAACCAATCTCAATAGCGATAGTAAGGTCGAAGATAACAGTCAGAAGTAATGTTGCAAAAAGAACAGCAATGTCGCTTCTCGACTGACGGCACATTGAAACGATAGTTCTCCAGCCGCTCATGTTATAAGCCACGATGATAAGCACGCCGGCGAGACATGACATTGGGATGAGACCTACCAAACTACCTAAGAACAACAACACCATTAATAATACTAAGGTGTGGATGATACCAGCCACAGGAGTACGGCCTCCGTTGTTGATGTTTGCCATTGTACGAGCGATGGCGCCTGTTGCAGGAATACCGCCGAAGAAAGGAACGACGACATTAGCGATACCGTTACCGATGAGCTCTGTGTTAGAGTTGTGACGGTCGCCAATGACACCGTCAGCAACCATAGCAGAGAGCAACGACTCAATAGCACCTAACATAGCGATGGTAAATGCTGAAGGAAGAACGGCTTGTGCTGTTGAGAAGAATGTCTCACCTTCTGCCAAGGCTGGCATTCTGAATGAAGGAAGACCTGAAGGCAACTCATACAAATCACTAATTGTCTTGATAGAATCGACGCCTGCATATTTTTTAAGAGCCCATGTAGCAGCTGTCATAATGATAATTGCCATCAAGGAGCCTGGGATTTTCTTTGAGAATTTTGGTGTAACAACTATTATCAAGATACTCAACATACCTACAAGAAGTGCCCACCAGTTAATGTTAGAGATGTTTTGGAAATAGCATACCCATTTGTCGATGAAGTTAGCCGGAACATTTTCGATGCCGAGACCGAAGAGGTCATTCATCTGAGTGGAGAAGATTGTGATTGCGATACCGCCTGTGAAACCCACGATGATAGGATAAGGCATGAACTTAATGATGCTTCCGAGTTTGAAGACACCCATCACAATCTGCATCAGACCTGCCAAGACAGTAGCGATTGCTAATCCGGCGAGACCAAACTGTTGGATGATACCATAGATGATTACGATGAAAGCACCTGTCGGACCGCCTATCTGCACTTTAGAACCGCCCAATGCCGAGATGATAAAACCTGCCATGATAGCAGTGACGAGACCTTCGGTAGGACCCACGCCTGAAGCGATACCGAAAGCGATAGCTAAAGGAATAGCCACGATACCCACGATGACACCAGCCATCGCATCTTTAGCGAACAACTGTTTGTTGTAACCCTTTAAGGTCGAAAACAAGCGAGGTTTAAAATCAATAGAAAATTTACGGCTTTTCTTTGCCTTTGTGTTAATTGTATTTGCCTTTGCCATAACAAATAAATGAATGATAATACCTTATAACTGTTTTTAATGAAAATTTCTAATAAAAAATCTGCGGTTGTTTTCGGGCTGCAAAGATAGCAAAAAGACTAATGACAAAAGATTTTTTGAATAATATTTTGCCTTATATATTGCATTTTATTTTCTCTGCTGTAAGAAAAATAATTCTTTTTGGTGTTCTGTTTCTTTTTCCAATTCTTTTTCTGATGGAAGATAATTCATATATTGAGAGGCGAATAAATGTTTATTATCATTTAATACGGAATAACGCGCCATCGTCTTATCCGTTTCTGTGCAAAGTAAAATTCCTATAGTTGGATTGTCTTTTTCACCTTTCATAATATCATCATATAATCTCACATACATATCCAATTGTCCAATATCCTGATGGGTAATTGCATGATTTTTTAGTTCAATGATTACAAAACAATTTAAAATATAGTTATAAAACACCAAATCGATATAAAAGTCAGTCGTATCCGTGCGGATTAATTGTTGGCGAGCTACAAATGAAAATCCTTTCCCTAATTCTAAAAGGAAATTTTGCATTTGATCTATAATTGCTTGTTCTAATGCAGATTCGCTGTATCCTTTATTACTGGGTAACCCTAAAAACTCTAAGACAGCAGGATTTTTAATAAATTCCAAACTATTATTTATAATCTTGGATGTTTTATCTTTCACCTCCTGTCCACAAATTTCTTTCGCTTGGGAGGACAACATTCTTTGATAGTATAACGTAGAAATATTTCTATCAAGCGTTCTGTACGACCACATTTGATTAGCAGACTCTTTGGCATACCATTCCCTCGCTTCTTCGTTTTTCACACGTAATAATCTTTCGTAATGAGTCCAATTCAATATGGGTGTAGATTGGTCAGGCACTGACTGACCAATTGGAAGATTATTGAACATCAAATAGAAAGCTTTGAAGTTTTTAATATTGGTAATAGAAAATCCTTTACCAAACTCCTCAGTCAGAGATTTTGAGGCTAATTCAACAACATGTTTTCCATATTCAGCTCTAACATTACCACCTTGTTCATAAATAACGATTCTCTGACCTATAAGCCAATTCCTCCTTACCAATGCGAAATTAACGGCATTATACGCAATACGTCTAGATTCGTTAACGATTTCTTTTAATTCAGAAACAAACTGTTTGTCTTGCTTTTTTGTGATATTATTTTTCATGATTTCAAAAACTTGGTTTGGAGCACAAAGATAGCAAAAAGACTAATGACAAAAGACTGATAGCGAAAGATTTTTTTGAAGGGACTTAAGGAACGGACATAAGGGTAGAGACGTATCAACAACACCGATGAAAATAAACAATATATTGTTGCTGCGTCTCCGCGCTTTTGAGTCACCGAGTTGTTTGGGTCATCTTTACTTGGTGACTCGGTGACTTGATGACTTGGAGACTTTATCCGTTGACTGTTGACAACAAAAAAAAGAGCTCCTATTTCTAAGAGCTCTTTAGTTTTTGTTTATTGATATTTGAAAAAAGGACGCACTGTTGATTGCGTCCTTTGTATATTAAATATGTGGACAAAGTCTGTTGACTGTTGACCGTTGTCTTTTATTACCATGCGAACAATGGGAATTCTGACATCATTTCGTTGACTTTTTCTCTTACTGCTGTAAGTTTTGCAGAGTCGTCGATGTGGCTGATGACGTCGTCGATCATTTCAACGATTGGTTCCATGTGTTCTTCCTTAAGACCACGTGTTGTGATAGCAGGAGTACCTATGCGGAGACCTGATGTTTGGAATGGTGAGCGGCTGTCGAAAGGAACCATGTTCTTGTTGACTGTAATGTCAGCTTGAACGAGAGTATTTTCAACCATTCTACCTGTGACTTCTGGGAATTTAGAACGAAGGTCGATGAGCATGAGGTGGTTATCTGTACCGCCTGAGATAATGTTGTAACCTCTGTCGGTGAAAGCCTTAGCCATCACTGTAGCGTTTTTCTTAACTTGGAGGATATATTCGAAGTATTCGTCTGAGAGAGCTTCACCGAAAGCGACAGCTTTACTTGCGATGACGTGTTCGAGTGGACCGCCTTGTACGCCTGGGAATACTGCGCTGTTGAGGAGAGCTGACATCATTTTCACTTCGCCCTTAGGTGTTGTCAAACCCCATGGGTTTTCGAAGTCGTCACGCATTAAGATCATACCGCCGCGTGGTCCACGGAGTGTCTTGTGTGTTGTTGTTGTGATGATGTGACAGTAATCCAATGGGTCGTTGAGGATACCGCGAGCGATGAGGCCTGAAGGGTGAGAAACGTCAGCCATCAAGATAGCGCCAACTTTGTCAGCTACTTCGCGCATGCGTTTGTAATCCCAGTCACGTGAATAAGCTGATGCACCAGCGATGATGAGTTTAGGTTTTTTCTCTAAAGCTACTTTTTCCATGTTGTCGTAATCGACGCGGCCTGTTTCAGGACTTACTTGGTAAGCAACTGGGTTATAGAGGATACCTGATGAGTTTACCGGTGAACCGTGTGAGAGGTGACCGCCGTGAGCGAGGTCTAATCCCATGAATGTGTCGCCAGGTTTCAAACAAGCGAGCATAACAGCCATGTTAGCTTGTGCGCCTGAGTGAGGTTGTACGTTGGCGTATGTTGCGTTGAATAATTCGCATGCTCTTGCAATAGCGATTTCTTCTGTTTGGTCAACTATTTGACAACCACCATAGTAACGCTTGCCAGGATAACCTTCAGCATATTTGTTTGTCATTACTGAACCCATGGCTTTCAACACTTGGTCGCTGACGAAGTTTTCTGAAGCGATAAGTTCGATGCCATGCATTTGGCGTTGTTTTTCTTTACGAATCAAGTTAAAAACTTTTGTGTCTTTTTTCATGGTTTACCTATTTTATTGATATTAAATAAATTACTTTTTAACACGCGAATTTAAAGCGCTCTTTTATTTCAACTCTCAAAGGTATAAAAGTTTTTTGAATAAAAAAGAAAAAAGTTAAATAATATTGACTTGGACTTTGACTGTTGACATGGACTTGGACTCTGACTTTGGTTATAAAACATCCGTTCCCATATCCTGTTCCCATTTCCCAAAAAATCTTTAGACTTTAGACTTTCGTCATTAGACTTTTTATATCTTTGTGAAAAATAATTCGCTGATGTCAAAACTTGATGAAATAAAGAAAACGATAGAGCCTGAACTAAAGAGATTCAATGTCTTCCTTGAAGAAAGCCTGAAGTCATCGACGCCTTTGTTGAATAAGATTCTGAAGTATGTCTTAAAACAGAAAGGCAAGCAGATAAGACCTTTATTCGTTTTGTTATCGGCGAAATGTCATGGCGAGATTAACGACAACACATACAGAGCAGCTGCTTTCATCGAGCTTCTACATACTGCCACATTAATACACGACGATGTCGTTGACGACTCCGACAAACGTCGCGGATTGTTTTCTATCAACGCTTTATGGAAAAATAAAATCGCTGTCTTGGTCGGCGACTATCTTCTTTCAAAAGGAATGATGTTAGCTTTGGAAAACAAAGACTATCAGATGCTCGACACCATCTCCGAGACTGTGAAGGCGATGAGTGAAGGCGAGATTTATCAGATGGAGAAGGCACGCCGCATGGACATCACAGAGGAAGATTATTACGAGATAATAAGAAGAAAGACTGCATCCTTGATAGCATCGTGCTGTGTGGTAGGCGCTCTCTCAGCAAATGCCAACGAGACTCAGGTCGAGAAGATGCGACATTTCGGAACATCGGCGGGTATCGCCTTCCAAATAAAAGACGACATCTTCGATTACCAAATTAATAACAAAACAGGAAAACCTGCCGGCAACGATATCCAAGAACATAAGATGACATTACCTCTGATTCATCTTCTTAAGACATGCTCTGGTTCGGAGAGAAGGAGCATCATCAGAAAGATAAAATATAAGAGCGATGAGTTGGAGACGCGTCTCGACATAATAAATAAGGTACAGCAAAACAAGAGTTTAGATTATGCTGAAGAGAAGATGAGCGATTTCGTAAACGACGCCCTGTCGCAGTTAGACGAGATTCAAGATTCGGAAGCCTTGACATCATTGAAAGAGTTAGTTAACTTTTGTATCAACAGAGAAAAATAATCATTATGAAAAAACTTTTATTTTTAGCAATAATAGCATTTTCCTTTGCAACAACTATTTACGGACAGAATTTCTACGGAGGCTTAGTAGCTGGCGGAACGATGTCGCAGATTGGAGGCGATGGCAGAGGCGGCTTTCACAAAGTAGGAATCGTAGGCGGAGCCTTCGCAGGACTGAAGTTAAACGAAGACTTCGACATACAGATGGAACTGAAATATATACAAAAAGGCTCTCTTTCCAACGACTTTGAAAGCTTTCCCGGATCAGACCCTTTCCTCATAAAATTGGATTACATCGACTTGCCAATAGTCATGTCGTATAATCTCAACAAGATAAACATCAACGACGTAAATCTCAAATGGATGAAACTCGAATTCGGGTTGAGCTTAGACGTCTTGGTCAACGCACGTCAGAAAATATTAGGGCAGATTGTCCTCAGCGACCCATGGAACAGATTAGTTGTCAATACCGTCCTCGGCGTCAGAGTCGATGTAAGAGAAAATCTCGAAGTCGGATTAAGGAGCATCAACTCCATGACGTCAATATGTCCAGTGTCGAAATATCCATATAATAACGGCGTTGTGAACTACGTCAGACGTCTTTTCCCTTTTTACGGAATGTTCAACGACGTAGTGCAGCTTTCGATTTATTGGAAAATATGATCAATTAACAATTTGTTAACTGTCAATTGCCTCATATCCTCCGTTTTTGGCGATGCCTTTGAAAATAATTTGCTTCTTGTCGCTTAATTTCTTTAAATAACGTTGTGTGGTTCTTAGACTGCGTCCTAACTTCTTAGATAAGGTAGGTGTGTTCAATCCTGGGTTGCTGACAATCGTGTCATACAACATCTGCTCAAAATCAATCTTTTGAGGTTCTGGTTCAGTCTCACGAAATAGTCTTAATATCTCCAACTGTGTCATCATTATTCTGTCGGCAATGAACGATATGAAAGCCTCTTCGTTATCATGTGCTTTTTCCAAGACTTCTATATATTCCGCTCGCGTGACAGCCGGAATTATCGCTATGTTGTAATCGTTGCGCATCAACGATAAATTCATTAACAAACGAGCAACACGGCCATTGCCGTCTATGAATGGATGTATGAAAACAAAGCGTTTATGAAACTCTGCTGCTAAAACGATGGGGTGAAGTTTGCTTTCATTGTTGTTGTACCATTGTACCAACTGTTTCATGCGTTTGCTAATCTCTGCAACCGGTGTAACTGCATATTTGCTTCCACTGATAAAAACCGGCACTTTACGATATTTGCCGGCTTTTTCATCATCTATCTTCTGATAAAAAAGTCTATGAATGTTACATATTATCTCTTCTGTGATAGGTTCGTTATGGCTAAGTTCATACAAATAATCGTATGCTTTCGCATGTCCTACCGCCTCATAAATGTCGCGTAATGGTTTTCCTTCTATGGTTAATCCATTCTCGATAACGACCTTCGTTTCTGATTCGGTTAAGCTATTTCCCTCAATAGCATTGCTCGAAAATGTCGTTCCAATCTTGTAGTATTCCTTCAGCGAATTTATAGTCTCAGGTGATAACGGACGATATGACCACAACTCCTGCTGGAATTTCTCGCATTGAAAGATTTTATCTTGTAAGTCGCTTAAAATCATAGTACATAATCAAATTTTATCATAAGTACAAAGATAGTAATTTTCTTTATACGATTATTTTTACACCGCCACTATTTTTATTTTACACCGCCAAATTTTAATTTTACACCGCCAAAACAAAAATCTTTCGTCATAAGTCTTTTGCCTTCAGACTTTTTATTATCTTTGCGTATTAATTTATCAATATGAAAGAAATAGTTTTAAGCGGTATCAGACCAACAGGTAATCTTCATCTCGGTAATTATTACGGAGCTGTTCAGAATTTCATCAAGTTACAAGATAATTATAATTGTTATTTTTTCATTGCCGACTATCACTCTCTTACCACGCATCCTCATCCAGACGATTTGCATGGCAGAGTGAAGCAGATTTTGGTGGAATATCTCGCAGCAGGTCTCGACCCTGAAAAAGCGACATTATATGTACAAAGCGACGTTCCTGAAGTGGTGGAGTTATATCTCTTCCTTAACATGAACGCATATATTGGCGAGCTTGAGCGCGTCACCACTTTCAAAGAGAAAGTGCGCAAGCAACCTGACAACGTCAACGCCGGCCTTCTCACCTACCCTACTTTGATGGCAGCCGACATCTTGATTCACAAGTCGAACTACATCCCTGTAGGAAAAGACCAAGAACAGAATTTGGAAAAAGCCCGCGACTTCGCAGAGAGATTCAACCGTATCTATGGCGTGGATTTCTTCCCAGTGCCACAAGCATTCAACTACGGCAACGCTTTGATAAAAGTCCCTGGACTCGATGGCAGCGGCAAGATGGGCAAGTCGGAAGGCGAAGGCAACGCAATCTTCTTGTGCGAAGACGACAAGTCAATACGTAAGAAAGTGATGCGTGCCGTTACCGACAGCGGCCCGACAGAACCAAATCAGGTGAAGCCAGAGCCAATACAAAATCTCTTCAATCTTATGAAGATAGTCTCAGCTCCTGAGACAGTTCAGTTCTTCGACGACGCATATAACAATATGAATATACGTTACGGCGACATGAAGAAACAGCTTGCAGAAGACATCATCAAAGTCGTGACACCATTCCGTGAACGCATCATCGAACTCTCAAACGACGACGAATACATCAAGAAAGTCGCTCGCATGGGAGCAGAGAAAGCACACGAAAGCGCAAGCAAGACAATAAAAGAAGTAAGAGAAATTATAGGTTTCAGAAGTTTCTAAATTGACACGGACTATTGACACAGACCATCGAAAGTCAAAGTCAGAGTCAAAGTCAGAGTCAGAGTCAAAATAATCATGAACGAAAAGTTTATAGTTTACGAAAAGAAACAAGAGACAGCGGTACTTATCGCGGTATGCACTCAGACGCAGAACAGAGAACGTACGGAAGAATATTTAGACGAACTCGCTTTCTTAATCGAGACGGCAGGTGGTGTGCCAGTGGCGCGTTTCATCCAACCCCTCGACCATCCTAACAGCGTGACTTACTTAGGTTCGGGAAAATTGGAAGAAGTACGTCAATATATAAAAGCCGAGAATATCACGATGGCTGTCTTCGACGACGAGCTCTCTCCGACACAACTTCGTAATATTGAAAAAGAACTAGAGTGCAAGATACTTGACAGAACAAACCTCATCTTAGACATCTTTGCGAGAAACGCCAGAACAGCACACGCCAAGACTCAGGTGGAACTCGCTCAATATCAATATATGCTTCCACGACTTACTGGTATGTGGACTCACTTGGAGCGACAAAAAGGAGGTATCGGTCTCAGAGGCCCTGGTGAAAAGGAAATCGAAACCGACCGTCGTATCATACGCGACAAAATCACAAGTCTCAAAGAGAGACTTAAAGAGATTGACATGCAGAAGACCGTCCAACGCAAGAATCGCGGACAACTCGTGAGAGTGGCTCTCGTTGGTTATACCAACGTAGGAAAGTCAACGATAATGAACCTTCTGAGCAAGTCGGATGTCTTTGCTGAAAACAAGTTGTTTGCGACACTCGAGACGACAGTACGTAAGGTCGTTGTAGAAAACCTTCCATTCCTTCTCTCCGACACCGTCGGTTTCATCAGAAAACTCCCTCATCAATTAGTAGAGTCTTTCAAATCTACATTGGACGAAGTCAGAGAGTCAGACATATTGCTTCATGTTGTTGACATCTCACATCCCGATTTTGAGTCTCAGATAGAAGTCGTTAATAAAACTCTCAATGAGATAGGCGCTGGTGATAAAAAAGTTATCATGGTTTTCAACAAGATAGACGCTTATAGTTATGTAGAGAAAGAGGAAGACGACCTCACTCCTATCACAAAACGCAACTATTCTTTAGACGACTGGAAAAAGACTTGGATGGCAAAAGGCAACTCATGCATCTTCATCTCTGCCGTGGAAAAAGACAACTACCAAGAGTTCAGAGACCTTCTCTACAAAGAGATTAAAGACATGCACGCCATCAGATACCCATACGATAACTTCTTATATTAATAATGTATGTACATCGACACTCATTCACATATCTATGACGAGGCTTTCGACACCGACAGAGAGTTGGTGTTCCAAAGAGCGCTTGATGTCGGTGTCGAGATGGTGCTGCTCCCTAACACAGACGAAAACACCATCAAACCTATGATGCAGTTCTATGAGAGTCACCCCGACAACTGCCGCGTCATGATGGGACTTCATCCCGAAGGCGTAAAAGAAGACTACAAACGACATCTCGCAGTAATAGAAAAAGAGATGGAAAAAGACTGTTGGGTTGGCGTGGGAGAAATAGGTCTCGACTTATATTGGGACAAGACTTTTGAGAAACAGCAAATTGAAGTCTTAAGAGAGCAGCTCGCCTGGGCGAAGAGTCTTCATCTTCCTGTAGCGTTACACACTCGCGAAGCCTTCGACCTTATGTTTAAAGTGTTGGAACACGAGCAAGACGGCGGTCTCAGCGGAGTATTTCATTGTTTCAATGGTAGTGAAGAACAAGCAAAAATCGCCATCGACTTAGGATTTCATCTCGGATTAGGCGGCGTCATCACATACAAAAACTGCGACGTTAAAAATTATTTAGAAAATATACCTTTAGATAAAATCGTCCTTGAAACAGACGATCCTTATCTTCCACCAGTTCCTTATAGAGGAAAGAGAAACGAGCCATCCTACATGATAGAAGTGGCAAAGAAAATAGCCGAGGCGAAACATCTCGACATCAATAAAATCGCAGAAGCGACAACAAACAACGCAAGAAACTTATTTAGATTAACATAAAAATTCTGGGTTATGTCAGAAAAAACATCAATATTGATACTTTACACCGGAGGCACCATCGGAATGATGCAAGATCCGCAGACAGGCAGCTTAGTTCCTTTCGATTTCGATAACTTATACGACCATCTTCCGGTCTTGAGAAACTTGGATTATCAGTTGGATTTCTATGCTTTCGACAATCTCATCGACTCATCCAATATGACACCCGACTTCTGGGTCAGTTTGGCTGAGAAGATTGAAAGCTGCTACGAGAAATATGACGGCTTCGTCGTGCTTCACGGCTCTGACACCATGGCATATACAGCTTCTGCCTTGAGTTTTATGTTAGAAAACCTTAACAAACCGGTTGTCTTCACTGGCGCACAACTTCCTATGGGAATGGTGAGAAGCGACGGAAGAGAGAATATCATCGCTGCCATTGAGATAGCAGCTGCCAAAGACGAAGAAACCGCTAAAGTACCAGAAGTGACATTATTCTTCGAAAACCAACTCCTCAGAGGCAACAGAACTACAAAACATAATGCCGAACACTTCAATGCTTTCGTGTCGGGCAACTATCCTTCTTTAGCAGATGTTGGCGTTCGTATCAAATATAATAAGGAGTACATCATGAAGCCTAACTTCAAGAAGTTAAAACTCCATAAAAAATTAGACAATAACGTAGCAATACTTAAGCTTTTCCCAGGCATCACTAAGGAATTTGTACAACACACTCTCAACACACCTAACTTAAAAGCCGTCATCATGGAGACCTACGGATCAGGCAACGCACCTACAGCTTCATGGTTCCTCGACAGTTTGAAGGAAGCTATCAACAATGGACTCATAGTATATAATGTAACACAATGCAAGTCGGGTTCTGTGGAGATGGGACGCTACGAGACAAGCCTCG
Organism: Bacteroidales bacterium; assembly: GCA_017466405.1. Classification (GTDB taxonomy): domain Bacteria; phylum Bacteroidota; class Bacteroidia; order Bacteroidales; family F082; genus Limimorpha. Next base: position 67,444 of record JAFTUF010000052.1, read on the forward strand.
ACCTTAACAGAATAGGCGTCATCAGCGGTCATGATATAACTACGGAGTCGGCTATCGCGAAATTGATGTATCTTCTCGGAGAAGGCTATTCTACAGAAAAAGTCAAGGAATTGCTGCAAACTCCGATAAGAGGCGAGATGACGTTGTAGATGAGTTGCTGAGTTACTGAGTTACTGAGTTACTGAGTAGAGATTTATCTATGATACCTACTTAAATTAATGATATATCATTGTTGCGTCTCAAAACATAGACAATACGGAATAATATTTTAGATATTATCGGCGTTAATGTGGATAGTTTTTTTACGTTTTTATTGAAAACACATTGATAGGACAATAAGTTAAGTCGATAATAAAAAAGTGAATAAATGTTTAAAAATAATTTCTGTTTCAAAGAAAAAATTATGTAACTTTGGAGCGAATTTTAGAATAAACATTAGGAGAGATGTCCGAGTGGTTTAAGGAGCACGCCTGGAAAGTGTGTATACTCCAAAAGGGTATCGCGGGTTCGAATCCCGCTCTCTCCGCAAAGAGTTCTAAAACAAGAGAATAACGAATAACAAAGAATTAAATTAAGTTAAATTAAAATAGTAATCAATCAAAAAAATTAAAAGTAGTAATCAACATTTCCAATTATGAAAAAATTAATTGCTTTACTCACAATTGCTGGTTTTATGACATTCGGTATCAGCAATTCAGTTCTTGCACAGCAAGAAGAAAACGTTCCACAAACAGAACAAGCAGCTCCTGCAGAAGCAGCAGCTGAAGAAGTAGCAGCTGAAGAAGTAGCAGCTGAAGAAGCAGCTCCAGTAGAAGAAGTTGTTACAACAACAATGACAGAGGAAGAAGAAGAACCAACATTCCACGAAGTTCTTAAGAAACAATACATCGATGGTGGTTGGGGTTTCATGACACTCGTTCTCATCGTTTTAGTTCTCGGTTTAGCTATCTCAATCGAAAGAATTATTTACTTAACATTAAGCACAACAAACACCAAGAAATTAGTTGCTGACCTTGAAAAAGCATTGAACGAAGGTGGTATTGAAAAAGCTAAGGAACTCTGCCGTAACACACGCGGTCCTGTCGCAAGTATCTTCTACCAAGGTTTATTACGTTTCAACGACGGTCTCGACGAAGTAGAAAAAGCTATGATTTCTTACGGTTCAGTTATGAATGGTAACCTCTCAAGCGGTTCAAGCTGGATTACATTGTGTATCGCTTTAGGTCCTAACTTGGGATTCTTCGGTACAGTTATCGGTATGGTTCAAGCTTTCGACGACATCGCAGCAGCTGGTGACATCAGCCCTACTATCGTTGCATCAGGTATGAAAGTTGCTTTGTTGACAACCGTTTTCGGTTTGATCACAGCTATGGTTCTCCAAGTCGCTTATAACTTCATCCTCAACAAGATTGAAAACATCTTGAACGACATGGAAGACAGCACAATCAGCTTCATGGATATCTTGAACGATTATTCAAAAAGAAAATAAATCAATTTTCGTTAACACAAAAAACAGTTAACAATGGACGAAAAATTATTAAAAATATGTAAATACGGACTTTGGGGTCTTATGGGCGTCATTGTTGTCATCCTTGCATTCTGTGCATTTAAGGGTGAAGCAAGTGCCGACATCCAAATGTACTTGACATACGCGCTCATCATTATGCTCGTATTGGCAATCCTCTTCTCTCCTATTTATGGAGCTATTGTTAATCCTGGCAACTTAAAGAAAATAGGTATCGCTATCGGTTTATTCGTAGTAGTAGCATTAGTAGCTTGGTTGATTTCTCCAGGTGCAACATTAAGCCAAGAATATTTGGATTCAATGGGTATCACCGCTGGCGATGAAGCGATTTGCGACTTCTTAATGATGGTCGTTTATATCATGCTCGGCGGAACTTTAGCAGCAGTTATCTATTCAGCAGTAGCAAAATTATTTAACTAATTAAGAAAATATCAATATGGCTAAGCAAAAAAAGAAAGTACCGGATCTTAATGCAGGTTCAATGGCCGATATATCTTTTTTACTATTGATATTCTTCCTCGTTACTACAACTATGGACGTTGACAGCGGTATCACCCGTCGTCTTCCTCCTCCAGTTGAAAACCCAGAAATGGACGTCAAAGTTAAAGAAAGAAACATTATGAACGTCATGATTAACAAGTATGACAAAATGTTGATTAACGGAAAACCAGGCGACATCGCAACTCTTAAGGAAATGACAAAGGAATTTGCAACTCCAAGACCAAGCGATGAAACAGCTCCTGAAGTTGAAGTTAAGAACATTGAACTCCTCGGTGATGTTATGCTTAGCAAAGGCGTTGTGTCTTTGAAAAACGACCGCGGTACTTCATACCTCATGTATATCAGCGTTCAGAATGAATTGGCTAGAGCATTTAATGAGTTAAGAGATGAAATGTCTCTGAAACACTTTAATCAACATTACGCAGATCTCACAGATCAGGATAAGATAGACGCTATCAACAAAGCTGTACCTGTCCGTATCTCAGAGGCTGAACCAGAAGCAATTCAATAAAAACATAGGAGATATTATTATGGCATCAAAGTATAGATCAGACGAAGCTAAGGAAGTTCCGGCAATGAGTACCGGTTCCATGCCTGACATTATCTTCATGTTGATATTCTTCTTCATGGTGACAACCTCCATGCGTGAAGTATCCCTGAAGGTAAAAATGATATTACCAGAAGCAACTGAAGTTCAAAAATTAGAAAAGAAATCTTTAGTTAGCTACATATACATCGGACCTCCTACCAACGCTAAAGCTTACGGTACAGAGTCACGTATTCAGCTCAACGACCAATACTCCAACGTAACAGATGTTATTCCTTTCGTTGAGAGCGAACGTTTGGCACGTAGCGAATCAGACCGTCCATTCCTCACAACATCATTGAAAGTTCATCAAGATGTAAGAATGGGTCTCGTAACCGATGTAAAACAAGAACTTCGTAAGTGCGGTGCATTCCGTATCAACTACTCAGCTCGTAAAGGCGAAGTCGTTAAATAAGAAAGTTCTTGGTACGATAAAAAAACTCCGGCATCTAATGTCGGAGTTTTTTTTATGACTAAAGTCAAAAGTCTAATGACAAAAGGATTATCTTTAAATAACATAAAAGACGCATCAATTACACATTGTAATTATTATTGGTGTAATTGATACGTCTCTACTAGTGACTTTATACAACCTCTGATTAGTTGTCTTGCTCTTCAAGCCACCCTTGTCCTTATCGTAACGTCCTAACTTAATATAATCGAATGATGACAAATCGGAAGGGAAAATCTCTCTGCCAGAATACCAGCCCACTTTCAAAGCATGTCGATGCTTGATATGTCGAGCCATCGCTTCAATGGCAGCTAAATCGTTATCGCCTCCCATCAAACAAACGCAGGTAATCTCTCCATCGTAGATTGAAACAATACGGTCGAGTTCACCAAAAGTCAACTCTAAACCAATATCCTCCCACAGATGCGGACTATGACATCCTTCGCATCTATTGGGACAACATGCTATGTTTATCGCTAAACTTACTTCGTCAGGAATTTCCTGAAAGACAATATCGTAATTATAATACTTAAGCATCGAAATGTGAATAATAACGCTGAGAGGCTTCTTTCTGTCTCGCCTCAGAGAAATTACTAATCCTCTTCATATATCCGATAACTCTCGTGAGATAGTCTAAGTTCTCACTCTCACAATGCGGACATCTCTTCAGATACCTCTTATCAATATGACCGCAGTCGTTACATACCGTATTAGGAATATTGAATGTAAAATAGTTACAACCTTCCTTAGCAGCGACTTTTAAAAGATGACGATATTGCGCTTTTGAGAGATGTTCTTCAAGATTGAGATGCAAGGCTGAACCTCCAGTGAGATGTTCGATATAATGCTTGCCATGAAGTTTAAACTTATCTAAAACATTCAACGACTCATCTTCAACAATAAAGAAGTAACTATTATAACAATCGCGAGGCACAACATAACCATCCTCTTTATCCCATTTTGCGTGCTTCACACCGACGTTCTCTGCTGGAATCATCTCACAGTTAAACAACAAGTCTTTCTTGCGATACTGCTTGTTATATCTTTCTATAAGACCTAAGACTCCTTGTACGAATTCGCGGTAATCTGAATTATCGTTAATAGCTATTCCCAAGAACTCGGCAGCCTCAACAATACCATTGATACCTATTGTCAGATATTGACGCGACAATGCAATGTAACCCGAGTCGAAGAGAGGCAACATTCCTTTCTCTTGAAGATATTTAAGATTCTCGTTATATGCAATCTGAACCTTATGCATGAGGTCAATTACCTCTTCAACGAATTTAAGATGAGGTATATTATTCTTTTTTTCGTGTTGGATACAACGATTAAGATTTAATGTAAGGACGCTTTTAGAGCCCGTAGAAACTCCGCCAGCACCGAGTGTGTAGCTGAACCCATTATCTTGTATCTCATTTCTTAAACGGCAGCAACTGCTTAATGAGTCGGCATTGTCGCTAACATAAGTGAAAAACGAATGACCCGCGGCATACATCTCCGCTGTGTAGTCAGCATAGTCTTGATCTAAGATGTCATCGTCCTTTGAGAGGAGCGCCATTGTCTCGACAGGAAACGTAAGTACAGCTTTAGTTCTTTCTTCGTTAAACCAGCGCATGAAACGTTTCTGGAGCCAATCTAAGGAATCCCAATCCGGACGCGAGCCATCAGGGAAACAGAACTCACCGAAGAGACTTTGGAAATAGTATTTATCATAATAAGAGATATTCCAGAACACTGATTGGAAGTTACGAGCTCCTGTCGGCTGATTTATAGAATAGACAACTTGTTGGAAGCAGTCAGTAATAACCTTATCCATAGTTCTCTTCTTCAGAGATAAATCGACTACATCATCTACGTGTTTATAATAATCCTTACCATATTCCAAGCCGATAAAATAATTCATATAAATGAGGAATTCTGGTGTTGCACAGGCACCGCTCAACATACTGGAAACCATAAACACCATATTTATGAAACCGCCGCAGAACGACTTGAGGTTTGTCGGGCGCGTTGCATTACCACCTATACTCAATGTTCCGTTAAGAAGCCAAGGATACATGGTGATACTGGCGCAATAGTTTGCCATACTGGTCTCATCATTTTTATATATGAAGTGATTATTTAGCAAGTAGAGATACTTATCTGACAATTCCTTTCCGTATAATTCTTTAAGTCTATCACAAAGCATACGACGGTTAAGACGAATGAAGTTTGACTTAGGAAGCTCTCCTATAAGAGTAGCTATATTTTTCTTTTCTACATTAGCGTTGGAGTCGAACTTACTTCCCGTTGCGGCATTGGTGGCGTTGCAATAATTAACGAGGAAACGCATCTTATCTGAAATCTCTCTATCTTCATATTGGCGTTGGCGATAGAGGATATATGCCTTTGCTACTTCATAGTAGCGTTCTGCCATAATAGAACGTTCCACTTGGTTCTGTATCTCCTCAACAGAAATTCCGTCGTATATGTCTAAACGGCACATGATATTAGTAAGAACATCCTGCGTTGCGAAAGCGCCAACAGAAAGGAATGCTTTTGAGACTGCATTTTTAATTTTTTCGATAGAGAAAGGAACTCTTTGTCCGTTTCTTTTGATGATAAATGTTTCTTCAATCATGATAGAGTTGCGATTTATAATTAACAAAATACAACTTCAAGGAAGGTAAAAGAAAATTCTTCGCTCTTTCCCGAAAGTTACGAATCTAAACCGAGGCAGGTCTTCTGGCTTCTCCGTCGAGAGCGACTTCCCAACAATGTCAGTGTCATATACTCACGACTATTTAAGGAGTTTACAGCTACGGGAATAGCTCCTGATTTTCACAGGATTCCCTATTAATCATTATGAACCTCCGTTCGGAACAAAGATAAAAAAAAGAGCGGTCGATTGACCGCTCTTTCTAAAATATTTTTTGTGTTATTTATTTAACAACAACTTTTGATGTGTGGCTGTAACCGTTAGCATTAACTGTGCAGAAGTAAACACCGCTTGTTAAGTCATTGATGTTGATGCTTGTGTCACCAGCTGTTAATCTTTGGCTAACAACTTTAACTGTTTGACCAGCTAAGTTTGTGAAAGTGATTGTAGCGTCAGCATCCATTGTTGAAGAAACGCATACGAAGTCTGTTGCTGGGTTAGGGAAGATGTTGTAAACAACGTCATTAGCTATAACTTCATTTACGTTATCTTCTTCTATGAATTCAGAACTAATCTTGAATGCGTAAACTGTGTTAGATGTAGCTGATGTTTGTGTTGGAGCTAAACCCCAGAACAAACCAGGAGTTTGGTCAGCTATATAAGCGAACCAGAATTCATTAGCTTTTGTTGCGTATGGAGCAGCGTTTACGAAGATAGCTTCGTCCATCATGTGAATGAAATCGTCCATAACTGTTTCAACAGCAACATTCCAGCCTTCATTATCAGCATCTTTGTAGCTCATAGCAACTGATCTGAAGTAGTATTGACCGTTGTATGTACGGTATGTATCAGGTGTTGAGTAAGCTAAAGCGAGGTTACCTTCAGCGTCAACTGAAAGAGCTGGGAATGATGAACCTGTTGTGTACATAGCGTAGATATAGTCATCTCCTTTGTAAACCATGTCAGCGCTGAATTCAGCGATGTTTTCATAGAATGGAATCCAACCGCAGAAGTTGATGCTGTCCATTGAGTGGAGAACATAACCTTCGTTCTCTGGGTCGTCCATCCAAAGTTGGAATGTAGCGATTGGTTCTTCTCTTGTATCGTTCCAGTAAGCGATACCTTCAGCTGTACGGCCATAGTAGTATGAGAACATTGTGCCGAGTTCTTCGTGTGTATAAGGGAATGAAGAAACTGCTACGTGAACAACGCCATCAGGACCAACAGCTACAGTATTGTGAACTGGGCTGTAAACTGGATTTTCACCTGTGAGTGAGCATTCGTCTGTTTCCCAGTCGCAACCATAGTGTGGGTTTTCCCAAACGATGTTTCTTTCCCATGTTAAACCGTTGTCAGTTGATTTGTACATAACAACGTGGCCGTGGAATACTGTTGAGTAAACAACAGCAACAACGTCGCCATTAGCTGCTACTGAATAGTCGTCAGCGCTGTAGATACCCATGTGTTCTTCTGTATCGAAGAGAGGAGCCCATTGTGTTGACCATGTTTCACCATCGAAACGGCTGTAGAACATAGCGTTTACGATTTCGTCAGCTGAAACATTGTATTGAGCTGCACTGAAAACGTGAACGATTTCGTTGTTAGCACCTGATGTAGCAACTCTTGGCCATGATAATGAGAAATCATATTGTTGACCGTCTAAGCCTTGTGGATTAGGAATAGCGTGAGGACCATCCCATTGACCTTCGCCAGCAACTTCTCTTGTCCAGTAGTTAAGACCTGAAGCATGGTTAACTAAGATTTCACCTGTTGCACCGTAAGGAGCGATTGTTGGCCAACCTGTTCTGATATCATCGCCTGTAGCGTTAGCTTCTTCACGTACTTCTGGCATGCCATTGAAAGCCATTTCACCGTTTGGTGCGAAGTTGTAACCTGTACCACGGTCTGATACTGTTTGGTTGTCTTGGTGTGACATTGTTGCAGTAATTGCTACAGAACCGTTATTGTGTTGATACATACGGTTTGAAACTTGGAAGTTTGATTGCAAGTCGTAGAATGTCCACATTGTTTCGCTTTCTTCAAAGTTTTCAGCTCTGTTTGTTACTACGCTTTGTCTTGCTTGTGATGAGTAGTCTAAAACACTAGTTGTGTTGCTAATGTCATTACCTACTGCCTTCTTAACTGCTGTAGCTTTAGCAGCTTTTTCTGCTTTAACTACACGGTTTTGTGCAAATGCACTAAATCCCATTACGAGACCTAATGAAAGTAAAAGAACTTTTTTCATTTTAATGCTATTTTAAGTTAATAAATAAGTTAATTTCAAATTACACTTCGAACTGCAAATATAATAATATTTCACAGAGTAAAACAAGATTTTTGTTTTTTTTTTGCAAAAAAAAATCTTCTCATTCTTTCATCTTATAACTTGCATGATTACAAATTATTAACTAATTTTACCGCTCAATTATTGAAAACGTTTTTACATTAATTAATACATCCTAGAAATGAAGAAAATCACTACATTAATCGTTGCGATTAGTTTTCTATTATTCTCATGTTCAACAAAAAACATCGAGAAACAAGATTTTGCTCAATACGTTAAACCTTTCATCGGTACTGGCGGTCACGGTCACACTTATCCAGGCGCAGTAGCTCCTTTCGGTATGATACAGAATTCTCCCGACACTCGCATGGACTCTTGGGACGGATGCTCAGGCTATCATATCTCCGATACTACTATTTTAGGGTTCAGCCTCACACACCTCCAAGGAACAGGCTGCAACGACTACGGCGACTTCCGCTTCGCTCCTGTAACAGGTAAACCTTCCTTCAATTCAAAAGATTATAGCTCTTCCTTCAAACACGAAAACGAGACAGCAAAAGCTGGCTATTATTCCGTCATCCTCGACGACTATAATATTAAGGTAGAACTCACAGCTGGCGAAAGAACAGCAATGCAACGCTATACTTTCCCTAAAACAAACGACGCACACATCATCGTAGAACTTCAAGAGTCTAATACTTCAGCAGAGACAATACACGAATCGTTCATTACAATAGAAAGCGACAACGCAATAAGCGGTTTCCGTCGCACAGGTCAATGGGCTTCTAACCAATACCTTTATTTCTATGCTGAATTCTCAGAGCCTTTCACCGGCTTCGGAATATGCTCAGACAATGTCGAACATCCTAATATGAAACACGCTGAAGGCAAAGACCTCCAGGCTTGGTTAGACTTCGACGCTACTGACGGCAAGCCTATCGTAATGCGCGTCGCCACTTCTGCTGTCGATGTGGAAGGCGCAAAGAAAAACCTCGCTTCAGAAATCACTGACTTCGATTTCGACAAACTAGCTCAAAAGACATACGACTATTGGAACGACGAACTCAACCGTATCAATATCAACACTGTCGTTAACGAAGAAGACAAAGATATTTTCTACACCTCCTTATATCACTGTTTCGCTGTGCCTAATCTTTTCTCCGACGTTGACGGCCGTTATCGCGCTCACGACAAGAAGATTTACCAAAGCGACAGCCCTCGTTACACCGTATTCTCTTTGTGGGATACTTTCAGAACAGAACATCCTTTACTCACTCTCGTCCAAAGAGAACGCAGCCGCGACATCATCAACACCTTTGTTAATAACTATGAGACTGGCGGCGTTGTCCTTCCTGTGTGGGAACTCGCTGCTAACGAGACTTACTGTATGATTGGTTATCACGCTATACCTGTCATCGCCGACGCTTACTTCTCAGGAATTGACGGCATCGACTACGAAAAGGCTTTGGAAGCAATGGTCAACAGCGCTAACAAAGAACACTTCGGCGTAGGTTGCTACAAAGAATACGGATTCATTCCTTCTAACTGCGAAGGCGAATCAGTTTCAAAAACTCTCGAATATGCTTACGACGACTGGTGCATCGCACGATTGGCAGAAGCTCTCGGCAAACAAGACATCGCTGACGAATTCTATCAAAGAGCTCAATATTACAAGAACTTATACGACCCATCAACAAAGTTCTTCCGCGGAAAGAGAAACGCTTGCTTCGTGACACCATTCGACCCAACACAGGTCAACTTCATGCTCACAGAAGCTAACACCTGGCAATATAACTTCTTCGTTCCACAAGACATCAACACTCATATCGAGATGATGGGCGGCGAAAAAGCTTACGACAGAAAACTCAACGAGCTCTTCAATTCTTCATCAGAAATGACAGGTCGAGTACAGTCGGACATCACTGGCCTTATCGGTCAATATGCTCACGGTAACGAACCAAGTCACCACATGGCTTACCTTTATAATTATTTAGGAAAACCTACTAAGACACAGAAACTCGTCAACAAGATTATGTACGAATTATATACAGATCAAGCTGATGGTTTGTGCGGCAACGAAGACTGCGGTCAGATGTCGGCTTGGTATGTGATGAGCGCAATGGGATTCTATCCTGTCACACCGGCGAGCGGCTATTACGTAATCGGCGTTCCTCACTTTGAAGAGATGACATTAAGCCTCGAAAACGGAAAGACATTCACTGTCGTAGCAAACAACTTGTCAAGAGAAAACCGTTATATCGAATCGGTGAAACTTAACGGCAAGAAATTAGACCGCAGCTACATCTACTTCGACGAGGTTTATAATGGCGGCAAGTTAGAATTCGAGATGACAAACAAACGTAATTCTACATGGGCTATCGAGGCAGAGAACTCACCTAAACAAAGAATCGACAATTCTATCATAGTGACTACTCCTGTTTTGAAAGTCGCTTCTGATGTCTTCTTCTCAACATTGAATGTGGAGATTAGCCATATCGATGCTGACGCTAAGGTTTATTACACCATCGACGGCAGCACTCCTAATGAAAACAGCACACTCTACACCGCTCCATTCGACATCAACGAGAGCGCCGATGTAAAGGCTGTCGCGATAAAAGACGGCAAGAAGAGTAATGTCGTCGAAGGCAACTTCAAGAAGATTGCAGCAGGAAGAACCATCAAGATTGAAAACAAATACAACTCACAATATGAGGCTGGCGGCGACATCGCTCTTATCGACTTCCAAAGAGGCAGCAACAACTTCCGCGTAGGAACATGGCAAGGTTATCACGGCGTTGACCTCGTTGCCACCGTCGATTTAAGCGAGGTTCAAGAGATAGAACAAGTAGCAGGCAGCTTCTTGCAAGATCAGAAGTCATGGATCTTCATGCCAAAACAAGTCGAGTTCTTCATCTCCAACGACGGCAAGAACTTCAAGTCGATCGGCAAGATGGAGAACAACATCTCACAAGAGACAGAAGAACCTGTCATGTACGAGTTCTCTATCGACAAGAAATTCTCTGCAAGATACATCAAGATGGTTGCGAAGAAAATCGACGCTTGTCCTGAGTGGCACGTCGGCGCTGGCGAGCCAGGATGGATCTTCTGCGATGAAATCGTGATAAAGTAGTCCACGAATCGACACGAATTAACACGAATTAAAAAATAAAGACATCGCTTGCAATTTGCGATGTCTTTATTTTTTAAGATGCTAAGTTGCTAAGTTACTAAGATACTAAGTCCCTCAGTAACTCAGTAACTCAGCAACTCAGTTTCTACTTCACCCACTTCCCCTCCTCAACTTTCAACTTTCAACTTTATCGAGACGTATCAATGCGTGTTTATTTTCAAGGTATCATTGACGCGTCTCTACAAATTTTCAACTTTCAACTTTCAATTAATATTCCATCTCGCCGCTTCCATCGCTTCCTTCGAAGCTGTCGCCTCCACCGCTAGAAGGTCTTCTCTTCTGTTGCTGTTGGTTGATGCGGTAGTTGAAGTTAAGTGTTATTGAAGTTGTGCTCCATGTGCTTTCGCTGTATTGCCAGAAGTTGTCGCCCCACGACTCGCCTCCATGTTGACGGCTGCCAAAGACGTCACGGATATTAAGAGAGATGGTAGCGTTCTTGTTAAACACGTCGCGTGAGGCAGCAAAGTCGCACCAGTAGTTGGCGTCGCGATAGCCGAGAGGCTCTTCATGAGGTCCCATATAACGTCCTGTAAGTTGCAAGTCGCAAACATTCTTGATTCTAAACTTCGAGACAAGACGAGCGAAAGTATTGTATGAGTCTGTCACATAATGTCTGTTGTTCCAATCACCTACGGTATTAGATTTAAAGAAGTTGATGCTACCGTTTATGTTCCACCATTTGAAGATGTCTAATGAGGCAACGAGTTCAACACCATAATCATCGCTGATACCGAAGTTCTCTGGACGGCTGTAAGAAACGTCGCCTATAACAGTGGTGAAATGACGAATCACATCGGTGCTGTGACGATAATACGCTGTGAAGTTGATATTTCCTTTTTCCCAGAAACGAAGATAAGAAATCTCGTAGCTGTCGGTATAGACAGGTTTCAAGCCAGGGTTACCAGTTCTGATGTTACGGTCGTCGTTGAAAGAATTGAAAGGAGCCATCTGTCCGTACCAAGGACGACGGATACGACGTGCGTAACTTGCCTGCACCTGATCTACTTCTGTCAAAGAATAGTTGAGGTGTGCCGTAGGGAAAATGTCAGAATATCTCTGGTCGTTTCTTTGGTCGGTGTTTTTGAGATAAGTGTCGATGAGCGTAAACTCGTAACGCAATCCCACTTGTCCTGAGAAGCGGCCGAACTCTCTTCCGTAGCTACCATACAAAGCAGCTACCTGTTGATTGTAATCAAAATCGTGAGTGTAGTCTCCGAGAATAGAATCGTTTTCCGTCACCATCATATTATTATTTATCCAGCGTCCTGTATATTTACCGCCGAGCTCAACTACTGAGAGTCCGTAACGATGAACGAAATCTACTGTAGCCTGAAGGTTTTGCTGATTCTCCTGTGCTTGAGTATATTGGTTTATAGCCAAAGAAGGGATATTGTTATCCATATCTTCCTGTGTCAAAAATTCTGCGTCAACGATGTCGGACCATTCGGTGTCGGAGTTGGAGAAATAACGCACCGATGCCTTGAGAGAATTATCTTTAGAACCGAAATATTTGTCGTAAGAGAGAGTATATTCCATCATAGGTCTCTCGTTGAACCAGTCTTCCGTACGTCTCGAGAAATTCTGCAAACCTTCAAATGGGAAGTTGTCGATATAAGTCACGCTTGGAGTGTTATGACCGTCCGACTGGCGATACATTGCGCTGAAAGTCAAGATGTCGTCATCGGTGAAATAATAATCGAATCCTCCTCTAATGTTATGACCTTTTCTGTTACGATTACGATAAGTATATTGTTCTGTTATCTGAGTAGCGTCGTCATGATTGCCGAGTGTAGGGTCGTAACCATATAAACCTTCGTAATATTCTGTAATGGTATAGCCGTCGCTGATGTCATCGCGATAGTTGAAGTTATAGTTAGCGAACACATTGAATTTCTTGAATCTATAATTAAGGCTTGCGCCTAAGCCTGTCTGGAATGGGAAATCTTCTTTAAAGAACTTCTCGCCCCATTGCACTGGGAAACCTCCGCGGAAATCGACGGATGCGTTGAAGCCTTTTCTCTTGTCTTTTTTCAGAACTATATTGATGATACCTGCTGTACCTTCAGCGTCGTATCTTACGGAAGGGTTTGTCACGACTTCAATTCTCTCAATCATATCAGCTTGAAGGCTGCGGAGAGCGTCTTGTGTGCTGACGCCAGCGAGACCCGACACCTTGCCATCGACGAGAATCTGAACGCCGTCGTCACCTCTGAGGCTGACATTACCTTCAACATCGACATTGACAGAAGGAATATTATCGAGAACTTCTATGGCGTTTCCAGCGGTGCTGCTCACGTCTTTACCTACGTTAAAGACACGTTTGTCGAGAGTCATCGTCATCGTGCTTTTCTCAGCAACGATTTCAACCTCATCGAGCAAAGCCGAGTCAGGATACATCGTTATCTTTCCAAGAGCAATAACGTCTTTAGCATTCTTGATGTTGATATTTATCGTCTTCGATTCATAACCCATAAACTGCACAACTATATAATATTTTCCAGGCTTCGCATTCAAGGAAAAAGCCCCGTTCATATCAGTGATGACACCCGTTACCAAAGTTGAGTCTTGGGAATGAAAAAGACTGATGGTAGCATATTCGAGCGGACCATCAGTCTCATTATCTATAACTATTCCTTTTATCTCAGCATCTAGAGGTGAAGCGACACCTGACTCTGTAGCGTTTAATTCAATAGAGAATAGTAAAGTTGCAATAATAAAAAATAATGATGTTAACTTTTTCATATAATTTTAAAAATACACTGTTAATAACTCGTTTTTTTGGTAGCGCAAAATTACAAAATTTATGCCATCAAAACATCGCTATCTAACAATGAAACAAGGGGTTTTTGAAACTTTCAAGTCTGAAACGAAAAAAAAGACGATTCAACTTACTTTTTTTAAGAGTGACGAATGAGAAGCTTGTCTCTTTTGAATGTCACAATAAATATTCAGTCAGAGGTTAAGAAATCTTCAATATACGAACCAATCTTCCTATATAACATAAAAATACATTTTTCAATATAAAATCAGCGCGCAAAAATACACTTTTCAATATAAAAACACAAGTAAAAAATACATTTTTCAATATTTTATCAGATAGGATCGACATCGACTTGTATCCTCACCGATTTAAACTCAGTGTTATGTTTGAAGTCTTCTATGACGTTCTTTATATAATCTTTGACTTTGTTGGAATATAAGTCTTTGTTGATTTTTATCATCATCTGTTTGATGTAAAGATTCTTCACTCGAGAGACTACAGGATATTCAGGTCCGAGGAAATTCTCTTTAAAAGTCTGACGGAACACTTTTGCTAAAGCATCAGCTGCTTTGTTGAGTTTGGTACTGTCGGCGTCTTTCACCTTTATTAATATAAGACGTGAATATGGAGGATAGTTGAACTGACGGCGCGTCGGCATCTGCTCTTCATAGAAACGTACATAGTCGTGGCTCATCACATTAAGAATCACGGGATGCTGAGGCTGGAAGGTCTGTATTATCACCTTACCCTTCTCGCCTTTTCTTCCGGCGCGACCGCTCACCTGTTCCATCAGCTGGAAGCTTCGCTCGTAGGCTCTGAAGTCGGGGAAGGTAAGCATATTATCGGCATTCAGCACACCAACGACTTTCACCGAGTCGAAGTCGAGACCTTTGGTGACCATCTGCGTTCCAACAAGAATATCGGTCTCTTTATTTTGGAACTGTTCGAGAATATATTGATAGCTGTTTTTTGTTCTGGTAGTGTCTAAATCCAATCGTGCGCTGCGTGCTTCGGGGAAAACGACTTTCAAGTCATCTTCGATGCGTTCTGTACCGAAGCCGTGCATCTTAAGGTCGGTGCTTCTGCACGAAGGACATTCCGTAGGCACGTTAGCGGTATAACCGCAGTAATGACATTTCAGTATGTTTTGGTTTTTGTGATAAGTCAGGCTGACATCACAGTTGATACACTGAGGGATATAATTGCAATGCTCGCATTCTATTCTTAAAGAGAAGCCTCGTCGGTTCTGGAACAGAATGACTTGATTTTTCTCTTCGAGGGTTTTATTCATAGCATCGACGAGTGTCTTTCCGAAGTTAGCCTGCATCATCTTACGTCGCATCTCCACTCGCAGGTCATCGACGATGATGTCGGGCATCTCCACCCCGCCGTAGCGTTCTGTCAGCGAGACAAGATGATATTTATTCTGACGCGCGTTATAATAAGACTCGAAAGATGGAGTAGCAGAGCCGAGCAAGAGGCGAGCGTGGAAGGTTCTTGACATAACGACGGCGAGGTCGCGAGCCGAATAACGCGGCGCCGGGTCAATCTGCTTGAACGAGCTGTCGTGTTCCTCATCGACTATTATCAAGCCGAGATCGGTAAAAGGCAAGAACACTGCCGAACGCGAGCCGATGATGATTTGGTATTTTGAGTCTCCGAGTCTCCGAGTCTCCGAGTCTCCAAATCTCTGAGGTTCTGAGGTTCTGAAGTTTATCACTTGTTGCCATATCTCTACGCGTTCGTTATTGTCGTAACGAGAGTGATATACTCCTACCCTGTCGCCGAAATATTTCTTCAACCTATTGATAATCTGCTCCGTCAAGGCTATCTCCGGAAGCAGATAAAGAACCTGCTTTCCTTCATCGATGGCTTCTTGTATCAGCTTGATATAAATCTCCGTCTTGCCACTTGCCGTCACGCCATGCAACAAAACGCATTTGTCTTCTTCAAAACCTTTATGTATCTCATCGAAAGCAGCCTGTTGTTTCTCCGTCAGCACTATAGACGACACATCGGTGAGAGCCTTATAATCTTTCAGGCGGCTTATCCTTTTCTGATAAGTCTCAAAGACGCCTTTCTCCACCAAAGCCGAAAATATTGAAGACGAAGCGTTTGCTTTTTTCAACAAGTCAGAAACAAGAACATCGTTATCGACGGAGCCACCTAACACGATAAAAGCCATCAAGAGTTCGAGTTGCTTATAGGCTCTCTTTGAAAGATTATCCATCAGCTCGTGCATCTTCTCTTCTTCACGATATTCGTTCGACAATCTCACAAAGCGTTCATATTTCGCCTTATATTTCTGTTGAAGCTCTTCCTGCATCACGATGATTTTCTTCTCTATCATCGTCTTGACAAGAGGCATCACTTTTTTATAGCCTATTATCTTGCTTACCTGCGTCAGCGTAAGTTCCGGCTGGATATTAAGAGCTTCTACTATAAGGAACTCGTTATCGCTCAGCGTCTCGCTGTCCATCACATAATCTTCGGAGAGCATAATCTTCGACTCGCTGGAGAGTTTCAGCGCCGAAGGCAGAGCTGCCTGCATCACCTCACCGAGATGACACAGATAATAAGAAGAAATCCAATTCCACAAAGAGAGCTGAGTCTCATTTATAACAGCGTCATCGTCGAGTATGTCGATAAGATATTTTACGTTGGAATAGTCAGGGACGTTGGTGCCAACAGATACTATCAATCCCGACATTATCTTGGTCTTACCGAACTGCACTATGGCGCGGCATCCCACCCTCGTCTTCTGATTCAGTTCAAAAGGAACGCGGTAGGTGAAGGTACCCGGCAATGGCAGTGGCAGCAATATCTCGGCAAACAACGTTATTCTTTCTTCCATCGTATCAATGCGATAAAACAGTCTTCACTCCGATAAGCTGATCATAGTTCTGCGTCGGGTTGAAAAGATATAGGTAAATAGTATATTCATTCTTCGTCTGCCAGAAGTTACCTGCAACTGTCGCCACATCAGCTGTCGTTTGCCCTTTTTCCTTGACGGCATAGATATAATCGTAATAGCCTTGTTTTAATAAAAGATTGAGAGAATAGCCCTTACGTTCAAAGTCGTATGTCATCTTGTTCTTCTCGTTCAAGTTCCAGTCGGTAATAGCTCCCATGACATAAACATCTTGATTCTGCATAACAGGAGCCCAATCTAAGAAAAACTCCACCATGACATAGTCGGCTTCTATAGCTGCATTTCTGTCGTCACGTTCTAAATAAATAATTTTCTCACCAAACAAATCCTGCTCATCAACGTATGCATAAAGGTTTCTCCTTTGATCGTTATATAAAGTGACTACGTAATAATCATTCGACATCACCACCGAACGTGTCTGTTCGGGAAGGTTATGAAGGTTGCTCGTATTGAATCTTCTGTATTGGTTTCCTGAGTTAAAGACAGTCTTGGTATTATTCTCGTACGAGAGATAATCGGGATAGACGTATGTAGGTTTCAAGCCTGTGACAGCATTATCCCAGCGTCCGTTCTGCTGAATAGTGACATTAGAATATTGTTCCGCCAGAGAATTAAAAATATCAGGATAAGAGATTGTCATCTCGAGCTGCTGTTTATCAGTACCGAGACTTAAGTCGAAAGGATAACGAGGTATGTTAACGTTGATATTCGCCATGTCATCGACAATCATAAAACGACGCGTAAAATAAATGTTCTCTGGTGTGAGTTCATTCTCGAAGACGATAAGGAGATAGTTTCCCGAAATCTTAGGAATCATATCTTCTGTTGGAAACACCAAGTCGAAGTGAACATAATCGACCATAGTGTTGAGAGAAAAAGAATAATTCTCTATATCGTCGGAGCTGAAGCCATCGAGATATTCTATCTGCTGTATGTCGGATTGCTGCGTCCAGTCGTTATTACAATGGACGAAAGTGTAATACATATAAGGAGCGTCATTAGAAAAGACATCGAACTGCAGATGTAGCTTTCCCATCATATCGTTAAGATGGATTATCGGCTTTACCAAAGAATCTGCCACAGGATGAAGAAGAACTGTCTGCACCTTATCGTTATAATTCTTATCGGAATATGACTGCAACTGCTGTGCGTTGAGCGAGATTGATATTATAAGAAAAGATATTAATGCTACGAGTTGTGAGCTACGAGCTGTGAGCCTTAAGCTTTTATCTTTCGTCATTTGACTTTTATATGTAATCGTCTTCATGGTGTTATTTTTTGTTTTCAAAGGTAATCATTTTTAACAAAACAAACCACCACGATAAATGATTAATTTTAGGAGACAAAAAAAGACGTGTCAATCACATTCTTGTTGATTTTTTATTGTTCAGACGCATCAATGTGTGTTTATCTTTAAGGTACCATTGATACGTCTCTACAAATTTTCAACTTTCAATTATAAAACCCTTCCTTCACCTCGTTTCCATCTAAATAGATAAAATACGCTTTGACATTTTCTTGTGTCTCGAGTATTTCCATCGCATTCTCCATTCCCACCACCATACATATTGATGCGAGGCAGTCGGCCCAAGCTGTGTTGTCGCATATTACTGTTGCGCTCAGCAAATTATTTTCCGATGGATAGCCCGTCTTCGGATTCAGGCTGTGCGAATAACGTTTGCCGTTCTTCTCCACATATTTTCTGTAGTTACCTGAAGTCACTATGCTTTGATTGTTAAGTTCCACTATCTCCTGAACTATTCTCTCCGAGTCTTTAGTCGCGGCAGGTTTCTCAATTCCGACTTTCCAAGGTTCGTCATTTGGCTTGCTGCCTCTTGCCATTATCTCGCCACCGACATCGACCAAGAAATTATTTACATTATTAGAGAGAAGAAACTCACCTATCATATCGGTAGTATATCCTTGAGCCACAGCGTTGAAATCTAAAGTCATATTAGGATTTGCCTTAACGACTCTTCCGTTTTCTATCTTGACCTTACGATAATCTACGAGTTGTCTCAACGAATCGACGATAGCAGGTGTCATTTCCATTCCTTCTTTGTAGTGAAATCCCCAGGCAGATACTAAAGGTCCCACCGTCGGGTCGAAGAGACCGTCTGTGAACTCGGCAGCCTCCATCGCATAATTGAAGTTGTCTATAAAAATCTGATTCAGCTCGACATCTTCATTACGATTCACTTTTCTTATCATAGAGTTCTCGTCCCAGAGTGAGAGAGTGTTTTCTATCTCCTTGAAGATGGAATCGAAGTCGGAGCTGAAGTCGCGGTTCTGCTCGTCATAATAAATTATCGAATAATAGGAGCCCTGTGTCGTTCCAAAAAATTGCCGCTTCTCGACAGAGTCGCAACTCGACAAGAAGCAGCATGAAAACAAAATTAAAAACCATCTTTTCATTTAAAATTTTACCTCTCTGATTAACAATCCCGGATACAAGTCGCGACCGTTTGTCACTTTAAAAAATGTTCCCTCGAGTTCCGAATTTGGTGCGCCGTCTTCCAAAGCCATATAACGATTATCCCATATCATACCTTCCACAGGAACTAAGGCTCCTACTTTCTTATATTTCATCGTTCCATCAGAAGACTCTACAGCCTCAAGCACTTCATATTTGGAGTTAGTATTAACACCTTCTTTCAAACCTATCTTAGCAATGACATAACCATTCTCATCTATGCCATAGATAGGCTCTTTTATTCTGAACTCTTCATAATTCCTCTGAAGCTTAACGATACTCTCGTCCATAGTACGATACATGACTATCTTGATAAGCTGCGACAAATCATATCTTCCTACCATCACAGTCTGACCGCATATCGCCTCCTGAGTCCCGATGTAAGTCAGGGTATAATTGGCGTCGTTCCATGCTTGGAATTTTGCCTCGTCGTAATAATTCTCGTCGAGATAATAGTTTTCGTAGAAGAAGTCGTTATCGCTTTGTTGCCAGTTTAATCTATAAAGATGAGTCTGAATCTTGACGCGGAATCCTTCATAATCATCGACGATGTCGGCTGTCGATCTCGACAAATCATTGACGCTTTTGCCTAATTCGTTATAGCTATCGTCGCCTGTTGATGACGCCATGACCTCGCCAACACCCTGAAGTATCTCACCGAAGATTTTCATTCCTTCCGACACTTTCTTGTTACGTTCTCCTTTGTCGATATATACCACATCATGCGCAAGCACGAAAGTGTTACCGATGAGGTCGGTACCAGAGTCCATCAAGATAGACTTACCTCTTTTCGTGAGCTCCGACATCTCCATATTTTCCGTCGATGCTCCTTCTAAACCTCTGCGATATATCAGTTCCATATTGCAATAGCCCGTGCTGTCGTTTCTGTTAAACCACTTTGCCACAAGCTCATTAGCGATATCGCTATCCATCATAAACTTATCTATCTTCTTGAACTTGGCGTATTTCTTTCCTTTGGTAGCAACGACATCGACAGGCAAGGAATGGTCGTTGAATTTCTCTGAGGTAGGGCGACGATAATACGTATCGAGTATTTCCTCAGCGTATTTCTGGTCGTTGTGATAAATCAATATGTTATGCCATGAACTACGATGATAGGTAGTGTTCATATCGGCGGTTCTCTTTCCCTTGCCCAATGATTGTTGAGCTATAGTATCTTGTGCAGAAAGCTGACACGCAAAAGATAGTGCTAATATAAGAGCTGAAACTTTCTTCATAAACAAATCATATTAGAACAAGAAATCCAGTGGCTTAATGATATTATTATCTATAAGATACTTACGAAGTTCTTCTTTCTCAACCGAGATAACAACGCTGATCTTATAGTCCTTAGAGTCTTTCATCTTAGTAATTTTCTTTGAGCTATTCACTACGGAATTAATGAAGTTGAGATACAGTTTCTGCTCAAAGAATTCGTTGAGTGCCTGCTCATTACCCTCGACGCGAGTGTCGGCATTCATAAGAGCAGGTTGTTTCATGGAACCGTTACCGGCAGGAATACCTTGGTAAATGACGCAATGTACCGCATCTTTTTTCAATCCGTCGAGATACACGCTTTCGTCGTTACTGCGGAAATAGTCGGTCACTCGAATCAGATATGTACCATCGTTGCCGACGCCCATAGTCTCGACATTATATTGTTTGACATTGGAAGCAACCTTCTTAGAGGAAGAGCAAGATGTTAAGAACAATGCTATAATCAATAAGGAATAGGTAACAATTTTTTTCATGGTAATAGGATTTAAACTTTGTACAAAAATAAATAGTAATATTCAAATTGTCAATATAGAAAAAAATATTTTTTAATAAAAAAACGCACCAATTACACATTAATTGATATGTCTCTGTGTAATTGACGCGTTAAGTTTTTGAGATACTATGTTGCTATGTTACTGAGATGCTAAGATTCTACTTTGGTATCTTCTCAGATTCTCATTTTTTCAGATTCTCAGTTTCTTTCTTATTTCTCTTACAACTTCCATCGCCTTTGCCACCGCAAACGCACTTGGCGTCCGGGTCTAAGGAATGTGCGCATTTACGTTCAAACTGTCCGTCTTTCTTCACAAACATCTTAATGCCGATAGCAACAAACACTATCGCCATTATAACGACTGCCGGAATTAAGATTAGAAAAAATGTACTCATGATTATTCAGCTATTATGAGATAATAATTCTTCTTTCCTTTTTGAACTAAAATATATTTGTCGTTGAGCAAGTCGTCTTTTCCTATGACTTTAGCGTCGGCGACTTTTTCTTTGTTGATGGCTACGCCATTGCCTTGTAACATCTTGCGAGCTTCGCCTTTTGAAGGGAACACTTCTGTCTGTGTGAGGAAGTCGATTATTGGCATTCCTTCTTCTATTGCCGATTTAGCGACTTTAGCTTGAGGCACGCCTTCGAATATGCTCAACAATGTTGCCTCGTCGAATTTACGGAGAGCCTCTGAAGTTCCCTTACCGAAAAGAATCTGTGTTGCTTCTTCAGCCATCTCGAGGTCTTCTTTAGAGTGGACGATGATGGTGAGTTCACGTGCAAGTGTGCGTTGGAGTTCGCGGAGATGAGGCTCAGCAGCGTGACGTTCAATGAGAGCGTCGATTTCTTCTTTATTTAGAAGGGTGAAGATTTTAATATATTTAGCAGCATCTTCGTCGGAGCAATTCATCCAGAACTGATAAAATGCGTAAGGTGATGTCTTAGCAGGATCTAACCAGATATTGCCTTTTTCTGTCTTACCGAATTTACCGCCGTCGGCTTTGGTGATGAGAGGACATGTAAGAGCGTAGGCAGTCTCTTCAGCGCCGAGTTTACGACGAATCAATTCTGTTCCTGTTGTGATGTTACCCCATTGGTCGGAGCCGCCGAGTTGGAGTTTACAATTTTTATTTTGATATAAATACAAGAAGTCGTAGCCTTGTACGAGTTGATAGCTGAATTCGGTGAACGACATACCTTCGCCTTCGCCGCTGAAGCGTTTCTTGACACTATCTTTAGCCATCATATAATTCACTGTGATATGTTTTCCGATGTCGCGGATGAAGTTAAGGAAGGAGTAGTTTTTCATCCATTCGTAGTTATTGACGAGTTCGGCTTTGTTAGGAGCGTCGCTTTCGAAGTCTAAGAACTTAGCGAGTTGTTTCTTGATACAAGCTTGGTTATGGTTGAGAGTCTCGTCGTTGAGCAGGTTACGTTCAGCTGATTTTCCTGAAGGGTCGCCTATCATACCTGTTGCTCCACCGAGGAGAGCTAGAGGCTTATGGCCTGCGTGTTGAAGATGGCGGAGCATCATGATGCCGCAGAGGTGACCTATATGGAGAGAGTCGGCTGTTGGGTCGATGCCCAAGTAAGCTGTTGTCATTTCTTTTTTAAGTTGTTCTTCTGTTCCTGGTGTCATGCTGTGGAGCATACCGCGCCAGCGTAATTCTTCTACGAAATTTGTATTCATCGATGTAAAGTTTTATTCTAATTAGAGATGCAAAGATAATAAAAAGACAACAGACAACAGACAACAGACAACAGATTTTTTGAAGTTGCTAAGATACTGAGGCACTAAGTTGCTAAGAGCGTCTCTCGTAGAGTCGCACAGACGTGTCAATTAGGTATTGTTAAAATCATTGGTGTAATCTACACATCTCTACAATTTTCAACTTTCAACTTTCAAAATTCCCTATCTTTGCAAAAAATAATATCATGATATTCATCACAGGTTGCACAGGATTATTAGGCTCACATTTAGTAGCAGAATTAGTCAATGTCAAAAGTCAAAGTCAGTGTCAAAGTCAAAGTCAGTGTCAAATAAAACTCCTATGTCGCGAGAACAGCGACTTATCGTTATTTCATAAAGTTTTGAAACGTTACGGCATCGACGAGATGCCCGACTTCATAGAGTTTGTTTATGGCGACATTTTAGACTACGACATTTTAGAAGCAGCCATGCGAGATGTTGATGAGGTTTATCATTGTGCAGCCGTCGTCTCCTTCGACCCTACCGATAAGAACAGCCTGATGAGAGTCAATGTAGAAGGAACAAAAAACATGGTCAATGCGGCATTGAACTGCGGAGTGAAGAAATTCTGCCATGTCAGTTCTATCGCCGCCTTAGGTCGCGCCCTCGAAGGCGAGACCATCGACGAGGAGTCGCCATGGACACATTCAAAGAACAACAGCGTGTATTCCAACTCAAAACATCAAGGCGAGATGGAAGTGTGGCGCGGCATAGCCGAAGGTCTCAACGCCACCATTGTCAACCCGTCGCTCATACTCGGAGCCGGCAAATGGGACTCAGGCAGCTGCGAACTCTTCAACACCATCGCTAAAGGCTTCCCGTTCTACACCACAGGCATCAACGGCTTTGTCGATGTAAAAGATGTAGTGCGCGCAATGATGACATTAATGGAGAACAACAAATTCGGGCAGCGTTATTGTCTCAACGGGACACTTATTTCTTACAAAGATTTATTCTCACTGATGGCATACAACTTCAAAGTCAAGGCTCCTTATATCAAAGTCGGTAAGACACTTAGCGAGGTAGCATGGCGTGTCTTTTGGCTAATAGGAAAAATCAAAGGAAAGAAACCGCTCATCACAAAAGAGACAGCAAGAACATCAACGAGAAAATATTCTTATTCTTCAGCAAAGATTATCAATGAACTGAACTTCAAATTCACTCCTATCGAAGAGACAGTAAGGGAGGTTTGTGAATTATACATGAAAGAAAAATAAATAGCTAGGTGGAAAGTAAATTTTATTTAAATTTGTTGCTTTAAATTTTAATAGCAATGGTATTCAGCAGTAACGTCTTTCTACTTTATTTCTTACCGATATTTCTCGCCATATATTTCATCACACCGAGGAAATTCCGTAACTACACTCTCCTCCTCGCTTCATTCATATTTTATGCTTACGGAGCTCCGGAGTTTGTGGTACAACTCATCCTTTCCAACGTAGCCAACTTCTATCTGGTGAAATATATGTTCAAGGCAGAGAAGGCAATAACAAAAAAAATTCTCTGCGGAATATCAATCGCCATCAGCATAGGACTGCTGTTCTACTACAAATACGGCAACTTCACCATGCTCAACCTCAACGCCATCTTGGGCGTATTCCACCACGAACCAATAGAATGGATTAAGATATTACTTCCTATCGGAATCTCTTTCTTCTCTTTCCAAAGCGTGACTTACACTTTAGACACTTATAGAGGAATCAACGAACCTATGAAACGTCTCAGCGATTATATGCTCTACATCACAATGTTTCCTCAACTTGTCGCGGGCCCTATCATTCGTTATTGCGACATCGCCGACCAGATCAGAGAAAGAGAATCGCTGATGACAGACCGACTTCATGGTTTCTATCGTTTCGTCTTAGGTCTCGCAAAGAAGATTCTCATCGCCGACGTGATAGGTTTTCAAGTAG
This sequence comes from Bacteroidales bacterium, assembly GCA_017466405.1. Classification (GTDB taxonomy): domain Bacteria; phylum Bacteroidota; class Bacteroidia; order Bacteroidales; family F082; genus Limimorpha. The sequence continues at coordinate 92,225 of JAFTUF010000052.1, forward strand.
ATAAGATCTTAGGTCCTTCCAACTACGACGTATTGAGCGCAGCTCAGATTCAAGAGATTGCCGACAAGATTGCTGTAATCGACTCCACCACAGCATGGATTGTAATATTAGCATTCACCTTCCAGATTTACTTCGACTTCGCCGGCTATTCCGACATGGCGATAGGTTTAGGAAGAATGTTAGGTTTCCGTTTCCCGGAAAACTTCGACAACCCTTACGTCTCCACCTCAATATCGGAATTCTGGCGCAGATGGCATCAGACCTTCAGCGTCTTCATCAAGAATTATTTATATTTCCCATTAGGCGGTAGCCGCGTCAAGACGGAAGCAAGAAAATATTTCAACTTATGGTTCTGCTTCTTAGTTTCAGGATTATGGCACGGAGCATCGTGGAACTTCGTCGTCTATGGGGCATTGCAAGGCATCTTCATCTGCGCCGACAAACTCTTCCTCGTGAAATGGATGAACAAATTAGGAAGAATCCCATCGGTGATATTCACATTCGCAATCATAGTATTGACTCGTTGTTTCTTCCGCATCGAGAGAATCGATTTGTCGTGGGCATTCTTGAAAAGATTATTCGCCTTCGACTTCACTCCATTACATTTCGCCGACAATCCTCATTTCTACACCACAATGATTGTCGCCGCTATCTTCTCATTCATCACCATGACAAAATTCGGTCTGAAGTGGCAAGACAAAGTTTATTTCACGGAATATAACTCAAAGCAACATATCGCGGCTTTCGTCCTCTCGATTTTAGGATTCATCTTCTGCCTCGGAGCTCTTAACGCAACAGGATTCAGTCCGTTCATTTATTTCAGATTCTAATGAAAAACAAAGTCCTATATACGATATTATTTTCTTTGTTATTGGCATTTCTATTTCTGCCGATGATACAAGAGCATTTAAAGGTCTTTAAGACGAAACCTCTTAACGGCGTCAATTACGTCACCGAATTTCCAGAACTGACATTGGAATCTTTCTCCAAAAACAAATTTCAAGGTACGTTAGAAAAATATATTTCAGAGAATTTCGGTTTCAGAGAGTTCGTCATTCGACTTTATAATCAGTATGTATGGACTTGTTTCAACAAGACTTATAGTCATTTCTTAGTTCCAGGCAAAGGCAACTGGCTGTTTTACACAGAAGCCGTCAACGATTATTACGGCACCGAACAATACAAACATTTCAAAGACGCCGAAATCGCAAAAGAAGAATTCGACAAGAACGTCAAGATGATGTGCCAGCTTAGAAACATCTTGAAAGAATACGACATTGAGTTCTTGTCGTTTATGGCGCCAAGCAAACCTCTCGTCTATCCGGAATTCCTCCCCGACAGAATAAAAGACACCACCACGATAAACGCAGTGGAATATTACGACAAAGCCTTGACGGAAGCTGGCTTCCCGAACATCGAGATGACGAAATGGTTCAGGACGATGCGCGACACACTTCCCTACCCTATCTTTCCTAACATGGATATGCACTGGCAATTCACTTCTGTCTATGGATACGATTCTCTCTTCAGATTTATGAACAGCCTGAACGACTTCGGCATCCCTAAGATAAAATACGGCAAGCCTTATCCTATCGACGACGAGATTCAGAATGACGAGAAGACTTTAAATCTGATGTTTCCTATCAAAGAAAAAAACACGGATTATAAGTTAGATGTCGAGATTGAATGTGACGAAAACTGTCGAAAACCAAAAGTGCTGTTTGTCAGCGACTCTTTCATCTGGGCTTTGGACAAACATTTTCCGTGGGAAGAACTTATGAGCGATGTCGAGATTTGGTTCTACAACTCAAGCGTATTCAAAGGCTTCGACAGAAAGTCATACAAGAAAAAAGACATCAACATGTTAAGAGACATCCTCCGCGCCGATTATGTCGTTTTCTTCACATCGGGACATCAATGGTACAGAGCGACTTATAACTTTGTTGAAGAAGCTTTGTTAGCATTATGCGTTTCCGACGACATGATGAAAAGCGAGGCGGCACGCATCGCCGACAGCCTTAACATCTCAAATGATGAAGCACTGAAAAAGATTAAGAAGCAACCTTATTTGATAGAAGGAATTTCAAACCACGACACGCCTATCATACGTAATGAAAAAGAGATACGTATAGCGCAAATCATCAACGACTCCATCGAAAAAGACGCCGATTGGGTTAAGGCTCTCAACATACAAACCGCGATGCAAGACAAAAACATCGAGGAGATTTTCAAGATTGAAGCTCAGAATATTATTGACAACAAAACTTTACTCAAAGACTCCACTCCATTAGATGAAGAGCTTCTTTTCGAGGCAGAAGTAAAGAACCTCGTGACAAGATGGAAAGCCAACTCCGAGATGATGGAATTCCTGAGCAACAAAGCCAAAGAGAAAGGCATGCCATTAGAACAAGTAATCATCGACGACGCCCGCTGGGTACTCAGAGAAGAAGCCAAGAAGAAAAACAAATAAACTATTCTATCACAATCTCATAAACCTTACCTTCAACATCCGTCTTGTTGTAAGGTATCAGGCCTTGTTCAAAAACGACTGGCGGCCACCATTCTGAATAATGATATTCCTGCGTGACGATGCACAACATCTGATTGTTTGGAATCGCTGTATATTCATCGTTCATATAACCCACAACGACCATCTCTTCCGGCGAAGGACCGACGCGCCAGATAATCTCATTCGGACGCCATTCTATCTCATAGTAATAATAATCTTCCTTAAAAATATCATTGCTGACAGGCGACTTTATCGTCAGAGCTTTATATAATTCAGTCCAGCGCATAGCTTCATACTCTTTGTCATTATAAGGTATATTGCTTATGCCAGCAGAGAATTTAGAAGGCTCACGTGTCGCCAAATCCCAGTTGGTGCAACAAAACATCACATCGCTATTGAGTTTGGCGTCTTCTTTTTTAGAACCCTGGACAAGTCTGTTATAAAACCAATTAGGCCAATATTTAGAAGCCTTGACAATCTCGATGTCTATTTCAGAATAATGATAATCGGTATGACGAAGCGGCTCTTTGCTATCATCGCCCTTATCGATATAACCTCCACCCGCTGTACTCGTCCTTCTGAAGTTCCAAGCATGATCGTCCTGATATATCAGCCAGAAAGCGTAAGTCAATCCGTTCCAGATATTTTCTTCATTAAGCATGACAGGAAACTTGATCTTGCCGCGATATTTTCCGTAAGTAAAACCGACTCGCGTCATGATTCCCGTCGATTCTTTCTGAAGATTCTTGATGTCGTTGTTACCAGGATTTATCAACGAGACGCTGTTGTCTTCTTCGTTATATCGCACCGTGCTGCCGAGACAATCAGTCACAAACGGATAATCATATTTCAGCTGCGCACTGTCAAATTTCGTCTTATTCACCTCATATTCTTTCATAGTATAAGGATCTTCATCAGAGACGACATCCTTGATGACAGGAATATTTCTCAATGTATATTGCTGACTGACGCTGCTCAAGAACTGCTTGTACAAAGCTTTAGAATAATATTCATCGGAAGTGCCGCTGTTTTTTCCAGTAGTATCGACAGTATATACTTCCGATTTCATCTGCATCTCATCCAAGAAAATACCATATTCAGGAGTGATGACAGCTCTTGTTTTAAGAGTTCTGTCGGAAAGAATCACGTCGATGTTTTTATTTTCGTTATTAGCAAAATAAGCGTAAGGATTCACGAACTTGCCGTTCTCATCTGTCTTTGAGATGTTTTTGATATAATCAGGAATCTCGTCCAAAGCTTTTTCGTCGCACAAAACCAACATGAAAGAATATTCTCCGACGCGGGGATTACGTTTGAATCTGTTGTTGACATCGCCTCTATTTTTGTTGTCGTCAATCATCCAGACTGCATCGAGATAAAGTTGTCGGTCGAGGCTATTTCCATTCTCGACAGCTTTTTTCTTAATCGATTCGAGCCAATCCGGAGTGTTATAAACAGCACGGATAACTCTTTGTATCGCAGCCTCGTTGAACGAATTCTCCGTAACATCCTCTCCATAATATTTCTTCTCATCACGAGGATTGCCGACTATTCTTATACTATCGACGACAACGCCACTTTCCTTAACCTGCTTAAATTCGACGTTGACATCTTCCCAACTTCCGTAGAAATTCTCCTCATTCAAAGGATTATCATTTTCAAACTTATACGATTCGTTCTGATAGAAGATCTTGTAATACTGACCTTTCTTAGCCTCGAACTTAACGACGAAACAACCTTCTTCGCACTGATTCGCCGACGGAATAACTATGCCGTTATTAACTACGTCATACAAATCCATATCAAGAGAGACGAGATCTTCACCAGGAAAATTAGACATCGGGTCGAAACATTTTTTCGAAATATTGATATTGGCGTTTTCGCACGAAACTAATAAAATTACGCAAATTAGAAAGTAGATTTTTCTCATAACAATACTGAATGATATTTATGCAAATATAATCTTTTTCATGTTTAAACAGAGAAAAAAAATGTAATTTTGCATCTATGAAAGATAAGGTTTTATACACGTTTTTATTCACATTGCTGATGATATTTCTCTTTCTTCCTATAATGCAGAAAGAATGCAGTGTATTTAAAATCAAGCCTCTTGAAGGTGTAACGATAAAATCTGACAAACCCGATTTAAATCTGAGCAATTTCGCGTCCGCAAAATATCAGTCGGCATTGGAAAAATACATCTCCGAAAACTTCGGATTCCGCGAGGTTGTAATTCGTCTCTACAACCAATATATATGGACATTATTTAACAAGACTTATTGCGACAATGTCATTATTGGTAAAGACAAATGGCTCTTCAACGAGAAATCTGTCAAAGACCATTATGAAAGTCTGACGGACGAATATGCGAAAAGCGAAGAAGAACTCATCAAGAAATTCGACAAGGATTTAGAAAGGCTGAAGAAACTTCAAGGATTGCTCAAAGAACATAACACAGATATTTTCGTTCTTATGCTTCCTTCCAAAGACCTCATCTATCCGGAATATCTTCCTAAAAACACGAAATATCAGGAAAACAATAACGTAAGAGCTTACGATTATTATTCAAAGGCTTTCGCCGAAAACGGAATCAATTTCATGGATGTGACGAAATATTTTAAAGAAATAAAAGATTCCGTCGATTATCCGCTTTTCCCGCAGGCAGGAATGCACTGGTCGAACATCGCCTGCGCTCACACTTCCGACACTATAATACGTTATATGGAAAATCTGAGCGGGAAGAACTTTCCGAATATTGAAGTCGGAACAACTTATCTCGCGGAGACAAGAAAACCCGATAACGATATGGAGAAACTTCTCAACCTTGCTTTTCCTATCAATAACAATAAGAATCATTATGCCGACATCAATGTAACTTCCGACACATCGTCACAAAAGGCGAAGATGATTGTCATGGGTGACTCTTTCTTCTGGAATATGGCTTACACACTTCCGATGAACGACATCTTCGAATATTATCATTATTGGTATTATTTCAACACGATATATTACGACTCAGAGCATGACAACGTAAGCGAGATAGACCTCGTCGATGAATTGAAAGACGCCGATATAGTGATGATTTCTTTGAGCGCGACACAACTTTACGACATAAATCACGGATTCATCTCACAAGCTTTCGTAAACCTTTCACTCGACAATCCTGAAGTTATTGATGAAGGCAACTTCTATAAATTAAATTTGTGACAATCAGTTGGTTATATTGATATTTTTGTTATATTTGCTATAAATTTAAAAATATATGAAATATCAGAAGAAAACAGGAATGAGTTTGTTCGAACAGGAAAATACGATGGAA
>JAFTUF010000053.1 GCA_017466405.1 Bacteroidales bacterium
CGGCTTTAACCTCGTCAAAATTATATTGCGGGAGATAGTTTTTATAAATAGAGTCGGCGAGATGGATTTGATATTCGTAATAAGTCGCCGAGTCAACGGGTCGCCAAGTCACCGAGTTGTTTGGGTCACACTTACTTGGAGACTCGGAGACTTGATGACTTGGTGACTTTATCTGTTGTCCGTTGTCTGTTGTCTGTTGACATATTATATGCTTGGACACATTCAATGTGTCCGTACAAGGTGCAACAAACGTGCACAAAGTCTGTTGTCCGTTGTCTGTTGTCTGTTGTCCGAGCAAAGCGAATAATATGTATAGAATAATCATTCTCATAGTTATGCAAATATAAGAAAAAGTCTGCTCTCGGAAATTATATTAATAAAAAAATCCGATCTTATAAAAGACCGGATTTTTTTAAACCTTAAATAATCTTATTAGGTACGGCGTAACAGAATTAATATTCGTCAGAAACTGTAAGTTTCTTTCTGCCTTTAGCACGGCGTGCTTTTAAAACTTTACGACCATTGGCTGTTGACATTCTTGATCTGAAGCCGTGTTTGTTTCTACGTTTTCTGTTTGATGGTTGAAATGTGCGTTTCATTGTCTTATGTATTTTTTCTTCTTAATTATTCCTCTAAATTGAGTTGCAAAAGTAGTAAATTTTTCTTAAAGAAAAAATATTTTATCAAAAAAAATATTAATATTTATTTTGTTATAAGACAATGAGTTAAGTTTTGATGGCAATGGAAAAATTACGCTTCTGATGATTATTCCTAAAATTTTAACGAAAAAATAAGAAAACAAAGAGACGCTTTAACAACATTCTATAATTGTGGATAAAGAAGAGACGCATCAATTACATCGTGTTTGTTTTTTATTGGTGTAATTGGTACGTCTCTACCGGATTGTTGACTGTTGTCATTATTTCGCAGGAACGTTCTTCAATGTCTCTGTCAAGAAATCCCAGAACAATGGAACTGTGTCAATCTTGAGTGCTTCGTCTGGTGAGTGAGGGAATACCAAGGTTGGTCCGAATGAAACCATATCCCAGTTAGGATATTTTGAACCTAAGATACCGCATTCCAAACCGGCGTGGATAACCATTGTCTTTGGTGTCTTGCCGTATTTGTCGGCATAGACTTTCTTCATTGTGTTGTAGATGATAGAGTTGATGTTTGGTTTCCATCCTGGGTATGAACCTGTTGACTCTGCTCTTGCGCCACAGCTTTCCAAGACCTTACGCATTTCTGCTGCCAACTCGTCTTTGCTTGCATCGACTAAGCTGCGTTGTAATGATGCTGTCATGATTTGACCGTCAACTAATTTAACGATAGCCAAGTTCGATGATGTCTCTACTGTGCCTTCGAAGTCTTTCGACATAGCGATGACGCCGTTAGGATATTTAGCTACAGCTTCGATGAGTCTTGCGATAGTTTCTTTGTCGATGACCTTAACTGGCATTTCTGCTGGAACAACAGTGATGCTCATTTCAGGTTCTACTGCTGCGAATTGTTCTTTGACAACAGCTTCAAATTCTGGAACGTAAGCTAACAATTCTTCTGCCTTTGCTTCTGGGACTGTGATTGTCACGAATGACTCGCGTGGGATGGCGTTACGTAAGCTGCCGCCTTGGATGTCGGCGACTCTTGCGTTGAATTTCTCTGTAGCTTTCAATAATAAAGCGTTCATCACTTTGTTAGCGTTAGCACGACCTAAGATGATGTCCATGCCTGAGTGACCGCCTTTTAATCCTTTTACTATAAGTTGGAAAGCTTTTGAACCTGCAGGTACGTCTTCGAATTTAGGTGTGAAGTAACCGCAAGTGTCGATACCGCCAGCGCAGCCGACATAGAGTTCGCCTTCTGTCTCAGAGTCCATGTTGATGAGGATGTCGCCTTTCAAAACGCCTGGTTCTAAAGCGTTAGCTCCTGTCATACCTGTTTCTTCGTCTATTGTGAAGAGAGCTTCGATAGGACCGTGGACTAAGTCTGTTGCTTCGAGGACTGCCATCGCTGCTGCTGCACCAACGCCGTTGTCTGCGCCGAGAGTAGTGCCGTTAGCTTTTACCCAACCGTCTTCGATACGTGTCTCGATAGGATCTTTCTCGAAATCGTGTACTTTGTCGGAGTTCTTCTGTGGAACCATATCGACGTGAGCTTGTAAAACAACGCCCATTCTGTCTTCATAACCTGGAGTTGCAGGCTTGCGGATGATGATGTTACCAACTTTATCAACGATGGTCTCAAGACCTAAGTTTTCGCCAAATTGTTTTAAGAAAGCAACAACTTTCTCTTCTTTCTTTGAAGGACGTGGAATTTGTGTCAATTCGTAGAAGTTCTTCCACAATCCATTAGGTTCTAAATTTTTGATGCTCATTTTTTTAAAGTTTATAGTTTAAAGTTTAGTGTTTAGAGTAGTTTACAGTTTAGAGTTGGGAGTTGAAAGTTTATACATTTCACTTAAAAACTTTCAACATTTAACTACTCTAAACTATAAACTATGAACTCTACACTTTATTGTTTCGGTGCGTTAACTAAAATATCTTTTAACAAATCCCAGAATTTCTGTACTGTAGGGATTTCAATTCTTTCGTCTGGTGAGTGGACGCCGCGTAGGGTAGGACCGAAGGAAATCATGTCCATGCCAGCGATTTTATCGCCGACCAAGCCACATTCCAAACCTGCGTGGATAGCCTTTACTTTAGGTTCTACGCCGAAGCGGTTCTTGTAGCATTCTTCGGCGACCTTTCGAATCTCTGAGTCTGGGTTTGGTGTCCATCCTGGATAGCCGTCAGTGTGTAAGACTTCTGCGTTAGCGAGGTTAAATACAGATTCAACCATGTTAGCGATGTCTTCTTTTGATGATTCTATTGAGCTTCTTTGTGATGTCTGGATGAAGAAGAAGCCTTCTTTTTTCTTCACTGAAGCAAGGTTTGTTGATGTCTCTACGAAGTTAGGAATTGTCTGCGACATTGCGATGACGCCGTGAGGACAAGCGTATAGAGCGTTGAGCAAGTCGAATTGTGTCATGTCGTCGATGACGAGTTCAGGTTGTGTCTCTGCCACTACAGCCTTGACGCTGAGGTTAGGTTCTGTCACCTGATATTCTTTGCGGAAGTTTTCTTCCATCACTTTTACGTATTCTTCGAACTCTTCTTTGAATTCGTCAGCTACGAAAGCCACTGCCATTGCTTCGCGAGCGATAGCGTTACGGAGGTTGCCGCCTTGGATGTCATATACTCTGAGGTCGAATTCGTTGGCGCCTTGCCATAATATTCTTGTGAGGAGTTTGTTTGCGTTAGCGAGGTTCTTGTTGATGTCGTCGCCGGAGTGACCGCCTTTGAGACCGCTCACCATGATTTGATAAGCTGTGCTTCTTCTTGGAGCTGGTTCCATCTTATAATAAACCTTGACGATGGTGTCCATGCCGCCGGCGCAGCCGATGAAGATCTCGCCTTCGTCTTCTGAGTCGAGGTTGAGCAAGATACGTCCGCTGAAGTCTTTAGGGTCGAGTTTCTCTGCTCCGGTGAGACCTGTCTCTTCGTCAACGGTGAAGATACATTCGATAGGACCGTGTTGTACAGTAGGGTCAGCGATGACTGCCAAAGCTGCTGCTACGCCGATGCCGTCGTCAGCACCGAGAGTGGTTCCGTTAGCGTGAAGCCATTCGCCTTTGATGACAGCTTCGATAGGGTCGTTTTCAAAGTCATGTACTTTGTCGCTGTTTTTCTCGCATACCATATCGGTATGAGCTTGTAAGATGATAGTTTTGCGATCTTCGAAGCCTGCTGTTGCAGGAGCCTTCATGATGACGTTGCCGCAAGGCTCGACGATATATTCTACTTTATGTTCTTTTGCCCAGTTGACGAGATATTCAACCATCTTGCCTTCTTTCTTTGAAGGACGAGGCACTGCCAAAATACCATGAAATTTTTTCCATACGTTTTCTGGCTTAAGACTTAAAACACATTCGTTCATATTTGTTATTTTTTAGTTTATGCTTTTAATAATTCAATTGTCTTCTTAGGGTCTTCGGATTTAAACACAGCGTTGCCTGCTACGAGAGCGTTTGCACCTGCTGCGAAAAGCTTAGGAGCGTTTTCAGTATTGACGCCGCCATCTACTTCGATGAGCGTGTTATATCCGTTTCTGTCTATCATGTCGCGCAACTTCTCAATCTTTGAATAAGTCCTTTCGATAAATTTCTGTCCGCCGAAGCCAGGGTTCACCGACATGAGAAGCACCAAGTCCAAGTCGCCCAAGATGTCTTCAAGGACAGACACAGGAGTGTGCGGATTGAGAACGACGCCAGCTTTCACGTTCATTGATTTTAATTTCTGTACAGAACGATGAAGATGGGTAGATGCTTCATAATGAAATGTTATTATTTCAGCGCCTGCTTCTTTGAAATTCTCGAAATATCTGTCAGGCTCCACTATCATAAGGTGTACGTCCAAAGGTTTCTTTGCCATTTTGTTGATAGCCTGGACTACAGGAATTCCGTATGAAATGTTAGGAACGAAAACGCCGTCCATGATGTCCAAATGATACCAATCGGCTTGACTTTCATTAAGCATTTGAATGTCGTCAGCCAAATGCAAGAAGTCGGCCGACAATAGGGAAGGGGATATTATCTTTTGCATGACACGAAATTTTTACGTTTCTGCAAATGTAAAAAAAATATTGTTAGGGAACAATATTTTTTTTGACAACGGACAACGGACAACGGACAACAGACATTGTCCACGAGGAGAGGGTGGGGTAGAGACGTACCAATTACACCTAAATAAATGAAAGATATGTAATTGTTGCGTCTCATCTTCGCGTCAACAGTCAACAGACAACGGACAACAGACATTGTCCACGGACATTTTGAGTCGCTGAGTTGCCGAGTCACTGAGTCACCGAGTCACCAAGTTGCCAAGGAAATTTTCAGGTTCTCAGTTTCTCCAGTTCTCAGTTTAAAAAAAAGGAGCCGCCTTTTTATCAGCAGCTCCTTCACCTTTAGTCCTTAGACTTTAGACCTTAGTCTTTCAACTATCCAAGATAACTCTTCAATATTTTACTTCTGCTTGTGTGTTTCAAGCGTCTGATAGCTTTTTCTTTAATCTGTCTTACGCGTTCGCGTGTGAGGTCGAACTTTTCGCCTATTTCTTCTAATGTCATCGGATGGCTTCCGTTGAGACCGAAGTAAAGACGTACGACGTCGGCTTCGCGAGGTGTCACTGTTGAGATGGCGCGGTCTATTTCTTTTCTTAATGATTCATAAAGGAGCTCAGTCTCAGGAGTTACTACTTCATCGCTTTTCAAGACGTCATACATATTATTGTCTTCGTCTTGAACGAGAGGAGCGTCCATTGATACGTGGCGACCTGCGTTCTTCATTGATTCTTTCACTTCCGACTCGGTGATGTCGAGAGCTTCTGCTATTTCCTCTGCATTAGGTTCGCGTTCGAATTCCTGTTCCAGTCTGGCGTATGTCTTGTTGATCTTATTGATAGAACCGATTTTGTTGAGTGGCAAACGGACTATACGTGATTGTTCTGCCAAGGCTTGGAGGATTGACTGACGGATCCACCATACAGCGTAAGAGATAAACTTGAAGCCTCTGGTTTCATCAAAACGTTGTGCGGCTTTAATCAAACCCAAATTACCTTCATTGATAAGGTCAGGAAGACTTAATCCTTGATTCTGATATTGCTTCGAAACGGAAACGACGAAACGAAGGTTAGCCTTGGTGAGCTTCTCGAGAGCGATTTTATCGCCTTGTCTGATTCTCTGTGCTAATTCTACTTCTTCGTCAGCTGTGATGAGCTCAACCTTTCCGATTTCCTGCAAATACTTGTCAAGAGAAGCTGTCTCTCTGTTGGTTACTTGCTTGGTAATTTTTAACTGCCTCATATTTCGATTTTTAAAATTTGAAAATTCAAGAACCTGAGAACTTGAAAAATTCTCAGATTTTCAGATTCTCAAGTTCTCAGATTTTTATATTATTTCTTTTCTGGTTTTCCTTTTTTATTGTCGTGACCTTTTTTGTCATCGTGACCTTTTTTGTCGCCACGTGGACGTTCTGGTCTTTCGACGTAGCCTTCTGGTTTTGGCAACAATGCTTTTCTTGAGAGACGTAACTTACCAGTCTTTTGTTCTATCTCGATAAGTTTCACTTCAATCTTGTCGCCTTCTTTGAGGACACCGTCCATTGTTTCCAAACGTTTCCAGTCAATCTCAGAGATGTGTAACAAACCGTCTTTGCCAGGGAGTATCTCAACGAAAGCACCGAATGCCATGATTGATTTCACTGTACCTTGATAGATTTCGCCTACTTCAGGAACAGCAACGATGGCGCGTACCTTTGCTTTTGCTGCTTCGAGGTCTTCTTTGTTTGTAGAAGCAATTTCTACTATGCCGCAGTTTTCTTCTTCAGTGATGACGATAACGGTGTTAGTGACTTTCTGAATCTCTTGAACGACTTTTCCGCCAGGTCCGATAACAGCGCCGATGCAGTCTTTAGGGATGCATACTTTCTCGATGCGAGGCACGCTTTCTTTGTAGTCAGCTCTTGGTTCTGTTATTGTCTTAGCCATCTCGCCGAGGATGTGCATACGACCTGCTCTTGCTTGTTCCAATGCTTCTGTGAGAACTTCGTATGAAAGTCCATCGACTTTGATGTCCATCTGACATGCTGTGATACCGTCTTTAGTACCAGTGACTTTGAAGTCCATATCGCCGAGGTGGTCTTCGTCGCCGAGGATGTCTGACAAGACAGCGTATTTTCCTGTTTCGTTATCTGTGATGAGACCCATTGCGATACCTGCTACAGGTTTCTTCATCTTAACGCCAGAGTCTAAGAGTGCCAATGTACCACCGCATACTGATGCCATTGAAGAAGAACCGTTAGATTCGAGGATGTCGGATACAACGCGTATTGTATAAGGGTTTTCGTCTTCGCCAGGAATCATTGACTTGAGAGCTCTTTCAGCGAGGTTGCCGTGACCTATCTCACGACGGCTGACGCCGCGGCTTGGTTTGCATTCGCCTGTTGCGAAGCTTGGGAAGTTGTAGTGCAACATGAAGTTTGATGTTCCTGTCACTACAGCGCCGTCTATAGTTTGCTCGTCTAATTTTGTTCCTAATGTAACTGTTACGAGTGCTTGAGTTTCGCCTCTAGTAAATATTGCTGAGCCGTGTGTTGAAGGAAGCACATCGACTTCTGTCCAGATAGGACGAATTTGGTCTAACTTACGGCCGTCTAATCTCTTTCTTTCGATGAGGATAGCGTCGCGTACGGCTTTACGTTGGATGTCGTGGAAATAACGTTTTGCCATTGAGCCTTTTTCTTCGAGTTCTTCTTCGCTAAGATTTGCGAGATAAGAATCGAGGATAGCGTTGAAGTTATCTTCGCGTTCGTGTTTGTTGGCGTTGCCAGTGAGAGCGAAGTCGTAACATGGCTTGTATAATTTTTCCATCATGTCAGCTCTGAGTTCTTCATCGTTGACTTCGTGGCAGTATTCGCGTTTTGTCTGTGCTTTTTCTACTTTAGAAGCGAGGTCGATCTGAGCTTGACAGTGAACTTTGATAGCTTCGTGAGCTGCCTTCAAAGCGTTGAGCATGACTTCTTCAGATACTTCTTTCGATTCGCCTTCAACCATGCAGATGTCTTTCATTGAAGCTGCTACCATGAGTTCGAGGTCAGCGTCTTTGAGTTGTTCTTCTTTAGGGTTGATGACGTATTCTCCGTTGATGTAAGCCACGCGAACTTCAGAGATAGGGCCGTGGAACGGGATGTCCGACACTGCTATAGCTGCTGATGCTGCGAGAGCTGCGTATGCATCAGGCAATACGCCTACTTCACCTGAGAGGAGAGTTATCTGAACCTGTGTTTCTGCGTGATAGTCGTCTGGGAATAATGGTCTCAATGCTCTGTCAACCAAGCGTGAGATTAAGATTTCATAGTCTGATGGTTTTCCTTCGCGTTTGAAGAAGCCGCCAGGGAACTTGCCTGTGGCTGCATATTTTTCTTTGTAATCGACTGAGAGAGGCAAGAAATCGACATCGTCTTTAGCATCTTTTGCTGTTACTACTGTAGCTAACAAAACTGTTTTGCCGCATGTGACAACAGCTGCACCGTCAGCTTGTTTTGCCAGACGACCTGTCTCGATAGTGATTGTCTCGTTGCCGAGTTGTATGGTTTGTTTGATTCCTTCTGGACCCATTTTCGTCTTGTTTGATTGTTAGTTATATTAATAGTGGTATCGATGTAAAACAAATATACGCAAAAAAAAGGCAATCTTAAAACATTGCCTTTTTTCTGCTGTAACACTCTTGGTGTTATTATTTTCTAATACCTAATTCTTTGATGATTGTACGGTATCTTTCGATATCATTTTTCTTTAAGTAGTCAAGAAGTCTTCTTCTCTTACCTACGAGACCAACTAATGAACGCATGGTTGCAACGTCTTTCTTATTTTGCTTCATGTGTTCTGTTAAATGCTTGATTCTGAATGTGAACAATGCAATTTGTCCTTCTGCTGAACCTGTGTCTTGTGCATTTTTACCGTATGCACTGAAAAATTCTGATTTCTTTTCTGCAGTTAAATACATATCTTTTCTTTTTATCTTCTTTCTTTTCGGACTGCAAAGATACTATTTTTTTTGTTTGAAATTACTTTTTTTGATTTTTTTTTGAAAATAATGTTTTACAGTCTTAACTTATTGATAAATATTATTTTAAATCTTAAGTTGTGATATTATTTCTTCGTTGTTTTATCTACAAAAGTATATTGGGAATATCATCGTCCTCACTGTTGAGGATGTTTTTTTCATCTTCTTGATTTGTTTTTCCATAATAATCTTCGTTTTCAACTGTTGTGGTTTCCTCAATATCGTCATCCAATATACGTTTCTTTCCGAATGATGGGAAGTAGATTAGCTTTATGTAGAAGTTCTTGAATCCTTCTGATTTCTCAAGTAGCGGGACGAGTATTGATGTGAATATGATTGTAAAGAAAATCACTGAGAAAACTATGTTGCTGACTCTTTCAGAACCTGGTAACGCCGACTGTGAAATCATGGTGGCGAGAACAGCTGCGGCGAGTCCTCTTGGTATCATCATCGATAAGAAGGCTCTGTCTTTGTGACTGATATTTTTGATGTCGGAATGTAATGAGACTCTCACCACTGGTATTCTTAATAATAACAGAAGTAATGATATACCGAGACCTATTAACAATGAAATAAGATTGTCGAATTTTATAGAGATGCCAACATACACGAAGAAGAATGTCTTCATAAGAAATACGAGCTCGCTGAAGAGTGTTCTCTCTGTTGGGTTGAGTAGGGTAGGCTTTTTGTCGAAGAATTTTCTTAGCCATCTGTTTTGTATGAGTTCCATATTTGCCAGTCCTATTCCGAATGCTAAGGCAGAGATGATGCCACTGTAACCTAACAACTCGTTGATACCGTATATGATGAATACGAATGCTGGAGTGGTGAAGATGGAGTTGTTGATGGTTCTTACTTTATCTAATACCATCGACCAGAATATAGAACCTAAGAGTCCGATGATTGACGCTAATAAGAATGACGAGAACACTTGTCCGAAAATCATTCCAATCTTGAACTCACCGTATTTGTATGACTCGAAAATTGCTAAAGTCACGACGATACAGAGAATTGCGCTGAAAGCTGACTCTAATATCAATATGGTCTTGCTTTTTTCTCCTATGCTGATTTGTTTTACCAATGGAATTGCCACTGCTGAAGATGAGCCTCCCAAAGCAGCTCCTAACATGAAGCTGATGCCCGGGTTCATGCCTAAGGCCAACCAGCCTAAGAGTCCGATGGCGATTAAAGTGAAAATGAAATTTATCAGTGTAACTTTTACGGTGGTTTTTATTGAATCGGCTAAGGTTCTGAATGATAACTCGGTTCCGCTTTCGAAAAGAAGCGTTACGAGTGTCAGCTGTCCGAAGACGTTACCCATGGAACTGAGTTTCTCTGCATCGACGATTTTAAAAACAGGTCCGATGACGATGCCAATAAGCATGAGCATAAGCACATCGGGGATTCTTTTCTTGCTGAATATTTCTGCAAACCAGTGCGCTGCGAATACTAAACCACCTAATGTCAATATGAGTAATGCTGGATCCATAGCGAATTTTCTGCAAAGATAAGAAAAAAAAGCGTAATAATGGCATAATGGAGGGAAATAATGTTAAACCGCTGGTATTGAGTTCGGTTTTGTGTCATACATCCATATTCCTAACTTCTGTGAAAATAGCCATATATGGATGTTTGTGAAGATAGAATTGCTACCTATCCGTTGCCTTTTTTTGAAGGTTAAATAGGTGGAATAATATCCTTAATCTATTACATATATCCTGAACTACTATGAAAATGTCAGATCTGGTTATTGTTGTACTGACAAAGGTAATCATTTTCTCTTTCAGAAAGAAAAATAACCGAAAGTGATACTTTGTTAGGTATTTGTTTCTTTATACTGCTATATTCTACATGCCCTTCATTAACTCTGTGAAATTTATTTTTGCAATTAAAGGAATTTACTATGAATCAGTCAGATGTAAAGGTATCGTTCTACCTTAAAAAGAGCGAAGCGGATGCAAAAGGGAATTGCCCTGTTATGGCAAGGTTGAATGTCGGAAGATATTCAGAGGTCGCATTTAGTTTAAAGATGTCGGTGCCGCACGCAATGTGGAATTTGGGACGGGCTACGGGAAAAAGTGTTGCTGCTCGTGAAATCAATCGTCAGTTGGATGAGATACGAGCCAATGCGCTTCATATTTATCAGGACCTATCCTCAATACGCGAAGGTGTAACTGCTGATGATGTCAGATGTTTGCTTCTTGGTATGGCATCTGGACAACAGACATTGATGAGCTATTTCCGTACATTCATAAAGAACTTTGAGAAGCATGTTGGTGTAAATCGTGTTGTAGGTTCTCTATGGTCATATAGGTGCGCATATCAGCATATTGAAAAGTTCTTGAATGAGAAATATAAACTGACTGATATTCCTTTTACGGCATTGGATCGTTCATTTGTCGAGAAGTACGATATTCATTTGAGAACCGACTGCCATCTGTCTCTCGGTACCATTGTCAATCTTACTACAAGCTTGAAAACTGTAATTAAAGAAGCCATAGCTGATGGGATTCTGACATTCAATCCATTCTGGGGGTATGAGACGGAACGTCCTAAACGGGAACTGAAATACCTGACGGAACAAGAATTGAATCTATTGATGACAACACCATTGAATAATGCACGACTATACATTGTAAGAGATCTGTTTCTGTTCTCATGCTATACAGGTATCTCTTATGGAGATATGTGCACGCTTACTAGGAATAACATGGTGAAGGATGAAAATGGCACTCTGTGGATACATACATCACGTAAGAAGACCAAAGTAGAATACGATGTCCCGCTTCTTGATGTCCCATTACAAATACTCAATAAGTATTGTGGTGTGGATCCTAACGGTAAATTGTTACCTATGTATAGCAATTCTGATGTAAACAAGTACTTGAAGACAATCGCTTCTATATGTGGTATAAATCGCAAGTTGGTTTTTCACATGGCACGACATACGTATGCTACAGAAATCACGCTTTCACATGGAGTTCCCCTTGAGACTGTTAGCAAGATGTTGGGACATACACGTGTAGAAACAACTCAGATTTATGCAAAAATCACAGATGATAAAATAAGTTCTGATACAATAAAACTCGATAGTAAGATCAGTGAACGCTTTACTATCATTATCTGATAATCATAAAATTAGCTATATATGAATACAAACAAGAATTTGGATAATAACAAGGCAAAGCGTCGCAGTACATTTGCGGTTTTGTTTTATATCAATCGTACAAAAGTAAGAAAGGACGGAATGTGTCAACTATTGTGTAAGGTTAGCATAGATGCAGAATGGGAACAGATAGGCACAAAAGTGTCTGTAAATCCAGTTATTTGGAATCCCGATAAGGGGTGTGCCGATGGACGTAGCGAGAATGCTATAACTGTAAACAGAGCTATTAATGAACTGACTAAAGAGATTTCAGAACACTACAACAATATCAAGAAGAATTTTGGATTTGTTACGGCGGAACTTGTTAAGAATGCCGTCAAAGGTATCGGACAAAAGACGGTGACACTACTTGCCCTTTTCCGAGAACATAACGAAGAATTCAAAAAGCGGATAGGTATAGACCGTATAAAGGAAACTTATTTATGCTATCAACGTTCTTACGGTTATCTTGAAACATTTGTTCGTGAGAAACGTGGTGTTGAAGATGTTACTTTGCGAAGTCTTGACAAAGTGTTTTATGATGACTTTGAGATTTTTCTGCAAAGTGATTGCCGTCTGTCCCCAAAGACTGTGCATGATCATCTTTATCGACTGAAAAAAATGACTATGCGAGCTGTCAGTCAAGGTACATTGCGTAGGGATCCTTATAGTCGTTTGCATCCGTCCTTGCCAAAACGTAAGAGCAGGCATTTGAGACTGGAAGACCTTAAGACGTTGATGGCAATACAGATTGATAAACCTAATCTGCAACGTGTACGTGATTGGTTTATATTTTCCACCTTTACAGGACTGGCATATGCTGATTTGAAACGTTTGTCTGTGAATGACATAAAGCAATCAGAAGATGGAAGTTGGTGGATTCACATAAGACGTAAGAAAACTGATACATTGTCATCTGTGCGATTGTTGGATGTGCCTTTGCGTATTATTGAAAAGTATAAGCATGAAAGAAAGGATGATAAGGTTTTCAATCTTTACTGTCGTGACTATATGATCAAACTTACAAGTGAATTAGGTAAAGAGTATGGTTTCCATCTTACTTTTCATAAGGCTCGTCATAATTTTGGAACTCATATGACTCTCTCGTTAGGTGTTCCAATTGAAACAGTGAGCAAAATGATGGGACATACTTCGATTACTACAACGCAGATATATGCTCATGTTACAGACAAAAAAGTCGATGAGGATATGAAGCGATTGAGAGAAGTTACTGCTGACAAGAAGGTGGAACTTTTCGATGAAGAACTGGAGTTTGGACGATGTAGAAAATGGAAACGAATAAGTTTGTGAAAAAAACAACAGCAACGACCCATATGGATTGTTGCTGTTGTTTGTAGATCATACCCAACGCTGCTCTTCTACGCAACGTTTGTGTGAATCGTTGAGTATTTTTTCTATTTCTGATTCCTTGTACAATGCTTTGCCTTGTACAATGTAGTAGGGGATTGTACCTGCTGAACGATACTCCTGCAATGTACGTCTGCTGACTCGCAGAATCTTTGATAATTCTTCATCTGTTAGAAAGCGTTCGTTGTTTAAGGTAGGTTGTATCATTCTATCAGTCTTACATAGCAGTTCGTTTATGCGTTTCAATTGCTTTAATATTTCTGTAATCTGTGTATCCGTCTTGTCTTTGAAAAAGTGGCTCATTGTCGTTTGTTTTTGATTGGGTGATAGTTGCTTTCAATGAATCTCTGTACATCATCTGGTTTGTAGAAAATCTTGTGCTTTATACGTGCAAAAGGTATCAATCCTTTCTCACGATATACTTGCAACGTTCGTTTGGAGATGCGTAGTGCCTTGCATACGTCCTGATTATCCATCCAGTTTTTTAAGGCAAAATCTTGACTTGAGTTGTATAATCTGTTTAATCTATCTTCAAACTCGCTTAAATGACTGCATATCTCATCAAAAGCTTTCTTTTCTATACATACAATTTCCATATTACATAGTAGTTGTGTGGTTAGCATTTAGGATTGTTTCTTATGCTTGCAGGAAGCGGCAAACCTTTCTGTTCGAAGAACTCCTTGATTTCGGAAGCCTTGTAGTATGTACGTCCGTCTATCATATAGTAGCGTACAAGTTTCTTCTGGCGATAGCGTGCCAAAGTGCGGTATGTGACACCTAACAGTTTGCACAGGTCGTAGTTGTCAAGAAGAGTGTCGCCGTCAAGACATTCCTTCATTTTGTTCATGCGTTCTATCATTTTCTCAATTCTGTCGAAACGTTCCATCATCTGGTTGAACATTTTATGTGCGGTTTCTATATTTATCTGTATCATGGTATAATCTGTATTAAGTGTTAATAATCGGTTTATCACACCTTGTTGCGCAACAGGTTATACCGTCATGAATGTCACAGTGCGTGCCAATGACATGATAAGACATAATAATACATGGATACAATGCTGTGTATCAGTAAAATAAAAATTATAGAAGGAATATTGTGATGTTTGAGGACTATTGCAAAATGCAAGACTTTTTCGCAAACCGCTATTGCAAAATGCAATAAAAGTTAGTCTCTCTCATTTGAGATAATTATTCATAGAGAGAATAAAATATATAAATATAAGTTGTTTTATTACGGATGATTTTGAATTAGTAAGACACCTATTGATAAAAAATATGTATAGCTGATTTATGTTTCAGACATCAATATTATAGTAAAATAATTTGTAAATAAATTTTAAGCTCATAAAGAAAAGTGCTCTTCTAGCAAATGATTATAAGCAATCAACAAAATCTTAACTAATCAATTAGAAGATAAGATATTAAAGACGTATATTATTCGATTATTAGGTATTTATATGCTTTTATGATAATCACATAATTTTTATTTATTTAAATATCGGACAGTATTCATCTGTACAAATTGGAAGATCGGTAAACCTATCGTATTCTAAATCTTCCTTATATATCGAATCGAAATCAATTTCGTTCAGATTTTCAATTTCAATCTGAAACAAATCCATTGTCGTAAATGCAGAACCTGATGTCGGTGTAGTAGTCAGTTGCTTCATGACTTTATTGTCTTTACTCACAATAAAATTACAAGGTATTCCGAAATTACCGTTTATCTTAGGTTCGGTCTCGAAGACGTAATTCGCGACATTATTTAGATATTGAATATTGCCATAGTGAAAGTCAGGATTTTCAAGATCCAAGAAACATAATACTTTTCCATCATACATTCCGTAACGTTCAAGATGTTCGCGAGCATATCTTATTCCACCTGTGTTTTCATGTATGAAATAGAAATTTATGCTGTCATGATATTTTGCAAATGCAGGATGATATGTCTCCTCAAAATGTCTCAGACACGGACCGCAACATACGCTATAAAAAACGACCACCTTATATCTTGTAGTGTCGGAAGTTATTAACGTCTTCAAACTTTCTGCATCAAGACATTCTATATAATCGTTCGACAAGGCATAACGAAGATTCCTCTTGTTCGGAATACAAACCTGTACGCATGACATCGCCAACAGGCTGATGATAAGGCTTGTAAATATTAATGATTTTTTCATGTAAACAATTGAAGTTAGTATGATAATTCGTATAATTGAATAGGAAAACTTAATGTATCTTTTGTTATTACACTGTCTTTTATCATCAAATTATTATTTCTATCAGAAATAAGATATAAAGGTAACCCGTTTAAACCTATAATGGAGTCTTTTAAATCAAATAGAAAATTTGTGATATTATCCCATTGATTAGGATTCGTGCAACTAAATTTATGTGTTGTATCATCAATGTTATAGTGAGAAACCTCATTAAAAGGTATTCTGTGCTCAGAAAGAAAAGAAACAACTTCTTCTTCGTATAGATGATTTTCTGCAATTAACCAAACTTTGACTATTGACGTATCATAAGATGCAATGAATGGTTGCACAAAACTATCTATATGCATAACACAAGGCAGGCAAAAAGGATCATAAAAAAAAAGTAGTTTATAATGCGTAGAGTCTCTTCGTATCTCATTACGAAGAGACTCCATAGATATGCTTTTTTCTTTGTACGACTTCTTATAAGTCTCTTTTTGATGATTTGAGATACAACAATTCAATATTGTCATCAAAAACAAGAGTAAAAAAATGTACAAATTATTTTTCATAGAAGTTATTAATAATAGTTTACATCAACACTGTATGAATGTTTGCCGGCAATTGGTAATATCGGATATTCACCAGGCAGTATTGTAACAATACTTGTTTTGTTTAGTGAAGTGCTGAAATATGAGTTATCAATAAAAATAGTGTCACTTATTGTAACATAACCATTATAAATAGGCACCGTCCTGTATTTTGTGTAAATGAAAATTACAGCATATAAAATTCCTATATCTGCAATCTGTCTGCAAATATAAGAATAAATTGGTTCATGATTACGCCCCAGTTGTGAATGGGCTGGGTCCACTTTTTCTCAATC
>JAFTUF010000054.1 GCA_017466405.1 Bacteroidales bacterium
CAGCTCTCATTTACGGTAGCGCCCAGAGAAAGTCAACAGTCAACGGACAACAGTCAACAGACTTTGTCCACGATAATTTAGGGACATATCGCATACGCCTAAATTGACAATCTGTAGAGACGCGTCGATTACACCAAAAATAATAAACAATACGTAATTGACACGTCTGAAAAATTGAAAGTTGAAATTTAAGGTGAAGTCTGTTAATCATTAATAAAATTAACAAAAAAAATCTTTTGCAATTAGGAGTAAAATTGTAAATTTGCACGAAATTAAAAAGAATAATAATTATTAAAGAAATATACTATGGGAAGAGCATTTGAATACCGCAAAGCGGCTAAGATGAAGAGATGGGGTCACATGTCGAGAGTGTTCCCTAAATTAAGTAAGATGATCACTATTGCAGCTAAAGAAGGCGGTGCAGATCCAGATATGAATCCAAGATTGCGTCAGGCTATCATCAACGCCAAGGCTGAAAACATGCCAAAGGACAACATCGACGCAGCTATCAAGAGAGCTACAGCGAAAGACGCTGCCGATATGGTGGAAATCGTTTATGAAGGCAAAGGTCCTGCTGGCGTTCTCGTCGTGGTAGAATGTGCTACTGACAACACAACACGTACTGTCGCTAACGTACGTTCTTATTTCAACAAATGCGGCGGCTCTTTAGTTCCATCAGGTTCATTGGAATTCATGTTCAGCCGTAAAGCTGTGTTTGAATTGGAATTGCCAGAAGGCATGGACGTCGAAGAAATCGAACTCGAACTCATCGACGCAGGTCTTGAAGAAATCGAAGCAACAGAAGAAGGCGTCGTAGCATTGTCAGACTGGACAGCATTCGGAACAATGCAGACAGCTTTGGAAAAACTCGGTATCAATGTGAAGAAAGCTAACTTGCAACGTTTCGCTAACAGCCCGGTAGCTTTCTCAGCAGAAGACGTTGAAGCAATAGAGAAGTTCCTCGAAAAAGTAGAAGACGACGAAGACGTACAGTCAGTCTATACTAATATGGAATAAAAGAAAGTTAAGAAAAGATAAAATGTTGTGGTAGAAAAAGGCAACTGTTAGGTTGCCTTTTTTAAGTCGCTAAGTCGCTGAGGTGACGAGGCGAATTATTTTATAGAATTGAATAATAACAAATAATTAACTAATAATTTTTTTTAAAAATCAAATCATGAAAAAGTATTTTGTTTTAATTGCTGTGGTTTGCGGCATTTTGTTTTCATGCAAACCAGAACCTCAATTGCCATCTGTAGGCACTCATCCTGTAACTGAGGTGACATCAGAGAGTGCTGTCTGTTCAGGAATGATAACAGATAGTGGTAATGCAGAAATCACGGCAAAAGGTTTTTGCTGGAGTACAAACCAAAATCCTACCTTGAATGACAATGTTACAACAGAATTGTCAAGAATTGAACCTGCCTTTGACCATTTTACAGCAACAATTCGTAACTTGAAAGACAGCACAACTTATTACGTAAGAGCTTTCGCTACAAATAGTGTAGGTACAGCATACGGCAGTGAGCAAATATTCACTACATTGAAAGCTGACAATGGCGGTGATGATAATGGTGGTGATGATAATGGTGGTTATGATAATGGCGGTGATGACAATGGTGGTGATGACAATGGTGGTGATGACAATGGTGGCGAAATCATTGTTGAGTTGCCAACAGTTACAACAGTTAGTGTTTCAGGAATTACATATAATTCAGCATCAATAACAGCTGAAGTTCTTACTGACGGCGGCGCTGATGTCACAGAACGTGGTTTTATTTGGAATAGAACTGATGCTGGTGAAGACAATGGTGAACGTGTTAAAGTAGGAGAGGGCTTAGGCAGCTATACTTTCCAACTTACAGCTTTGTTAGAATCAACATCTTATTATGTCAAAGCCTACGCTGTGAACAGTGCGGGTGAAGTTGTTAGCGAAGCTGTTAATTTCACTACAGAAGCAAACGACGTAGTTATAGAATATGAATATGTAGATTTAGGTCTTCCAAGTGGTGTGAAATGGGCTATGCATAATGTCGGAACAACATATCCAGAAGGTCATGGCGATCATTTCGCTTGGGGTGAGATAGAACCAAAAGCTACCTACGAAGTAGGCAACTGTTCTTCATATTATCAAGATTTGGGCGATATCTCGGGTAATCCTTTATATGACGCTGCTGCTGCAAAATGGGGTAATGGATGGAGAATGCCAACATTGGAAGAGATGTATGAACTTACGCAAGAATGTATATGGACTTGGGTTGAAGATAATGGCATTGTAGGTTATAAAGTTACTTCAAAGACAAATGGCAATCATATATTCCTCCCAGCTGCAGGTTTCCGTGTCAATGATCAATTGATAGACAAGGACTTTTTCGGCTATTATTGGATGTCAACTCCATACGAGGAAGAAGGTGCAGCACCAACTTTCAAAAATGCATGTTTCTTGGATATGTGTTCATATCAGTTCTACTGCAACTGGAGTATCCGTCGTAATGGTATGACGATTCGTCCGGTGAAAGATTAAGAAGCTGAGAGACTAAGATGCTAAGTTACTATGATGCTGAGATACTGAGTTGCTGAGTTGTTAGGCCTTAGTACACTTAGCTACTTAGTATCTTAGTAACTAAAAAAAAGAGCTCCTAAGAGCTCTTTTTTTTTGTCATTGACTATTCTAATGTATGAATTACGAGACCTGAACGGAGTTTAGGTTCGAACCATGTTGTCTTAGGAGGCATGATGTTGCCACTGTCGGCGATGTCGATGATTTGTTTCATTGTTACTGGATGTAAAGCGAAAGCAACTTTCATCTCGCCATTGTCAACGCGGCGTTTCAATTCGCCGAGACCGCGGATACCGCCAACGAAGTCGATGCGTTTGTCGGTACGTAAGTCTTTAATACCTAAAATCTTGTCTAAGACTAAGTTTGATAAGATTGTTACGTCGAGAACGCCGATTGGGTCTTCGTCGTTGAATGTGCCGGCTTTAGCGTTGAGCTTGTACCAGTGACCATCTAAATATGTGCTGAATTCGTGTAATTTAGCTGGTTTGTAGATCTCTGTTCCCATATCTTCAACATCGAATGATTCTGTCAAAGCGTTGAGGAATTCTTCTTTTGAGAGACCGTTCAAATCTTTTACTACGCGGTTGTAGTCGATGATTTTTAATTGGTTGTCTGGGAAAATAACTGTCATGAAGAAGTTGTATTCTTCTTTTCCTGTGTGACCTGGGTTATTTTCTTTCTTTTCTTGACCTACCAATGCTGCTGCTGCGCTTCTGTGGTGACCGTCAGCGATGTACATTGAAGGGACTTCTGTAGCGAAGAGTTCTACTAATCTGTCGATAGTAGCTTTGTCGTCGATGACCCAGAAACGGTGACCGAAGTTATCTTCTTTAGCGATGAAGTCGTAGATAGGAGCTTGGTGACGAACGATGTTGTTGACGATAGCGTCGATTTCGTTGACAGCTGGATAAGCGAAGAATACAGGTTCTACGTTAGCATTGGTGATGCGGACGTGTTTCATGCGGTCTTCTTCTTTATCTTTACGTGTGAGCTCGTGTTTCTTGATAACTTGGTTTACATAGTCTTCGCTCCATGCGCAAGCTACGATACCATATTGCCAGTGAGCGTCAGCTTCTGTTGGGTTCATGCTTTGAGCGTAGATATATAATTTTTCTTCGTTATCTTGAATCAACCAGCCGTAGTCTTTGAAAGCGTTGAAGTTTTCAACAACTTTGATGTATGTTGTGAGGTCGCTGTCTTTTGTTCCTGCTGGGAGGTCGATTTCAGCTTTTGTCACGTGAAGGAGGCTGTAAGGATTGCCTTCGCATTCGACGCGAGCTTCTTCTGTATTCAAAACATCGTATGGTCTTGATGCTAATTTTTCAACTATGTTTACCGGAGGACGGTATCCTTTAAATGGTTTAATTACTGACATAACGTCTTAGTTTTAGATTGTTAATATTTAGTTTTTGTGGAACTTACCAGATGATTGTCTCTTCGAAATCTTCGATGATGTCGTTGTTGTGATTGTCATGGACATCGTTTATCTCATGATGATAGTTTCCGTTAAGATTTTTCTGTAATGAGATGATGAGAGCACCAATCATTTTTGTTAGTTCCATCAGTTGTTTGCGAATTTCATCTTCCTTTTCAGGGCCGATAAAATCGTTTTGTCTTCCTATTGTTGTGAAGACGACGCATTTGCGGATATTTGTTTTTGCAGCCTTCAGTTGTGTTATAAAGGAAGGTTTGTTTTTTGAAGAGCCTTCAGCTATGTTGAAAGCTATCATTGTTGCTTCTTCAAGAAATCTTTTGTAGAAATGACTTTCGATGTCGTTAGTTGCCAAAGAACTTGCTTCGGTTAGTAAAGTTACGAAACCTATGGCTTTACTGTAAACTCGAAGATCTTCAAATCTAAAAAATGTTGTTGATTTATTATCTTCTTGTACCATATCTATAGCTATTGTTAGTTAATATTAGTTAGTTTATTAAAAAAAGATTCATCCCGACATAATGCCGAGATGAATCATATTTATTTATTAGTTAACTCTGAATTTTGTTTCGCCTCTTTCGATGAAACCAACGATTTGGCGAGCTGCTGCTAAACCAGCGTTCATGTTAGCTTCTGCTGTTTCAGCACCTTGTTTTTTAGGTGTTGCGAAGAAACGAGGAGCGAATTGTTCTAATGCTGCTTGGTTTGCTGGAGCGATGTCTGTTACATATTTAAAGTCAGCGCGGTCAGCGAGGAGTTTTTCCATACCAGCTTCGTCGATAACTTCTTTACGTGCTGTGTTGACTAAGCAACCGCCTTTAGGCATTTTTGAAAGAAGTTCGTAGTTGATAGAACCTTTTGTCTTTTCGTTTGCTGGGATGTGTAATGAGATGTAGTCGCAGTTTGCGTAGAGTTCTTCCAATGTTGCAGGAACTTTAACGCCTTCAGCTTCCATCTTTTCTGTTGGTACGAATGGGTCGAATGCCCATACTTCCATACCGAGAGCCTTAGCTTTTTCAGCAACCAAGCGACCTACGTTACCATAAGCGTGGATACCGACTTTCTTGCCTTTTAATTCGCAACCTGTACCTGGTTTGAATGTGTTACGTGCCATGTAGATCATCATGCCGATTGCTAATTCAGCAACTGCGTTTGAGTTTTGACCTGGAGTGTTCATAGCTACGATGTTCTTAGCTGTACATGCTGCTAAGTCTAAGTTGTCGAAACCTGCGCCAGCGCGGACAACGATTTTAAGGTTGTTAGCGTGGTCGATGACTTCTTTAGTAACTTTGTCTGAACGAACGATGAGAGCGTCAGCGTCAGCTACTGCATCGTAGAATTGTTGTACGTCTGTATATTTTTCGAGGAGAGCCAATTCGTAACCAGCTTCTTCAACGATTGTTCTGATACCGTCAACGGCTGCCTTTGAGAAAGGTTTTTCTGTTGCTACTAATACTTTCATTTCTTTGTTTTTTATTTTGTTATGAAATATTATTTGTTAGCTGCTTCGAAATCTTGCATGCATTGTACGAGAGCTTTAACTGACTCTACTGGGCAAGCATTGTAGATAGATGCGCGGAAACCACCAACTGAACGGTGACCTTTGATACCTACCATACCGCGTTCTTTAGCGAATTCCATGAATGCCTTTTCTTTGTCTTCGTGACCTGGAGCCATTACGAAGCAAACGTTCATGATAGAACGGTCTTCTTTAGCTGCTGTGCCTACGAACATAGAGTTGCGGTCGATTTCGTTATAGAGGAGTTCTGCTTTTTCAACATTGATTTTGTTCATTGCTTCAACGCCACCGAGGTTCTTAACCCATTTTAATGTTTGATACATTACGTAGATAGGGAATACTGGAGGAGTGTTGAACATAGAGATGTTACGATCTTCTTCAGCAGCGTGTGTACGGTAGTCAACCATTGTTTGGAGCTTGCGTTCGCCTTCGAGTTTGCCGAGGAGGTCACGACGGATGATGACGAATGTAACGCCAGCAGGACCTACGTTCTTTTGAGCGCCACCATAGATGAGAGCGTATTTGCTTACGTCAACTGGACGGCTCATGATGTCTGATGACATGTCAGCTACCAAGTCGATTGGGCAATCCATATCGTAACGGATTTCTGTACCGTAGATTGTATTGTTTGTTGTGATGTGGAAATAGTCAGCGTCTGTTGGAATTACATAGTCTTTAGGAATGTAAGAATATGTTTTGTCTTCTGAAGAAGCTACGATTTCAACGTCACCATAGAATTTAGCTTCTTTAGCAGCTTTCTTAGCCCAAACACCTGTTTGAAGATAAGCAGCTTTGTTTTTCAAAAGGTTAGCTGGAACATGGAAGAATTGTGTAGAAGCGCCACCGCCGAGGAACAGTACTTCGTAATTGTCTGGAATGTTCAAAAGTTCGCGCCATAATTGACGTGTTTCTGCCATTACGCGTTCCCAACCTGGAGTACGGTGTGAAATTTCAAGGATACCGATACCTGTGTTGTCAAAGTCACGGATTGCTTCAATAGCTGCTTCAACAGCTTCTCTAGGAAGGACACATGGTCCTGCGTTGAAATTGTGTTTCATCTCTTAATGTATTTAAGTTTATAAATGATTATTTTTTTTAATTTTAAGTTTTTAACGTGGCAAAGATAACAAATTAAAATGATAAACAATACATTTATTATAAAATGTTTTTTTTTATTTTCGGATGCTATTTTTAGGTACAATCTACGACCATACATTAATTAATATATGCAACGGAAATATGAATAGCTGTATGTCTTGGAGCCGCTGTTTCTATCGAAAATGCTTTTTTCTGAAAATTGTGGATTATAATGCTTTGCGAAAAATGTTTTTTCGAAGAATTTAGTTTGGTTTATCTTATGAAAATAATGGTATAAAAATCTTAAGCTGTTGATTTATATAATGATATAAAATAAAGAAAAAAGTTTGCGAAAATGTATTTTTGTTCAAAGAAAATTCTTATCTTTGCCGCTCGAATTGGTGAAAAAATAAAAGTTATATATAGCAATGAAAAAAGACATACATCCAAAAAATTACCGTCTCGTTGTATTCAAAGACATGTCAAATGACCATGCTTTCATGTCACGTTCAACAATCAACACAAAAGAAACTATCGTTTGGGAAGACGGCAACGAGTATCCATTAGTAAAACTTGAAATCTCTAACACATCTCACCCTTTCTATACAGGTAAGATGAAACTTGTTGACACTGCAGGTCGCGTTGATAAATTCAACAACAAGTACAAAAAATATCAAGAAGCAAGAAACGCTAACAAATAAAAATTACACGAGGCTGTCTTCGGGCAGCCTAATTTTTTGCACATAATACAAGCCGTCATGATCTTGACGGCTTTTTTGGCATAATTATTGACGAACGCGCGGACGTAATTTTAATACATCATAAAAATGGACAACCAGATAAATCACGATTTATTTCTGACAGATATAGTAGAAACTGACACTGAATATATTCCACTTCTGACACCGGAAGACGAGAAAAGAATGAATGAAGAAGAGATACCGGAAGAAGTGCCAATCATGACGCTGCGTAATGCAGTACTCTTCCCTGGAGTCGTAATCCCAATCACTGTCGGTCGCGACAAGTCCATAAGACTGATAAAAGAAGCCTATAAAAAACATCAGACTATCGGCGTCGTGGCTCAGAGAGATGCTGTAGTGGAAGACCCAAACCAAAATGACCTTCATGAAATAGGTACCATGGCAATGGTGATGAAAACCTTGCAGATGCCCGACGGTAATACTACCGTTATCATTCAAGGCAAACGCCGCTTCCAATTACAAGAAATAACACAGACAGAGCCTTATCTTAAAGGTAAAGTCACTCCATACGGCGACGGTCTCACAATTCCTCGCGACCGTCAGTTCAAGGCTTTGATACAGTCTATCAAAGACCTCGCGATGCAGATAACACAGAAGTCGGGAACGCTTCCTTTCGAGGCTTCCTTCGCTCTTAAAAACATCGACAGCCCTTGGTTTATGGTTAACTTCATCGCAAGTAATCTCGTTCAGTCGATGGAAGAGAAACAGCGACTTCTTGAAATAAACGACATCACGAAATTCGCGACAGAGCTTCTTTCTATACTCAGTAATGAGGTCCAGATGATTGAGCTGAAACATCAGATTCAAAGCAAGGTCAAGATGGATATGGATAAGCAACAACGCGAATATCTTCTTAACCAACAGCTTCGTACTATTCAAGAAGAACTCGGCGGAACTCCCAACGAAGTCGATATCAAAGTTCTTAAAGAAAAAGCCGCTAAGAAAAAATGGCCTAAAGAAGTGGAGGAGACCTTTGAGAAAGAATTGCAGAAACTGCAACGCATGAATCCTCAGGTCGCTGAATATGGAATACAGCATAACTACCTTGAATATATTGTCGAGCTTCCTTGGAATGAATATACCAAAGATAACTTCGACCTTAAACATGCTCAGAAAGTTCTCGACAAAGACCACTTTGGACTTGAAAAGATAAAAGACCGTATCATAGAATATCTCGCAGTTCTTAAGCTGAAGAATGATATGAAGTCTCCGATTTTATGTCTCGTCGGTCCTCCTGGAGTCGGTAAGACATCGCTCGGAAAATCAATAGCAAAGGCATTGGGACGTAAATATATAAGAATGTCGCTCGGTGGCGTCCGCGACGAATCTGAATTGAGAGGCCATCGCAAGACTTACATAGGAGCTATGCCTGGACGTATAA
This sequence comes from Bacteroidales bacterium, assembly GCA_017466405.1. Taxonomy (GTDB): domain Bacteria; phylum Bacteroidota; class Bacteroidia; order Bacteroidales; family F082; genus Limimorpha. The sequence goes on from JAFTUF010000054.1 coordinate 8,728, forward strand.
TCCAGAGTTTAAGAAAAGCAAAGTCGTCAAATCCTGTTTTCGTACTCGATGAGATTGATAAAGTGAGCGGAAATAATGTCAACGGCGACCCACAAGCTGCTTTGCTTGAAGTCCTCGACCCAGAACAAAATATGGCGTTTTCAGACAACTTCTTAGAGATGGATTACGATCTTTCTAAGGTCTTGTTCATCGCGACAGCAAATAATCTCTCGACGATTCATCCTGCTTTACGTGACAGAATGGAAATCATAGATTTGAGCGGTTATCTCCGTGAAGAGAAATATGAGATTGCAAAACGACATCTCATTCCTAAACAATTGAAAGAACACGGCTTGACATCAAAAGACGTTACATTCTCCAAGGAAATGGTGATGAAAGTCATCGACGATTACACGAGAGAAGCTGGTGTCCGTACTTTGGAACGTAAGATTGCAAGCGTCATTCGCCGCAAGGCAAAACATATTGTCGTCGGTGATGAATATGATAAGAAAGTGTCGGCCGATGACTTGAAGGATACACTCGGTGTCGGAATGTTCCACGATGGAGATGAGGTAAAACATACTACGCCAGGTGTCGCTATTGGTCTCGCCTGGACTCCTGTCGGTGGTGAGATATTATCGATAGAAGTGAGTTTGAGTCGCGGTCATGGTGCATTACATCTCACAGGAAACCTCGGCGATGTGATGAAAGAATCTGCTACGATAGCATACGAATATATCAAGGCTCATTCATCACAACTTGAAATAGATCCTGCTGTCTTTGACGAATGGAACGTACATATCCACGTGCCAGAAGGAGCAACACCAAAAGACGGACCTTCAGCTGGTATCACAATGCTGACAGCCTTGACATCGGCGTTCACTCAAAGAAAAGTGAAAGATCAACTTGCTATGACAGGAGAGATTACCTTGAGAGGTAGAGTGTTGCCTGTTGGCGGAATACAAGAAAAGATGCTCGCTGCCAAACGCAATGACGTTACAGATGTCATCTTGTCAGTGGAAAACAAACGTGATTTTTCCGACATAAAAGAAGATTATGTGAAAGGTCTTAACTTCCATTTCGTGACATCAATGATGGAAGTCTTGGATTTAGCATTAGAAAAAGAACAAGACGTTAACGATTTGGATTACAATCAATATCTTGTCAACTCGCATAAACGCGTCACAGGATTTTTAAGTCAGCAAGATGGTGATGCGACAAGACAGAGAGTGAATTGAGCAATAATAATGTAGAGACGCGTCGATGATTCTTTAAAAATAAATACAGATAGATACGTCTTACGAATTTATAATTCCGAGGATAAATTTTTCTCGGAATTTTTTTTTTCAATTCTCAACTTTCAATTTTTTTCCTATCTTTGCAAGCGCAACGGTTCCGAAAGGATTAATAGGGAATATCGTGAAAACCGATAACAGTCCCCGCTGCTGTAAATTCTAATAAGTTGATGTTTAATGCCACTGTTAGTGAGCCATCACAATAATGGGAAGGCACATCAATCAAGGAATGAGTCAGAAGACCTGCCGTCGCAGATATTGTAAATTAAAACGCGGAATTTTTTAATTACAAATTTATACATTATGAAAAAAAATCTTTTAGTGACGATCTTCTTGATCGTGAGCGGATTTTCAATGTACGCTCAATCTATCTTAAATGCTTCCGAAGGTTATGTAACGGAAACTATTTTGTCTGACTATTCAAACCTCTCTGTGTTTGATGTCAACGGATTTAATTTGTATGCAAGTGATGGTAGCAAAATCTATCATTTCGACCTTGCAACAAATGAACTTCTTGATACATACGTGCTTCCGGATTATATGACAGGTACTTACACTTATCCGTCATTCTTGAAAATCTCTCCCGATATAGAGGCTCTGTGGTATGGTATCACAAGCGGTCCTAATGGTGATGAGATTTTCTCGTATAATATCGAGACAGGAACATGGAGTGAAGGATATTCTCTTCTATGTAATTTCGATATGGAATTCATAGGCGAGCACATCTTGGTATCAGGACTTAACAGCACCAGTTGGTCTGATCCTAACTGCATCTCCTTGCTGGATGTATCGGGTAATGATAATCATAGAAAAATTATCGATGTAGGCGGTTATTCTGCTGGTTTAGGCATCGATGATGAAGGTAATGTATATTACGCAACATCAGGTGTAGGTTCTGAAAAATTATACCGCTGGGATATGGAAACTGTTATTAATGTGATAAATGACAGCTCAGCTGAAATATTGACATTAGATGATGCAACAATTCTATCTTCAATTCCAGCTGGTGCCTACGATACAGATGTCGATGAAGCCGGTAATGTTTTCTTCGATTTCAGCGATTATGCCACAGGTGTCAAGAATGTCGTGATATGGCGTCTGCCTACATTTGAGGAAATAAACGAGTTGGTCGATTGCTGCGTATGTGAATGGATGGCAGATGGTCTGATACATGGAATCAATGTCGTTGGACCCAATGGTAACTCTATTTTCTTTCCAGCTGCCGGATATCGTAATACGACATTCTTGAAGTACCCCAACGAATATGGCGCTTATTGGACCTCAACATCTGGTAGTGACCGCTATGGAGCTCACGCACTTGCTTTTGACGAAGACGGCACAAGAGCAGGTTGGGGAAACGGTCGCTATATCGGTCGTACTATAAGACCTGTTTCAAATTGAATTTATTTTTAATCTACGGTATAACGGACAAACAAATAAATTTAATTATATGAATAAGAAAAAATATTTTGCTTTGTTGCTGTTGTGTTTAATGGTTCCAATAGCTTCCATGGCACAAAACGAAGCCTTCTTCTATAATAACTGCAACGAATTAGATAGAGATGGTAATGCCGTTTTTGCATTTGAGAACTTCTCATCGGGAAACGGAATGGGATTTAATAACTTAAACGATAACCTTAATGGATTCGGTTTCGATGGCTTCTCCAATAATGGAGGAGGTTTCAGCATCGGAAATTTTGAATTGACAAGCGATGTGCCTATAGGAAACGGTCTGCTTGTCTTAAGCGCAATGGCTTTAGTTTACAAAAAAAGAAAATCAAAAAAATAAAAAATCAAACAATGAAAAAATTATCAACAATATTGCTCGCATTCGTGATGATATTGTTCACACAATGCAAACCAGAACCAGAAACAAGTAACGAAACTAACAACAATGGAGGAAGCAAGGTAACAGTACGCTGCTCAATCCCATTAAATAACGGTGGTAAGACCGACTTTACCAACCTAATGGAAGACGGCACAATAAACTGGAGCGACGGAATAGAATCTTTATATCTCTGTGTCCCGGGACTAGAAACAACGGTCGGTGCTGAGATAGTAGAGCTTGTTGGTTTCTCTGAAGGTAACCATCATGTTATAGAATTCAGTGGCGAAGTTACTGAAGGACATCTCGAAGCTGGTAAAGAATATGATGTCTGGTATTTCGGCAATACAAAGCAGACTGGTGGACAGAACTATATTGTTAATGCATCTCCAACAGAAACTTCATCAGGAAGCGGTGTTTATAAAATGATTTCAAGCACTAGCTCATGCGCTTATCCATTCAACAAACAAAGCGGTAAGCTAGAAGACTTGGGCAAATATCATATCGCAAGTGCTAAAGTTAAAGCTGTACAAGTAGGCGACGAAATAAGACTCGAACTCAACGGTATCTTAAAAAACCAAGTCGCTATCGCTGTGTTAGATCTGACAGACATAACAAAATTAAAAGGATCTGCCATCAAAGGAACTGCTTTTAACTTGAACTATAACATAGCTACACAGAAATTTGATTTCGCGGTAACACCAAGCAACAGCGCAAATATCAGCATAACAGGTACTCCTGCAGAAACATCATACATCGTATTGTACCCTACAGATGGTGACAACAGCGTTAAATTACAAAACGACAATAATGCTGGTTACTATTATAATTTCAGAACAGGAGTGAAAGCTAACAGAGTATATTACAGAGCTGGTGTTGATGGCTCAGCACTACCTTTGCCTTGGACAATAGCCAATTATAACAATCATGAATATGTGGATCTCGGTTTGCCTAGCGGATTGAAATGGGCTAAATTCAATGTCGGTGCTACAACAGAAGAAGGTACAGGTGGTTATTATAGTTGGGCTGAAACAGCTACAAAAGAAAATTACAGCAACGGCAATGGCACTACAAACACATTGGATGTTTATAATGTTTCAGGTAATGCACAATATGACGCTGCAACAGCAAATATGGGCGGAACATGGAGAATGCCTACAATGGCAGAATATGAAGAGTTGATAAGAGAATGTACAATGACATGGGAAACTGTCAATGAGGTTCAAGGCGTGAGAGCAACAGGACCTAATGGTAATTCTATCTTCATCCCTGGACTCAGCTATATGAATAATGCAGCTATCGCTGGAGGATATCTGAATCAATGTTATTATTGGGCGGCTACTTCTGCAAAGACATATCAAGCTGACGCTTTCATCGCTAAGAATTCAAACGGCATAAGTGTTGAAATAAAAGGCGTTACCGGTCGTTATTTAGGACGCCAAATACGTGCTGTCAGTGAATAATAAATATTTGTTTGTTATACCGAGACTATTTATATAAAACGAAATCCGCGAGAATTCAATTTCCCGCGGATTTTTATTTTTCAATTTTCAACTTTCAATTTTAAGACACACGTCCGTGTGACTCTACGGGATATTCTGCTGACTCTAAAATTAATTCTTCATTCCTAACCGCTAATTCCTATTTATTTCTTATCTTTGCTAAGTTTACATTTTAAATAAAATAACTTATAACATATTGAATATGAAATCAGACATTGAAATAGCAAGGGAAACTTCTCTTAAAAAAATCGAGGATATTGCTAATAATATAGGTATCCCTTCAGACGAGATAAATAACTATGGTAAATATATTGCCAAACTTCCGCTTTCTCTTATTGATGAAGAAAAGATAAAGAAAAGCAATCTTATTCTTGTTACAGCTATCACACCTACTAAGGCTGGTATCGGTAAGACAACAGTTTCTATCGGACTTTCATTAGGTCTTAACAGAATCGGTAAAAAAGCTATCGTTGCGCTTCGTGAACCATCACTCGGTCCATGTTTCGGTATGAAAGGTGGTGCGGCTGGTGGCGGCTACTCACAGGTTTTACCTATGGAGAATATCAACCTCCATTTCACCGGCGACTTCCACGCAATAACATCGGCGCACAATATGATTACAGCGCTTTTGGATAACTACATCTATCATAACAGAAAGACTGGTCTCGCGCTTAAAGAAGTTAAATGGAAACGTGTGCTTGACGTCAATGACAGAAGTTTGCGTAATGTTGTCACAGGTCTCGGCGGCTCTGCCAACGGACTTCCTACAGAAAGCGGTTTCGACATCACGCCAGCATCAGAGATAATGGCAATCTTATGTCTCGCTAATGACCTTGACGACCTCAAACGTCGTATTGGCAACATCCTTTTAGGTTACACATACGAAGACAAACCTCTGACAGTTAACGACCTCGGTATCGCAGGTGCAATCACTGTGCTTTTGAAAGATGCTATTCAACCTAACCTCGTACAGACAACAGAAAACACAGCAGCTATCGTTCATGGCGGTCCTTTCGCTAACATCGCTCACGGCTGTAACTCACTCCTCGCTACGAAGATGGCTCTCAGCTACGGCGACTATGTTATTACAGAAGCTGGTTTCGGTGCTGACCTCGGAGCAGAGAAATTCTACGATATCAAATGTCGTAAGGCTGGTCTCTCACCAAAACTTACTGTTATCATCGCTACAGCACAGAGCTTGAAACTTCACGGCGGTGTTCCAGAAGATAAAATCAAGGAACAGAATATCGAAGGTTTGAAGAACGGTCTCCAGAATTTAGACAAACATATCGAGAACATAAAACGCTTCGGTCAGAATGTTATCGTGACATTCAATAGATTCGCAAGCGATACCGAAGAAGAGATTGCTTTGGTTGCTGAACACTGCCGCGAGATAGGTGTGGGATTCTGCATGAACAACGTCTTTGCTGAAGGTGGCAAAGGTGGTGAAGAACTCGCAAGACTCGTCGTTGATACAATAGAAAATGCACCATCAGAACCTCTCAAGTTTATCTACGATAGCGAAGATTCTATTCGTACAAAGATTGATAAGGTGACAAAACAAATCTACGGCGCTAAAGATGTAGCATACTCAATTATAGCTCTCAAGAAAATCAAGCAGATTGAGTCGTTGGGTATCTCTCACTATCCAATCTGTATCGCAAAGACACAGTATTCATTCTCGGCAGATCCTAAAGCCTACGGCGTTGCAAAGGACTTCGACCTTAACGTACGTGATATAATTATCAACAATGGAGCTGAGATGATTGTCGTTATCATGGGTGATATTATGCGTATGCCAGGATTGCCAAAAGATCCACAAGCACGTAATATCGATATCGTTGATGGTAACATCGAAGGCTTGAGTTAACAATTGACAATTTACAATTAACAATTTATAATTCCGGGAAAGATTTTTCTCGGAATTTTTTTATTACCTTTGTCGAGATGCAAAAAAGCACTGTATTATGAATAAGAAAATAAACTACCGCAACGGTGATTATTACGAAGGCGAAGTTGATAAAGAAGGTTTGCCTCATGGCTTGGGAAAATATGCTTTTGCTGATGGCGTCTGTTATCATGCCGAGTGGATTTTCGGTTATCTGCAGATGGATACTGTAAAATTCGAGAATGTTTCAGGACATTATCTTGTAGTAAAAATACATTCTGCCGGCTTTGACTATAATCGCTGGGCAATGTGTATGTTGCCTCTTGAAAAAGGTGAATATACTTTGGGTGGTGCCAGAAAATTAAGGTGCGAGAAAGGTTGGAAAGATTCTCATCCTTTGATTACAATTACCTCCGTCGACGAAGATAAGATGAGTTTCGTTGTTCCTTCGCATTATGTTGATGGTAACGATTCTGTGTTAGATTCAATTTCTTCAGGAGAAAAGAAAAAATACTCTTACAGCAGAGATTGTGTAGCAACGATTTACGATGAAGACTACGATTATACTATAAAGAATGAAATTGTGATAGAGTGTAAATGATGTCAAAAGTTAAAAGTCTAATGTCGAAAGGTGTTATGAACCATAATTTTCAATTTTCAATTTTCAACTTTCAATTGTTAATTGTAACTTGTTTATTGTTAATTCTCTTTTCTTCTTGCGGAAGAGATAATTCTTCTGATGAGAATCTTAAGATTTTTAAATATAATGAAGCCGCCGGAATCTTGACCTTAGATCCTATTTATGCCAAAGACCTTCCTCATATATGGGCGTGCAATCAGATTTATAACAGCCTCGTCGCCTTGGATGACGAGATGAATGTGGTGCCGGCTGTCGCTAAGTCGTGGAATATCAGCGACGACGGAATGACTTATACCTTCATTCTTCGTGATGATGTATATTTTCATGAAGATGAGTGTTTTGGAAAGACAACAGACAACGGTCAACAGACAACAGACATTGGGTATGCGGAATCGGAAACAATTGAAGACAAACGCAGTCATTTCGACAAACTCAGTGATTGTGCAGATGAAGTCTCAGCCACTCAGCCACTCAGTAACTCAGCAACTCGTAGAGTCACAGCTCATGATTTCGTTTATTCTTTTAATCGTGTGTTGGATAGGAAGTTGAATTCATCTGGAAGTTGGATTTTTTCAAATGTGAATGCATTCGAAGCAATCAATGATACAATTCTTAAGATAGAACTTTCTCAGCCATTTCCTGCATTTCTAGGAATATTGTCGATGACATACGCTTCTGTCGTTCCAAAGGAAGCTGTCGATTTTTACGGAACTGAATTCGGACGACATCCAGTCGGAACAGGACCTTTTAAATATCAATATTGGAAAGAAGGAGTGAAGCTCGTCTTCAGAAAAAATCCAATTTATTTTGAAACTGTTGAAATCGTAAACTCAGACATTCCAAACGACTCAACAACTCAGCAACTCATCAACTCATCAACTCAGCAACTCCCATATCTCGACGCTGTCTCAATAAGTTTTATCATCGACAAGCAAGTGGCATTCATGGAGTTCGTGAAAGGAAAGTTCGATTTCATGTCGGGAATCGACTCTCGATATAAAGACGAACTTCTGACGCGAGACGGACAACTTCGTGAAGAATATAAAGACAAAATAAATTTTATCAGACAACCTTATCTCAATACAGAATATCTCGCATTCTTCCTCGACGAGAACGACACTCTGGGTAAGGAAAGAAGTCTAGCCTTGCGTCAGGCAGTGAGCTATTCTATCGACAGAGAAAAGATGCTGCGCTACCTTCGTAACGGCATGGGAACTCCAGGAAATTATGGAATCATCCCAGTAGGACTTCCAGGAAACTCAGAAACTGAGAATCTGAGAAACTTAGAATCTGAGAATCTCAGAAACTCAGAAACTCAGCAACTCAGCAACTCGACCTCCATCGGTTATCCTTACAATCCTAAAAAGGCTGAGCAACTTTTGAAAGACAATAACTTGCTTGGTCATGAGTTGAAACTTTATACTACGCAAGAATATATCGACATTGCGAAATTCGTGCAGTCGGCTTTGACTGAGGTAGGTTTGAATTGTAAGGTGGAGGAGATGATGCCCGCTGCCTTGCGTGAGAAGAGAGCTAATGGCAACCTTCCGTTCTTCCGTTCTTCATGGGTGGCCGACTATCCTGACGCTGAGAATTATCTCTCGTTGTTCACTACAGGTAATTTCACTCCGCAAGGTCCTAACTATACACATTATTCCAATGCGCGGTTTGATGCACTCTATCAGAAATCATTGACATGTAACGATATTCAAGAAAGAGCGAAGATATATCATGAGATGGATAGCATTATGATGTCGGAAGCACCGGTTGTTATTTTGTTCTACGACGAAGTGATGCGATTTGTCAATAAAAGAGTTGAAGGTTTAGGAAGCAACCCGACGAATTTGTTGAATTTGAAGGAAGTGAAGATTAATTGATTTTTTAGGAACAGAGAGATTATATTCTCCTTTTTTATGATATTTTTTCTCAGAAATTCAACTATACGATACTTAAATATCCAACCTCAGAAATTTTTGTAAAATGTAACTATTTGATAGTTGTTATTTTACCAACCCCCGAAGGCAGAATAATATTTTCTTTAACATTGATTTTGCATTGATATTTTTCTTAAAATTGCGATCTTGTAATTGTCTGATTATGCTATTCTAATGTTTTACAAAGAATATAAGGATTTTAAGCTGCTACACTAAATTTTGCACACTCAATACTACACATAAATCTGAATTGAATTTAAATTAATATTAACTTTTAAGTTTACAATTATGAAAAGAGTTTATTTGATTATGGCACTGTTTGCTACGCTTATGGTGTCGTGTGTACCAGAGGCTGAGAAAGCCACTGTTGAAACAAGAGTAATTACTGATGTCACGTCAAGTTCGGCGAGAGTTATCTGCAATGTATCAGATGATGGTGGTGCAGAGGTGAGTTCACGAGGAATATGCTGGAGCACATCTGAAAATCCTACAATAGAAGATAACAAGACAACTGAAGGCAGTGGCACAGGTACATATACTTCAAATCTTACAAGTTTGGAAGCTAACACCACCTATTACGTAAGAGCTTACGCCACCAACGCCGCAGGCACAAGCTACGGCGAGCAGAAGAGCTTTACAACATTGGCTGATAATTTTAACAACGTTCATGAATACGTTGACCTCGGTCTGCCATCCGGCCTGAAATGGGCTACCTGCAATGTCGGCGCGACAACGCCTGAAGAATACGGCAACTATTATGCATGGGGAGAGACAACAACAAAAGACACGTACACAGAAGAAAACAGTTTGACATACGGAGTAAGCATTTCAAAACTGCAAACGCAAGGCATCATAGACGGAAACGGTAATCTAACTCCATCATACGATGCAGCCACAGCCAACTGGGGCGGCGGATGGAGGATGCCGACAGAAGAAGAGATGAATGAATTGCTTGACCATTGCAAATGGGAATGGACAGAGGTGAACGGAGTTAAGGGAGCAAGGGTTATAGGAGCAAACGAAAAAAGTATCTTTCTTCCTGCTGCGGGCCGCCGTTACGGGTCATCGCTCTACTATACCGGCCGCGGTGGCACCTATTGGAATTCCACACCGAACGGCAACGACTACAGCGCGTACTACCTCTACTTCGACGATGGTGACGAGCCCGAGATTTGGAACGACTATCGCAACGGCGGTCAGACTGTACGCCCCATCACAGAATAAAGCGAAGCGCATTCAATTTATTTAATTCATTTGGTTTATTTCCGCACGGATGATACGATTTACGATTAGACGTTAACAATATATAATTTCAGGACTATCATGGATAATACTAATTTTTGTAGATATATAGTTGAGCATTTTTTTTGAAAATAATTATAAAATTAACATTTTCATTACGAAAAAGATTGTATCTTCGCAGTCAAAGTAGAACCTGCCAAGCCTCTTGACAATGCTCAAATTGGCAGGTCGTTTTTTTTATATTATACCAATGCCAAAATTTAATAAAACTAACAGACCGGCAGAAGAGTTAGTTGCTGTTCTCAAAAGAAAAGGATTGTCTATTGCTGATGAAGCAAAAGCAGTCAGTTATATTCGTAATATAGGTTACTATAGACTTAAAGCTTATTTCTATCCGCTTTATCGAGAACCCAAACACAAGCATATATTCAAAATTAATGCTACGTTTGACAAAGTGATGAATATGTATCGCTTTGATCGAAAATTACGCTTGTTGCTATTCAATGAAATTGAGAAAATAGAAGTTGCTTTTAGAAGTGTAATTGTAAATATTGTATCTGAAGAATTAGGAGATTATTTCTGGATGACAGAGAGAAAATATTTCAAAAATGAATCTCATTTTAAATCATCATTAAATCTTATTCGATATGAATATGAAAAATCAAAAGAAGAGTTTATAATACATTTTAAAAATAAATATTCAGACCCATTCCCTCCATCATGGATGATTGTTGAGATTTTGCCACTTGGCAATTTATGTCATATTTTTATGAACCTTAAAAGTCAAAAAGCAAAGAAAAAAGTTGCAAAATACTTCGGATTACAGGAGCCGGTTCTCTCGTCATGGATGTTAGTATTGGGAAATCTAAGAAATATGTGTTGTCATCATTCTAGGACATGGAATAGAGAGTTGGCAGTCAACACTGCAAATCCCCATAAAACAGTATATCCTTGGATTGATATAAACAAAAACTAATCCTAAAAGAATTTATTATCGCATAAGTATGATTCAATATTTGCTTTTTACTATTTCTCCTAATAATAGGTTTAAAGACAAATTAAAGAATCTCATTGCTAAATATCCTACGGTTGACATAGGTGCAATAGGATTCCCTGTTGATTGGGATAATGAATCTTTATGGAAGAATGAGAGATAATCAAAGTTAAAGAAGCCTTATTTTTATAGCAGCGCCCAATGCGTTAGGGATTGGAGCGGCATCCTTTGGGAGCATCCTTCGGGTGGCGGGGACGGGAGCGGGATTTGGAAAATGGGACTTGGGAGCGGGAAGGAGTGGCGAGCAAAGATATAGCGGAAAGCCCGACGGCGTAGCCGGAACGCCCAGAAAAAGTCAACAGACATTGCCCACAATGATCGTAGTGGCGTATCGCATACGCCAAATCTAGTTGAAAATTGAAAGTTGAAAATTGAAAATTTGTAGAGACGCGTCAATTACACCAATGAAAAATAAACAAGAATGTAATGATCTGACCCCAAAAAGTTGGACGGATTAATAAAAAAAATTACATACAAAGAGTTCGGTATTGCACCGGACTCTTTCCGTTTAATCTTAATTTAATACGTTCGTTATTGTA
>JAFTUF010000055.1 GCA_017466405.1 Bacteroidales bacterium
GCTGCACCGGATGAATGCTGGGAGCCATTGTTTAAAGCGTAAGAAAATTAGAACGGACATTTTTTTTTGAAGCGGCGGAGTCGGGTACTCTGCTGCTTTTTTTAATTCATAATGCATAATTCACAATTCATAATTATGCATTATGAATTATGAATTGAAAAAATCCTACATAATCGAGCATAATCGTGCACAATCCTACATAATCGGGAACCTTCGGATATTGTCCATAATATTTTTGTCGGCGGAAAATCATAAAAATATTAACAAATCAAAAAATTAAAAGAAATGGACAAAATTTTCAAGAACGACAAAATCATGGGCATCGTAGCCGTAGCGACATTGGCGTTGGTGGCAGTGATGTATTTCAAGAATTGCAAGAAAGAAAAAGATTCGACTGCTACAGTTCCGGCAGCTCCAGCAACGGCAGAATAAAAGGTAAGGAGAATCGAAAATGAAAAAGATGTTACCTTTATTGATAGGACTATTGCTGGCAGGAGCGGCAGCCTATTACTTCATGAAGAAAAAGAACGAAAGTCTTCCGGTACCCACAGGCGGCGAAGGCGGAAACTCATCCAAGTTTTTAGATCTTAACGACACCGACAGCATCATCGATTCGCTTTCTCTCAGCGGCAGTCTCAACAGCAATGCGAAAGGCTGGGTGAAGGAGATTAACAGAGCGATTGCAGCTGGATCTAACGGATGGAGCAAGAGCAGCCAGCAAGACAAAGCCAAAGAGAATGACATCACCTATTCACAGCAGATAGTGCTGTCAGCTTTATGGCAGATGTACGCCACATCGGGAGTTATAACCAAAGACCAATACAAGACTCTCGAAGGTGAACTCGAGTCTTTGGGAGAATAAAAAAACGAAAATAAATTTATTAACTTTTTAAAAATCAATAAAATGGAAAAACAATTAAAACAATCTATGAAGCCAACAGCTTCATTCACATTTCTGAACAAGGCTGCTGTAGAAAGAGTGTTATGTCTTTTCCCAGGACACTTCGACACAACAGAAATAGTAAAGGTTGACGACAAAGTTTCATTAGCTTACTGTAACCCAAAACCACTTGTTGAAGCAGGTTATTACTGCGATCAGGTTGCTGACGACTACAGTGCAGAGCACTCAACAGCAAAATTAGAAGGCAGTTACGATGTTCAAATCAATCCAGTAAGCAAGCGTACTCGTTACCGCGAGTTTTTGAACTTCATTAAAACTTCAGGTTTGCGCGTCTCAAAGATGCGTATCACCGACTTGAACTCCGAAGGAAACCATGAGATTTTCAATCAAGAATTGGAAATATCAGCTTCAGCCATCGGTGCTAAGGCAGGTTCCGACTTCCTTCAACTCTCAGCGCATATCGATCCATCGAACTATATCCAACGTTTCATCGACATCGATCTTAGCCAGCAGAACCTTCTTTTGGACGAAACAACACTCGCATTCTTGCGTATTCCAGCAAATGCAAACTTCCAAATCGATTTCACATTAGGTTGAGAAATTTTTTCATAATTAGGTTAATAATAGAAGAGAACCGAGAATCTCTTAGGCGGCGAAAAACGCCGCCTTTTTTGTAAAACTAAAAACTGAATAAGAATGAATACAAAATCCAAGAAGTTTAAAAGAAACACAGTCGTGAGCCATCACGACAACTGCGGCGATCCTAACTGCACTTTGCCGGATACAACAACAGGCGCAGAAAACAACAGCGGAAAATTCGACTGGAATGAGTTTGCCGGTGGCGCAGTGAAAGATGTGACAAATATGCTGTCAGAGTGGCTTCGCAAGACACCTTCAACGGTAAATACGACCAACGTTACACCGCCTAAAGACAACACCGGTCTGTATGTCGGTCTTGGAGCAGGTGCTTTGGTATTAGTAGTTCTTCTTGTCGTATTACTAAAAAAATAAGCGCTATGAGCAGATTGATGACAGGAAGCGGAAAGTTCGTGTCGGTTGTGTCGGAATATAGTTCCGCACAACAGCCTACAGCTGGCCTTATAGAACCGGATGTGAAATTGGCAAAAGAAATAAATAACACTAATGGCGACAATCCACCATTGGACGTAATTCCTCCAACACCGGAAAATCCGGATGCACGCCCTAAGTTCATCCAGTACGCTGAAGAATACTTCGGAAGATATTGGATTGTGACACTTGTACTGTTGATAATAGTTTTGTTCCGTAAAAAGTAGGAGGTAGTTATGAAAAGTAGTGATGCTGCAATTATCAGGGACGGTTTGAAAGAGTACACACGAAAAAAGAAAAAGGTCAAATTTGAGTGTGAGAGTAATTCTGCAGGAGCGGAAATACACAAAATTCTATATGATAATACATATACCCTTTCAAATGGTGGAGAATGGAAAATCTGCAATGTAGGTTTTGGTTATAAAGATTTTACTGTAAAGTATGATTCTGAGGAATCAGCCCAGGCTGTAGTAGATAACATTAAGAAGATAATGGATAACACTTCTGACGCTCCAGGAGCTTACGAACATGATCCAGATGTGCCAGTGGAAGATGTTAAGGAGAGCAAGAGCACCTTGCTGATAGTCGCAGGTGTAGTTCTTTTGGCAGCAATAGTTTTATTCGTATGGAAGAAAAACAAATAACATATAAACTGACCGACACTGGGCATTGGCTTGCACGCTGCGACCACTCAACCAATGTGATCGAGCTGAACAGGAGAAACTTCTTCAAGCTTTCTCCAATGATGCAGGATTACATCTGGATTCATGAGTGCGTCCATCTCAAGTATGACGTTTACGATGAAACGGAATGCAACCGTATCACCGATGAAATATTCATATCGCGAGCAAAGAACGATTCAGATAGAATGGAAAGGATTAAGTTCGTAGTCAGTTCTCACGATTCATCTAAAAGTAATTTCTGGACGATGTTGGTTGGCAGCTTAATTTCTCTTGGCACATCTGCTGCAACAAAAGCTATTGTTAATGGCAAGACCGGATATTACAGCTTGGATGTAGATGCTCGAAGAACTTATGTTGACGGACTTCTTGCTGAAGCTTTCAAGGCAAGTCTTCTGACAGACACGCAATCTGCTAAAGACATATTTTGGGCGAACTTGAAACCAAACATCGCAAAGAATAAAGAGCAGGTTTACAGTGGCTGGCGAAAAAACAACGGATTTGTTGACGAATATATTGAGAAATACGAACAGATGTACAATTTCGGTTTCGACGAAATCACTCCCATCAACAAGAAAGCGCATCCGGAATATCAGAAGATGATGAATACCATCGGAGCTGTCGCAGTAGTCCTTGCCGTGATAGTGTTAGTTGTAGTGTTAACAAAAACTAAAAAATAAGAAGTTATGAATCCTAAATATCTTGAAATATTAAACAAAGTCGATGTCAAGAAGACAGCGATGTATGTAGGCGGTGCCTTGCTTCTCATAGCCTTGTTTCTCGTTGTGAGGAAGATGATTAGAAAGGCTAAAGAAGAAGCTGCCGTCGATGAACTTATGGATAAATACGAAGAAGCTTCAGGCGTTGAACCGCTGACTTATCCTGAAGTGGAATATTCAACCATGGCAGATAGTATTTATACACATTTGCACGCAAGTGTATTGTCGCTTAACGGTGGCTTTACTGGAGTAAACCAGAAAGGCGTATATGATGTGATGTCGAGAATGAAGAAAGATGTCGATGTCTATAAACT
Source organism: Bacteroidales bacterium (assembly GCA_017466405.1). GTDB lineage: Bacteria > Bacteroidota > Bacteroidia > Bacteroidales > F082 > Limimorpha. Next base: position 3,683 of record JAFTUF010000055.1, read on the forward strand.
GATTAGCGTCTATGGAGTACGAGAGTACAAGAAGCCTGGATATTTCTATATCAGTGGCAGACCGTCGGCAGGACTTCCAGCAACACTCCTCGATGTGATGACAAGAGGTGAGATAAAGGAAATCAACGAAATCCTCAAAGAAAACGGCTTGACTTATCAATTCAGTTGATTTATGGCAAAGGGTAAAGCTGGCATAGTGACAAAAGAATCGCGCAAGCGGAGTATTCTTAAAAAGAAACCCGTGAAACTTCCTTCTGTAGTGAACGGAGTGAAGATAAGCGATATTCCGGAAAAGAAAAAGGAAAGAGCTAAATTTCTACAAAAAGAATTGAAGCGATATCAGGGAAAACAACTCTATTGTCCGGCTTTAAGAAGTCATGTTGAGATAACGGCAAAATCTATATCAGAAACAAAGCATCATGCGAGTGCTCATATCAATTCAACAATAGCAGCTCTTAATTTAAGAATAATTATTAAGAATGCACACTTTCTGAAAACCACTTCAGTAAAGGGTAATTCAATGCAGTCTAAAAAGATGGATCTAAAAGATATGATAACATTGATTTGTCCATTAAAGAAATATGGTTTTGCGAAGTTAACTGTCGGAAAGAGATATAACAATGAATTAGTGCAGTATTGTATTACAGCAATCAAATTGGAATGGTTAAAAGAAGAATGACTCCCAGAGTACTACCAGCGTTCGCCGGCCATCTTCCTCTGAGAGCCATTCAACACTGCAAAGATATAACAATTTAGAAAATAAAATAATAGAAAAATGAAAGAATTAATCAAAAACAAGAAAGTTATGATGGCACTCTTAGCGATCCTGGTATTGGTGGCGGTTATAATAGTTGTCAGGAGAAGAAAGAACAAGGACGATGACAGTGACGGCGGTTCTGCCGGAGGTTCCTCGTCGGGTTCCGGCTCATTGCCTTTAGCGACATTCCCGTTGAGGCCGTACAGCCAGGCGGGAGAATATTCCGCCGACAAAGGCTCTTACGGACAGCAGATAGCTAACCTTCAGAAGATATGCTCACAGAAATTCGGATACAAGCTCCAAGTTGACGGCAAGTGGGGTGACAAAAGCACGGAAGCTTTCCATAAATGCCTGGGAACAATTCTTTTCTCCGACAATATCAGCGAGCAACAGTACAACCTGTTTATCAAACAACACGGTTCCGGAATAGTATTCTAAGATGATGTTATGGCGAAGGGGAAAGAAAATAATATTGGAGAGTTCGGCGAGCAGTTTATGCAATTCAAACATAAACCCAAGGAAGCTATAAAACATCTTAAAAAAGTGAAAAGAGGTGAATGTATAGCGGCTTTGTACCACTCTGAAATTGGAGATATAGATATTGTTTGGGGTGTTGTTACGGATAAAATCAAGCATACTGGTTACGGACTATCTCACATTATCGACAAACACGGTGCGGAAATAAAGAGTCTTGGTTTTGAAGTGGAAGACTTTATTCCAATAGTAGTTCAATATGGAGAATTGTCTTTGTCAAAAACTAAAGAAGAATACTTATTGGAGTCAAGGCACTTTAGAGTTGTGATTGAAAAGGCATATAAAGGTAGAAAGAAACAATGGTTGCTGACGGCATTTGATTTAAGAAAAAAGCCGAGAAAATAAACTCGGCTCTATATGTCGAAAATGCTAAAATCGTTGACGCTAACATTTTTACTTGCCTGCGCTGTATGGCAAAACAACACTGCAAAGATAACAAATTAAATAATAAAATGATTTAAAAAAAACATAAAATTATGCAAACATCATTGAAATTCAGCAACAGAGGTGAGAACGCGAAGAAAGCGTCGAGAATCCTCAAGGACAACAAAAAGGAGTACCAGCGTCTTCTCAAGGCTGAGATAGCAGCCCAGAAAGGCAAGAAAGACGTATGCAAGGCAGCCAAGGCAGCATCCAAGAAGCATAACAAAATGAGCTGGAAACAAGCCATGAAGAAAGCGTCTAAATAAATTGAAAACTGAAAGCTGAAAGTTGAAAATTATGAAGACAAGTGCAATAGGCCGAAAACTCATCAAGACCTTCGAGGGCTACCGCAGCGAGGCGTATCTGTGTCCGGCCGGAATCCCTACCATAGGTTACGGCCACACCTCGGGCGTCGTGATGGGCGACACCTGTACGCGCCAGGAGGCTGAAGAGTTCCTTATCGAGGACCTGAGACACGCCGAGAACATCGTCAACGCGCAGAACTTAGATCTGAACCAACACCAGTTCGACGCGCTTGTGAGTTTTGTCTATAACGTTGGCTCGGGCAACTTCCAAGACTCCACGCTGCTGAAGCTGCTGAAGCAGGATGCCAGGGCGTACGATACGCTTGAAGAGGAGTGGAAGAAATGGAAACACTCCAACGGCAGAGTCCTCAAAGGCCTGGTGCGCCGACGTGCGGCGGAATGGAGCCTGTACAAGAACGGTTTTTTTCTCCTGACGCTGCCAGTGCTTCTGTTGGCAGCGGTGATAACAATAGTATTAATCAAAAAATTAAAATGACATGAGCGGATTTGCAAACAACATGGAAGCAATGGGCTTCGACAAAAGCGGATGGGCGCTGGTGGAGACATCAGCCGACGGAAATGTTATCTATATGGGCAAGCCTATCACAGCAGATGCCAAACCAGACGAGCCTGTATGGAGTATTAAACGTATCGTAACAAACGAAAAAGGCGGTATCAAGACAATAGAGACGAGAATTGTACACCGAGCTAAATGGATTGACAAGGAAAGCTATTCATACGACAAATATTTTTGATTATGAAGACAGAATTTGTATTTAATCCGTTAAGCGGGGAGTTCGATATTGTAGCATATAACAGTAGTACCAGTGGAGATAAAGTAGAGCAGCTCTCATGTTCGGTATATGTCGGCATGTCGTCTGACAATAAGCTGTCAGACAATGAGCGTCTGACTGAATACCAGTGTTCCGTTACCAATGAGACCGTGATATCCGATATATACAACGATGCAGAAGGTAAATATATGGTTGTCGGCGTACAGTCTCCTTACAGCTTAGACTATATAGCTTCTAACGGAATCTGCATTCCGGTTGCTGTTGTCGGCACGCAAGAGTTCAACGGACAGCAATATAATGTCTGCTATTCCATCGCGCCATTCGGCGTAGGTGCTATAGAAAACATTTCTATAAAAATCAATTAATTTATTAACTAAAAAAAGTAATTCTATGAGTGAATCAAACCAAAAAATCCCAGTTTTCGGAGAGTTTGAATCCAGAGTTGTCAACGGTTTTGTCGTTGATAAGAGCGGAGTTAGGGGTATCAGTGAAATAGAAGCCTCTATCGCAGCCGGCGACATTACCCAATCGTCGCTAAATTCAACAACAAACGAAATTGAGTTAAAGAACAGCAAGGGAACAGTAGTGTGCCGTATCCCTGCAGCTCCTTTTATCAAGGACGGCATGTTGCAAAGTGTAGTAATCTCGGAAGGAAACTTTGTCTTCACCTTCAACGAAGACGGTATAGATCCAATCTCTATCCCTCTTACCGACATCTTCAATCCTTCAAACTTCTACAACAAGGAGGAAGTCGATGAAATTGCCAAGACATCAGAAACTATCACAGTAGCCGGTGGTCCTTTGGCGGACGACTCATCCGACAACTGGCCTACAGACTGGAAAGATGACGCCGGAAACCGTATCATTCCTGAAGGAGTGACACTTCAGGAGGCTCTTATGAATCTTTTCCTGAAAGTCATCAACGGCACTGTAACATGGGGAACTCCATCGTGGAACCCTTCCATCGGCAAACCAACAGCGACCTTGTCAAGCAACGGACCTGTTGAAGTAGGTACAGAGGTGACAGCCACCGTTGCCGTCAACAACAGCGTAAGCGGCAACACACGTTCTGCAACATGTACAGCATCGCAAGGTCACTTCCTTACGGAAGACGGCGAATGGCAGTCTGGCAACAAGACAGTTTCCAAAGCCGGTACCACTTCTGGAAGCAATGCTCTGAGCTGTAAATGGAACAACACCACAACAGCAATCACCTCAGGAACGACAAAGCTTAAGGTCGTAGAAGGCACCAACACATTATCGGTATCGCAATCGGGAATGTCGGCGGCAGTAGATGCCTTGCCTTCAACAAAGGTATATGCTTCAACCAACACCAAGAAAGTGTTGTCTGATGTCTCCGCGACATTAAGCGACAGCAAGCCTTCTAACAAAGCCCTTACTTCAAGCAATTCCGACACCATCGTCGGTTATTATCGCTGGAATGCTATGGCAGCTGCAAGCAACGCAGTGACTGCAACAGCATCAACATGGAAGTTCACCAATACAGCTTCTATAGCATCTGTATCTATTCCTGATGGAGAGTATCTTGTAATTCTTGTGCCTTCTGGCTACTCCTTGAAGACAGCGACACAGATGGGCCTCGACTTTACAGGCAGCTTGACATCTGAGACTGTGACATTGACAATCGGCGGCGGCAGCACTCATTCCTATACCAAATACTACTGGAAGAACACATCAGGAAGCGCAGCAGCTGTTGACAATATAACTATTGGCAAATAATAAAGAAGGAGGAATAAATTATGAGTAACATAAACACACAAGGTTTCGGTATTCAGTTGGCGCCAGCCGGATTCCCGTTAGAAGCCAACAAAATATTCGTTAATTATGCAGCTGCTTTAGAATTTGTCAAGACAAAACCCGCTGCATACGTAGGTAGCATTATTACCGTATCAGCTCCAAGCACCATCGACGGAGTGACTTATCCTAAAGGCGCTTATATAGTGGATGCTGTCGGAGAAAATGCAGTGTTGACACAGGTGGGAAAGGAGACAAACCTGAGCGATTACGTACATAAGAATGATGTTGCTACAAAAGGAGCTGATAAGGTTCTTAAAACCAATAGCGATGGTAAAATCGAAGTCGATACCACAGGGAATGCGGCAACAGCAGACCACGCTACTTCAGCAGACAGTGCAGATAGTGCCCAAAACGCTCAGACAGCTCAAGCTCTTGAATGGGATAATGTTACGAAAACTATTGCAATCCAATCTGGATACATAACAAGGATAGGAGATAGTTTAACTGCAACGAACAATACTTCACACAACATTATCGATGTTCATCAAACTCACACCTTGTACATTGGCGATGTAAATATTAATTCGAACGCAGAAAGCTATTTTGCTTTGGGATTTGTCGATAGTGAGGATTATGACATAATCAGTGTTAAATCCTGTGGGTTTTCTATTCCGATGGAAAAAGATGACAATATACAGCAATATATATCAAAAGAAACTTTTATTACAGGAACAGTTGTTAAAAATGTTGAGGTTGTGATAAATAAAAAGTAACATAGTTTTCATTAATGGGAGTGTTAAACTCCCATTTTAAAAAGTATTAATATGTCTGTTACAAATAAAACAAAAATATATTCGGAGTTAGAAAGCGCAGTGTATGGTGGCTACGTTACTGACGTTTCCCAAGTGAGAGGAGCTGTTAAACTTCAAGCTGGTACAGAAGATAATGGTAAGGTTTTAAAAGTTGTTAATGGAGAATACAAGAATGAATTTGTCGTAGATGATGAAATTAAAAAAGAATTTGCACTATCCCTACAGACAGGCAACAACATAATAAGTGTTCCTTTGAATAGCACTTTTCTTTCAGGTGAAAAAAGCTTCTTATATAAGTTTAAGGAAGCGTTAGGGGATAAGTGCAATAATATTCGGTGTTTGTATAATAATGGATCTGAGATCGTACAACAAACCTTAATTTATGATGCTTCTACCAATACGTGGTCTGGAGATCTGGATAATATCTACCCGGAATACTACTACATTGTTAACATGAAAGAATATTTATATCTAAGCTTTGTAGTACAATATTTGAATCCAACTCTCATAGGTTTATCGAATCCAAACAGATTCTTGCGGCTATATAAAGGAAATAACTATTTTGGAAATCCATTACAAAAAGATATTTCATTATTAGATCTGCCAAAATATTTAAAATTTAGGTCAGGTGAGCCTTGTGAAGGAGATACTATCTTTATTGTTAGTAGTCAATCTAATGCAACTTATTTTATAGTTTACACCAATGGTTCTTGGAGTGGACATGATGAAATATTAAATGCTTACAGCCATGGAATTAGATATTATCGAGCAGGTGAAGATGTAGCAATGCTCTTATGGGAACAGGATGATTGGGGCGTTCCGGAGTTAACCGCAAATTATATTAGACAAAAATCGACAGAATGTAATGACTACACCGACGAGCAAGTAGGACTCAAACAGGATTTACTTGTGCCTGGTAAAAATATTAAAACAATAAATGGAGAGAGCTTACTTGGTTCTGGTAATATAGATTTAAAAATTGAAGGTGGTAGTGGAGTAATCAACGATAGTACTATTTCCTCGTTTGCTGGATTCTTACCGATAGGATCTACAGTGATAGAAAGGTCCACTGATTCGACTGATGGTGATGTTGTGTGTGATCTTGATAATAATAGATTTGTATGGAAGGACTTATCGGGAACATTTTACGCTAATTGGCCAACATCTGATTCGTATAACACAACAAGTGATGCGTCTGCTGTTTGCAGGTCAGATAAACTATTCTCATATAATGGCAGACATTATATGGTTATCAATGGCACTTTACAAGATATATCCAAGATAGAGACTGTGCTAAGGGCATATACCGACGATGTCGCAAAATTTCTTGAGGCAAAATTAGCCGGATTCTCTATTAAATTCATCGACAAATGTTGTTTGATCACCAGTGGATCTCAGCCAAGATTTATCATCGATATTTTTGACATTGATTTGATAGATATAATCAAAAGTATTGAAGTTGTTTGCGGCGGATCTGTCGTTAAAATTACAAATATAACATCTCAGATACTCTCAACTCTAAATGGTAATCTATTATTAGAGGGTGTTAATGAATATAGGGTAAATGTTTCATTTGCTGACGAATTGAATTTTCCTACTGTTACAGCTTTGAGAGGTGTTGTTTGCGCTGTGCCTCCAGCATACGTACAAGGAACGATAATTCATCCTGATGGACCAACATCGCCTTTCAATTTGGTTGGTATTCCGAGTGATTCTTCATTAGTGGTAAAGATTCCAAAATCATTGATTGTTCCAAAATATAATCAGGACCTATTTTTAAATTTTAGGTTTTTACAACTAACATGTGATGGAGCTATAATGCCTTTGACATCTGTAGGTGAAGAAACTGTTAACGGATTTCAATATATTGTTTATGAGACGCCTATTTTTGGTGATATTGATTCATTATACAATTTAATCATGTGGTTTAAAAGTTAAATAATTACTAAAGATGGATGAACAACTAATTTTTAAAGAACTTAAAAGTGGTGTACAGGGTGGCTTCGTTACTGATATTTCTCAGGTAAGAGGTGCTGAAGAACTTGCTGCAGCTACAACAAAGACTATTTCCCCGTTTGCTGGATTTATCAATCTTGATGATATAATAATTGAAAATGCTACATTTGCAGGTTCAGGTGGAAGTGTGGTATATTCTATGAGAAACAAAATGTTTCTTCTGACAGATGGAGTGAAGTATTACAAGGATTGGTCTAATTACAGTCTTTACAACACATCAAATAGTACAGATATTTCAGCAAGAGCAGATAAACTATTTTCTTACAATGACTCTCATTATATGGTAGTCAACGGAATATTGCAAGATATATCTAATATTGAGAGTACGCTGAAAGCATACACTGATAGAGCTGCTACATTTGTACAGAATTATGCAACTTCACAAGCTGATAACGCTTTGACTCTTGCTAAAAACTATTCGGACAATAATCTTAATGACGCAAATACTTATACAGACACTCAGTTCGACGAGAGAATACAATTAGTATCAGCATTGCCATCTGAACCTGTCGCAGGTGTCTTATATCTGATTCCAGACGAATAAAAAGGAGGTCTAATGTATTACGGAGATAAAAAGATAAAAGACGTTAATTATGGAGGTATTCCAATCAAAAAGGCTTATTATGGTAGTCAATTGGTGTGGGAGAAGAAACAAGAAGGGGTATGGGAAAATGGTTATGAAGGAATTGATTTAGAATTACCGAGTGGTATTATATGGGCAACTATTCCTTTTATTGCTTATGCTAATTTTACACTAACAAAATATGTTGCCGCTGTTGCTGGACTTAATGTCACTATTCGTGATATAGATGCATCATGGGGTGGCAGATGGAGGCTTCCATCTGCTGAAGAAGTGACTGAATTGTTAAACAACACAACTGCTGGAATTAGCAATATTAATGATAGATATTATACCTCTTTTTTATCTAATAATGGTAGAGGTATAATGTTGCCTCATTTTGGTTATGTGAATGACAGTCCTTTAGTTACTAACCCTGTGAATAGTAATACGGGATATTATTGGACTTCGACGGAAAAAGATGAGAATGACGGGTATAGATTAGAGTTATCGAAAACCAATATTGCGGAAAATGTATTAGGCAGTGGTGACAAGAATCTATATAGAACAGCTTGGCTCGTCTTCAATCCTAAAGATTGATTTTGAATTATCGTTTTAATTGTGTTGATACATATTTTACATGGTTTGCTGTCAGACCATTCTTAGATAGAAATAGTTTAGAATTGTAATAATTAATACCATGAACCTCCACCTTAACATAACGCAAGACATCGGACATGGCATAATGATAATATTCCTATGCTTCATGCTCGTGCTCTTCGCTGTGGTGTTCGACCTTTACACAGGCGTGCGCGCGGCGAAGAAGCTGAAGGAGAAGATACAGTCCCACATCCTGAGACGCACCATCCTTAAAATAATCGACTATCTAACCGTCGTGTTCTTCGGAGTCCTCATCGACGTGCTCGGTCTCTGCTTCCCTTGGTACGCTATCCCTTACTGTTGCATCGTCACCACTTTGGGAGTGATACTCATTGAAGGAAAGTCGGTCATCGAGAACCATACAAAGATAAAGTCTCCTGCGGCGCGCGTGCCTGAGACAATAGGCGACATCGCCGAGAAGATCATCAAGTGCGACAACATCAAGGACGCTATGGAAATAGCGGAAAAACTGAAGAATTGAAAGTTGAAAACTGAAAATTGAAAGATTATGGACCAAAGTCAAAGAAAAATTCTTGAACGGAAGACAATGCAATTTTGTAAAGAACTTGAATATTCGTCGCTGACAGACGAACAGAAAAGAATATATAATGCTTTCGTTTACAGGAGATCCAAACCGTACAAATTCGAGATAATAGACAAGTATGACAACACTATCAGATTTGTTTTGTGCACAAATAAACTCGATGACGGCGTGCTTCATATTTTATTAAAACATTATCAAGGAGTTGGAAAGGTTAATGCCTTAGAAATAGTAAACTTCTGTGATATAATAAGAAAAGGAGATGTAGGGGTTTCTGATAACAAGATGGTTTATACTTTGCAAAGAAAAGGACAAACTTTCAAGTTGGTGGTCGCATTGAAGAAAAGCAAAACTGGAACTAACATCTTGAAGAGTTTCTACTCTAATAGATAAAAAACTTTAACAACAGCCGGTAGCAGGAAGATACAGATGAACCCTGTGGTGCCAATTGTTAAAGTTTCGTCTGCAAAGATAATACTTTTTTAATTCTCAACACCTTAACCATGAAACTTTTCCATAAATTTATAATTTTGATTATCGCCTTATGTCTCGTCTCGTGCAACAGTGCCAGGCGAGCGTCAAAGCGCATCCATAAGATAACGGAACAGCATCCGGAACTGCTCGCGCCCGACACGGTGAAAATAGACACGGTCCTGACAGTAAAACCAGCTGCTGATTCCGTTATTTTCGCTTTTGACGAAGTCGCTGAAAATCAGACGGAAGAAATTTTGACAAATGAAGGATGCTTCGCCATCACGCTTCTGCCTTCGAGAGAGATAAAAGTCGTTTACACTCCCGACAGCGTCAATGTCAACTTCCGGAAGGAGATTGTCACGGAGAAGATCCATGTCGAGAAGCCCCGCGAGCTTTGGCGCGACATACTTCTTTACGCTATCCTGGTATATGTGTTCTGCCTAATCGTCAAAACCTTAATCGAAAAGATTTTAAAATAAATTTTAAATTGCATCGTTATGGAAGAAAAACTTCGAGAAA
>JAFTUF010000056.1 GCA_017466405.1 Bacteroidales bacterium
CAAGCCAGACACCATCTGCGCCATATCTACAGCACAGGGCGGAGCAATAGGAATGATAAGAGTATCAGGACCAGACTCTATAATTGCAACTAACAATATATTCAAATCAGCAAGAGGAACCAGTCTGCTCGACGCCAAACCCTATACCTTGCTCTATGGCAACATCGTGGACGAAAAAAACAATGTACTCGATGAAGTGATGGTGTCAGTGTTTCATGCACCACATTCATACACAGGCGAGAACTCTGCCGAGATAATGTGTCACGGCTCATCATATATTCTGCAACGTACGATTGAAATGCTTGTAAAAGAAGGATGCCGAATGGCGATGCCAGGAGAATACACACAAAGAGCATTTCTCAACGGCAAAATGGACCTAAGCCAAGCTGAAGCCGTTGCCGACCTGATAGCCTCATCAAATGCAGCTAACCACAGGTTGGCTATGAACCAAATGAAAGGAGGATTCAGCAAAGAACTCCGCCGCCTTCGTGAACAGCTGCTTGAAATGACTTCACTCCTCGAATTAGAACTTGACTTCAGCGAAGAAGATGTAGAATTTGCCGATCGCAAAAAACTATTACTATTATCTGAGGAAATAGAAAAAGTTATCAGCCGACTAACCGAATCATTCCGCTTCGGAAACGCACTGAAGAACGGCATACCCGTAGCAATCATCGGAGAAACCAACGTAGGAAAAAGCACACTGCTCAACCAGCTACTTCATGAGGACAAAGCCATCGTCAGCGATGTGCACGGTACGACAAGAGACTCCATCGAAGACACCATAACCATACAAGGCACAACATTCCGTTTCATTGACACAGCAGGCATCCGCACCACTGATGACATTGTAGAAAACATAGGTATAGAACGCACATTCAGCAAAATTCGCGAAGCAGAAATCATTCTTTGGATTATAGACGCAAGTCAGCTCATCAACGACAATAACACAGAGAAAGAACAAATAGAAGCAGTCAAAACACGAATTCTTCCTCTCTGTGAAGACAAGTCCCTTATCTGCATACTCAACAAATGCGACCTCATCGACGAAGACGAACTCCACACAATATACGAAAAGATATACAAGGACTCAGGTATAAACGAGAACGAGACCATCCGCATCAGCGCCAAGAACGGCGACAACATCACCGCCCTTGAGAACATGCTTCTCGACCTCTCCCACCTCACTGAAGTCAGTGACAACGACATAATCGTAACGAACCTTCGGCATGCCCAAGCTCTAACACAATCTCTCTCAGCCATACGCAACGTCCATAACGCCCTGGAATCAAACCTCTCAGGCGATCTCATAAGCGAAGACCTCCGTCTCTGCCTCCACTACCTTGCCGAAATAGTGGGAGAAGTGTCAACAACAGAAATCCTCAGTTCCATCTTTTCCCGGTTCTGTATTGGCAAATAGCCTCATTATCAGCAATTTATAATAATTTGTACTAATTTAGCATAAAGTACTGAAAGCCATCCATTTAGGGTGGCTTTCCTTATTTTAACACTTTCCAGATAGTATTTGTTGGTACTAGTTTTTCACACTAATTTTGGCTCAAATTTCGTTCCTGTCCCTCCAACGTGCGGTTCTGAAATGATGCAAAAAACTCATTAAGGACACTATGTGCAAAACACTGCAAAATCACCAATGTCCGACATTACCTGCGTTTGTCGAAACACGGAACCATCATGCAAAACGTTGCAAAAAGGTGAAAAACGTTGCAAAGAAAAAAGGCGATATTATCACCATTATGCGATATTATGAATACATCAATATGAAGATTTTAAAGACCTGTAAAGTGTGTGGAAAACCATTTGTTGGTTCCAAAATGACGAACAAGTACTGTTCATCAAAGTGTAAGAATGTCGCAAAATGTGAAGCAAATATGCGATATAAGAAGAAAGTGCGTAAAATAGTAAATTCAAACGAAGAAAATACTCAACAAAAAGACCTTTATCTTAAACCATTTCTGACGCCAAAAGAAGTTTCACTTTTAATGGGAGTATGTATAACAACAGTATATAGATATTTCTATTCAGGTACTATCAAAGCTGTTCGTCTAAGGCAAAGAACGTTTATTCGTAGAGAAGACTTGGATAAGTTCTTCGAAGAATCTTCATCATATAGGAAAAGAAGTAATCAAAGAGCTGACAAGAATGAATATTATACACTACGTGAAATTATGGATAAATACCATATAGGCCGCAAAGCTGTATGGGGGCGGTGTGACAGATTAGGAATACCTAAAATCTATATTGGTCGTAATACATTCTTTAGTAAAACCGCTGTTGATTCAAAGTTTGGTGAACTTATAGAAGATGTTAATCTTGAAAACTATTATACAGTACAGGAAATAATGGAACTATATCGTATGTCAAAAGCGAACGTAATATCATTTGTTTATAGGAATAAGATACCACGTGTAAAACGTGGCATGACTGTTTATTATTCTAAAATTCATATTGATAGTTTCAAGCGTAAAGGAGAAGGTCCAGATCCAGATTGGTACACATATCCAGAAATTGCAGAACGATACGGTTTTACTAAAGACCAGATAAGTTATACACTAAAATCATATGATATTAAAACAGAGAAACGTGGAAAGTTTACCATGATATACCGAACGGACTTTGATAAAGTAGCAGCCAAACGTCTAGCAGGAGCTGAACGGGTTCAACACGTGGATGGAACAGAATCCATTGTTATGCAAGCCAAACCTAAAGAAAGAACATGCCCTCCCACTCCAGATGGGTATTATTCAACAGAAGAGATGGCTGCCATGTTTAAAGCATCTCACAGTTATGTAAGAAACATAACTAGAGAACATGATATACCAAAGATAGCTCTGAAGGGGTTTAATTTCTATGAGAAAACAGCTGTTGATTCATTATATAACAAAAAGATGAAATATGCAGATATTATTGATTGGATTACTCCGGAAGAGATGAGGGCTACTTTCAAGATGACAGAAGGAGCTTGTAGAAGTTTCATCAAAAGACACCAAATACCTGCCAAAGTTGAATATGGAAAAACCTATTATTCAAAACAACACATCATTGATGTGAAGGAACGTAACTTTGAAGGTCGTGAAAGATATTATGACATAGAAGAAGCATCAGAGAAGCATAAAATAAGTAAGGATGTGGTCAGGTATTACGTAAGGCACTATAAAATCACTAGAATTAGATTTGGACAAGTCGTATTTTTCAAAAAAGATGAGTTGGATAGAGTGATTAAAGAAAGACAAATGATTCGTTTAGAAAAGAACAATATAGAAAATATTGAGAAATAGAATGAATTACTTGATGATTACAGGTATCAGCATTATATCATTATAGAATTTTGCGCCCAAATAATAAATAATAACCAAAAACATATCATTATGCAGTGTTGTAAATCAGTAACTCTCCGATTTCGCGACAGACGGAATGG
>JAFTUF010000057.1 GCA_017466405.1 Bacteroidales bacterium
AAAACAATTAAAAAAATATATTCATTATTACAATAACGAACGTATTAAATTAAGATTAAACGGAAAGAGTCCGGTGCAATACCGAACTCTTTGTATGTAATTTTTTTTATTAATCCGTCCAACTTTTTGGGGTCAGATCATAATTGCTGCGTCTCTGGTAATAGTTACTGAGACATTATATATTTTTATGGCTAGGTTTACAATTATACAAAAGAAGAGGCGGTTTATGCCATTGCTGCCGCATAAGATTCTCATTGGAGGTCAGCTCATTGGTTTGATGAGAACACCTTGTGTACATATCAATATACCTCAAGGAATGTATGAAGTCACAATACAAAGCGTTTTTCCTTTTATCAAAACATCGGCTGTCGCCAAGATAAATGAAGGTGTTGACAATGTTTTGGAGTTTGAGGACAAGGAGAAATACTGGGACATTCTGTTTTCTGTTGATATGCTTCTATGGATTGCCAGTCTCTTCATTAGTTTACAAAAGCCATATTCAACAATATACCACATCATTTCTGAAGGATTATTTGCAATATGGCTGATTCACATCATAGTGATTCGCAAGCGATATTTCAAGATTACAAAATATCAAAAGAGTATATAGATTAGCAATTTTCAGATAGCAAAAATACAGCAAATCAATACTTTACACCGTAAATTTCAAAACTGCTAAAAAAAAACAGCATTTTTTCATAAAAGTGCTGCATATTTTTAGCAGTTTTATTATATTTGCAGCAATTAATTGAAACACAGATGAGAGCATTAAAGGAAAAATATCAGATGTTATTGGATGAGACAGACGTTTCGTATGTGAGAAACATACATAACAACATCGCATGGGATGAACGTTTGATCGCCATATTAGGAGCACGCGGTGTCGGCAAAACCACAATGGTACTTCAACACATAAAATTATATGAAGATCCTAAGACATCTCTTTTTGTTTACGCTGATGACATCTGGTTCTCAAGTCATTCCATAATTGAATTAGCAGAAGACTTCTACAAAGACGGAGGTAAAGCATTATTTATTGATGAGATTCATAAATATAACAATTGGTCGCAAGAAATAAAAAACATATACGATTCTTTTCCAAGATTAAGAGTTTGTTATACAGGCTCTTCCATTCTCGATCTTCAGAAAGGAGCGTATGATTTGAGCAGACGTCTGTTAGAATACAAAATGCACGGATTATCGTTTAGAGAATATATTTCCATAAAACACAACATTAGCATTCCCATACATACATTAGATAAACTTCTTGCAAACGAAATTGATTTTCCATACGATAGGTTGCAACCACTACCTGCATTTAAAGATTATTTGATGAATGGATATTATCCTTATTTCAACAACGCAGGATATTATCTGCGCCTCGACAAAACAATAAACGCTATTCTTGAAAACGACATTCCTAAATTTGCAGAATTGTCTATCTCTATGACTGACAAGTTAAAAACATTATTATTCATTATTGCTCAAAGTGTTCCTTTCAAACCAAATTACTCAAAGATTGCAAGAGACCTAAACACACACAGAAATGCTATTGCCGACCTGATGATATGGCTAGATAAAGCAAATCTAATCAATATCTTAAGAGATGAGACAAAAGGAATAAGTCTTTTAGGTAAAGTTGAAAAGATTTATCTGAACAATCCTAATTTAGCATATCTGTTATCAGACAAACAACCAGACATCGGCAACATACGTGAAACTATTTTTCTCACATGGATGAATACACTGTATCCTGTCACTTCTTCAAAGGAAGCGGATTTCAAAATCAGAAATTATACTTTTGAGATTGGAGGTAAAGATAAGAAACACAAGCAAATCAAAAACATTGAAAATGCATTTCTCGTAAAAGATAACATAGAGTATGGTTACAAAAACGAAATTCCTTTATGGGCGTTCGGTTTGCTGTATTAATTCCTTCACTCTATTATCAAGAGAAACGAGACTTTTTCTTCGGTGTTTTTTATGAGACGAAGAGTGCCGCCGTGGAGTCTGAGAATCTGTCGCGATATGGCAAGTCCGATTCCGGATCCGTCGCGTTTTGTAGTGAAGAAAGGCATGAAGATATTCTCCGCAATCTCGTCGGGAATCTTGCCTCCGTTATTGGAAATCTCGATACGAATACATTCTTCCGCGTCGATATGTGACTTTATCTCAATACGATAGTCTTTCTCATCTTCATTCTCTTCACACGATTCAATAGCGTTTTTCAGAAGATTGACGAAGACCTGAGTCAGCTGCGTCTTATCAGCATAAAGCATAGTGTCATCTGGTTCTATATCAACATCTAACTTTATCTTTCTGAAATTTGACAACGAGACAACATCACTGATGATTTCCTTGAGATAGAAAGGCGTTTTCTGAGGCGCAGGGATACGCGTAAACTGACGAAACGAATTCACGAACTGCATCAGCCTGTCGCTCGTGGAATGAATTATGGCAAGCCCCTCCTCTATCTTCTTAGAATCGTCGAGATTGTTAATCAAAGTATTGCTTATAGAAGTTATAGGAGCAAGAGAATTCATAATCTCGTGAGTGAGGATATGAGTGAATTTCTCCCAGACCTCAGCCTCCTGATTGTTGAGTTCCTTCTTGATGTCACCTAAAGTCACGACTCTGATTTCCTTGCCTTTATAAACGATGTTGGCGCAGCTTATGACGAGATTCAGCTCGCCCGTTTCATTGACAAGACAGACGCTCCTCTGCTCAGCGGGTTTTATATCTCTCAGAATATCAGCCAACTCCTCCGACTGAGGACGAAGATGTTCGATATGACTCACCCTGTCTAAAGAAAAATATGAAAGAGCCTTGGAGTTAGAATGAATCACGATGCCGTTCGGCATGATAAGCATGATACCGATATTGGCATATTCCATTATCAGCTCGAAGTTGCTATCATCCTCACGAGCAATACGTTTCTTCTCATCCATGACATTCTTAATCTTGTTGAGAGAATAATTCACGAAAGCGTTTTCGGTTCGGTTAGGATTGTCGCTGAAACGAAAGGAATAGTCGTCGTTTTCCACAGCTCTGATGATAAAGTCGAGGCGGTTGACGATGCTTCTATATTGATTCAGAAGACGCAGCGCGACGAGTACCGTCGAAGGGACGCTGATAATCAGCAGAAACCATAAGTCGAAGACGGCGAACAAGACCGACGCGACGCACAAAATTATCAGAAGCGCGATGAGCAGAATTATGGAACGATATGAAATTCTGCGTTCTCTCATAAGCCGTAACGCTTTATCTTGTTATAGAGAGTCTGTCGTGTAACGCCAAGTTTCTGAGCCACAAGAGTTATGTTTCCATCGGTAGCATTCATCGCATCCATTATCGCCTTACGTTCCAATTCCTCAAGAGTGGCGTCGGAATTTTTATCGATGACAGGTTTAGCCGAATGAAACAAACCGAGATGTTCAGGCTTGATGACATCATCGTCGCACATCAGCACCGCCTTCTCCATAGTATGCTGCAGCTCACGGATATTACCGTCCCAGCTGTAAGAAAGAAGACGAGCCTCGGCAGATGACGAGATTGAGATATCAGGTCTGTTATATTTCTCCGACAGACGTTTCAAGAAAATCTCAGCCAAAGGAATAATATCTTCCTTACGATTTCTCAAAGGAGGAATATTGATATGTATCGTATTGATTCTGTACAACAAATCCTGACGGAAGTCGCCTTTCTCAGCCATAGAGAAAAGGTCGCGGTTGGTAGCGGTGATGAGTCGTATGTCAATCGGTATCGGTTCGTTGGTTCCGAGTCGTGTTATGGTTCTATTTTGAAGAGCCACAAGCAGTTTAGCCTGATGATGCAGAGGCCTATTCGCAATCTCATCCATGAAGAGCGTTGAGTTGGCAGCAGCTTCCATCTTACCAATGCGGTCGGCGTGAGCGTCGGTGAAAGCACCTTTCTTATGACCGAAGAGCTCGCTCTCGAAGAGAGAGTCGGGAATCGCGCCCATATCGACGGAGAGCATCTCCTTGTTGCATCGTGATGAGAGAGAATGTATTTCGCGAGCCAGCACCTCCTTGCCCGTACCGTTTTCGCCAGTGATAAGAATATTGGCGTCGGTTGGTGCCACGCGTTCTATTATGTTTCTTATGCGTTGCATCTCGGGAGAAGTACCCCAGAACATCGCGTCTTTGGTATTGGCAACGTTATTTTTCTGAGCCTTCGATTTTGTCTTGCCTTCGTTATATGCATTGAGGAGAGTCTCGATAAGTTTCTCGTTATTCCAAGGCTTCACCACGAAGTCGTAGGCACCGTCTTTCATGGCGCGCACCGCCAGATCCACATCGGCGTATGCCGTAAAGAGAACCACCTTCAGTTTAGGGAACTTAGCGTTGACTTCATTAAGCCAATACAGTCCCTCGTTGCCGGTGTTTATTCCGGCGTGGAAATTCATATCAAGGAGAAGCACATCAGGCGACTCCGACTGTATAGTAGAAATCAGCGACTTCGGTGACGGCAGCGCTATCACCTTCTCGAAATGACTTTCCATCAGTATCTTAACAGCCGAGAGAATATTCTGATTATCATCAACGACAAGAAGTTTTCCTTTTTTTGGCATAAAGTATTAATTGATAGTATATAGTTTTTGGATATTAGACGCTTCTTCTATTGTCTGTAAATTATATCCACGCGATTTTGCCATTCCCTTATCTATGAGATTTTCAAAATCCTTTACAGATTTCTCAAAACTCTTTATCGTATCAATATCTTCCTGAGAAAAGGCGTAGTTTTCTAAAATATCATTTATTTTATCTTCCATAATTATATGTACTTCCTTGTGTGTATAAAAATATTTAATCCATATTTGTTTATCATATCTTTCGATAGATTATAATATTTGCGGACAACTTTTCTAAGATTTTCTTTATCGCTATAATCTTCTATTTTTAATTTAAGACTTTCCAACTCTTCTATACAAATAGGCCTTCCATGTGATTTCCAGATATTATTATCACCAAGTTTATCAGCAATTTCCTCAGCCCTTTTCTCTTTCTCCACCTTTGTAACTACACTTCCATTGCTATGTTGATTCCAATTTTTAAATTTGTACTTAACAAGCCATTTCTTCAACAATGTTATTGTCAACTCTTTAGCCTGTTCATAAGCTCGAAGCTCCGCCAAATCAAAGTCTTTAAGTATCAGAAATTCAGCATTCGTCAATGTACCGTTCTTAGCTTTTTCAATCAACCCATTAACCTTATCCAAATAACCCAATGCCGGTACAAATTTACCTTCCTTGTTTTTAACTTGAGGATCAATAGGACCTAACACTGAAAAATAATCCATCCAAATTTCATCACCACTCATGCAGAAAATAGTTCCCGCACTATATGCATAATCTGGCACAATGAACGACACTTTTTTATAATGCTTTCTAATAATATTGACATATCGTTCAACCGCCATTGCACTACCACCAGTTGTTGTAAGTACAACACTTAAGTTATCTCTCTTATTTGCGTCACATGCCAACTCCTCAATTATATCAAGGAAGATATTTTCATTTCCGTCAACAATCGGTCCTGAATAACACAAAACATCACTATCAGTTTTCACTTCTAATTCCAATAGTGCATTTGTAATCATCTCCTTAAGAGCCTTGTCCACTAAATTTTCCATAGCATTCTGATTTTTAAAGTTCAGCAACAAAGATAAACATTTTTATTTACAATGATATTATCTATTTAGACATTTTATTTTTCAATTTTCATTTATGTTTAAGCCACACGGACGTGTGACTCTACATTAGACGCTGCTGTTAATTGTCAACTTTCAATTTTTCATTGGCGGACGTATGCGATACGTCCCTACAACTTTCAATTGTCAACTTTCAATTTTCCATTGGTGGACGTATGCGATACGTCCCTACAATTGTCAATTTGTAACCTCCACCGGGTTTTCATTCGCGGCTCTCCAGGAACGCAGCGTGACGATGAGAACCGTTACGAGAAGAACCACAACCAAGACTAAAGCATATATCCATAACGGCATAGCGATTCGGTTGGCGAACTGCTCCAACCATCTCGAGGCGACAAACCATGCGACAGGCGCGGCAATCACAAAACAGATTCCAACAATGACGACATATCGTCTGACAAACATCTTCACCACGTCTTCGGTAGTGGCTCCGTAAACCTTACGTATTCCTATCTCGCGACGACGATGCTGTGTCTCGAAAAGAACAATGCCGAATATTCCCATCAGAGATATAACGATAGCTATCAAGGCGAATACTCCTATCAATACGGTCTGTTTCTTAACATCACCGTAGATTCGTTTCAGATTATCATCTAAAAACTCCACCTCAGGCTCATAAGCATTTGGAGCGACTTCCTTGACCGCTTTCTTGATATAATCAGATACGGCTTCAACATCAGCGTTCTCATGAGTGCGAATATAAAAACAATTGTAAATATCAGAGCAATAATAGGCTGAATTAACATAACCATCTTTTAAAGAGAGATTATAAACATTATCGACAACGCCCTTAATCTCACGTCCTTCATCAATATTATCGCCTATCTTTAAGCCTACTCCTTTATTTACGTATGAATTAATCAACACATCTTTATTAACATTTCGCAACCCCTCTCCTTCTAAAATTGACATTCTGAAAAACTCAGGGAGATTGTATCGCACATACCACACATTGATTATATATGACTCATCGCCTATAATACGTCCGTTTATACTGGCATATTCACCAAAGAAAGAACTTAACGAAGCTGTAACTTCCTTAATATTTGAATGTGACTCCAATTTTTGTATCAAAGTCTCGCCTTGACTGGCTGGCACGTCAGCTTTAAAGGTAAGCACATTTTCCTTATTCACGCCAAGATCATATTTTATCATATAACGATACTGCAAAAAGAAAACGGCGGTGACGATAATCAACACAATAGAAACTATATACTGAATGGAGATTAGTACGGAACGTAGATTTCTTCCTGATTTCGAGAATGCGAATCCACCTTTGACAGCCAGTGAAGCATTGAATTTCGTGATATAAAAGGCTGGATAAATGGCTGCCACGACGGCAATCAGAATAGCAACAATCAAGACAATCGCTATCGTTATCATGTTTTCTGACAATGCGAGCGAGCAAGTGATATAATTCGAAATGAACGAGTCTTTCAACGCGAAGACGATATATAACGCCAACATCAAAGCTATAACCACTAAGCCTATAGCTTCGAAAACGAAGTTCCATCGCAGCGTTCCCTGACCTGCTCCGAACACCTTGCTGATATTGACGGCTTTCATACGTACAGGAACGAGAGAGATAAAGAAATTAACGAAATTGATAAACGCGACAACCACAATAATCAACGCGATAGCTGCCATTACCAATGTCTGCGACATACTATTGCCACTGACTTCAGTATCGTAGTACACTTCGTCAAAAGAGATAAGACGTATATCAAGAGCCAGTTGACCTTCCACCTTGCCGGTATTATTCTCTTTCATCTTTTCAAACTCTTCTTCAAACGATGCCTTTTCTTCATCAGTACCATATTGTTCCACATATTCCCGTGTCTGAATCATACACCATTCGAGATATTGTCTTTGGAACATTTCTATGAATTTCTCTTCAAAAGACTCATCGGCAAGACGCACAATAACACGATAGTTCCAACTGTTGTTGGTCATGCCATCTTTGCGTTCATCATTTAAAAATATATGCCTATTAGAAAGAGAAGTGTTATCTTCAAAATTTTCAAATATCGCAACTACGGTAAATGGATTTTCCGGTATTCCATTATCATTTCTATCACCGCCTTCAGTATAAATCTGCGAGCCGACCTCCACGCCCATAAGTTTTGCAGCCGACTCAGAGACGATGACTGCATCTCTGACATTGAAGTCATTTATATTTCCTGAAATCACTTTGAAATCAAAGACATCGGTTATTGAGAAATTACAATTCGTTATCCCGTATGGAAATTTCTCGTAGTGATAGTCATTTATCTTGGCATACACCTTTGTTGGGAATTGATATGGCCGCATCGAAGCTATCGCCTCAACCTCAGGCATGATATCAGCCACTTCATAACACAATGGATTAGGACAATTTAACGACCATTCGTCGTTCCATCTTTGCAGTGCAGCAACGTAATAAGTTCGGTCTGAGTCTCTCAGCGAGCGGTTATACGTCAAGGAATAAATAACCTGCGAGGCGATGACATAGAATGCCGCAAAGGCTAAAGTCAAGCCAGCGATGTTAAGAACCGAAGCCATCTTATAACGCTTCAAGGTCATCAGGAAATTTTTAAATGCGATTTTCATTGTTTTAGTTTTTTTAAAAGTCAACAGACAACGGTCAACAGTCAACAGACTTTGTGCATTTTAATGTTTTGATTAATTATTTTACATTTTCGTTTAGCGGACGTGCCAAAGATATGCCAAAAAGATATACCTCTATCTATCAGGTATTTAAAATTCCATAAAATAAAATAGTGTAAAAAAATTAGACGGTAGGTGTAAAAAAAAGAGACAGTTATTCTAAAATTATCTTAGCCCATTGCGGAATTTCATCGGTGTAAATCTTAGCGACATTCCCATCAGCTAAACGGAATAATAATTTTGCGTCTTCATCATCAACAGAATTATCATACACATATAAACGATCAACTATTGGAGATACCATTTTACAATTTCCAATTGACTTGTAATACCGAGAAATTATTTTTGTTATAGGGACGTCATGTCCGCCCTTCATAACTCTAGCAGCGATTCTTGCTGCATTGATTGTAGGATGGTTTGTTGAAATAAAAAACAATCTGATAAAGAAACCTTCTTTTTTGGCTCTAATGATAAAATCCACCTTATCATCAGCAGACATAACCGTCTCAAAGACAAAACTTCTATGTTCTTTAAGACATTTTTCTCTTAAGTCTGCGCTATAATTTGCAGCTTTTATGACAGCTTCATGGGAGTTCCAATCTCCAAAAACATCTTTGGCAATTTCATCAGGGTTGATATATAAAGTGCCGCTAGCCCATTCGTGATGCAAGAATTTTTTAGTAACGGAAGTTTTGCCAGAGCCATTAGGTCCAGCAATTATAATCATCTCCGGTTTTCGAGAACTCTCAGGCATTTAGCAGTGATTTTATGCGTTCTGACCAAATCTGTTTTTTCTTCTCAATGTTGTCAAGCATCTGATTCCAATAAAATTCTGTTGCCTTTTGATTGCTTTCTTTTGCCTCATCAGCAACTTCTTTCATCAGCTTCAAAAGCATCTCATCGGTCGGTTCCTCACCGAAACCGAATCTGTATGAATTCAATTTAACATCCGACATAATACATTCATTTGCTTTGCAAATATAACATTTTATATGTTATGAAGTTTTGGCATTTAAGTTTTTTTGTCATAAATCTTTTGCCTTGAACCATGAGACGCTGCTGTTAATTGGTAATTTTCAATTTTTCATTATTGGACGTATGCGATACGTCCCTACAATTTTCAATTATTCACTATTTCATTCTATCTTAATCATTTCTATTGGATTTGCATTCGCAGCCTTCCATGTGCGGATGACAAGAATAGAATATATTATCAGCATGACAACGGCAACTCCTGAAATGAAAATCCAACATGATAGATCGGTTATCAGCTCGGAATATACATTTATCGTTTCTATATAATACTTCCCAGCGACAAATGCCGCAATCACTCCAACTACTACAGCAGGCAGCACTACATACGAAAGCTTCATTCCCAAGACCTTCAAGACTTCAAATACCGTGGCTCCGCATACTTTTCGAATCGCCACTTCTCTACGTCGCGACTGCATCTCATTACCCAAATATCCTATCAGACCTATCAGGGAAATTATCAAAGTCACCAGGGCCGCTATCAAGACTGTGTTACGCAAATGACGCAGATAAGCGTAGTTGTCTTTCATTCTTTCGTTAAAGGTGTGGAATTCATACTGCCAGTCTGAGGTATAGTATGAATCAATAACATCTTTTACCATCTTTATATTCTCCTGCGAGAAGTCGCTCATGCGTATGTTGAAAGAAAAATACGACACTCTGTTTTCGTCAAGATAAGAATGAAATGGATGTATCACGAGTGGCTGCACCCATCCTGAACCCATCTGATAGTCAGCGACAACGCCTATAACCTCGTATGTGCCACCGTCTCCTTTGTAGAACACCTGTCCGATAGGGTTATCATCCCAGCCATGCAACTCGACGAAAGTCTCATTGACAACGACCTTATTAGGAGCATCGTTAGCCATATAGTTACGACCCTTCACAATATTCATCTGCATCGTCGGTATATAACGTTCGTCGGCTATTTCCCAACGGCATGAGAAAAGCAGATTCCACTGAGCATCATAAATAGGATTGCCTGAATATCCCCACATCGGGAAACCCAAAGAGATACCTGCATCTTCTACACAGGTCAACTTAAGAAGCTCATCTCGAATGGTCAGCTGCGTCGATGTCGTTCCTGGGACAGTGACAGTCATCACCTTGTCATATTTGTAACCGTGATCTGTAGTCAGCACATAATTCGACTGACGTGCCGTGATTCCGAGAAATATCACGATAGCTGTGGTAAATACTATCTGCGCAAAAAGAAGAGTCTTCTTCCATAAAACACGGTTTTCCCTACCGCCACGAAATGCATATTGCAGCTTAACCGACGAGAATATCACAGCTGGTATCAATGCCGCTATGAGAAATACCGCGACACATACCGTAGCAGGAATCCAGATTCTTTCCAAGGCAAACAGTACTTTCACATCAAAGAAAAGCTGCGAGATCTCCTTGCTTAAACATAATATTATGAAGACCGACATTAACAGTGCGGCGAGCAGAATCCATAATGTCTCCATAAGAAGCATCACAAAGACATCGCTTCGTTTTGCGCCATTACATCTAATCATAGCGATGGTCTTACTTCTCTCAGCGAGAGACGAGATAGTGAGCAGGACATAGTTAAGACACGCCATCAACATAGCGACAAAGCCAACGGTTCCCATCAAGATTGATGTTTGCTTCACATCTGATTTAAAGAAGGTTGTCTTATCTAAAGGGATGAAGTTAAAGCCAACCTGCCATCTCCCAATATATGCGTTGTAGTCGGGATAACGTTTTACAAAATCATCCATCTGCGCCTCCACCTCTGCTATGTCGCTTCCTTCATGCAATTTAATGAAAGTAGGATAACTATCATTGCCTGTCCAGATATTGTCGTCGCCATTATAATTCATAAATCCGAGCATATCAAAATCGCCTATAGTGTTATTAACAGGAGGCGTATTGAACACACCGCCAACGACGTACTCTCTCTTGGAAGAAGAAAGTATCTCTATCGTCATGCCGAGAGGATCGTCGTCGCCAAACAAAATATCCGCCAGTCTCTCAGAGATAAGCACTTCGTTTGCAGCTCTACCTTCTTCCGACAAAACATGCTCGACATCGCCGCTGACGACACCGAAATCCAAGACTTCAAAGAAATCGCTGTTGACGTTTAGCATCGACACATCGAAGGTATTGCCGTTATGAGTGACTTGCAGCAGATTATCGAAATAGTGAGCAGCAGCCTCGATCTGAGGTATGTCGGCAGCCATGCTTGGAGCAAGAGGCATGACCATACTACTGATGACTCCGTTGCCACTGAAATGAGGAGACATCTGCCACACCTGATATATTCTCTCCTTGTCGGGGAAGAATCTGTTATACGATAGTTTCAAACCTACAAAAGAGAATATAAGAACAGCCACTATCAACCCTAATGAAAGAGACACCACCCTTGTAACCGAGTTGCCCCTGTTCTTCAACAAATACCGAAACGAATAATTTGCAATCATATTTTTTTAACTTTTAGTTTTTATTAAGTCAACAGACAACGGTCAACAGTCAACATACTTTGTGCATTTTAATGTTTTGCTTAATTATTTTACAATTTTCCATCGGTGGACGTATGCGATACGTCCCTACAATTTTCAACTTTCAATTTTCCATTGGTGGACGTATGCGATACGTCCCTACAATTGTTAATTGTACATTGTTAATTGTAATTTGAATTACAGTATATTCGAAATATCCGTCACGATTTTGCCGTCGAAGAGGCAGATGGTTCTTGTGGCGAATGTGGCGTCGTGTTGTGAGTGTGTCACCATGATGATGGTCGTTCCTTCTCTGTTGAGTTCTTGAAGAAGGCTCATCACCTCGAGACCGTTCTTGGAGTCTAAGTTACCCGTCGGTTCGTCGGCAAGGATGAGTTTAGGATTCGACACCAAGGCTCGTGCTATGGCGACACGCTGCTGCTGTCCTCCGGAGAGCTGCTGAGGGAAATGCTCGCTTCTGTGAGAGATGTTCATCCTGTCTAATATCTTGGCGACACGTTCCTTACGCTCCGACGACTTCACTCCCATATAGATAAGAGGCAACTCGACATTCTCGGAGACGGTGAGCTCGTCGATGAGGTTAAACGACTGAAACACAAAGCCGATATTACCCTTACGGAACATCGTCCTGTCTTTTTCCTTCAGATTAGCCACCTCCTGTCCGAGCAGAGAATAACTGCCGCCGGTAGGGTTGTCTAACAATCCCAAAATGTTTAACAATGTAGATTTGCCGCATCCCGAAGGACCCATAACAGCGACAAATTCACCTTCTTTAACTTCAAATGAAACACCATTCAACGCGATGGTCTCAATCTCTTCTGTGAAGAAACTCTTCTTTAAATTTTCTACTTTTAACATAACACTTTAGTTTAAAGTTTAAGGTTTAAAGTTTAGAGCAGTTTTAAAGTTGTAAGTTTTAAGTTTAAAAGTTAATCGACATTCGACCTTAAACCTTAAGCATTAAACCTTAAACCCAATTTTCTATTTAATTTTTAATTTTTTTCATTTTATAGGACGTATGCGATACGTCCCTACAATTGTACATTGTTAATTGTTAATTGATATCGTGCCAAATATATGCCATAATTCGATATGATTAGTTATCAATCATTTAAAAAACAACCTTTGAAACAAGTGTAAAAAAATTAGACATACAGTGTAAAAAAATGATACAGTTTATGTTCAGAATATTGTTGAACATAATTGAAAAAAAGTTGTAATTTCGCACTTCAAACACTGGAAAAAAGTTATAATGTTATGCTTAAAAGAAATATTATCAACAAACTAAACGATTGGCACAATATATTATCCTCTTTACATGACGATGTTTATATAAAATAAAAATTACAACTATGAAAAGACCGGTCATCAAAATCGTCCCGACTATTGGAGGGAAAATCGTTGAACTTTTAGGATTGTTAATCACTATATGTATGGTGATATTTCCGTATATCATATATAGCAGACTCCCTGAGATTATTCCGACTCACATTAACATCCTCGGTGAAATTGACGGATACGGAAATAAAGATAGTTTTAATTCTGTGCCAGTCTTAGGTGTGATTATCTATATCGGATTGAGTGTTATGCAAAAATATCCACATGCCTTTAACTACCCTATTGAAGTCAATGAGGACAACTGCCACCAACTTTATTCATTAGGAATAAAATGCTGCAGATCCTCAAAAATAATAGCAATGCTTATTTTTGCATACATCACATATCATTTCACATGTAGTGCATTCGGTATAAAAGCGACAATGGTTCCTGTGATTTTCTTGACATTAGGACTTCTAATCACCATGATATACTACATTGTTCAAATGTCAAAATGCGAGTAAGATAAATTTCAACAAAAGACAAATTACCATTGCTTTTTACAACAGAATTTACTATCTTTGCACTATAATTTTAAAACCTGAAATTTATGAAAACGATAAAATTTACTTTAGAGCCGTCTTATCACGGTTTATTACAAAACAGTTTACAAAATCCGATTATGGAACAAGAAAAAGATTATATCGAGAAGCAGGAAATCCTCGACGCTATCCGAGCGGGACTTCTGGAAATAAAGGAACGCAAGGAAAATGGGAAAGAAGGTATAACGCTTCAACAACTTATAGATGAATTATAAGATATTACCATCTGACATTTTCTTAAAAGAAGCAAAACGACTCAACAAGAAATACCATTCTTTTAAGAACGATTTGGAAACCTTACAAGCCGAACTATTAGAAAATCCAGAATCTGGAACTGATTTAGGAAATGGCTTGCGCAAAGTCAGAATGGCGATAAAATCCAAAGGTCGTGGCAAAAGTCACGGAGCGAGGGTTATCACTTATACCATAATCACGTCTGTTAACGAAGGAGAAATCAATCTTCTAACTATTTACGATAAAGCCGAACGGGAAACTATCAGCCGACAAGAGATTGAGGAAATTGTAAAAGAAGTGATGTAAATAATTATTCTAAATCTCAAACTTCACTTTTAGCATCAAACTTCTCGGACGGATATTATAGGAAGAATAGAAATTGTAAATATCTGTAAAATAATAAATTGCAAATTTAACGAAATAAATTAATTATTCATATAGATTATTATATTTTTTTCAATTTTCTTTATAGGACGTATGCGATACGTCCCTACAATTGTACATTGTACATTGTTAATTACTAAGACGTGTCAATCACATTCTTGTTTATTTTCAATGGTGTGATCGACGCGTCCCTACAATTGTAAATTGTACATTGTTAATTGTTAATTGCATTGTTCGGATTTTCATTCGCGGCTTTCCATGAGCGCAGCGAGACAGTCACCACTGTGATTATCGTTATCGCAAGAACCGCCACGACATAAACCCATACCGACATCTCAGTGCGATAGACAAACTGCTGCATCCATCTGTCGATGATGAAATAACTAATTGGTATCGCCACTGCGGAACATATTGCCACGATGTAAAGATATTTCTTGTTGAACATCTTTAATATTCCAACCGCCGATGCTCCGTGAACACGACGTATTCCTATCTCATGACGACGATACTGAGTTTCGAACAGCACCAAGCCAAAGACCCCTATTATTGAGATTATTATGGAAAGGAACGAAAACATGGTAACGAGCGTGGAGAGTTTGTCTTCAGTCTGATACTGTATCGCGAGCTCATCATCGAAGAATTTGAGTTCGTTTTGCTCAACAGAGACATAAGGAGCAAATTCAGAAATGATGTCTTTAACATATTTGCTAAGTTCTTTATAGTCGGTATTTGCCGCCACGCGTATGAACGCTTGGTTAGGATGACGCCATCCATATTGTCCGAAAACTACAAACGCAAAAGGTTCTATATCATATTGAAGCGGCTGAAAATTAAAATTCTCACAGATTCCTACGACAGGAGTAAGTTCGTTAGTATGTGCTTTAATTTGCGCTTCCAAATCAATACCAAATCTGTCGGCGGCTTCTCTGTTAAAGATATATGCACCAGTAAGTAACTTTTCATCAGACTGCATAAAGTCACGACCTTCTTCTATCTTGATTCCCATCATTTGCAAGAAATTCCATGAGACAGGATATGACATGAAATTAATAACCTGACCCTTATAGTCTCTACCCCATCCCATGTGTACGAAGTTGACGAATGTCCCGTCGCCGTAAGTCACATCAATGATATTAGGATTTTGTTTGAGCTTGTCGGTCAGAGCGTCGCGTTTAGTATAGTCCATCTCTATTGTTGTTCCAAGTGCAGAATGAGGCACTTCAATGACATATAACATTTCCTTATCAAATCCCATCTCATATTTAAGCATGTATTTATGTTGCTTTTGAATGAACAAAGAACAAATTATCAACGAGATAGAAATCACATACTGTATTCCGACCAACGAATAACGCATGATCTTTCCAGATTTCGTGGCTTGGAACGAGCCTTTCATCACCAAAGCCGGATTGAACTTTGTGATATAAAAAGCAGGATACAGACTCACTATCGCAGCAAATATCATCAAGAAGACTATCATCGTCAATGCTAATTCCCAATTATTTCTCAAAGCAACCGATGTCGAAATATATTCCGACAAAGGAGTATTTGCGAAAGTGAAGACAATTACCATCGCACCTAAGATGGATAATAATGTAAGTCCCAATGTTTCAAACATTATGTTAAGACGCAGCTTAGATGTAGGCGCACCGAATACTTTATATGTGTTGATTGCTTTGATGCAAACAGGTATCAAGGCGAAGAAGAAATTGATGAAGTTGATAAAAGAGATTACGAGGATGAGGACAGCAATTGATATCAAAGTGCGAGTCGTTGAGCGGCTTCCCTTAAAACCCGACGAGTTAATATCTTCAGCAAAATAAAGCTCTGACAAAGGATTAAGACGAGGCGTGATACGTTTCATATTCTGTTGTATCTCTTCTTCAGAACTACCATCTTTTCGCAATGATTCAACAAACTGGTTTATCATTTTCTCCGTCACCTCATCTGGACACATGCCATCTTTTAATCTTACATAGAAAGAATAACCCCAGTTACTATTAGGCACTTCATCCTGAGGTTCCATACAAGCCCATCCTTCGCACACTGCAATATTACTCGGTTTCGGAAAGTTTTTAAATATGCCTACAATTTTATGAGTCTGATCTGTAGCGAGACCTCGACCTAAATTCAAGACATCACCGACTTTAAGATCGAATTTCTTTGCCACTTCTTCAGAGATGATAAAGTCACCTTCAGATACGAAGTCATCTAAACCACCTTCAACAAATTCAAAAGGAAACACCTCAAGACCTTCACGCTCAGCTTGCGATAACTTTATCCTGATATTATCGATGGTTTGATTACGCTTGATGGAATAATCGTATGGCAGATATTTTTCTGGGACAGGATAAGTTATTATGCTTCCAGCTGCTTCTATCTCAGGAATTGAATAACAAAACTCATCGGGAGTCTGTCTGTTCCAATATTCTGACCATTTGCCTTCTTCGTACCAATCTGGAAGTTCCATTCTATAAATATTTTCCGAATTAGGAATAACATTGTTAAACGAAAGGTCGTGTTTCACCTGAACCATAATAAGATAGATGGCAGCGAAAGCCACCGACATTCCCACGACATTCAACACTGACGATGTCGTGTAACGGCGTAATAATGTGATGAAGTTTTTGATATACATGATTTTTAATTTTTGTCAACAGTCAACAGACAACAGTCAACTGTCTTTGTCCATGATTTATTATTTTCTTGTTTAATTTTCAATTTCCCAGACGTGTCAATCTCATTCTTATTTATTTTTATTGATGTGTTCGACGCGTCCCTACAATTGTAAATTGTACATTGTTAATTGTTAATTATTTCAAAATGAGCACATCGTTTTCACCAAAGTTGTCGTACGATGATGTTATAACTTTCTCGCCTGGATTCAAGCCTTCCAAGACCTCATAATATTGAGGGTTTTGTCGTCCGATGCGTATCTCGCGTTTGTAAGCCTTCTCCCCGCTTTCGTCAACGACGTAAATCCATCTGCCGCCTGTCTTCTGGAAGAACGAGCCACGCGGTATTATCGCTGCATCGGTAGGCTGTCCCAACTGCAAATTTAAATAATAAGTCTGTCCGCTGCGTATGTTTTCCGGCACGTTATCGGAGAAACGGAAATCGGCTTTGAACTGTCCGTTGCGTACCTCCGGATACACCTTCCTCAGCATCATCTCGAACTTACTCTCCTGACGTTCAAAGGATGCCGTCAAGCCTGTCGTCACTCTGTCGATATAATGCTCGTCAACTTGAGCCTGCACCTTGTAAGCCGACAAATCGTTGATCTGTCCTATGTTCATGCCTTGCGAGAGCGACTGTCCGAGAACCACCTCCAACATACCGACTTCGCCGTCGATAGGAGCCTTCACCTTGAGGTTATCGACACGCTCACGAATGAGCTGCATATTCAGTTCCATCGACTTGAGACTCTCTTCCATCTGCTTCACCTGCGAGCTGCGATATAAGGAGTCCTGCTTCTGACGTTCAAGAATGAGCGCGCGTTTGTTCACAGCGAGTTCGTAATTCTCCTTCGACTGAAGATAATCCTCCTTGGCGATAAGATCGTTCTCATAAAGTTCCTTGTTTTGAAGATATGTGCGTTGCAGACGATTCACCTCCAAATCCAACTGCAGCTTCTCCTGACGTAAGGAAAGACGCTCCTGCTCCATGGAGATGAGCGTGTTACGCAAGATGTTCTGCTTCTCGGCGAGGTCAGCCTCCGACTGTAATATCTGCATCGAGAGCGAGTTGTTCGACATCTCCAATATCACGTCGCCACGTTTCACCTTGGTGCCTTCTTCATGTACGATACGCTCCACCACTCCCGACTCCAATGGCGAGAGCTGCACCGTAGTGATGGGCTGCACCGTTCCCGTAAGACGCACATAATCATTAAACTCACCTCGCTCCACGAGGGCTGTCACCACAGTGGCAGAGTTCACTCTCAACGTACTCGAATTATCCCTGAAGATAAGCCAAGCAATAAACACAACCATCAATCCTGCGAAAGCATACGGAAGATTCTTCTTCTGAAAGACCGCTTTCAATCCTGTTTTTTTCTCTAGTTTTATATCCATGATTCTTTGTTTTGTCAACTGACTACGGTCAACAGACAACAGTCTTCGTCCACATAGTCATTAGTATTATTTATCTTAACAATATTATTTCATTCATTTTACTCAAGGTCTGTTGTCCGTTGTCTGTTGTCCGTTGACCAACATTCCTCCTTTATAATATTCCACCATTCTGTATTCTATGATGTATTGAAGTCGTGAGCGCAGGCAGTCCGACTTGGCTTGTAGCAATGTCGTCGATGCTGTCTGCAAGTCGATGGCAGTGACGAGTCCTTTTTCAAACTTGGCTGATATTCCCTCGTAGGCAAGTTGCGCCGCTTCCAACTTCTTCTGTCCCAAGACATATTGTTTCGCGTAGGCTTTCATCTGCTGATACGACTGCGTCACCTCGCTCTCCACTGCATTACGCACTTCCGCATAGTCGAGCTCTGCGTCACGCCATGCGTTACGCGCCATCTTCGACGAGGTACGACGATTCAATCCGGAGAAAATCGGGATGGAAAGTCCGAGCTGCACATACGAACCTATATTATTCCTAAACTGATTCAAGAAAGAATCGTATGCCGCCTGATTCTCCATATTGACGAAATAACTCGTGTTATATCCGCCGTAAAGATAAAGCGATGGATAGAAATTACCTCTGACTCTGTTATAGTTATGTCTGTAATAAGAAGTGTTTAACTCAGCGGAGACAATCTTGTCATTATAATTCAAGGCATATTCCACGACTTCATCAATAGGTGTCAGCATATTGACGAACTCCGCCTTTATATCCTCGACAATTACCAGCTCTTCGTCTTGAGGATAGTTCATCAGTTCGCGCAGACGTATCTTAGCGAGCGTCAGGTTGTTCTGCTGTTCGATGAGAAGATAATCGTAATTGGCTTCCTGCGATTTCACCTCCGCGACATCGGCCGCGCTCTTACGTCCAATCTCATAAAGTTTCTCAACCTCTTTAAGTAAAAGACGGCTGTCTTCAAGCTGCTGAGCTGCTATTTCTGTCGTACCTATATAATATAACACATCGATATATGCCTTCATAGTCTGCATCGCCACCTCGTCGCGTGTAATCTGCAGTTCATGAGCGCCTCTCTCGCGAGCCACCTTAGCTGCACGCACTGTGTTAACACCTTGAAGTCCAGCGAACAAAGGCATAGAACCTGTTATTCCGTAAGAGTTGCTGAATGTTGACACATTAGTGTAGCTGTTCGTTTCCGGGTCGATGGAGCGACCGAAGTTGGAAGCGCCGGCAACATTTGCCGAGATGGAAGGAAACAACGATGCCACCGATGAGTTATATTCATGGCGAGCGTTGTCCAAGGCATTAGCCCGTTTTCCCACAAGTGTAGAATGTTCCACGGCGTAAGCCATGCAGTCGTCCATAGTCATGGGAAGCGACTGCGCAGCGAGCCGAAGTGTCAAAAAATTTAACACCAAATAAATAAAAATCGTTCTTTTACTATATTTCAACATTGTAATTATAATTTGTTTTTATATTGTGCCAAAGCCATGCCATAATCATAAGTCATTGATTTTAATACAATTTTAAAATCACAGTAAAATAAAGTGTAAAAAAATTAGACAGCAGGTGTAAAAAAAATTGATTAAGAATAATTTTCAGATTCATTATTATCCTTATTATCTTTTCTAAAAACAATTTCACAAAAGTTAAATTTATATTAAAAAAAACTTTTCCAAAAGCGTTTTTATAAAATTAACGTGAATTTGATATAAGGAACTATCAAATAATCAAACAATAATCTTCATCAGATGAAATCTAACCCTGAAAGGGTGACAGATAATAGGCAGGTGATGGAGCGTTAGCGGAATCCCTGCTCAAAATACAGCAAGACCAATCTGAGCGCTGTAGGCGCGACAGAATAACCAGCACCCTTCAATTTTCAGTTTTAAACCTCACAATTTCAAACTAAGTTCTGTCGTCCCTACGGGACTTGGATGATGGAACGCCCTCGTATAACAGGCGTTCCGTTCCACTTCACACCTGCCTGTTGTCTTACGTCCTTACAGGACTATTTGCTGTCGTATAACATAATGTTTTGTTCTTATTGTTAGTACTTTGAAGATACAAAAAAATATCGTTATATTATTAATTTTTAATGAATAATTTTATATCGAACTCACGTTAAAATTATTTGTTATCAAACAGTCAGCGGTAACAGAATCCCGTTATGGATGTTCGGTTTGTTGTATTGATTTATGTTGTAAAACAATGTGGAGATATAGCGAATCTCCACATCATTCTCCCGGTTTAACCATTCCGTTGTCATAACCTCCGTTGCTGAGTGACTTCTGAACCTTCTTGAATGATTTTCCGTAATTGATTTTCCATGACAGACCTAACGAGAGCATATTACCGTTGTTCGCGGTCCAATTGGCGTGTCTATAAGGATGTATTTCCGAGAGTCCTTCTGTTTGATATTTAAAACCATCTTTATTGAATGGGCACCACCATGTAAGAGTAACATACAAATCCTTGTACTTGTATTGTGCGTAAATATCCTGCGACATCTCACTATAAGTCAACGTCTCTCCATATAATGATATGTGCGGAGTGATGTCGAAGTCACAGCCTATATTGAATTTTTCCCAAACTGCCTGCACTTCAACATTGCTATAGAAATTGACGTTCTCATGATGAAAATCAATGCCTTTAGATTCATCTCTTTTTAAATTACCGTAGAGAGATATGTTGAGAAACTTAAACAGTTTTTTTGTTCCAATCTCAGCATTGAGATATATGCTTTTGTAACAATCGCTGTTGTGAGGTGAATTGATGAACAAGTCAAATTCAGGATTGTAATGGTATGTATATACTATAGGATTGAAAAGATGCGTATACCCAACAGTAGCTCTTGCGTATAAAATCTTCTGGGTATTATATTTGAGTTGCAATCTTCCAGATAAGATATTATAGGGTTTCAGACTCGCATTGCCGACATTTGCCTCAACATTATCGGTGCGTTGCATAACTGTTGAAAGTGAAGCCAACGAAGGCAGACTCGGAGTCAAACTGGCTACTGCCGACAATGACATTTTTCTGTTAATCATGTAATTCAATCTGAGTGTACTTAAATTCCTGACATAACTCAATGTATTCAAACCGTCATTCACGACAAACACCTTCGCTCCGGTTCCTAAAATAAGACTTGCCCTTTTTCCTAACATGGTGACATATTGTGCGTAGGCATATACATTATCCTTGTTCATTGATGTAGTTTCATCATAAACCACATAATCGTTATAAGCGAAATTATGCTGATATTGTAATCCAAGGTATAATTCCGAATAATCGAACGATTTGGTGTACATCGCTTCTCCGCTGACAGCGTATCCGTAATTTTCCGTATATGTCGGATATTCTTCAACAAGAGTGTCGGTTTTATATGTCAGGTTATTTTCGTATGACGAAGTCGAATATTGACCTACTAAATTTAATTCTATCTTCTGATAGTTTTTCATCTGGCGACTGAAATACAAATCGAGAGATGGCATGTTGCCTTTCCATTTTCTTACTTCGTTCATGTTCATTGTATCTGTGATGCCGTTGTCGGTTTCTATCATCATTCCGTTTCCGTTCCAGTTATTGTTGTCGATGTTGTCACGCAATGACACAATAAGAAACGTGCTGTCGT
Organism: Bacteroidales bacterium; assembly: GCA_017466405.1. Taxonomy (GTDB): domain Bacteria; phylum Bacteroidota; class Bacteroidia; order Bacteroidales; family F082; genus Limimorpha. The sequence continues at coordinate 22,158 of JAFTUF010000057.1, forward strand.
TGGCTCTATAAGTATAATCCGCCATAATGTTGTGGGTTGTATAATAGAAAGGGAAATTCATCGTCTGCTTGCGTTCCACCATTCTTTTTTCATTGATGTACTTATCTGTCATTTCGTAAGGAACATCGTCGTAGTTACGGTGACTGATATTATATTGCAGCATGATTTCGGATTTACCTCTGTTGTATGTTCCCATCACATAACCGTCAGCGAAACCTGTTGTGAAAGCTGTCTTGCCATTAGCGACGATTGAACCGCCGTCTTCAACCTCTTTCAAAACAATATTGATAACACCAGAAGCTCCACGATCCATATAACGTACTCCAGGATTGTTGCTGTATTCTATGCGTTTAATCTTGTCTGAACTGACATTGATAAATCTCTGATATGAAACCTCTTTGCCGTTGATTTGATAGACAGGAGTTCCGCCGTCAATTGTGATTGTCTCTTTCGCCACGTTGACATCCAATCCAGGAAGCTGCTGCATATTAAGGAAGTTCAATCCTCTTCCAGAACTCTCAACTTCCGTCGGATCAGGAAGAATGACAAAATTCTGTGGTGTTTCTTCTATGCGAGATCCTTCTATTGTAACCGCATCCAACATTTCTGAAGTACGAGGCATCTTCAACTCTCCGAGGTCGGCAGGACGGCAATATATCGAAAGACGTTCATAACCGATGGCTGAAGTCATGAGAATATATTTACCATCCTCAACATTCAGTATAAAGTTGCCGTTTTCATCAGAAGAAGTGCCGGCTATGATACTGTCGTTGTCAGCCATCTTCAGAGAGACGTTAGCGAATTGAACAGGTGCGTTCTCCTCGTCAACAAGACGAGCTTTCAGTTCTTTCATCTCATTCTGCGCGAATGATGTCATAGCTAAAAAGCTGAATAATAATGTAAAGATTTGTTTCATAGCCTTAGTATTTATCCATTTCTTTATAAGAAACGAAATAACAGCATTAATGCTGCATCAAAATTATTCTTTTTGATTAAGAAGTCTATTATTTATCACAAATATACATTTTAATTTTATTTTATAAATTCAAAACTATTTCTTATTATGATAAAAATCCATTTCCGCATTGCTTTTTACAACAGAATTTATTATCTTTGCGCTATAATTTTAAAACCTGAAATTTATGAAAACGATAAAATTTACTTTTGAGCCGTCTTATCACGGTTTATTGCAAAACAGTTTACAAAATCCGGTTATGGAACAAGAAAAAGATTATATCGAGAAGCAGGAAATCCTCGACGCTATCCGAGCGGGACTTCTGGAAATAAAGGAAGCTCGTTTAAAAGGTCGCGAATTAATGGATGCGGAGGACTTGCTCAATGAATTATCTTCTAACTATTTACGATAAAGCCGAACGGGAAACTATCAGCCGACAAGAGATTGAGGAAATCGTAAAAGAAGTGATGTAAAGGGGACTTCTATAAATTCCACGTTTAAATAAATTTTGACAATCATGATAAAAACTTTTGCGTGCTTTATGTTTCTCTTTGGAATCTTTTTGCCTTTCTTTCAATCACATAGCTCGCT
>JAFTUF010000058.1 GCA_017466405.1 Bacteroidales bacterium
TATTTTTTTATTTTTTTGTAGCATATACCTATTATCTTTATATCTTTGCAAAATAATTCAAAATTAAAAAAATATGGCTTATAAAATTTTAGACAATTGTGTAGCATGTGGCACATGTATCGATGAGTGCCCAGTTGGTGCTATTTCTGAAGGCGACATTTATGTAATTGACGCTGACACATGTGTTGGCTGTGGCTCATGCGCTGGTGCATGTCCAAACGATGCTATCGTCGAAGATTAAGAATTAATTTTTTATTCGTTAAAAGGGAAAAAAACTCGACTAATCAGTCGAGTTTTTTTTATGCATTATCATGTTGTTGAGAATTGTCTGCCTTATCAATATTACTCTTAATCTGGTTCATCACCTTGTCGAAAGAAATCAAGTCCTCCTCCTTAATATCTTTTAAGACATTTCTCATCATATTGATGGCGACCTCTGTGGTCTTGGATTTAAGTTTCATACCTTCTTCCGACACAATAATGTCATTGATGCGACGGTCTTTTTTATTTACGGCTCTATAGACGAGTCCTTTTTTCTCTAAAGAATCGATGAATTTAGTCACCGAGTTTTTATCTTTCTGAATGATGTCAGCGATAGCTTGTTGCGAGAGCACTCCGGCATCCCACAAAATATCCATCACCAAATATTGTTCTGGCGTGAGGTTGATGTCGTTTCTGCTCAGCTCCTTAGCGAAATATTTTATTATTGAACAATTGAGTATATTAATGTAAACGGCAATTTTTTTTATTAAAAGCATAACTTTTTTTATTGTTTTTTCAATGGGCTATCGGGTTCGTTAGCCATCATTCTGTATTCCACTTTATCTGTCACGTGAGGCATTCTTCCGCTTACGAACAAAGTTGCTTTGCCGAGAGGTGTCAGAACCATTTTGGTTTTTCTTCTAAAGAGTCCTCTTGCCAATATATTAGCGACTCTCTCTGCCGACATCATTCTTTCCTCTTTACGAGGCGTTGCTCCTTGTGGCGAGCCGTCGGCTGTCAATGCAACGTTACGTATGTTTGATGATGTGAATCCTGGTGCAAATATCATCACGTGTAGTCCGTCGTAGAGATGTTCTATACGCAGCGTTTCTAAGAATCCGCGCACTGCGAACTTAGAAGCAGAGTATCCCGTACGAGCTGGAAGTCCAACATAACCAGCAGTGGAGATAACCCCTACTACACTGCCTTTACTCTCCAAGAGATATGGCAAGGCGTATTTCGTACAATAGACAGTTCCCCAGAAATTGGTGTCCATCAACGACCTCATCACATCGAGCTCCATATCTTTAAAAACAGCGCGCATAGAAATGCCAGCGTTGTTGACAAGGATATCAATCTTTCCGAAACGAGCAACAGTCTGTTCGATGAGATTCTTACAGTCTTCTTCTCGCGAGACGTCAGTCTTTACACAAAGTACTTTTTCCTGTTTCATGTTAGCAGCTATCGATTCAAGCTTGTCGATAGAGCGTGCTGCAAGTACTACATTCGCTCCTAAGGAAGCGAATTTTTTAACAGAAGCCAGTCCTATTCCAGAGCTGGCTCCTGTCACGATTATAACTTTATCTTTAAAATAGCTTACCATATTAATAATGTGTTACCAAATTGCCATATTCGGCATTTCGTCAGAGTCGTACTTACCTTCAGCAAGTTTTCTCTTGACATCGGCAAACGCATTCAAAGTATAGTTAACATCTTCCAATGTATGTACCGCTGTAGGGATAATTCTGAAGATAATCATACCTCTTGGGATAACCGGATATGTAACTATAGAACAGAAAATCTTGTAATTTGTTCTAAGGTCTTTTGCGATTTGTGCTGCTTGTTGTTCATTACCTGGCAAGAAGATAGGTGTTACACATGCTTCTGCTGGTCCGATTTCAAAGCCTAAGTTACGGAAACCGTCTTGTAAAGCGCGTGTGACAGTCCATAATTTCTTACGGAGTTCGTCGCCTTCTGCACTGCGGATAATTTCAAGACGCTTCAAGCAACCTTCGACGATTGGCATTGGCAATGATTTAGCGTACATCTGTGAACGCATGTTGTAACGTAAGTAATCTATAACGTATTTAGGACCTGCTACGAAACCGCCGATGATAGCCATTGACTTAGCGTAAGCGCCAATGTAAAGGTCGATTTCATCCATAACGCCGAAGTGTTCTGAAGTACCGCGACCTGTTGGTCCCATAACGCCAAAACCATGAGCGTCGTCGATGAGGATACGGAATTGATATTTCTTCTTTAATTCAACGATTTGGTCTAAGATACCGAGAGCGCCTGTCATACCGAATACACCTTCAGTGATGAGCAAGATACCGCCACCAGTTTTTTCAACTATTTCTGTTGCTCTCTTGAGAGCTTTCTCGCAACTTTCAATATCGTTATGTTTAAAATGGAATGATTGTCCTAAGTGAAGACGTTTACCGTCGATGAGACAAGCGTGGGCTTCTGAGTCAAAAACGATAACGTCGTGACGTGTTGTCAAAGCGTCGATAGTTGAAACAATACCTTGATAACCGAAGTTAAATTCGTAAGCTGCTTCTTTTCTTTCAAAGTCAGCGAGTTCTTGTTCCAATCTTTCATGAAGACGAGTGTTGCCGCTCATCATACGAGCACCCATTGGATATGCCATACCCCACTTTGCTGCTGCTTCTGCATCGACTTTTCTGATTTCTGGGTGGTTTGCCAATCCTAAGTAGTTGTTCAAACTCCAGTTCAAAACGTCAACACCGTTGAAACGCATGTGTGGACCTAACTCACCTTCCAATCTTGGGAAGACGAAATAACCGTGAGCACGGTCTCTGTATTGTCCAATCGGACCTCCTGAGTCTTTTGCTATTCTTTCAAAAATTTCCATTTTAATATTATTTATTGATTATAACATAAATATTTTTTCCTCCGCAAAATTAGTAAATATATTTACTATTTCAAATAGATTTTGTAAAATATTTTATCATTTTTTGAAACGAAAATATTCGTCAAAGTAATATTCAGTCTCAAAGATAAAATAAGACATTTTAAAATAAAAACCATATCATTGATTTAAATTATGAAAAAAAGTCCTATTTTTGTGCTTTTGAAAACGAAATGATTTTATGATAAATTTTAACGGTAAATACGCTCTCGTAACCGGAGGCAGCTCTGGAATTGGAGCAGCGATTGCGAAGCAACTATCAAAAGAAGGTTGCAACTTATTTTTGACAGGTTTAGGAAAAGACCAACTTGAAGAAACAAAGAAAGCCTGCGAGACAAACGGCGTGAAAGTCTATACCATAGAAAGCAACTTCGCCGATTATTCAAGTATCGACAATATGGTCGAGTTCGTGAAATCGCATAATGTTGGCATCGACCTTTTCGTCTTGAACGCTGGCATCTCACAACGCGCCAAAGCTTTCGACACCGATTTCGCTACTGACCAAAAAATTATGCAAATCAACTATTGGGGCGCTGTATATCTCATCAAGAAATTCCGCGAAGAAATAGTCAATGCAAAACACACAAGCATTTCTGTCACAACATCACTCGCCGGATTATTCGGTTTCCCATTGAGAACATCATATTGCTCATCAAAACACGCTCTCTTCGGTTTCTTCGAATCGATGGATTTGGAATACGACAACGTCAGCGTCACATTCTTAATCCCAGGACGTATCAACACCAACATCAGCAAGAGCGCTCTTCTCGGCAACGGCGAGAGCTACGGCAAAATGGACCAAGGTCAGGCAAAAGGCTTGAACGTTGACAAAGCAGCAAAACGCGCCGTCAAAGCTATCAAGAAAAAGAAACACAGAAAACTTATCGGAAAGTACGAATTATTGATGGCACATATTAATAGGTATCTGCCAAGACTTTATTACGTACTTTCAAAACATATTTCTCCAACATAAAAAATCAAGTCATGAAAGAAAAAGTTATATGCGGCATACAACAAGTCGGTATCGGAGTTGAAGAATTGTTAGCTCCATGGAAATGGTACAACTCAGTGATGGGTTTTGAAATGAAGATCTTCGACGACGAAGGCGTTGCTGAGCGCATGCTTCCATACACAGGCGGCAAGCCACAGCCAAGACGTGCGGTCCTCGCTTTCAACCCTCGTGGCGGCGGCGGATTCGAGATTTGGCAACCTAAAGGAAGAAAAGTAAAGTATCCTGAGAAGCCACTTCAAATTGGCGACTACGGCATCAATATCTGCAAGATAAAATCTAAAGATGTCGATAAATCATACGCTCATCTTAAAGCAAACGGAGCCACCATGCTCAGCGAAGTATGCTCCTCACCTTTCGGATTCAAGCACTTTTATTTCAAAGACCCATGGAACAACATCTTTGAAGTCGAGCAAAACAGCTACGCTTTCATAGATGAAGACAAGACAAACGGCGGCGTCAACGGCGTTGTTATCGGTGTCAAAGACATGGAGAAATCTATTGAGTTCTACGGAAAATTATTAGACTACGATACAGTTGTAGGCGATGTGACAGGAACTTTTGAAGAGTTAGGAAATATCAACGGTGGTAAATGCGAGTTACGCCGCGTGATGCTGAAACGCTCTAAACCAATTCAAGGACCGCTCTCCGACATGATGGGCGACTCACATATTGAGTTGATAAAGAATTTATCAGCAGAGCCTGTCAAGGTTTTGGAAAACAGATATTGGGGCGACCCAGGTTACATCCATCTCTGTTTCGATGTCCGCAACATGGACTGCATCAAGGAAGCTGCTGAGGCATTAGGACATCCTTTTGTCTGTGACGGCGGCCGCGACTTCGACATGGGAGACGCTAACGGACACTTCACCTACGTTGAAGACCCTAATGGAACATTGATTGAATTCGTTGAGACTTTCAAAGTCCCTGTGATGAAGAAATTCGGCATCTACCTCAATCTCGGCAACAGAGACGACTATAAGACACTTCCTAAATTCATGACGAAAGCCATGAGATTCAGTAAGGTCAAAGTTGAGAATATCAAATAAGAATCTGAGAAACTCAGAACCTCAAAACCTCAGAATGATAAAATATTCTGGGGTTTTGAAGTTTATGGCGAAGTATTCTTAAAAGCAATACCGGTTGTATCTTCATAAACGCCAGTCTGCAGAAATCCAATTATGCTATCGATAATCTGTGACAACGGATTTTCAACTTTCGCCATTCGTTTTCCATAATAAACATATTCATCAAGTCTCACTCTCTCGTGAGGTTTAAAAGTATTGGTCTTAAATTTTTTTCTTACAAGAATGCTAAGACTGTATTCATAATTCGCATTATGAGTTATATATGTTTCTGCATTACTATTGTGATTGGTTATTCTTAACGATGCTTCAAACTCTGCTCCATCATTTTTCTGAATTCTAACAATACCATATTTACTTGCGCCATCCATATCTGGAATATCTAAGGCGTTACGTAAATTAGTTAAAAAACCATAAGGATCTGTAACACCAACATAATCTTCAGCAAGTTTTTTTAATTTAAGTATTGCAGTTTCAGTATTTATATGTATATTTGCACCAGCAATCGTCTGAGAAGGCTTAGTGAACCTTTGAGTTCCTCTTATAGAGTTCAGATGATTGTTTTTTTTATTATATCCTTTCATAAAGATCACCTATATTTACTATCAAATAATTTCACATATCTTATACTCTCAAATACAGAAATCATATTATTCGGACGAACAACATTTTTCCGTTTCATAAATCATTTCAATGGTATTTGATTTCGCAAAGTTAATATTTCGTTTTCATACAAAAAAGTTAAAAAATGTTAAAAATATAATCACCTTCATTTGTAATAAAATAGCATTATGGACGTTCATTATTGAAGATTCTGTCACTTTGTCTAATGAAACACATTCTTATAATATCGGCGTTTATATTTTTCTGCTGCGCCACATTACACGCTCAGAACAGATATTTCCCTTTAAATGGAATGGTCGTTTCTGTCGATAGTCTCTCCCCTATTCCCAACGCTCATATTTTAAGCGAGTTATCTTACTACGGAACAACATCCGATTCTGACGGAAGATTTTCTATGCTTATAAGAAACAACGACACTTTAAGGATTAGCAACGTTGGTTTTGTAACCAAGCTTCTTCCTATAAATTACGACAGCATAAATTCTAACAACTATCTCATCATGATGGAAAGAGATACCATTATGTTGCAGGAAGTTGATGTTTTTCCTTATTTGGATTATAATACGGTAAAGAAGATCGTAAGTGAGATTCCTGTCGAGAAACCGTTTATTCTCAAAGGTGTCAATGATGATATTGAACAAGTCATTTATCAGACACCGAAGAAGATTCCTGACGACAAAGGAATAATATCGCCGATTCAGACATTATACAACCGTTTCAACAAGAAAGAACGACTGAAGAGGAAGATGGAGAGAAACAGGAGGAAGTTGGGAGAACCAACCTGAGTCCTCCCAACTTAATCACATAAATCACATCTTCACGAATCGCTGGAAGACATTATGTTTATCTGTTGTGATTTTAACTACATACAAGCCATTACATAATTCACTTACATTTATCATATCATTTTGCGGATTAGAACACTTTAAAACCAAGACACCTGACATTGTATATATGTTTATTTCCCTTATTTGGCAATCTGCTTGAATGACAAGATTATCTTCTACCGGATTAGGATACAAACCAAACTCGTAACCAAGTTCCATCAAAGAGACATTATCAGTTTTAGCGCAGTCTTGTTCAGAATATAATGATTCTACTTCATCTTTAACACATGACAATAAATAACAGTATTCTGTGTTGCTTTCTAGATCATTGTCGGTATATGATGTTCCTTGCACATCATCAAGAAGCTCACCATCACGATATATACGATAGTTAGAAACTCCATCTACTGCATCCCATGTTATCTTAATAGACTGTTCATCGACAACAGTTGCCTGAACATTTTCCGGAGCTTCAAACACATTGAAATTTGCGACCAAGTTCATATCCGATTCTACTACAAAAGAATAGATATTATCATTTGAAACCTCTTCATTATTCTTTGTCCAATTGTAGAAAACAAAACCATCATTAGGAAGCGCTTTAAGTTCACAAACATCACCAAAACAATAAGTTCCTCCACCACTAACAGAACCGGCGTTGTTAGGATTACAATCTGCATTCACGACAAATACCGAACCGAAATTCAAAACATAAGGCTCTTCTAAACTTCCCACATTTGTATTTTTCTCAAAAATTAAACCACCTTGGTGCGTTAGATCCGATTCTGCCGAACTATCATGGTCATAAAGTTGAAAAACAAGTTCATCACCATTATTTCCATATATTGTCATAAACGCAAGATATCTATCTATTGGATAGCCAACATATTGAAGTCTTGCACTTCCTCTGAGTTCATTATCACAAAATGCTGCCACTTCATAGTTTCCAGAATTCTGTTCTTGACCATTTATATGCAAAGATGCCATCATCACCATTTTATTCGGATATAGGTAAGGATCCACTACCCAGTAATTTGAATCGACATTTTCATCATCGTTTTCTTTGTTATCAAGCATGACTGAATTTAATATTGGATTTGATGGAACGAACTGATCACAATCTTCGGAAACAAAAGCCAAGAAATATATATTATCCAAATCTACTTCAACGCCATTAGGTGAACCTATAATTTCAGGTATGCTGTAATTATATTTCTTTATGATATAAGAACCCTCTGTTGTAGGAGCTATAGGTTCTCCCTTAATTGGTGTAATAACGTCACGAAGCACATGCATGTGACAATAGTTCTCCTCATCACCTTGTGCTGGATTAGAATCGCCGCCCGACTGACTTCCCCAAATGCTATCTTGCAACATCATAATTGTCAGATAATTTGTATTCACAGAACTATTATCAGTATAATACATGTGAACTGTAATTTCTGCTGTTCTAAAATCCTTATCAATATCTACTTCCCCAGATATGTTAACTTCAGCTATTTGTGAAAGCTGTTCTTCTGTATATGGTCGAAAATCATTTATGTCTGTAGCAGATGTTGTTCTATTAACAATACCTGAAGGCAAACCTGTAACACCAAATGCTCCTGTCATAATAGCACCGTCATCTGTATTAAGATTAGGATATGTTGGAGGAGACAAACTACTTATCGAACTAATATTTACAGCAAACACTCTGTCTGGATATTGATTCATCAAGCTGTTAGTTTCATAATGTCCACCTGGACAGAACACACAATTTCTTCCCGTAAACTCTTCAATTACAACATTTCTATTTCTTTCATATAACAAATCATTATTGATAGGATGATATTTATAATATACTTCAAAAACATAATGCTCATCAGAAGTATCATCATAAAAATGGTATTCAATCTTCATTTCCCTATTCGGAATCAGATCTCCATTTTCATCAATAGGCATAAAATGAGAACTAAACGAAGCCGTTGTTCCAGGAGCTATATTTAGATTTGCAGTGTACGTATCTGCATCATAACATTGTCCCCAACAAAAATATTCTTCACCATCTCCAAACACCAATACTTTCTCACAAGTTACGTTCTTTGTTTCTTCGCTATTATTAATCACATCAAGTTCAAATGTCAATTCATAAGATGCATCTACATCACCTATGACTTGATAATTACCAGGACTAACTTGTTCACCGTTTTGCTTAAACGTTAAACCATCTACTTCTCCATTCAAGTTTGAAATATCGACTTTAAAAACCTTAAGCTTATTTTCTGTAATAACTGACTGATTAGCATTATTTCCACTATAAAAACCTGGTATTTCATCTGTAAAACAAGAGAACCAAAATTCATTCTCGTTGACAGGATTGCTAACAGAAGTTACCATCACTGCCTCATCATCCGCAAATTCGTCATCCTTCATTAAATTTATCGCTGCAACATTCCATTCATCAGAATTGTACGGTTTGTAACTAACAAAAACACTTCTGTGATAATATTGTGACATGTCGTCTGTGTCATCATAAAAACGTGTAATATCTATAGATGAATATGCCACAGCTAAATTTCCCATCGGATCAACAGCGATAGCTGGATAAGCCGACAAACCAAACATTGCATAAAAATAATCATTTTCATTATACAAACAATTCTGATTAAAACCTAAATACCCAGTACCTTCTTCATCGTTACCTGGAAACCAGCCACAAAATCTAACATTATCACTAGGTGGAATAGTAAATCCTGCATTTGTTTCCCACCACAATCTCAAAGCATCATGAGGATTTCCATTTGAAGACTGAATCGGTGCTTCTTGATTCTCATTCCAATAGACAATTCCATCATTAGAAGGATGATTCATCCAAATACTATAAGTACTTCCAAGTTCGGAATGCAAATATCTATATGTTGATATCGCAACATGCGCCAAGCCATTATTATCTATCGTCAATGATGAATGAGCTGGTCCTTGAAGTGTATCTGTATATATAGAACATTCTTCATTCCAATCGCATCCATAGTATGGATTTTCCCACACTACTGTCCTTGTCCAGTTCTCACCATTATCTGACGACTTATACATAACAACATGATGCTGTAATGAACCACAATATACGATTGCGACATTGTTTCCATTTGCTGAAATAGCGTAGTCATCAGCTGAATATGCGTTGATATGTTCGCCACTGCTATAAAGAGGTGACCATTTAACCTCCCAATTCTCACCGTCAGTTGAACGGCAATATAATTGAACTGTTGACATTGTCTCAGAATCCACCTGATACTGAGCTGCCGCAACAACATGTATAATATTATTATTGTCACCTGAAGTTGTAACTCTTGGCCATGCCATACTATATGAGTACATCTGACCTTCAAGACCTACAGGATTGGGAATAGAATGAGGTCCGTTCCAAACACCCTCTCCAGAATTTTCTCTCACATAATAAACAAGACCATTACCGGTGTGAGAAACAACTATTTCTCCATTATTTCCATAACGTGCCACCGACGGCCAACCTGTTCTAAGGTCAGAACCCGTAGCATTTGCTTCAATTCGCTGATCTGGCAAATCTTCCCATTGCGACATATCACCTTCGAGGCAATAGTTATAACCTGTTCCTCTATCTGTCATAGATTGATTGGACTAATGCGACATCATCGATACGACAGCCACGGTTTCATCTGGTTTTTGATACATTCTGTTTGATAACATTGCATTAGACTGGAAGTCATAATAGGTCCACATAACTTCTGCGCTTTGTGCAACACCTTCATTTTTTAATTCCGGCATCTTTTTCTGAGCGAAAAGAGAACAACCAATTAATAGGTTTACCATTAACAATACAACTTTTCTCATAACTATTATTATTTATCCTACAAAACTAATAATTAATTAATGTATCTCAAAAAAATTCTTGAAATTATTTTTTAAAAAAAGAGCTGCCATTATTCATAGCAGCTCTTACTTTTGTCTTTAGCCTTTATCAATTATTATAATCCTAATTTTGCTTTAACATCAGCTGTGATGTCAATAGCATTGTCGCCGATGAAAACGACTGCACCAGCAGCTTTATCGAAAATGTAAGTGAAACCTTTTTCTTTACCGACTGCGTTAACAGCGTTTTGAACTTTTTCGATGAGAGGATTGATTAATTCCATTTGTTTAGCTTGCAATGCCATGTCGGCGCTGTTTTGGAATTCTGAGATTCTTGTTTCAAGATCTACTATTTCTTTTTCTTTTGATTGACGAATCAAGTTCGACATTGTTGCTTGGTTTGCTTGATAATCTTGAAGCTTGCTTTGATATTCAGCTGCCATAGCTTGCAACTCCGATTGAAGTTCTGCAGCGTATGCTTGAAGATCTTGTTCTACTTTTGCTCTTTCAGGCATAATTTCCATAATAGAAGCTGAATCGACATGAGCGAATTTTGCCGACTGAGCATTTACACCATAACCAACACCTATTGTCAATACAATAGCGAAAAATACTTTTACTAATTTCTTCATTTTATTTATTTTTTTATTCTTATTTTTTTCTTGCGCAAAGATAGTAATTTTCAACTATCAATTTTCAGTTTTCAATTATTTTTCTTCCTATCCTCACGACGGACAGTCTGCATTACGTTTCCTATTTCGTCGAGCACATCATCGCTTATATCGTTCTTCTCGTTGCAATAGAGCATCGCTGTTCCTGAAGCCTTGTCAAATACGAAAGCGTAATTTTTCAATTGAGCTATTTGATTTATTGCGTTATAAACTTTTTCCTGAATTGGCTGAATAAGTTCAGCTCTCTTTGTATAGAGTTCTCCTTCTGGACCATAATATTGCATTCTAAGGTTTTCAGCTTCCTGACGTTTAGCTGTGATAGCTTCTTTTTTCTTTCTTTTCTGGTCTTCAGAAAGAAGCACCGACTCTGACTGATATTCTCTATCCATTTCCTGTGCTTCCTTAAAAAGGTCTGTTATCTCTTTTTCCCATTTCTTTGAAAGCTGGTTGATTTCTTCTTGAGCATCGCTGTATTCAGGAATATTCTCTAAGATATAATCTGAATCCACGTATGCAATTCTTTGATTCTGTTGAGCGTTGATAGTAGTAATTCCAAGAAGGAACATCACTGCTAATAATAAAATTGATTTTCTTGTTTTCATATTCTTAAAATTTTAATTCATACTTCATAATTCATAATTCATAATCTCAAAAAAGGTTCATTGTGAATATTAATTCTTTCAGAAATTAATCAATTGATCCTCCGATAGAGAAGTGGAACTGACTCTTGTTAGCATTGTTGATACCTGGGACATCATCGAATCCATAACCCCAGTCGATGCCAAGCATACCAAACATTGGTAGATAGATACGGACGCCGAGACCTGCGGAACGATAAACATCGAAAGGATTGAATGTCTGAACTCCGAACCAGTCGTTACCTGCCTCAACGAAAGCAAGTGCATAGATTGTCGCTGTCGGGTTGAGTGAGAGTGGGTAACGTAACTCCATAGTATATTTTGCAAAGATATTACCGCCGAAGTTTTTGTCTATATTATAATGAGGTGTCAACACTTCGTTACCGTAACCGCGCATACCAATAATTTCTCTACCGTCGAAGTTATAATTCGACAAGCCGTCACCGCCGAGATAGAATCTCTGGAATGGAGTGATACCAATGCTTTGATCATAACATCCCAAATATCCGAAACGGACTCTCGTCATAAGTACGAGCTTGTCGTATAATTCAGTGTACCAAGCGAGTTTGAATTTCCACTTATGGAACTCTACCCAACGATACATGTGGTCTTCTTTTTCTGCTCTTTTATCTGCATTAGGATACAACTCATTATAGTCTGTATCAGTAAAAGCTGAATATGGAGGCGTCAATTCGAGCGACATGACCAATTCCGAACCATATCGCGGATATATTGGCTGGCTCACAGAGTTACGTCCAACACTGATATTATAGCTAATCACATTGAAGTAACCATTACCTGTACCGAAGTTAAACACGGAAGCGTAGTTATTCAATTTATATCTCATCAGGTTAATTCCATGATAAATGGTGAAATAGTCATCTGGCCATGTAAGTCTTCTTCCGAGACCGAACGAGATACCTGTTGTTTTGAATGTACCGAAGTTAGGGCTGCTCCTCTCGTATGGTGTCGCGTATGTAGAGTGATATATAGAAGCCGTGAAAGCGTTAGGTTTCTTTCCACCTAACCAAGGTTCTGTAAAAGAAGCTCCATAATAAAGGTATTGGGTTCCGTAAGTCTGTACTCTCAACGAAAGTTTCTGACCGTCACCGCCAGGTATCGGAGTCCATGCTCCTTTCTTAAACATATTCTTGAATGAGAAGTTATTGAGAGTCAGGCCTAGGGTAAGGATAAGTTTATTATAACCCCAACCAGCCGAGAGTTCTATCTGGTCAGAAGAAGTCTCTTCTACGACATATTCGATATCTACCGTTCCATCTGTAGGATCTGGCTTGATGTCAGGATTCAAAGTCTCGGCGTTGAAATATCCTAAAGCAGCAAGTTCACGTGTAGTTCTGATAACGTCACTTCTGCTGAAGAGCTGTCCTGGCTTGGTGTACATCTCACGTACAACAACGTGGTCATTGGTCTTTGTATTTCCTTTAACAGAGACCTTGCCTATCGTAGCCTGGTCGCCTTCATAGATTCTGATTTCTAGGTCGATGGAATCGTTCTCTGCTCTGACTTCCACAGGATCGACTTGGAAGAAAAGATAGCCATCGTCCATATAAATTGAACTGATATCGTATCCACCTTCATTGTATGAAAGATTTGTCTGTAACAACTCCTTATTATATACATCGCCTTTCTTTATACCGAGCACTCTGTTTAATGTCGTTGTGTCGTATTTTGTATTACCGACCCAATTAATATCTCTGAAATAATATTTGTTGCCTTCTTCCAATTTTATCGCGATACCTAAGTTTTTATCATCTATCTTATAAACCGAGTCGCTGACGATATAAGCATCTCTGTATCCGCTTTGATTATATTTTGCGATGATATTGTTCTTATCGTCTTCGTAATTATTCTCCAAATACTTAGAACCCTTAAAGATACGAGGACGATAGTTTTCGCAGAAATAATCAGTCAATGTTGCCATTGCTTTATTTGGCTTAAGAGTTATGAGATCCCATGCTGCTCCATAAACAGCAGGTGCCAAAGGATCGAGAGGATCGAAATTACCTTTAACTTTAGTTTCTTTCATAGCCTTACGCACTTGATTATCTGTCAAGTCTTCATTACCTTCAATGACTATTTCAGCTATTCTGACTTTTGGTCCTTTGTTGATATCAAGGGTTAGGTTTACATAATTATCGCGGGTTGTATCGTTTTCAGCTCTAACATCGACTATGACGTTATGGAAGCCTTTGTCGAAGAAGTAGTCTTCAATTATTCTGGTAGTTTTGGTGTATGTATGCTCTGTTGCGACATCGCCACGAGTGAGGTTAATCTTCTTTCTAAGTTCTTCTGCTTCAGATTTCTTAACACCTTTAAAAGAGAATTTAGAGATACGAGGACGTTCTTTCAAGTCGATGTTAAGGAATATCTTTCTTCCAATTTTATTTACGCAGGTGATACTCACGTCTTCAAAGAGTCCTTGATCCCACAATTTTCTGATAGCATTTGTAATCTTATCGCCAGGAACGTCTATCGTCTCACCCACCTGTAATCCGGATATCATCACCAATACCTGAGGATCGAGATATTTTACGCCACTGACTGTTATACCTGCTATTTCATATTCTTGAGGCAGGGAATAATCTATATCCGACATATCATTGCCAACTTGAATCTGAGCAATAACATCGGAGTTTATCGCTAAAAATAAAAATATAAGAATGAATATCTTGTCAAAAAATCTACGCATCATTATTTATTGTCAGTTAATTGTTCACTTGTCTTACCAAATCTACGTTCTCGATTCTGGTAACTTACAATTGCGGAATATAAATTTTCTTTGCCAAAATCGGGCCAAAAAACATCGGTGAAATAAAATTCCGAATAAGCCAATTGCCATAAAAGGAAATTACTTATTCTCTCTTCTCCACTTGTTCTTATCAACAATTCAGGGTCAGGCATATCATTAGTGCTCAGATATTTAGAAAAAGCATTCTCGTCAATTTGTTCAATATCAAGTTCACCCGATTTAACTTTTTCTGCTAAAGTCTTTGCCGCTTGTGCTATCTCCCAGCGTCCAGAATAGCTGAGACAAAGAGTCAAGGTCATTCTTTTGTTGTCTTTGGTTTCATCGATGGCTTTCATCAAGGCATCGTAGTTATATTTTGGAAGACGTTTCAAATCGCCTATTGCGTTAAGCCGGATATCGTTATCGTTCAATGTCTTGACTTCTTCTGCTATAGTTTTCGACAACAATCTCATCAAAGCATCGACTTCTATTTGCGAACGGTTCCAGTTTTCCGTAGAGAAAGCGTACAAGGTTAGATATTTAACACCGAGTTCGGCACATGCTTCGGATATTGCACGCACTGCACCGACGCCATTCTGATGTCCGAAGATACGCATCTTACCTTTTTCCTTTGCCCAACGACCGTTGCCATCCATGATGACAGCAATGTGCTGAGGCAATCTTTCTATATCTATTTTGTCTTTCAAAGTTTCCATAGTAAATCAATATCGGATATTCATAGCCCCTGAATAACAGGCATCTTTTTTTGGAAGATTAAATCTATAAGTTATTGATAAGCCTAACATACTGAACCAGTCGCACTTATAACCCATCGGTTCTTTATGATATTTTGGTTCTTCAGTTCCTAATGATGGATTCGTAACTATTTCATAACTATAATTATCGACGACCTTATCAATCTCATCTGTAAATGTCTTATGAATCCTCCATTCCAACGACATTCCTATTCTCTTGAACACACTATATTTCACACCAATACCAAATGGCACTGAAAAATTGCTTCCTTTAGGCATATTCTCATATTCTTCAGCAAAAAGAACATTACCGTTAGAATCAAAAGATTGCTCGACATTTCCTTCCGAATCTAATTCTAATCCCTTTGGCAAAGAAGTATTACATGTAAAATATGACAAGCCAGCGAAAATATATGGAGTGATATAATTACGATTGCTGCCAGTCCAATAGTCGAAGAAGTTAAATTCCGCCATGAGAGCGAAGTCATTGATAGTGCTGTTAAAAGAAAGGTCTCTTTCTGGTCGAAACGCACTCATAGCGTCGGAGGATGTAAGGTTCATATTGGAATATTGGAATCTGAATGCCCAACGAAAGTTCTGGTAATATCTGACAACAGCACCAAAACCGAGTTCATTCTGAGAGAAATGTTTCTTAGGATTTATATCACCTACATAATACGACAAGCCTCCAGTTGCTCCAACTTCAATAATTTGAGCATCAGCTTTGCCTTGCATCAAAAAAGCAGCTACCAAGAGGAAGAATGTCTTTAAAACCTTACTTTTTTTCATCAAATTATTTCTTTCTATTCTTGATTTTTATCCCAATAAACCGAATGTCTAATAAACTACAAAATTACGATTAATTTGTTAATTTATTATATATTATTTTAAATTAATTTCTCAAGTCGTTGCCCCACGAAAGTTTCTTTCTTATAGTCTCGAAAAAGTTCTTATCGGGCATCCTCAGCATGTTAAAAGTGAAGTCTGTTTTTCTTATCTCTATCTCCATCGACTTGTCTGCCAATATAATACGTGAATCTAATCCCAAGGCAAAACTGTCGCTCCTTCCCCTGACTTTAACTTTCACCACACTTTTATCAGGTATAACGACGGGACGTACGCTTAAATTGTGCGCTGCTATCGGAGTAATCAAAAAACTGTCAGCATTAGGTGTCATAATAGGACCGCCAACACTCATAGAATAAGCTGTCGAACCCGTAGGCGTCGCTAGAATAATACCGTCAGCCCAATATGTGTTCAGCAACATATCGTCGATGAAGACTTCTACAACTATCAGAGAACCATTATCTTTTCGGCAGATACTTATCTCATTCAAAGCATAGTTGATACCATTGAAAATATTATCGGAATCCTTAATCTGTATTAAGGAGCGTCTTTCTATCTCATAATTCCTCGACAAGATATTTCTCACAGCCGCCTCCGACTCCAGAGGAGAGACACTCGACAAGAAACCGAGATTGCCTGTATTGATACCGAGCACAGGGATACAGCTATCTTGAATCAAAGGCACTGAGTCTAAGATAGTTCCATCGCCACCAAAAGAGAAAAGCATATCTACATTATTTCTTATCTCTTTAGATTCATTGAAAAAATGCAAATTAGCAGTCTCGTCAAAGCAATGTTTTATGTCTTTCCAAAATGGTTCATAAACCCAAATATCGACAGAGGCTTCTTTCAAAAGACGAAGCACTTCTCTCATAAGTCCATCGTAATCACTGCCAAAGGTTTTTCCGTACAATGCAATCTTCATGACTATATTTTTATATTGGTGCCACAAAATGTATAAACAATCCAGTCTCTCCCATATCGTTGATTCCATATTCAAGGCGCAGAACCTTGTCGTAATATGTAACAAAATCCAATCCCACTCCTGTTCCAAAGATAAATTTGTTATCTAAAAAAGAACCATGACTTTCAGTAACTTTCCACGAATATGCGCAGTCGAAAAATATATTCGCGTAAAGCGCAAAGTGAATCTTTCCAAAACTCTCGTTCTTTATCAGAGGCAAATATCTCGTCACAGGATTTAACAAAGCAAACTTCAAGTTGTTCTTTATCAAGGTAAAATTCATTGCATCAATAACATAAAGTTCATACGTCCTCACATAATCGTTTTTATATCCCAAACCTTGATTCAAGAAATATGGAGCGTCGTAATCATTTGATAATTTCAAAGTTAGATTTGAAGCCCAATACCAGCGACCTTTTATTGGCTTATATAAATCAGCTGTAATTTTTCCATAAAAAACATCAGGATTTGCCTCAAAAATACCGAGTCCGTTTTTCTCGAGAAGAACTTCAAAATAATGACCGTCTAAAGGATAATTCTGCTCGTCACGGAAGTCGTTTTTAAAAGTAGCAGATATTGTAAAATATTGAAAACGCGTTCCTTGAGTATTAGAAAAATCAGGATTCAGGTATTTCAGAGTATCATTAAAATAAGTATCATTATAATCAAGTTGAAGGTATAATTTATTACGATGACCGAAGCGATAATAAGGTTTTATAAAAATATTTTTCGTTTGTTTTGCAAACTCATCATCGCCATTGAAATAAGCTATTTTATTGTTCTCTGTTATATAAGCAACTTCCTTATCTCTCTTATACGCAGCGCCGACTTCTATTCCAAAGTTATATTTATCAACAAGATACGGAATATCGTATGAAAAACCGTAATTCTGATTATATCCAGAAATAAATATAAATTTCAACGAATGTTTAAGTCCGAAACAATTTCTGTATTCAACATCAAAGCCATAACTGAAACGACGCAGATTATCAGCTTCATACCATGCATTGAGATTTCTATCAGCGTATGCGATGTAGGGATATGGCCATAGATACCATCTCTCAGTGACTTTTATCTGAAGCGTCAATTCGTTAGGAGAATCAGCGTTTTCCAAACAATTGATTTCCACGAAATTAAACAGAGTGGTATTTTGAATATTTTCCTTGCAGAAAAGAAGTTCTTCTTCCAAATGATTTATGTCAATAGTATCACCAACAGCAAATGTCAATTCTTTCAAAATCACCGACTCTTTTGTCACCTTATTACCTTCTATCATAATATCGGAAACGACGACATACGAAGTCACATCTTGTTGAGACATAACAACAAGTGGTAATAGCAGCAACAAAAAAGACAGCAATCTTCTCATAGATTAATCTTCCATCATATTACAATAGTCGTTATAACGCCATTCGGCTATGAGGTTTTCTTCTACAGCTTTTTTTATTGCGCAATGAGGCTCGTGCAAGTGAGTGCAATTTGAGAATTTACATTCGTGCATGAGGTTACGCATCTCCGGAAAACGCTGAGCCAGAGTCTCTTTCTCCATATCATAGAGACCAAACTCTTTGATACCAGGAGAATCAATAATATAACCGCCAAAATCCAAAGGAAACATCTGGCAGAAAGTCGTTGTATGTTTTCCTTTCTCATGGACATCGGAAATCTCTCCTACTCTCACATTAAGATTAGGATCCAAACGATTGATTAAAGCCGACTTACCAACTCCGGAATGACCTGAGAAAAGACTCACCTTATCTTTCATTATCTCTTTGAGTTCGTCGCATTGGAATCCTGTTTTAGCGGAAATCATAAAAGAATGGTAGCCGATTTTTTCAAAAGCAGCGATAAGTTCTTCAGCAGCAGCTTTTTGTTCATCGTCGTATAAATCACATTTATTGAAGACAATAGTCGTCGGGATATGATAAGCCTCTGCCGTGACAAGGAATCTGTCGATGAAACCCGTTGAAGTTCTTGGCTGCGCGATAGTAGCAACCAAAATAGCTTGATCGATGTTTGATGCAATGATATGCGATGCTTTTGAAAGATTGACCGACTTTCTCACTATCACATTGTAGCGAGGTAAAATCTTGTTTATCACGCAAGTGTCTTTGTTATTCTCTTTCTCGTAGATAACCTTATCACCCACCGCGACAGGATTTGTTGTTCTAAGACCATCGAGGCGTATCTTACCTCTCAATCGACAAAGCACCGTTTCGCCTTTGCCATTTCTAACTTCATACCAACTTCCAGTTGATTTAATGACGACTCCTTCTTGCATCTATGCATATTTTGCGCAAAGTTACATATTTTTATTTTATAATCATAACTTTTGATAACGTTTTCCAGGCAATGCCGTCAGCACCCCGTCAAACTCCAAAGAAAGCAATATCGACGCTATCTTCGTAGGCGACAACATCGTCTCTGTTATAATCTTATCCAAATAAACTATGTCCTCATTGGCAAACACTTCCATCACTTTTGTTTCCTCTGGACTGAAGTCGCGGAACATCCTCATTTGTTTGGCGCAGTTTTTCTTATCTTCCGACCACCGCATGATATTTCTAATATCCTCGACATCAGTCAAGATGTTGGCTTTGTGTTCTTTTATAATCCTGTTACAACCTTCGCTGTAATGGTCGCCGATTCTTCCTGGGAAGGCAAAAACCTCTCTGTCGTAGGTGTTAGCAATCTCCGCTGTGATGAGAGCTCCGCCCTTCGACGCACTTTCCACAACGATGAGACAGTCAATCATTCCAGCGACGATTCTGTTACGTTTCGGGAAATTCTCCCTATCGGGTTCTGTGCCGCTGATATATTCCGTCAGGAGACAGCCGCCCGAATCGACGATTCTCTTTGCGAGACCAAGATTCGCGGCAGGATATATAGTCTGAAATCCATGAGCCAGAACCGCTGCCGTAACGAGATTATTTTTCAATGCAGCGTTATGAGCGTAAGTATCAACACCATAAGCCAAGCCGCTGACGACAAGCACATTATCTGATGCCAGCTGCGACACCAATTTCTCAGTAAGCATTTTACCATATTCGCTGATATTACGCGTCCCGACAACACCCACGATTTTTTCTACATTCAAGTCAGAGACGCCTTTCGAATATATAATTATAGGACTGTCGTAACAATGCTGAAGCCGCTTCGGATAATCCGGATTCAGATAATACAAGACCTTGATGTTGTTTTTCTCCACGAACAACAATTCCCGTTCGGCTCGCGACAAAACATCCTGCTTTACAATAGAATCCACCGTTCGCTCGCCAATGCCAGAGATATGAAGAAGATTCTTTTTCTTCTCCTTGAAAACCGCCTCCGCCCCACCGCAATACGCTATCAACTTCTTCGCATTGACATCACCAACACCAGGAACCAAAGTCAACGCTATGCCATATAACAACTGATTATTCATAAGGCAAAGATACAAATTTATTTTATTGTAATTCAATAATTTATGTTAATTTTTATTAAGATTTGAAGGGATAAAGGGATAGAGGAACAAAGGAAGATAAGAGTCTGTTCTGAGGTTTTGAGTTTCTCAGTTTTTCAGATTTAAAAAATTACTATCTTTGCAAAAAATTAAAAAGTTGGGAAAGAATATCTTAATATGTCCGTTGAACTGGGGCTTGGGTCATGCCACGCGCTGCGTACCTATTATTAATGCTCTTTTAGAACTCGGACATAACCCTATCATCGTCGCCGACAAAGCTCCGCTTTCTTTCCTTCAAAAAGCTTTTCCTGATGTTGAGATAATTAAATTGCCAGGCTTCGACCCTATATATAGCAAAGGCAACTCCCAGGTTTTCAAGCTACTGACTTCTATACCAGGAGCCTTGATGGATTTTAAGAAAGAACATCATGAGATTGAGACTATCGTCAAAGAACGTAACATCGACATCGTCATCTCTGACAACAGATTCGGATGCTGGAGCAAAAACGCACATTCGGTCTTTATAACGCATCAGCTTCACATACAGACTCCTCACCTGCTGAAATGGACTTACCCTATCATCAACGCGATGAGTCGCAACTACATAAAACACTACGACGAGTTATGGATTCCTGACGTGCAGCACGAACCTTCGCTCTCGGGCATCTTAGCACATCCTGCTGACGCTAAAATAAAAACAAGTTACATTGGTTTATTAAGCAGGTTCACACCCGACTACGATGACGACGAGAAAGAGATTGACTATTTGGTGATATTATCTGGACCAGAACCTCAACGCAGCATCTTCGAAAGCATTATCGTAAAACAAGCCGATAGCGTCGATGGTAGAATTGTTATACTGAGAGCCAAACCAAGTCAGAACGATTTACCTTATAATATCCCCGATAACGTCACTTTCTTCAACCATGCCGAAGATGATTTCTTTATCGAACTCATCAACAAATCGAAGAACATAATATGTCGCGGCGGCTATTCATCTTTGATGGACTTGATTCGCATAAACAGAAGCGCATACCTCGTCCCGACACCAGGACAGACAGAACAGGAATATCTCGCCGACTATCTCACTAAAAAAGGATTGTTCAACAGCTGCAAGCAAAAGGACTTTGTCTTAAAAAATGTTAACACTCCGAATACCGACTTGAAAAAATATTTTAACAAAAATAATTTCTATATAAATAATTTCTTAGAGAAATGGTTCAAAAACCTATAACTCTAAGCGCTAAACTTTATAAACATGATACTTAATTATATTGTATGGAATGTTGACCCATTCGTTTTTCAGTTACCCGATTTCTTAGGCGGACGTCCAATCGCCTGGTACGGAGTTTTATGGGCAATGGTTTTTCTCGTAGGTTATTATATCATGAAAAGAATCTACAAGAAAGAAAATCTCAGCGACGATCAGTTAGACAAGTTATTGATGTATATGTTGATTTTCACTATAGTAGGCGCTCGATTAGGACACTGTCTCTTCTATGAACCAGAATATTATTTTTCCAATCCTATCAAGTTCTTATATGTATGGGAAGGCGGTTTGGCAAGTCATGGCGGTGCGATAGGAATATTGATTGGTTTGTATATTTACGCCAAGAAAATCAACAAGCCATATTTATGGATTTTGGACAGGATTGTGATACCTGTTGCTATCGGCGGAGCTTTCATTAGAACAGGAAACCTCATGAACTCAGAGATTTACGGTGAGCCAACGACACTTCCTTGGGGATTTAAATTCGTGAGAGACTTTCCTGTCGGCACACCTATAGAGAACATTCCAGCCTGCCATCCGACACAGATTTACGAAGCCTTATTCTGCGTGGCTGTATTCGCCTACCTTTTATATGCATATTACAAGCAAGACATGGCAAACAAGCGCCCAGGATTTATGCTTGGAATCTTTTTGATTGTAGTCTTCGGCTCAAGAATCCTGATTGAATTTATTAAGAACCATCAAGTTGCCTTTGAGGACAATATGGTTTTAGACATGGGACAATGGCTCAGCATACCGTTTGTCATCGCCGGAATATGGTTATGCTTTAGGAAGAAGACTATGAGGCAATAAGTTCTAGCAGAGACGTATCGCATACGTCCTGTTTTGAGTCTCCTGTAGAGTCACACGGACGTGCGTCTTATCCGACCACGAATTGACACGAATCTTAACGAATTGTTTTTGAAAATTGAAATTTTTAATCCCCTGAGATCCTGAAGTCCAGAAATCCATTTTGAAATTTTGAGGTTTTAAGATTATGATGTTTAAAGTTCACTTGGAGTTAATATAGTGACTTGCTTCACAAACTTAACGAATAGTATGTTAGAGATTTGGCAACATTATATGCCAAGAATGGCATCTAATTGAGCTTGCAGTTCCTCTCGTTTAGGAAGATACAACTGATATTTTGCTGCAAACAACTGGTTAGTTATCCCATGCAATGCGTATTCCATTAGAAGTTCGTCCTTTCTTGCTCCAAGCACAATACCAATAGGAGGATTATCATCAGGCTGACACATTTCTGTCTGGAAATAATTGAGATAAAGATTCATCTGCCCTATATCACTATGTTTCACTTCAGCTCTTTTTAAATCAATAAGCACATAACATTTGAGGATACAATGATAAAAAACCATATCAACTTTAAACAAACGACTTCCGATACGGATTGGATACTGGCGACCGATAAATGCGAATCCTCTCCCTAATTCCAATAGAAAATGTTCCATATTGGTTTTTATAGCGCTCTCTAATTCATTCTCTCTACATTTCTTCTTTTGAGGCAGACCTGTAAATTCAAGTACGAATGGATCTCGCATTATATCCTGAGGCTTCATCACCTGATAACCTTCATTAGCCAAAGTTAATACTCCTTCTTTATCTGCACTTAATGCGAGTCGCTGAAATAGACAACTTTTCATTTGACGTTTTAACTCCCGCACTTTCCATCCTTCATTTATACATTGTTTTACATAAAACTGCATTTCTAAAGGGTCGTCACATTTGAGTATTTCGAAATAATGACTCCATGTCAATATGTGAGACACTGTCTCACTTTTTGGAAAAGACAGGTAAAACTTTCTCATATATAGTAAGTTAGAACGACTAAAACCTCGTCCGTTTTTTATTGTCAAATCCTTTGCAAGATTTACGAGCAGTTGTTTGCCATATTCTGCTCTGACTTTTCCCTTTTGTTCATATTCTACTATATACTTTCCTGTTTGCCAATTTGCTTCTAACAATTCTGTATTTACAGCGGTTATTGCTTTCTCTTTCGCGTTAACCCAAAGTATAGAGATATTGTTTATCAATAGATTGTAGTCTTCTGTAGTATATCCGTTTGGAAGTTGATCTTTATTTTCATTAGATATAGTTAGATCATCTTTCGACTCCAAAAATTCTTTCGTTTTCATAAATAACATTTTTAAATTCTCTCCTGCAAAGTTACAATCTTCCCTACCCTTTTGTCAAATATTTGTGAAGGAATTATTGTGTTTTTAACAATTTTTAACGTAATGTTAATGGAATTAATAATGTTATGTTAATTCTTGTTAAGAATATTTTGAAGTTTGGTAGAGACGTATCAACAACACCTATGAAAATAAACGTTTATGAGCTACTAAGTTGCTAAGATGCTAAGTTACTAAGTTACTAAGTTACTAAGATGCTAAGTTACTAAGTTACTAAGATGCTAAGTCACTTAGCAACTCAGTAACTCAGCGACTCAGTAACTCAGCAACTCAGCTTCTACTTCACCCACTTCCCGCTCTCCAAAATCTCGTTCCCGCTCCCGTTTCCGTTCCCGCTCCCGTTTCCCGCTCTAAGCTCCCAAACGTAAGTTCCCGAGCTCCATTTCGAGGCGTCTATTGAAGTTACTTCATCTGTTATTATTTGTTGATGGACTTTTCTTCCTTGCATGTCATATACAGTTAAAACTGCATTACGCAAACCTGATCTTATATTCATGACATCTCCGCCGGGATTAGGATAAGCCACTGCGACTTTCAAGCCATGAGCGTGAGCTTCTTCGATGTTGACAAAGCCAAAAGCTGATGCAGGGAATTTGGTGACGACATAATAAGCATAATCTTCATATAGCGAGCTTGAACCATGAACTATAACCACGCCACCATCCTTTGTTCTCAAGATATCATATAAATTCTCACTCATTCCGTTGTCAACGCCATAGTACAAAGTTGAAATTGTATCCAAATTATAATCTAGATGTTCTATCACAATCCATGAATCTAGAGAAGTATAAAAACCACAATACAATTCGGTTACATAGCATAACGTGCTATCATCAATCAAATCGACAGATGATAAAAGACTTGTATGATCCCACTCTTCCGTTCCTCTATCAATGTATTTTACTTTTTCAAGATACGGTAATGTTGAATTTACATCATCGTTTATTTCATACAAACGAACATCTTCATCATGTTGTGGGTTCTCATAAGACCTAATTTGGGTTGACAGATAAGTAGTATTATGATTACTTCGCCTGACTGTTATGTTTCGTAGATCATAATCACCATATCCTGGAATATAGTCTGGCACCAAATATCTTTCCTTAATAAAGTTAAAATCTTTGTCATAATATTCGGCACAAGCTGACGCATTAGTACCATTGGTTGTATTTCCTATCCTATAAAATATATAACAAGAGTCCGTCGCAACAAAATGATCACCACGATAACGATTAACTCTCAGACCTCTGGTATCAGCTGAGCTTTTTCCCTCTAAGACATCAACGGCTTTACGATTCAATATCTTTCCGTCAAAATTCATCCTAAAGAAAAACAAGGTGTCATCACCTCTTGAAGGATTGTCAAAACTTACACTTTTCCAATATGCTCCAACAATATTATCGTCTTCTTCAAAAGCTGTGAAAAGATATATGTTACCGCTGAATCCATTGGGATATATTTCCCATGAACCTCCATGGTCTTCGTATGTATCAATAGGCCAACTATGATCATAACTTTCCACCAAATTAAGTTCCTTATCCAATTTTAACAATGATAATTTAGCGTCGGACGGAGGGTTATCGTAGTTCTCAAAATGATTGAAAGAACCTGGGAAATGCTCTGGACTATATGTTGTTAAAAGATAGTAATAATCACCTTTTTCAAAGGTACAGCTATAGGATATCGTACAATATCCAGGACGAAAAAAATTATTGCGAGCCAAATCTTCGCCATCTTCAGATATCAAAATGACAGCTGGAGATTCCGTGTACCAAGGCTCTTGTGTGCTTTCTCTCAATACGTGTGCTGCAGGAGATAGGAAATTACCGTTAGACAACTGACGAATTTGGAAACGATGATAATATTCTAAAGAATCTATCATAATTTTGTGCTGCCATTCTTGAGAAAAAGAAACCATGCTGCTTCCGTGTAATAGGAGCAGCATGATTATCTTGAATATTTTGTTTATAGTCATAATGATGTTAATTATCAATTACTATTAGAATCTCCATGCAGCAAGTAACCGTAAGTAACTTTGAGGGTATGGAATTTTGCAAATACTGATGGTTGTCCACCTAAAGTTCCCGTATTCTTAGTTACTACGTCTTCAATATCATTTACAATACATTCTATATAAGGTCTGCCTGTAACTGGATCATTATGTAAAGGAGCATTAGGTCTAACACATACATTATTAATATTATTGTAGTAATGATTTAACTCATAGTACATTATACATGGTTCTTCCTCAAATTCTCCAAATTCTGCAAATAACCAATAATCAACATCAGAAGAATGTTCACCGTCGTAATAAACCAAATCATCATAATTACCTTCTCCTCCATAAAAGTCAAATGCTGTATATTCTACATAGACAATTTTGTACGGAGAAATAATTGATGAACCAGGTTTAAATTGAAATAACTTTGTCAACTCATCTGCAGCGTCAGTTATTTCTGATACACCACTACAGTGACCTAGATTTTTACCCCATTTGTAATCATCACCTTCCTCAAAAGGTGCATACCATGGGTATCTCTCTTCTTCTGTAGCTCTTGTAAACACGACTTCAATCTCATTTCCGCTTCTTGTTCCTTCTTCCGGAAATTTGATACTGAAGTTCTTGGCTAAGTTCATGTCGTCATCAACTGATGCCATAAGACTTTCTAATCCTGCTTCAAAAGCATTGTAGGTTGCAATAGCGTCTGCAGCTGAGACATTGCCGTTAGCATCTACTTTCGGCATACTTACATAGAATGTGTCTAATGTTGCGTTGGAACATGGTAACGCGTGCTGGCTGTGTTCGTAATTGAACGTAAGGTCAATGTCGTCGCGCAATTCTTCCAATGTCATGCTTTCGCCTGATCTCTTACCTGAATTGATATTGTCTTTCAATTCCTGGAAAGCATAAATGCGGTTCAACAATTCTTTTGATTCGTTGTTGACTGATTTTGCCACAACATTCTCTTCTGGTGTTTCATTGTCCTTTTGGCATGAAACCACTGCTACTGAAATAGCAGCTGCAACAAATAATGTTGCAATGGTAAAAATTTTTCTTTTCATTTTAATCTGATTTTATTTGTTAATTACTAATTTGTTACAAACTGTTTCTTAATTTTCGAGAGACAACAAACATCTCTATTGGACAAAGTTCTACAGCATCTCTCGGCGTTTCGATAGGCTCAGCGACCGAAGTCAGAGTCGAAGTCTGTTGTCCGTTGTCTGTTAACTCTACAACTTTCAGTTTTCAATTTTCAACTCTAAAATATCCATAATACTGCTCTCCATTACTTAAAGTGATGTCCATTCTGTAGTAGCCGGCATCGTCTATAATAAAGGTAGCATAATCGGGTGTCGAAAAGACATTTTCTCTGTCTATATAGACACCGTTGGAATCCTTAATAACGATATGTGCAATTCCCACATTATCGTTGAAGGTAATTGTTAGAGTGTGACCTGTAATGTCAGCCGAGATGGTTTCGGAACGAGGTTGATCAGTATTTGCGCTACCATTTATAACTATGGCGATTTTTCCGTCTGAATAATTGGTGGCGTAACAGAATGTTGCCGTAAGCATGGCTGACATCAAAATGAATAATGCTAACACTATTTTTTTCATACCTTTAAAAATTTAGTTATACATTGAATTTATCTTGTTCGTAGTGTCGCAAATTTACATCACTAATTATTTCATATTGAAATTTTACACTCAATTTACACTTTTATTTTATATTTAAAAACATATATCATTGTAAAACAGTAGTGTTTATTTTTACACCTTACACTGAATTTACACTTATTTTCAACTTTAAATCTGCGATTTATATAAATATTTACATGAAAAACTGCTTGAATCACGTAATTTTTTGTCATGAGATTTCCGAAATATAAATTATTGCTTATCTTTGTAAAAAATAACCAAATGAAAAAATGTCTTAAAATAGCATTGTTATCCCTGTTGCTTGTCTCTTGTTCAAAACAAGACACTGCGTCACGTATGCTGTCGATGGCACAGTCGTACGTGGAGACTTCTCCCGACACCGCATTGATATACTTGGATTCTATCCTCATACCTGAGAAGTTCCTTAAAGAAGAGAGATACATGGAATATCTTGTTACAAAAGTACAAGCCAAATACAAGAATTACGACAATATAAAAGATGATACCAATATCTTTGAAGCAAAACATTACTTCAACAAAAAAGCAAAACGACCAACACTCAATGCTCAAAGTTCAGAATACCGCATGTACGCCAACCTCTACAGTGGCTGTGTTTATGAAGAGATGGAGGAATTTGAAAAAGCTCTAAGCGACTACAAAACAGCTTTCACAATAGCCGAAGCAACAAAAGACTCTCTCTACATGTGGAGAATCAACAATTATATAGGAAATATTTTTAACAAGAAAACATACTGGGAAGAGGCATTGAAGACATACAAGAAATCACTTGTTTTAGCTAAGACCGAATTTGAAAAAGCGGGAAGCTATGCTAAACTCGCAATTCATTATTACTTAAATGACAATAAAGACAGCAGTTTGTTCCATATTGATAAAGCCATCAATATGGCTGAGCTGTCGCAAGATGAAAAAACACAATCGCAGGTATATCAGAACGCTTACGTTATTTATAGTGAACTTGGCGAGACTAAGCTTGCATGGAAATATCTCAATATGTCGGCAAGTATAAACAACGATATCTCAAAAGAAAGTTTATATAATCTCAACTTCCTCTCATTCTATCTTGCGCAGGATATGGAGGATTCGGCAAGAATTTATGTTAACAAGTTGAGAAACAACTTTGAAACTATAGACGACAATCATCTTAAATCGAGTATATGCGATGCGTTTACATCATATTACTCGGCAAAAGGGATACACGATAGCGCCTTGTATTATCAGAAAGAAATGACATCCATACTCGATGCAATAAACAAAGAGAACCTGGAACAAAATATTTATGAGATACAGAAAAAATACGACTATGAATTGCAACGTAATGTCTATCAGAGCAAACTAAACAAAAGGCTTGTTGCTATCATAATAATATTGTGTGCTGCAATAGTTTTATACATTATCGTAAAACAAAGGGAGAGATGGTTGTCTAATCAGGTGAGAAATCTAAGCCTGCAAAACGAAGACTATAAACGAGGCATGAAGGAAAGTCTCAAAGTGATAAAGAAAGTCAACGAATCGGAGCATGACAAGAGAAAGAAACAGAACATCAATGAGATAAAAGAGCATGTCTATGGTTCTCAGTACAAGACGGCATTTGAGGCGAGCGTAGATGTGTTAGAAACTACATACAGCAAGATTAGTTTGTTTGTCAAGAAGGCGTATCCTCAGTTAAATCAGACGGAGTATAAGGTTTGCCTGTTGTCGATCATGCAGACAAACATTGAAGAGACAGCGAAGATTGTAGGATTGGGAATAGATTCTGTGAAGAAGGCGAGGTCTAATATCAGGAAGAAATTGGGAATCGAGAAGCGACTTCGTATCTCCGAGTTTATTCTCATGGAGTACTATGCTAAGAAGAAAGTCGCCAAGTCACCGAGTCACCAAGTCACCGAGTTGTTTGGGTCACACTTACTTGGAGACTCGGAGACTTGATGACTTGGAGACTTTATCTGTTGTCCGTTGACTGTTGTCTGTTGACATATTATATGCTTGGACACATTCAATGTGTCCGTACAAGGCTCAGCAATCGTGCACAAAGTCTGTTGTCCGTTGTCTGTTGTCTGTTGACAACAAAAAAAGAGCTCCTATTTCTAAGAGCTCTCTATCCTTTAGACTTTAGTCATCAAAACAAATTATAGAACTTATTAAACTCTTGTTCGAGCATGTTATCTAATCGAAGATTGAGTTCGTTGCGTTTGTTTCTCTTTGCCACATTGCTCATCTCGTTTATCATGGCGAGATTCTCTCTGATAGTCTCGGCATAATAAGGTATGAATCTGCTATCTAAACTCTCGAAATAACGTAAGTTATCCATGCAGTTATCAATAATCGTATTGATAAGCTCATCGCCTTTTTCCATCGCTCCTGCTTGATAATATATCTCTGGATATGCCATCATATACATATCGTATGGAACTTTCTCATCAGGGAAGAACTCTTGACATCTGTCGAGAACTGCTATAGCCGAGTCGTTTTGATTGCGGTTGACGAGTGCCTGTGCAAGACGCATATAAGCTTGTTTTACAAATAACAAGTTGCGACGGCTTTCTGGGTCAACTGCTACATCCGGCTGATTCAAATTACCCCAACGGATGTCGTCAGCCATCAACAATTCGTATGAACCATCTACATAAACGCCACCGGCATCTTTATGATAATCAGAAGCCACAACAGGCATAAATCTATGAGAGAGACCTTCTTGATGTAAATATTTATCTATTCCCAAGACATTCTTGATGTCGCTCAAACTTGTAAAATAGACGGCACGTGTCCAGTCGTTGCTTGCCATGAAGTCGAGGAGCATCAAATCGTTCTTGTAAAGATAACTTACGCCATCAGGGATTCTCCATACTATCTCATCAACAATCTGGTCTTTCATACTTTCCGGAACGATGCCATTACGAACGACAGCTTCTTTATCGACAGTAATCTTGAGATTTCTTGCAGGGAGATAATTAACTTTATCGCCCGACATCAAAGATACCTTTGTTCTTACATTGTCGCTCTTGATAAATTCGATAGCGTCTTTCAACTCAACCGGACCCTCAAAAACTTCTTGGATAAAGACAGGTTCGTTAACGCCGTTATCATACTGCTCTGGCGTCAATGACAATGGAAGTCGCTCTGACTCATATTGCTTGCGACCCATTTGATGTACATACCAATAACCAGAAGAAAGCATGTAGTTACAAACACGGACATCGGTGCGATAACCTTCAACTTCTTGTACGTACCATAATGGGAAAGTATCGTTATCGCCGCGAGTGAAAATTACTGCGTTATCTGGGAGATTCTTCAGATAATTCTTACCCCAGTCGAGTGCTGATGTCTTGTCGGAACGATTGTGACCTTCCCATCCCGAAGCTGCCATTACTGTTGGAACAGAGAGACATAAGACGAAAGCAACAGTAGCCGCAGCCATCTTATTCTTGACAAATTTCTGGAAAAGTTCAACCACAGCAAGCACGCCCATGCCAATCCAGATACTGAAGGCATAGAAAGAACCGGCGTATGCGTAGTCACGTTCACGAGGCTGATATGGTGTCTGGTTCAGATAGATAACGATGGCAAGACCTGTCATGAAGAACAGCAGGAACACCACCCATGAGTTGTTGATGTCTTTTTTCAGATGATAGAAAAGACCTACAAGACCTAAAATCAAAGGCAAGAAATAGAACTCTGTACGTCCTGAGTTAGCCATCGACTTAGGCAGATTATCTTGATTGCCAAGACGTGCGTTGTCGATGAAGTCGATACCACTAATCCAGTTACCGTTTTCCAACTCGCCATGACCTTGAATATCATTCTGACGACCGACGAAATTCCACATGAAGTAACGCCAATACATGTGATTACATTGGTAACCTATGAAGAACTTAAGGTTTTGCATGAATGTAGGTTTCAATACGGTTTCAGCACCGCCGTCGGCTTTCTTCATCGTTGTCGGAATCATCTTCGACTTATCGATATATTGGTTGTAAGTGCTTATGTATGAAGGCTTGGTTCCGTTCCACATACGAGGGAAAATCGTCATCACATTATCGTCGTAGATTGGGTCGGTGCCTTCTCTCTTATCGGTAATGACATATTTTCCTTTTGCTTCATCTCTAACATAGACTGGGCTGCTGTTGCCGGCGTCATAAGGTTTTGCCATATAATAAGGTCCATAGACGAGAGGCCAGCTTCCGTATTGTTCGCGTTTGAGATAAGAAAGCATCGACACCGCTTCACTTGGTTCGTTCTCGTTGATAGGAGTATTTGCGTTAGCACGAATAACGAGCATGAAGAATGAAGAATAACCTATCAATATGAACATGAAAGAAAGGACAGCAGTGTTGAGCAACACTTTCTTATATTTGTTGGTGAGATAAATTCCCAAGACTATCAAAGCTATGAGGAGAACGAAATAAACCACTGTTCCGAGGTTGAATGGAGCACCGAGAGTATTCACGAAGAAAAGCTCGAACTTACCGCAGATAGACACGATAGCAGGAATGAGTATCACTTGAATAAATCCTACTAACACCACGGAAATAATTCCTGTGATGAGGAATCCTTTGAAAGTTATCTTCTTATATTTCTTGAAATAAACCACATAGACCACTGCAGGGATACACAAGAGGTTCAGGAGGTGAACACCGATAGAAAGACCTATGAGATAGGCTATCAATAATATCCAGCGGTAGCTATAAGGTTCGTCTGCCACCTCTTCCCATTTGAGTATCGCCCAGAAGGTGATGGCTGTGAAGAGCGACGACATTGCATACACCTCGCCTTCTACGGCTGAGAACCAGAATGAATCGGAGAATGTGTAAGCCAAAGCACCTACTACGCCTGTTGCTATGACAGCAATTTTATTTGACATAGGAGCGTTGTCGCCTTCTTTCATCCAAATCTTCTTAGACAGAAGAGTGATGGTCCAATAGAGGAAAAGTATGGTAAAACTGCTGCAAAGAGCCGACATTGCGTTTATCATCAGCGCCACTTTTGTGACATCGCCGAAGGCAAAGAGTGAGAAAAATCTTCCTAACATCTGGAAGAGAGGTGCTCCTGGAGGGTGACCCACTTGTAATTTATAAGCCGTTGAGATATACTCGCCGCAGTCCCACCAACTGACGGTCGATTCTAATGTAAGGAAATAGACTATGGTCGCGATAAGAAACACAGACCAAGCCACGATGTTGTTTAATCTTTTGAAACTCATCAATATGTTTATTTTACTTTGTTATCTGAATAGTATAACTTACAATTTGCAAAGATAAAATTTAATTCATAATTCATAATGTATAATTCATAATTTTTTTGATGATTTTTCCTCTCCTCTTTTGTCTTTAGACTTTGGTCTTTCGCCTATATAAATAAGGTATTAAAAAAAATGAAAAAAAATTATTTTTTTTGTTGCAGGTATCAAAAAAAGTTGTACTTTTGCACTCACATTCAAGATACGAAATAATGATTGTCGAATGGTGTAATGGTAGCACTGCAGATTTTGGTTCTGCCTGTCAAGGTTCGAATCCTTGTTCGACAACAAAATTATAAATTGAAGACCTGCTACGGAATGTAACAGGTTTTTTTATTGTCAAAAATTATGATAACAAAGGAACAGATAATCGAATTAGCAGCAGAGGCTTTAGATAACACCGACCGTTTTGTCGTAGATCTCAGCGTTTCAAAAAGCAACGTCATTTCAGTTTATATTGATGCCGACAGTTCGGTAACAATCGACCATTGCGTCGAGTTGAGCCGTTTCATCGAAGGTCGTTTGGACAGAGAAGTTGAAGACTATGAACTTAGCGTGTCGTCGGCAGGAATCGACTATCCTTTGTTAAAACATCGTCAGTTGAACAAATATATCGAGAAAGAACTTGAGATAACAAACAACGAAGGCGTGAAGAAAGTTTTCAAGCTCTTATCGTTCAACGATGACAAGATGGATGTACAAGAAGCCGTCATCAAGAAATTAGGCAAGTTGAAAAAGACAACTTACACCGAGACGACAGAATTATTTTTCAATGATATTAAAGAAATTAAACCATACATTAACTTTTAAGTTTTAAACTTTATGGAAATAGCAAACTTAATCGACACCTTTTCTGAATTTAAAGAATTTAAAAATATCGACCGCGAAGCTATGATGCACATCATAGAGGATGTGTTTAAGGCTATGCTCGCAAAGAAATATGGCAGCGATGAATATTTTGAAATCGTTGTCAATACCGACAAAGGTGTTCTTGAAGTATATCACAACCGTACCGTCGTTGAAGATGGTGAGGTTGAAGATCCACTCAGCGAGATTTCATATTCCGACGCTATAAAAATCGAGCCTGACTTTGAAGTAGGCGAAGAAGTCTCAGAAGTCGTTGACATCAAAGATTTCGGAAGAAGAGAGATTTTGGCGATACGTCAGAACCTTCAGACAAAAGTCATGGAGTTTGAGAAAGAAAATATCTTCCTTAAATATAAGGACAAAGTCGGAGAAATCATCACAGCAGAAGTTTATCAAGTATGGCGTAAGGAAATGCTTATCGTCGATGAAGACGGAATAGAATTAGTACTTCCTAAAGCAGAACAGATTCCATCTGACAATTACAAGAAAGGCGACACTATCAGAGCTATCGTCAAGAGCGTTGAAAACAAGAACGGCTCACCTGTCATCATCTTGTCGAGAACATCAGAAATATTCTTGCAACGCTTGTTTGAGATGGAAGTTCCTGAAGTTTATGACGGACTTATCACCATCCGTAAGATAGTAAGAGAACCAGGACAAAGAGCTAAGATCGCCGTTGAATCATACGACGAACGCATCGACCCTGTTGGAGCATGCGTTGGTATGAAAGGTTCTCGTATCCACGGTATCGTGAGAGAACTCCGTAACGAAAACATCGACGTTATCAACTACACAACAAAAGCCGACCTCTTCATAACAAGAGCATTGAGCCCAGCAAAAATTTCTTCTATCGTTATCGACGACGCAAAAAAAGTTGCTGAAGTCTATATGGAAAACGACCAAGTCAGCCTCGCTATCGGTAAAGGCGGTTACAACATCAAGTTGGCCGGTAAACTCACAGGTTATGAAATAGACGTTTATCGTAACGCTGAAGAAGCTGAAATGGAAGACGACGTCGATCTTAAAGAATTCGTCGACGAAATCGATGAATGGGTCATCGACTGTCTTAAGAATATGGGCTGCGACACTGCAAAAGCAGTATTGGCTTACACTCCAGAAGAAATCGCCACACGCGCCGACTTGGAAATTGAAACAGTATATGATGTCATCGAAATCCTCAAAGCAGAATTCGAAGACGACGATCAATAATTGATTGCAAGGTGAATTATTAAATATTATTAACAAAAAAAGATTTTATGTCCGAAGATTCAAAGAAAAACATCAGATTATCAAAAGCCGCTATCGAATTCAATATTGGAATGTCCACAATCATTGAATTTCTTGGAAAGAAAGGCTACAAGTTAGACTCATCACCTAACACAAAACTTAACGGAGAGATGTATGCCCTCCTCGTTAAAGAATATCATAGCGAAAAAGAAGTAAAGAAAAACGCCGACCAACTCGGCAACTTCAGCTATAAAGGCAAAAGCATAACTGTAGAATCGACCATCAAGAACGATGATGATTACGAGGAAGAAATCTCGATAAAGACTACAGTAAAATCTTCAGAGATGAAGAAACAAACCGTTGAGCCTAAGGAGGAAAAAACTCAGCAAGCACAAACTGCACCTCAGACAGAAGCTAAGGCTGATGTTAAGGAAATTATTCCTGAAGTGATTGTTACTGAATCTCCAAAAGAAGAAAAGATCGAAGTAAAGCAAGAAGAGATTGCAGCAAAAAAAGAAACCATATCAACAGAAGCTAAGACAGATATCATTACAGAAGTCAAAGCTGAAGTTAAACCTGAAGAGAAAAAAGAAGCCGACAAAGAGCTTATTGAACCTGCAAAAGAAGCAGTTCCTGCGCAGGAAACTACAAATGCAAAACCTGAATCAAATAAGGACATAACAACAAATTCGGACAAAAACATTAGTGGCATACAACTGAACGTTGTAGGTA
Source organism: Bacteroidales bacterium (assembly GCA_017466405.1). Taxonomy (GTDB): domain Bacteria; phylum Bacteroidota; class Bacteroidia; order Bacteroidales; family F082; genus Limimorpha. The sequence continues at coordinate 35,612 of JAFTUF010000058.1, forward strand.
AAATACCATTGGAAGAAAAGAAATCTAAGGACAAAAAAGACAAAAACAAACAAAATAATAGCAATAATAATTCATCTAAACCTGTAAATAATAACAACAACAATAATAACAACAAACGTCAGGAAAAGAGCAACACTCCTAAACCTCAGCAACAAATCAGCAAGCCTGAGGTAAAGGTCGCTCCTGTCGAAAACAAAAATAATACTGAGGATCAAAAGCCTAAAGAAGCAAAACCTGTCAACTTCATCCCTACTCAAGTCAAGAAGTTGGAAGGACCTAAAATCCTCGACAAGATTGAACTTCCTGTTGAACGTAAGCCAAAAGCAAAACAACCAGTTGCATCATCTGGCGACGACAACAAGAACTTCAATAAAGACAAAAAGAAAAAACGTAAACGCATTGGTACAGAAAACAACGCTGCCAATACTAGCAACGATAATTCTAACAACAAGAATAACAACAAGAACAACGCTGGAAACGCCAATAAACCTGGCGGCGGAAAACCTGGCGACGACAAACGTAACGAGAAACGTAAGAACGATAAGTTCAAGAAGCCTGTAAAACCAGTCGTTGAAGAAAAGGTAGAGCTCACCGACGAAGAAATCCAAAAACAAATCAAAGAGACTTTGGCTCGTTTGTCGCCACTCGGCAAATCGAAGACTTCAAAGCACCGTCGTGAAAAACGTCATAACATCGCTAATGAGTTGGAGGAGGAAAGACTCCACGAAATGGAAGAAAAGAAAATCCTCAAAGTCACCGAGTTTGTTACAGCAAACGAGTTGGCTACCATGATGAACATACCTGTCACAAAGGTTATTTCAACATGTATGAGTTTGGGCGTTTTCGTTTCTATCAACCAGCGTCTTGACGCCGAAATCCTCACTTTGGTTGCAGAAGAATTTGGATTCAAGGTTGAGTTCATCAGCATCGACGTCCAAGAAGCATTGGCAAGCAACGACGAAGAAGACAATCCAGAAGACTTGATTCCAAGAGCTCCTATCGTCACCGTTATGGGTCACGTTGACCACGGTAAGACAAAACTTTTGGATAGTATCCGTAACGCTAACGTAGCAGCAGGCGAAGCAGGTGGTATCACCCAACATATCGGTGCTTACGAAGTAACGACTTTATCGGGAAGAAAGATTTCATTCTTGGATACTCCTGGTCACGAAGCGTTTACAGCTATGCGTGCCCGTGGTGCCAGCCTCACCGACGTTGCTATCATAGTTATCGCTGCTGACGACAGCGTCATGCCTCAGACTGTTGAAGCTATCAACCACGCTCAAGCAGCTAACGTACCTATCGTTTTCGCAATAAACAAAATCGATAAACCTACTGCCAACGTACAGAAGATTTATCAAGAATTGGCTCAGATGAATATCCTCGTTGAAGAATGGGGTGGTAAATATCAGTCACAAGAAATATCTGCAAAACAAGGTCTTAACGTTGATAAGTTATTGGATAAGGTTTTGTTGGAAGCTGAGTTCTTAGACCTCAAAGCAAATCCTAAGAAAGCTGCTAAGGGAACTATCATCGAATCAGCATTGGATAAAGGTCGCGGTTATGTAGCGAAAATCATGGTTCAAGACGGAACTCTTAAAGTCGGTGACATGGTTCTCGCAGGAACAACCTACGGTAAGGTCAAGGCTATGTTCAACGAGCAAAACAAAGCTGTCAAGTCAGCTGGTCCATCAACACCAGTCTTGATGTTAGGTTTGAACGGCGCTCCTCAAGCAGGTGACAACTTCAGCGTCTTTGACGATGAAAAAGAAGTTAAGGCTATCGTGACACGCCGTCAACAATTACAAAGAGAACAAGGTTTGCGTACACAGAAACACATCACCTTGGACGAAATCGGAAGACGTATCGCTATCGGCGACTTCAAAGAACTCAACATCATCGTTAAGGCTGACGTCGATGGTTCATCAGAAGCTTTGGCTGACTCATTGTTGAAACTCTCCACACAAGAGGTACAAGTCAACGTCATTCACAAGTCGGTCGGTGCTATCAGTGAGTCGGATATTTTGTTGGCATCAGCATCAAATGCTATCATCGTTGGTTTCAACGTACGTCCAACACTTCAGGCAAGACGTTTGGCAGAGAAGGAAGAAATCGACATCCGCCTCTACTCTATCATCTACACAGCCATCGAAGAAATCAAGTCGGCTATCGAAGGTATGTTGGCTCCTGAAATTGAAGAAGTCGTCACATGTAATATCGAAATCAGAGAAGTGTTCAACATCAGCAAGGTCGGTCGTATCGCAGGATGTATGGTTCTCGACGGAAAGGTCAATCGTCAAACCAAGATACGTATCATCAGAGACGGTATAGTGGTTCACACAGGATCGCTCGGTTCATTGAAACGTTACAAAGACGATGTCAAGGAAGTCAGCGCCGGTTTCGAATGCGGTTTGAACATCGACGGTTACAACGACATCAAAGTCGGCGATATTATTGAAGGATACACTATCAAGGAAATAAGCAGGAAACTTTGACAATGACGTTGACATTGACTGTTGACAATGACGTTGACAATGACGTTGACAATACGTCAAAGTTGAAAACTGAAAATTGAGAATTGAAAGTTTAAGAGGCGTTGCTTTTTGAAGTGACGCCTTTATTTTTATCTCTTGTAGAGTCACTCGGACGCGTGACTTTTTTTTAAAAAAATTCTATCTAATTTTTATAAATATTCGGAATTTGTTATTAAATTTGCGCCTCATTAAAATTATGTGAGAAAGCAATATTTACGAGACAATGAATTCGCTCGTTTTTGTTGCTTAATTTAGTTTATAAGGAATTCATTTTGAATATTATAATATACAGAACAGAAAGAAAAATATTTTACAATCTATAGAGAAAAATTTACAGAGAATTTTGAAAAATAGTGAATGTATAATCACAATTTAAATCATTTATAAATCAATTTATTAACATTATGAGAAAATTTCTAGCAAGTTTGATGCTTTTGGTGTTATTTGCACCATTCGCATTGAGAGCTGACGAAATCATCGTCGGCAACGGAACGGACTCTGCCAATATTGGTCCGTTCGGAAATGCTTACGGTTACTCTTGGGTAGAAATGGTTTATCCAAGCAGTATGATTGGACAAGCATGTACAATCACATCCTTGTCTTACAATTGCACAACCGTAGGTCAAACTTTCACATCAAACGAGATTAACGTTTATCTCGCTGAGTCAACAAAAACCACAATGACATCAGGCAGCTTCACTCCAGAAGCAGACCTCACATTGGTTTACACAGGAACTAATGTAACTATCGGTGACGCCGAATGGGAAACATTGGTTTTAGACACTCCATTCGAATACAGCGGTGAAAACAGTCTCGTTGTTGTCTTCTCTAACAACGGTGGAGGTCTATCAAACCTATTCTTGAAATGGGCTTGTAGCACTAGCTCGAATAGCATTATGTTTGATTTCAGCGACAGTGATCCTATTGGTGCTCAATTCCCTAGCAGTGGTTGTCAAATGGGTGGCAATGGTTATGCTTACAATAAGCTTCCTAACATGAAGTTAAATGCAGGCGGCACAACACCAGATCCAGAAGAACCAGAACAACCTGAAGAACCAGAAGTTGCTCAATATCGTATCAAAGCTAACACAACAGGCAAATACCTCAACGTATTCAACAATATTAAACACGATGGTGGTGCTTACGGTGGCGTTGGTGTAGCTCTCTTAGACGAAGAAAGCAGCGCTCAAATCTTCACAATGGAAGACGCTGGCAACGGTAACTTCTATCTCTCAGCTGATGGTTATTACGTAAAATGCTGGGCATGGAACGTTGATGCTTACAGCACAACCGACAAAACAGCTTTGAGCTTGGTTGAAGCAGGCAACGATACATACTACATCAAGAATATGGCTAACAGCAAATATTTCAAAGTAGAAAACGTTTATTCTTCTGAAGTCGGTTATCAATACTTCATCTTCTGCGACTGCACAGGCTCATGCCAAGAAACATGGACACTCGAACCTGTAACAAGCGAAGAACCAGACCCAACACCAGATCCAGAACCAGATCCAGATCCAACACCAGACCCTGAAGTAACAGTATTATTCTCAGACGACTTCAACGATGGAGAATTAACAGGTTGGAGAACATTCCAAAGTGATAATGATACTCACAATTGGAAAATAAGCACATCTGGTATGGATGGTAGCAAATGTATCATTTCGGAATCATACTTAGGTGGTGATTTAGATCCTGACAACTATATTGTAACAACATCACAATATTCACTTTCAGAATCATCAGAATTTACATTCTACGTACGTCCTAGAAGCCAAACCTACATATTTGACAGAATCGGTGTAGTTGTTTCTGAAGACGACCAAAACTGGACAGTTGTATGGAACGAATTATTCGATGAAAATTCTACTACAACTTATGTACAAAGAACAATCGACCTCAGCGAATATGCAGGTAAAAACATTTACGTTGGTTTCCGTCACTACGATTGTGAAGTAGGATTCAGCGATGGTGTTCTCGTTGACAATGTTGAATTAACTGGCGGTGGTTCAACAGAACCAATTGAACCTACAGTTCCTGCTGCTCCTGCTAATTTAGCTGCTACAGCTAACGGTCAAACAACAATCTCATTGACATGGGATGCTGTTGAAAACGCTACAAGCTATAATGTTTACAGCGGAGAATATGAAGTTGTCGCTGGTTTGACAGAAACAACATACACTATTGAAAACTTAACAGCTGGCACAGAATACTGCTACAATGTTACAGCAGTTAACGAAGCTGGCGAATCAGAAGCTTCAGCAGAAGATTGCGCAACAACAGAATCAGCAGGTGGTGAAGACCCAGAAGGTAACGAACTCGTTATCGGTAATGGTACAGAATCTACATCTGTTGCTCCTTTCAGAAATTCATATCAGCACTCATGGGTTGAAATGATTTATCCAGCAAGCGAAATTGAAAGCGGTGCTATCACAATCAACTCTATCGCTTACAACTGCGCTAACGTTGGAACAGCTTCAATGGAACTCACAAATGTTTACATCTACATGGGTGAAACTTCAAGAACATCAATTGGCGCTCCTAACGACTGGACACCACAAGAAGACCTCACATTGGTATATACAGGCAACAACATCACTATCGGTGAAGAAGAATGGGAAACATTCGTATTAGACACACCATTCGATTACAGCGGAACACAAAACCTCGTTATTGCCGTAGGTAAAAACTCAGCTCAATATAACAACTCAATTAAATGGGCTTACCTTCCTACAGATGAAAACTCAATCATGCACACAAGCAGCGACTATAATGATAGCTTCTCAAGCTATCCTGCAAATAGCGGCACAATGGGTTATCAAAGACCTAATGTTAAGTTAGGATATACAGCTAATGGCAATCCAGAACCAGAAGTAGCTGAAGGTGACATTTGGGAAGACGCTATCGAAGTAGCTGAATTACCATTCACACATACACCAGACTTCGCTAACTTGAACAACGACTATACATTACCAGGTGAAGAACAAGATGGTAAAGACGTTGTCTATAAACTCACCTTAGCTGAAGAAACAACAATCGCTGCAACAGTAAACGGCGCTAACGGTAAAGTTGCTGTTTATGCTGAAGACTTCAACGGCGAAGACGGTCCTGGCGCTGACAACTATTATGGTGCAAACGAAACTCCAGACAACCCAGACTCAACAACAGGTTTCTTCTTCGACTTCAATGACGGTTCATTAGAAGGCTGGGAAACATTGGATGCCGACGGTGACACTTACAACTGGGGAATCTCAAACGGCGTTACACAAGTAGGTTCAGACGGCACAACATGCCTCTTCTCTTTGTCAACATCATTACAACCTAACAACTACGTTTATACATCAGAAGCTTACGCTATCTCTGAAGACTCAGAACTTACATTCGAAGCTAAAGCTAACAGTATGTATTATCCTGATTACTATAGCGTAGTTATTTCAGAAGACGGTGAATTCTTCTTGACAATCTGGGAAGAACAAGCTCCTACAAGCTATACAACAAATACTGTTGACCTCAGCAACTATGCAGGTAAGAATCTCTACATCGGATTCCACCACTACAATAGTAACTACTGCTCAGGCGTTTTGATCGACAACGTTAAATTAACTGGTAGCGCAACTGATCCTGTTGATCCAACACCAGACCCAGAAGAAGGTGCAACAGCATTCTCAGACGACTTCAACGACGTTAATTTAGACGGTTGGAGAGTATTTGAAAATGATGGCGATGGTAACAACTGGGGTATCTCTGATGGTATAACATTCGGTGGTATCAACGGAACAGGCTGCATCTATTCAGAAACATACTTATTTATTGGCGGTGCTGAATTATACCCAGACAACTACATTGTGACAACATCACAATATGAAATAACAGAAGGTTCAACATTCACATGGAATGTTTTTGCACAAGATCCTTATTATTCAGCAGACCACTATGCATTTGTAGTTTCTTCAGATAATGAAAATTGGACAATCGTTTGGGAAGAAACATTAGAGTCATCAGACGATTATATGAACAGATCAGTTGACATGAGTGAATATGCAGGTCAATCATTATATCTCGGTTTCCGTCACTACGATTGCAATGGTACTGAGGCTACAGCAATGAGCATTGACGACGTTGCATTAACAAATGGCACAACAGAACCAGACCCAACTCCAGACCCAGAAGAAGGCGAAACAGCATTCTTGTTCGATTTCAACGGAGAAGATACATTTGAAGGTCTTACATTAATCGATGCTGACGGCGACGGATATAACTTTGAAGCTGAACCAGCAGGTTACGGCGGCACATACGTTGGATATAACAACACTCGTGCTATCATGTCTTATTCATGGAGTTACAATTATGGTACACTCACACCAGACAATTATATTGTTACAGAACAAGCTTATCCTATCACAGCAAATTCGGTAGTTTCTTTAAATGTAAAATCAGCTACAACATACGACTATGCTGAACACTACGGCGTTGTTGTTTCAGAAGACGGACAAAACTGGACAACAGTATTTGAAGAAACATTAACTTCAAACGAATGGATTAACCCAACAGTTTCACTCAGCGCTTACGCAGGTAAGAACCTTTACATTGGTGTACGTCACTTCGATTGTACATATATTATGTACTTAATGGTTGACAACTTCCAATTATCAACATCAGCTAAGAGAAACAACCGCGCTAACAGCATCGAAGAAACACTTCCAGCTGGTACATATTATTTAGTAGCATCAGCAACAGAAGCATTCTCAGTCAATATCAATACTGTTGGCGAACAAGTCGATCCTGAATTACCTTCAGTAGCTCAAGTAACAGCAACAGAAAACGGTGCTAACGTTGACGTTGAATGGAGCATGGAAAGCGCAAAATTCGCAACACACATCAACCCTGAAACAGGTAAAGCTGAGTATCTCAACAATACAATCAACACACGCGATGCAAGCGAATACACATTCCACAGCTACAAACTTTATAGAGCTAACGGTGACAACGAACCTATCGTTCTTGCTGAAAACTTAGCAGAAACAACATACGAAGACGCAACATGGGCAGAAGCTGAATCAGGCGTTTACAAATGGGGTGTCGCAGCTATGTACACAGCTAACGCTAAGAATCGTGAAACAACAACAATTCTCAACGAAGGTTTCGAAACAGAATACTACGTACTTCCAGAAGGTTGGACAACATATTCAGATCCTGCTACAGCAAATACAAACGGCAATTGGAATACAATGAGCGCTATTGGTATCTATTCAGCATGTACGGGTTCATATTCAGCATACTCAGTTGGTTACGTATCACAAGGTTCTAACTACTACTTAGTATCACCAGCATTAGATTTCACATCTGCTATCAATGGTACATTAAGCTTCAATTACATCTCTCCAGGTTGGCAAGGCTCTTCAAGCACCATCGCTGTAAGCTATAGCGAATCAGCAACAGGTCCTTGGACAGAATTATGGAAGTATGAAGGTGCTGACCAATCAACATGGGCAGAAGCTGAAACAGATCTTTCTGCATTATCAGGAAAAGTTGTTTACCTTGCTTTCATCTCAACAGACAATATGGGATTCGGCGCTGGCGTTGACAACGTACTTATCTCAGCTGAAATGACTGATGGTCCTGTTCCAGTAGCTTCAGAAATCGTTTGGTCAAATGCTATCGACAAAGACATGACTACAACAGTCGATGTTACAGTCACAGCAGCTGACGGCGCTTCAGTAGCAGGTACTCTCGTTTCATTAGTAAATGTTAACGAACCAGCTTACGCTTACGAAGTCACATTAGACGAAACAGGTTACTACGAATGGACAGAATTCCGTAAAGGTACATACGAATACACTGTATCATTAGAAGGTTACATCTCATGCGCTACAGAAGAAATCATCGAAATCACAGATGCAACATCACTCGAATGCACATTAGAATTAAAACCTGAACTCGTTGATGGTCTCTACGTATCACCAACAGGTTGGGCAATGTGGGAATATGTAGCTCCTGAATTCACAGGCGAAACATTCTCATTCGACTTCGAAGACGCTACTATGATGGGTTGGACAAATATCGACGCTGACGGCGACGGTAACAAATGGTTCAGCAATGTAGGTTCAGAAGGTGCTATCGTTGGTAACAACGAAAGTACATACTGCGTCGTTTCTCAATCATACGACAATGCTGTTGGTCCTTTGACACCAAACAACTACTTAGTATCACCTGAAAAATATGCTATCGTCAACGGTTCTACATTCTCATTCTACGTAGCAGCTCAAGACGCTAACTACGCAGCAGAACACTACGGCGTTGCTATCTCAACAACAGGCAATACTTCAGCTTCAGACTTCACAACTATCTGGGAAGAAACATTGACAGCTAAGACAAACGGTCAAAAAGGTCCACGCGACGGTAGCAGAGCTAACGGCACATGGTATCATAAAGAAGTAGACCTCAGCGCTTACGCAGGACAAGAAGTATATATCGCATTGCGTCACTTCGCTTGCACAGACATGTTCTACATCATCGCTGACGACTTCACATTAGGCGGAAAAACTTCAGCTGACATCTTTGACGTTGTATTCGAAGGCGAAACAGTAGCTAACGATATTGAAGAATCATTCTATCAATTAGACGTAACAGGCTTAACAGACGGTCAAGAATATACAACATCAGTTATCCCTAACAATGCTACAGACCAAGTATTAGAATATACATGGACTTACAGAGATTGCAGCAACTTCGCTGGCGTAGCTAACTTAGCAGCAACAGTTGAAAACGGCAATGCAACAATCACATGGGATCTCCCAGTACAAGACAACAGTCAACCTGTTTATGAGTTCTCTTCTAACTTCGATAACGGTTCTCTCGCAGGCTGGACTAACGTTGACGCCAACGGAGATGGTCACATCTGGCAAAACACTTCAGAATTTGCTAACCAAGGTTTCGGTGTTAACAACACATACTGCGCAGCTTCCATGTCATACGATAATATGTATGGTGCTATCATGCCAGACAACTACTTGGTAACAGATCAAAAATACACCATCACAGAAGGTTCTAAACTCACATTCAGCATCAGTGCTCACGACAGAACATACGATGAAGAACACTATGGCGTTGCTATCTCAACAACAGGTACAAACGCAACAGACTTCACTGTTATCTTCGAAGAAACACTCTCAGCTGGTGAAGCAGAATATGAAGGCAGCTTACAAGGTCAATGGTACAATATGGAAATCGACCTCAGCGCTTACGCAGGACAACAAGTCTATATCGCATTCCGTCACTTCAACTGCTACAACATGGCATGGCTCAAACTCGACGATGTTGAATTAACATCTTCAAGAGGCAGCAAAGACGGTCAATGGTTACAATACCATAACGGTATTAATGAGTTAGCTTTAGGTCTCACAAATGAAATCGGCGGACCTGGCTTACCAATCAACTGGGCTATTATGTTCCCTGCTGACGCAATCTCAGGATATGCTGGCACTTATATCACCAAAGTCTCTACATACGTATATGAAGGACACGAAGGTGGATTCAGCATCCACTTTGGCGGCGACAACGCTCCTGGCACTGCAGTTCATACACAATCATACGACCTCTCATCATACAGCTATCAAACTGTAGAAATCGAATTGACAAACCCTGTACAAATCTCAGGTACAGAAAACGTATGGATTCAATTCTCTAATACAACAGGCATGTATGTAGCATCTTACACTGTTGACTGCGGCGATGCTAATGCACGCTGGTTCTCAGACAATGGCGGTTCAACATGGTACGACGCTGCTTACTTCGGCGAAGGATGGTACGGTTCATGGCAAATCAGCGCTTACGTTGACGGTGACGCTACTCCATTGCCAGACGAACCAGAAGTTGTTGACACAGAAGTTCTCGGCGCTATGATCTACCGTGACGGTGAACTCCTCACAACAGAACCTCTCAACGCTGAAACATACACAGACAATGGTCTCGCAACAGGTGAACATACATACGAAGTAAGAGTTGTTTACGGTGGTGAAACAGCTGACACTTACTACGCAATGTCATGCGCTGACGAAGTAACAACAGTTGTTCCTCTCGACTGCGTCGCTCCTGAAAAACTCTATGGCGAATTCACATACAATAGCGCAAGCTCATTCGGTGCAACATTGAGATGGCCTTACAATGGCAGTGTTTCTGACTGGTTATACTACGACGATGGTATTAACATGGATGGTATCGGCGGTCCTCAATCATTCTACTGGGGCATTAAGTTACCAGCTGAATCATTAGAATCATACGCTGGCACATTCATGACAAAAGTCGCTATGTATGACTACGCTCAAGCAACATCAACATTACAAATCTACTACGGCGGTGAAAACGCTCCTGAAACATTGGTACACACACAAGAATGTGTTGGTACAGGTTCTGGCACATTTGTAGAATACGACTTGACAGCATCTCTCCCAATCGACCCAACAACAAACATCTGGGTTGTAATGTACACAACACAAGGTACATCATATCCTGCTTCATGCTGCGTTAACACAGGCGATCCTAACGGTCGTTGGATCTCTATGGACGGTGCTTCATGGATGGATGTTTTGACAGGTGCTGGCTTAGACGTTACCTGGATGATCCGCGCTTATGTAAGCAACGCTGCTAAAGGTGAAGTATCTGAACTTAAACCTCTCGAAAGAACAGAAAACAACGTAGTAGCAGATGACGCTAAATTCGTTGCTGCTAACGGTGCTAAGGGTAATGCATTCGATCACTACAATATCTATCGTGGTACAAGCAACGATAACTATGAATTGATCGCTGAATCTAACTCTGGTTACTACTTCGACGAACTCAACGAAAGCGGCACATTCTACTATCAAGTAACTGCTGTTTACGCTGAAAACGGCTTAGAATGTGAATCAGACCCAGCTACAGCTTACGATAACGAATCACAAAACTACGTCGTTGTAACTGTCGATGCTATCGATGAAAACGGTGTTAATGGTATGATGGTTTATCCTAACCCAACTAAAGACAACGTTAACATCTTCGCAGAAAACATGACACGTATAACAATCACCAACACATTAGGTCAAGTTATGTTAGATCAAGCTGTCAACTCAGACAACGAAATCATCAACATGGCTCAATACGAAGCTGGTGTTTATACAGTACGTATCACAACAGAAAACGGCGTCGCTGTTAAACGCATCACTGTTGTAAAATAAGAATCTTAGAAATTTAGATTTCTAAAATTTTAGAAAAAGTCGTCACTCAAATGTGGCGACTTTTTTTATTAAATAACCCACCCAAATGTTTCATCATTGTAATTTTTATTCTAAATTTGCAAGACTCTTGTAACTATTTATTTTACTAAATAACACACTCATATTTATCATCTTCTGACAATAAATTATCATTTAAATAAATTAGAATTATGAAAAAATTTTTACTTACCTTGATGCTTTTGGTGTTGTTTGCACCATTCGTATCTAATGCCGGCGAAATTATTGTCGGTAACGGAACAAGTAACACAAACGTTGCTCCGTTCAGAAACACATCAGCCTACTCATGGGTAGAAATGATTTATCAAAGTGAAGAAATAGGACAAGCCTGTGAAATCACATCTTTGTCTTATCAATGTGCAACAGCAGGATTTTTCGGCACACTGACAGCGACTGAACTTAAGGTCTATCTCGCTGAAGTGACAAAGTCGGAACTTGCTGCAAACAACTTCACACCAGAATCAGAACTCACCTTGGTTTATACAGGAACTAATGTTGTAATAGGCGATGAAGAATGGGAAACATTAACACTTGACACACCTTTTAACTATAGCGGTGAAAACAATCTTGTTATCGTTGTTTCTAAGAGCGCTAACTCAGCGAACCTCAACCTCAGATGGAATTGCACAACTGTTGAAAACAGCATCTTATTCGATTTCCATGACACTGACCCTGTAGGCGCTGAGTTCCCAAGTGAGAACAGCTATATGGGTGGCGCAGGTCAGGTTTACAACCAACGCCCTAACGTTAAATTGGGTATAACAGGTGAAGTCGATCCTGGTAATGGTGACGATAATGAAGGCGGTGATGATAACGAAGGTGGCGACGACAATGAAGGCGGCGATGATAACGAGCCTGAAGTAACAGAAGGCGACACTTGGCAAAATGCTATTATAGTCACTGAATATCCTTTCACATCAACACCTGATTATGCCAACTTAAATAACGACTACACCTTACCAGGCGAAACACAAGACGGAGCTGACGCTGTTTACAAACTCACTTTCGCAAGCGAGACTACATTATCAGCATCTGTTGAAGGCGCTAACGGCAAACTCGCCTTATACGCAGATGACTTCAACGGAGAGAACGGTCCTGGTCCTGACAACTACTATGTTGAAAATGAAGATCCGGAAGACCCAGATGACGGCGAATATTCAACAACATTCTCCGACAACTTCAATGGTAACTTAAATAACTGGAGAACATTCCAAAATGACGATGACAACTATAACTGGGAGATTGGCAACACCTACGGCATGACAGGCCCGGATAACAGCGCTTGCATCTATTCGTTAGCATACGCAGATACCGAATTACTCCCTGACAATTATATCGTCACAAAATCAAAATACTCTATCACAGCAACATCTTCTGTCTCATTTTATGTCAGACCAATGAATTACTCTTACATTTACGATACTTACGGAGTAGTCATCTCAGAAGACAATGAAAGCTGGACTGTTGTTTACAGCGAGTCATTTGATGAAAACTCAGAACAAGATTATATCCTTAAAAATATTGATTTAAGTTCATACGCAGGTAAAAACTTATATATCGGTTTACGTCACTATGACTCAGACGGCACATGGGCAACAGGCGTTTTGGCCGACGACTTCGTTTTATCTGATGGCAGCAAGAGAAATGGCGGCAACACTTTAGACATGACAGTACCTGCCGGCGTTTATTATCTCGTAGCATCAGCAACAGAAGAATTCACTGTAAACATCAATCTCGATGGCACAGCACAAATCGCCAAAGTTTCTTTCGAAGCTGAAGTATTGGGCGGCACATCTGTAAAGACAACAGCAAGACCTAACGAATTCACTGTCGAATATCATTACTCTATCTTCGAAGCCAATCAAGTTGAACAAGATGGCATTGAGACATTGGCAGAAGAACTCCGCGAAGACGAGACTCCTTATACAGAAATAGACATCTGGACTTGGACAGAACTCACTCCTCTCACCGACTACTATTTGATTGGCACAGCTAAAAACGCTCAAGGAGAATGGGGTCCAACAACATACGTGACATTCAAAACTACAGAAGACCAGATAGATTACGGCACAGCTGAAGTCGCAGTAGAAATCACATCTGTCGATGCTGCATCTGTTGTAGTTGAGACAACCGTCAATGAGGCAACTAAGGAATATCACATCGGCGTGATAACAAAAGCCTTGTTCGAATACTTAGGTGAAAGCGCTGTCATTGAATCGATACGTAACGATGGCAATCCTCATACAGGCAACAACGAACATACTTTCGGTGACCTCAATCCACTGACAGAATATTGCATCATCATATCACCTAATAACGAAGGTGATGAATGGGGCGTAACAACAATTGAAAACTTCACAACTGATGAAGTTGGTTTGGTTGAATTGAACAAGTCTGTTTCTGTATATCCAAATCCAGCATCTTCAGTGATTTTTGTAGAATATGAAAATAATGCTGAAGTAAGTTTCATCGACATTGCCGGCCGCTGCGTTAAAACAGTCGCAACATCAGGCAACACAACAATCGATGTCAGAGACTTAGAAAAATGTTTATACATCATGAAAATTCAAGATGGCGACAACACAATGATTCAAAGAGTTGTTGTTAAATAAATGACACGTCTTACATAAATTTAAAGAGGCTGAGAATTTCTTAGCCTCTTTTGTTTTAAGTAGTTTTGTTATGACAGAATGTTGTAGGTATTATATAAGTCTTTCTTTTATCACATTTTCCAATTCCGATTTAGGCAAGGCACCTTGCATTATCGTAGGATTTCCTTCCATTGGCACGAACAACAATGTCGGTATCGAACGTATTCCAAATGCTTGCGACAACTCCTCCTCTACCTCGGTGTCAACTTTATAGACATAGATCTTGCCGTCATATTCATTAGCGATCTCATCCAAGATAGGAGCCAACATTCTGCACGGTCCGCACCATGAAGCGTAGAAGTCTATTATCGCCGGTTTGTCGCCTTTATATTTCCATTCCTTAGGATTATTCTTGTAATCCATCACTTTATTCAAAAAGTCCGCTGTAGTTATATTTGTAGCTTTCATAGTTTTACTTCTTAGTTTTGAGACTCGAGCCCTGAGCTTTGAATTTGGTATTTACAAACTCGCAGCTCACTGCTCACAGCTCATTTCAATTAGGTAATTATGTTTTTAATTTCTAAGGTTCTAAAATTTTAGAGTTTAATATTAAGTGCTTCTTCTACTTTTTCCTTGCTTAATTTCTTGGTGCAGAAGAACCAGTCGTAGCAGTGCATCTCGTCTTCTGAGCTTTGCATTCTTTCTTTTGCCACGCCGCATGAACCTGCTGTAGGTACAATCACCTCATCACCTGGACGCCAATCAGCCGGCATCGCTATACCAAATTTATCTGCTGCCTGAAGAGCAACCAAGACTCTCTTTATCTCGTCGAAGTTACGTCCTAAAGCGAGCGGATAGTACATAATGGTGCGAATCTTATCTTGTGGGTCGATGAAGAAGACAGCGCGAACTGCTGATGTCGTACTCTCGCCTGGCTGAATCATGCCGTATAATTTTGCCACGTTCATGGTGATGTCTTCGATGAGAGGGAATTTCACTTCCATATCCTTCATACCTTTCCAGTCAATCTTCTCTTTGATGGTACGCAACCATGCGATGTGACTGTATAATCCGTCAACTGAGAGGCCAACCAATTGTGTATTGAGTTTTGCGAAGTCATCAGCCATACTTGCAAATGTCATAAATTCTGAGGTACATACCGGTGTGAAGTCGGCAGGATGACTGAACAATATTTTCCACATTCCTTTGTAGTCTGATGGGAAGTTGATTTCACCTTGAGTTGTTTTTGCTGTGAAAGCTGGAGCATTGTCGCCTATTCTTGGCATTACGTTTATTGTGTTGTTTGTTTCCATTTTTTTACTTTTTTTAATTTGTTAATTTATTTTTTCTTTTGTCATTCAACATTAGCCTTTAGACATTCATCATCGACTATTGTTCATTTTGACATTGCAAAAATACTTCAAAAAACATGTATCAGTCAAACAGATATTTTCTATCTTTGTATCGAAAATTTCGATAATTAAATATATAAAGATTCAGACTCAGCAACTCAGCAACATAGTAACTCAGTAACTTAGCAACTTAGCAACTTAGTAACTTAGTAACTTAGCAACTTAGCAACTTAAAAATATATGACATTACAACAATTGGAATACATTATCGCTCTCGACAAGCATCGTCATTTTGTCAAAGCAGCGGAGTCGTGCCATGTCACACAATCGACACTTAGCATGATGATTCAGAAACTGGAACAGGAGTTAGAGATTAACATCTTCGACAGGAAGTCGCAGCCGATACAGCCTACAGAGATAGGACAGCAGCTCATCGACCAAGCCAAGGTGATTCTTTATAACGCTAAACAATTTAAAGAGTTAGCATTGACAGAGAAGCAGCAGGAATCGGGTAAAGTGACGCTTGGAATTATTCCTACGGTAGCGCCATACGTATTGCCAAGATTGTTTAACATACTTCAAGAAAGGAATCCTAACATCAAACTTCATGTCAAGGAGATTACTACCGGCGAGATTATAAATCAGTTGGAGAAAGCCGAGATTGATATGGCATTATTGGCAACGCCGCTCAACAATCCTAATTTCTTGGAGATACCTATTTATTATGAGAGATTTTTCGGCTACGTCTCTCCTACCGAAGATTTATACGAGATGAAGGAATTGGAGATGCACCACATTCCTATGGATCATCTCTGGATTTTGAAGGAAGGACATTGTCTGCGTAATCAGGTGCTGCGACTATGTGAGTTCGACTCAGGATTTTCTTCAATTTACGAAGCAGGAAGCATCGACACATTGATAAAGATTGTCGATACCAACGGTGGCTATACCATCATTCCAGAACTTCATATCGACTTATTAAACGAGCAACAGAAGTTAAACGTTCGACCTATCGTCAATCCGGAACCTAACAGAGAGATTTCTTTGGTTGTGCGCAACGACTATGTCAAAGAGCGACTTCTTAACGTCATAGCGAAAAACATCAGCGACACCATTCCTGAAAACATGCTCGACGAGAGATTAAAAAAGTTTTCGATTAAGCTTTAAGGGGAAACTGAGAAATTGAAAATCTGAGAAACTGAAAATTATATGAGACGTTTCTACGTCCATAAATCATTTATTTAAAAAAGTAAAAAATTATCTTCTTATATTTCAAAAAAATATATTTTTGTAATTAAAGAAATATAAAATCGACATTAAAATATAAATAATTGTTATTCAATACATTTAACTTTAATCATACAAAAAGTCGTTTGAAAAAGTTGTTGGTTTTACAAAAAAGTCGTTTAAAAAAGTTGCTTGTTTTGCAAAAAGTCGTTTGAAAAAGTTGTTGTAATAATTATTAAAGTATATTATGTTAGTAAGAAAAATAGAAAAATATCTCATAGAATGGAAAAATAATCCAGATAAAAATCCATTAATAATTAAGGGCTGCCGTCAGTGTGGCAAGACCTATTCCGTATTGGATTTTGCAAAAAAGAATTACAAACATACTATATATATCAACTTTTTTGAAAATCCGTCGTATACATCTATCTTTGACAGTTCCTTAAATATTGACGACATCACCATGTATATCACTGGATTACTTGGAGACAAAGCGATATTTGAAAAAAACAAGACATGCTTGATTTTGGATGAGTTGCAAGAATGTCCCAACGCTCGCACATCCTTAAAATTTTTTAAGATAGATGGTCGTTACGATGTAATTTGTACAGGTTCTCTTTTAGGAATAAAAGGTTATAAGGATAATATTGTTTCTGTTCCTGTCGGTTATGAGACTGAAATTGAGATGAAACCATTGGATTTTGAGGAATTTTTATGGGCTAACGGAATCAATGAAAATATCATCAACAAATTAAAGGAATCTTACGATAATCTGACACCTGTCGTTGACGTAATTCATAATCGTCTTAGAGAACTTTTGCTACAATATATTGTTGTCGGCGGCATGCCTGCTGTTGTAAACGAATTTGTCAAAACGCATCAGATGAACAAAGTTCTGAGAATGCAACGCGACATTATCAACGGTTATCGAGACGATATGATTAAATATGCCTCTAAAGAAGATAAGGCTCATATCAGAGAATGTTTTGATTCTATACCAAAACAGCTAAGCAAAGAGAATAAGAAATTTCAGTATTCAACAATAAAAAAAGGAGGCACTGCTGGAAAATATTTAGGCAGTCTGCAATGGATTGAGGATGCCGGTTTTATATGCAGGTGTTATAATCTTAACATTACCGAATTGCCATTAGCTGGAAATGCTGATGAAAATATCTTCAAAGTCTATATGGCTGACATTGGGTTATTTGTCAGCATGTTAGAAGACGGAACGCAATCCGACATTTTACGAGGCTCATTATTAGGATATAAAGGTGCTATTTTTGAAAATCTCGTCGCCGACTTCCTAAACAAAATGGGACGTAAATTATATTATTTCCACAAAGACTCGGGCTTGGAAATAGATTTTATCATCAGATATAAAGGAGAATGTACTTTATTAGAGTGTAAATCGACAAACGGAAATACCAAAAGCGCAAAAACAGTTTTAAAAAACCACGATAAATATCACGTCAATAATCTAATCAAATTAGGTGACTATAATATCGGTCGCAACGACAACATTACAACACTACCTTTATATTTAGGTTTCTTAATCAGAGAATTATGACAAAAGAAAAGGAGACACTCAGCATGTCTCCTTTTTCATTTAGATCATATATGAGACGCAGCAAAATTCAATCGAATTTTGATACGTCTCTACAAATTATAATTCATTAACGACTTTCATAAGTTGTTCTCCCAATCCGATGGTGTAGCCTTGTGAGATAAACACTATTTCATTTTGAGTGTTAGCTACGATAAATATTGGGAGGTTATTGTTTTGAAGTCTCATATTTGCAACTACTTCCTTCAACATTGAACCGTCTTCAATACCGAATGTCAAGTTTTCTGGAAGACCTTGGAAGTTCTTGAGTTCGAAGTTTCTCTTATGTTCTTCGTTTTGGAACAAGAACACGAAGCTTCTTCCCCATTTATCTAATTGGTCTTTTACCAAAGCGATGTCTTGCATTGCGTGTGTTGTTGGTTCGCTGCCGCCGTCCAAGAGTCCTAACACATAGAAACCGCGACCTGTGGTTTGTAACAAACTCTTATCTTCTGTTGCGTCAACAGGCATATATCTGTTTTCTGAGTTGAAGTTACCTATTATTCTGAGGCCTTTCTCAGGTTCTCTCATCACGAGGTCGATGTTTGTTGTCTCGTTAGGTCTGATTGTGAAGAACTGCATACGAGCGAGGACGCTGCCGTCAGAGAGACGCGTTCCTGTTGTGAGTACGTAGTAACCTTCATCGAGAGTCAAGCCATTTTCAAATAATGTTGAATATTGTTCGCCAACATCCATGCCTGGATCTTTTGCGTCGTAAGCGAGCAAGTCGAAGTTGACATCATCGAATTTCTTGATTGAGAAGTGAGTATAATAACGGAGGTCTGTCAAAGCGCCTGAAGGAACGTATTTAGCCATAAGAACGCCTTGTGGTGCAGGAGCTGCTTCTGTCATGCCTTCGTCAAATTTCACGTCAACCCAGACGTTGTCTTTAAGATATTGAACCTTTGCTGTGACAGGGTCGATGCGTGATGCAATGCCGAGCGAACGAGCTGTTGAGACGAAGAAGATACCTCTTGAGCGAGTGTCGGTGACTCTTGCTTTCAACACGCTTTGTGGCGACATCGGGATTCCACGGATATTGAGGTTATTGTTGATAACGATGCTATCCTTAATCCAATCGACGAGTTCTTGTGGATTGTTTATGAATTTCTCTGATTGTTCTTTATCAAAATAATTTGACAAGTATTCTTTATAAGGATATAACATCTCATTCGACACGCGAGGATTCAAGATGTATGCGTTATAAATGTCACCTTTGCCTCTGACAGAATTATCGAGGTTATCCATCAACACTGCCATGCTGATGTCGCGGAGGTCTTTGTCGCTCACCTCTGAAAGAAGGTTAAGAGCCATCTCGCGTTTACCTTTTTTCTCTGCGTATTTAATGAAGTCTATTATTGTCTGATAGTTACCCCATGATTTTTCCACCAAAGTCTTGACTCTTTCGTCTCTGAACTTCCTTGGGAAAGAAGCTATATAAGCGTTTCTGATAGAGTCTTCGTATGCAAAACGACGGTCGTTTTCAGCGCGCATCTCTGGTGTTACGTTAGGCATCTTGGCATTTTCTGCTGGAGGGGTGATGTTATATTCCACCATCATATCTTTGCCATAGCATTTATCGAGTTTCACTACCACTTCGTTCTTCTCACCGAAAGGCATCTCTTCAAATCCGAATTTAGCGCGGTCTGAAGCATATACTAACATATCGCCTTTACCAGCTGTCATCCATGTCTCACCATTTTCGTCGGTGAATTTCACTGCCACGCCGCAGAACTCAGCATAGTTATAAATCTTAAACTCCACTCTTGCGTTAGGAACAGGATTACCTTCAACATCGACGACTTTAACTGTCATCTTAGAAGCGTCGGCATAATTATCAACCACATTGATTTCTGTGTGGTTAGGTGTTATGTCGATAACCTCTTCTGGTCCGTAGTAACGACCGAATACGCGTGTGTGAAGGAGGAGCGTTCTAGAAGCAGGAGCGTTGAACCAACCGAGGTCGAGCACTGGCTCTGGTTCGCAGGCGCCGAGGAAGTGCCATTCGCCATCGACGTAAGCCTCAACCCAAGCGTGGTTGTCGTCGCAGTGAGCCCAGCGTGGAGTATAGACCTGACGTGCAGGGATACACATAGCGCGGAGTGCTGCTACCAAGAATGTCGATTCTTCACCGCAGCGACCCCATGAGGTCTTCACTGTAGCAAGCGGTGAACTTGTTCTAGAGTCGGAGCCTTTGTAGTTGGCTTTCTCGTGACACCAGTGGTTTATTTCAAGAACAGCGTCATACATCGACAAGTCTTTCACTCTGTCTTTCAACTCTTCATAGAAAACAAATCTAGAGTCATCTAAGTTTTCATTATTGATTCTCACTGGAACAACAAAGTGATTGAACTCTCTCTCAGGGACATCTTTTCCCCAAGGCATCTCTTCTCTTGCCTTATAAGAAGCAAGTACGTTCTTATGATAGAAAGCACCTGGATAGTCGGTGATGTCGCTTAAAGGCATATAAGCATACAAGAATTGCAATGCTTCTTTTTCTTTTTGAGGCAGTTCAGAATTCAAGATATTGAACAAATCGCCATTTGGAAGTTGCGCCATTTTTTCTTGAAGGTCTTTCTCGACCTCGGCGCGTTGTTGTGCGTCAGAAATAAAATGCCCTCTATTACATGAAGCGAGCAAGCCTAAAAAAAGTACGGCTAAAAATAAGTTCTTAATCTTTCTCATAATTAATATTTGTTAGAGTGATAATTTAGCAGGTCTTTCAATAACCTCGTTACGGTCAGGACCGTATGATACGAGAGTGATTGGCACGCCGACATAATCCTCAATGAATTCGATATATTTATTCAATTCGCGAGGTATGTCTTTCTCTATCTTCTGATTCCATCCTTTGAAAGATTCAAGCACTGGAGTCATTGTCTGAGTGCAAGCGTCGAAAGGAAGGAAGTCAATCTTTTCATTTTTGTAGTTATATGCTGTTGCAGCTTTTATTTCTTCAAAGTCATCCATGACGTCCGACTTCATCATCATGAGGTTAGTGACGCCATTGAGCATGACAGCGTATTTAAGAGCTGGGAGGTCGAGCCATCCTGTACGACGAGCGCGTCCTGTTGTTGAACCGAACTCATGTCCGTTCTTACGGAGCTTCTCTCCTACTTCGTCAAACAATTCTGTTGGGAAAGGACCTGTTCCGACGCGTGTGCAATAAGCCTTGAAGATACCGAACACTCTTCCTATTCTGCTTGGAGCAACGCCGAGACCTGAACATGCGCCAGCAGCGATGACTGAAGAAGATGTCACGAAAGGATAGCTACCGAAATCGACGTCGAGCAAAGTACCTTGAGCACCTTCTGCGAGGACGCGTTTACCTTCGTCTAATGATTTGTTGATGAAATATTCGCTCTCGATGAACTTGAATTGTTTCAAGAATTCCACTGCCTTGAACCATTCTTCTTCATATTGTTCGAAAGGCATATTGTCGAGAGTAAGAGTACTCATATCGAAGTTGAGGTTTCTTATTTGGTCGAGGTGGATATTCTTAAGTCTCTCATAACGAGCTTTGAAATCTTCTGAAGCGATGTCACCGATACGGATGCCGCGACGTGCAGTCTTGTCGGTATATGTAGGTCCGATGCCTTTTAATGTCGAGCCGATCTTATTTTTTTTAAGAGCGTTTTCATTAGCAGCGTCCAAGGCACGATGTGTTGGGATAATCAAATGAGCCTTGTTAGAAATCAAGAGTCTTTCCTTGATGTCGATACCGCTTTCAGCGAGTTTGTTTATCTCATCTCTGAAAATCTTAGCATCGATGATGACGCCGTTGCCGATGACGTTGATACATTTTTCATTAAAAATACCGGAAGGAATAGTGTGAAGAACGAATTTCTTTCCGTCGAACTCGATGGTGTGACCTGCGTTAGGTCCGCCTTGAAAACGAGCTACTATGTCATAATGAGGTGTGAGAGCATCGACGACTTTTCCTTTACCTTCGTCGCCCCACTGCAATCCAAGAAGCAAATCAATTTTTGCCATAATTATTCTATTGATTTTTTTAATTATTAACTAAAAAAGGCTAAATAAACTCGCGAATTGGAGTAATGTAGAAAGTACATTTATTTAGCGTTCAAAGTTAGTAAAAAACTCTGTACGTTAATAAGAAAAAATCAGAAAAATAAAAATAAAAGTAAGTGGTTAACTTTCAATGTTTCTTTCTATTCTCTTAACTTTATTTACGAGGCTCATCGATTCAATATCTGAAATAACGGTCTCCAATTGTTTAAGATTATTAACATAGAACGCCACTGTTGCATCGACCATACCACCTTCGCTCTGCATCTTTACAGAATAAAGGTCGAGTTTGAACTTGCCGCTCAACATAGAGAATAATTCTGAACCAAAACCCATTTTGTTTACAGCCGATATTTTCAAGGTAGCCATGAATGCGAGGTCATCGCTGAACTGCCATTTTGCTTTAACGATATTATTGCCAAACTGCGACATCAAGCTGATGGCTTTCGGGCAATCGGGACGATGTATCTGTAAAGGTTGACCCGGAAACGAAATCGCAACGACATCGTCACCTGGAATTGGATTACAACAATTTGATATAGTGTAGCCTAAATCGTCAGGTTCTTTTTCTTTGGTTTTAATTTCTTCGCTATCGGAAAGTATCTTCAACAATGAATTAGCCGCATCATTCTGATTGTTCTTAAGATGATTCTCAACATCTTCAAAACCGACTCTTTCCAGTGCCACATTATAATATAGGTCGATACGACCTGCGAGACCGGCTCTCTCTGCTAAAAGATTTCTGTTCTGACGGCTGAAGTCAATGTCGAGACGGATGAAATATTCCTGAAGCAATGCCTTGCCTTTTTCCTTAAATGTTCTCTTATAATCTTTAATTCCAGCTTTAAGTCGCGACTTGGCAAGCGATGTTACCAGATAATCAAAATGCTGTTCCTGCGGATTTTGAAATGCTGACGTTATAATCTCGACTTGATCTCCCATACCAAGCACATAATCCATCGTCGTAAGTTTCTTATTGACGTTAGCGCCAACACAGTGTTTTCCTATCTCGCTGTGAATCATATATGCGAAGTCGAGGACGGTAGCTCCTTTAGGCAGACATTTCATCTCGCCTTTAGGAGTGAAGACGAAAATCTCGTCGTTGAAGAGGTCCATCTTGAAACTGCTGAGAAATTCTATTGCAGAAGAGTCGTCCGACTCTGTCAGGTCTTTGACGTTATCGAACCATAGTTTGAGACTATTTTCAGCAGCGTTGTTATCATTCTTATAATATTTAAGGTAAGCCATGATACCACGCTCGGCTATGAGTTCCATCTTCTGTGTACGTATCTGCGTCTCAATCCAGTTACCTTGCTTACTCATGAACACCGCATGAATAGACTCGTAGCCGTTCGTCTTAGGGAACGACAGCCAGTCACGGAGTTTGGCATTGTTTGGACGATAGAACATAGTAAGCACGCCGAAAGTCTGCCAGCACTGAATCTTCTCAACGTCCAAAGGACAATCTATTATGATTCTCAAAACAAAGACGTCGTATATCTCTTCCAAGGAAAGTCCGAATTTATGCATTCTCTCCCAGATACCGCTCTGCGTTCTCTCGAGTATCCTTATCTCCGCCTTAATACCAACTCTCTCGAGTTCAGCCCTTATCGGTTTGGCAAACTCTTCAAGTTCTTTTATCTTAGACTCTCTGATGTTGTCGAGTTGTTTTGATATTGAAGAATATACTTGTGGATTTATGTATTTCAGGCAAAGGTTTTCGAGTTCCATCTTGACGGCGTAGAGACCGAGTCGATATGCTAAAGGTGCGTAAAACGAGAGTGTCTCCGAAGCAATCTTAAGCTGCTTATGATGAGGCATCGACTCCAAGGTGCGCATATTATGCAGGCGGTCGGCGAGTTTCACCAAGATGACACGTATGTCTTCCGAGAGAGAGTTGACTATCTTACGATAGTTTTCTGCCTGTATGCTTTCTATGCTATTCTGGAAATCTATGCCACTAAGTTTGGTGAGACCTTTCACGACGCGAGCCACCTTAGGTCCGAACTCTTGCGAGATATATTCCTCTGTGTATTCGGTATCTTCTACCACGTCGTGAAGGAGGGCGCTGGTGATGGATGTAGGACCCATTCCTATCTCTTTTGCTACGATTATCGCCACTGCTATCGGATGGAAGATATAAGGCTCTCCCGACTTACGACGAGCGTCTTTATGAGCGAGAGCTGCAAACTCGTATGCCTTCTTAACAAGCTCAATATCAGACTCGCTTTTTTTGCCCGTCCATGACTCGAGCAAGACATCGAACAATCTGTCCATCTCAAATTGTTCTTCTTTAGAATAAGTGTCGGGATAATTCATAGCATTTCAATGTTAAAAGATGCAAAGTTAATAAGCATTTTCCCGAAAGTCAATAGGAAATGTGAAAAAAATTAAGAAAATCACAGAGTCTATAAAAAAGCAGAGACGCAGCAAAATTCTATCGAATTTTGGCACGTCTCTACCCATTCCCGACTCCCGTTTCCAATTCTAATCAGATACTGGTCTTATCAACAATCCTGCGTAGCGGCTAAACCATCCTATGTTAGCGAAGTTAGTGTTATAGAAATAAAAGAAAGTAGAATAATATACAGGATCTGAAGGGTCTGGCGACGAAGTCCAATATGCGCCTTCCGCATCAGCGAAGTCGATGTTACCTTCTGTGGCGAAACCTCCCGAAGGAAGGAAAATCTGATTTCCGTTAGGACCGGTAAAGATAGCACCTTGTACGTTATTCATCGTGGTCCATTCTATTGTGCAGTTGTCTATCAGCTCTCTTGCTTCAATCTCCGTAGGGATTCTCCATGTACCTTCCCATGTAAATGCAGGAGCGTCATATTGAATATCACCTGAGATATCGCCGATATTATGACCGTATGTCGTACTATTATCGATACTATACATTTCTTTTGGATTATGTTCACCCCACGCCATATAACTACCTATTTCGTAAGGCATCGTAGCGCCAAAATTATGCGCAGCCCATTTCAAACCGCTTGGCAATCCTAAGTCAACATATTCATATCCATTGATAAAATTACCTTCCAATGTTGTAAAACTTAATTCTTCTCCGTAAGCCGTTCCAGCTTCATTGGTAGCGTATGCTCTCACATAATATTGGGTATTGGGGACGAGATTTGGGATATTGGAAGTAAAACTGCCGACGCCATTACCGTCTGTTGTTTTACCATCCTCTATTGTTGGATTTTGGCTGACGCTCCAGCAAACGCCTCTCATTGTGACCTCAGCGCCTCCATCAGAAATAACCTCACCGCCACAGATTGCAGATGTTATATCAATCTCTGTCACTAAAGAAGTTGTAACTTCAGGAAGCAATATTTCAGGTTCGTTGTCATCGTCCCCGTCATTGTCATCGTCCCCGTCATTGTCACCGTCACCGTCATTATTCAATGTCATAAACTTCACCTCTTGTCCATATCCAATTCCAGCCTCATTGATAGCGTATGCTCTCACATAATATTGGGTATTGGGGACGAGATTTTGGATATTGGAAGTAAAATTGCCGGCGCCATTTCCGTCTGTTGATTTATTATCCTCTATTGTTGGATTTTGATTTGTGCTCCAGCAAACACCTTTTGCTGTTATTTCAGCGCCGCCGTCAGATGTTATCTCTCCGCCACAAACAGCCGTCGTGTCTGTAACATTAACGACATCTGTTGTATAAACTGTTGGTATCTCAGCATCCTTACCGCATGAGAAAAACAAAGCTACAAATAGCAATAATAAAAATGGTAACTTTTTCATAATAAAACTATGCTCCTATTCGACTTTCATAATCGTCCTTTACATATTCGTAAAAATTAGCCATCGTCATTGACATATAAGGAACAACCCAAAACATAGCGATGCCAAGTGTAATAATACCGAGCAAAATCCATCCAATAAATGAAAGCATTAAGCAGAATAACTCCCATTTATGTCCATCCATCATTGCCATACTTCTTTCGATAGCAGCATTATTTTTCATCTCAGGATTATCTCTCATGATATAATAAATCTGGCTATATGAAAAACCTTTTATAATACCAGGTACTATCAGCAAAAGCGTCCACAGAAAAATATAAAGTGCCATCAATAAAGAAGTTGCCAATACACGACCATAATCTCTAAAACCGTCAAATAATCCTTCAACCTTAACTTTTTCACCTGTACGTTCAAAACCAAGAATTGACACGTCATAGCCATATTGCAAATGAAAAGCGACAAATATTGATAACAACAAACTCGCAACACCCGATGCCATACTAACAGCATTTATTACACATGCAATTAGAACATACACTAACGTAAACAACACTACTTGCGTCCAATTACCAGAAAGCTGTAACCAAGCAGCATTTCTGAAAAATTTTGCATTCTTTTCCATAATCATTGATTTATTAATTGAATAAGGTTCCCAAATACATCTCATCAGCACATAGTCGGAACCCATTTAAAACCATTGCTGATAACCATAACCTTTTATCGATTAATCACCGACATTGCAAATGTATAAAATCATATCAACATTTCCTAAAATATTTTAATAAAAATAATACACCAAAAAATCCGTTGTCTATTGACAAAAAAAGAGCTCTTATTTCTAAGAGCTCTCTATCCTTTAGTCATTCAACTTTAGACTTTCGCCATTATCAGCCATTAACTTTTGCCATGTGTGCAATCAAGTCTAACACTTTGTTTGAATAACCTATTTCGTTGTCGTACCATGAAACGACTTTTACGAATTTGTCTGTGAGATAAACGCCAGCGTTAGCGTCGAAGATTGATGTGAGTGTGCAGCCCAAGAAGTCTGATGAAACGACTGCGTCTTCAGTGTAGCCGAGAACGCCTTTGAGTTCACCTTCTGAAGCGTCTTTCATAGCTTTGCAGATAGCTTCTTTTGAAGCAGGTTTTTGGAGGTTCACTGTTAAGTCAACTACAGAGACATCCAATGTAGGAACGCGCATTGATATACCTGTGAGTTTGCCGTTCAATTCAGGGATGACTTTACCAACAGCTTTAGCAGCACCTGTTGATGAAGGGATGATGTTGCCAGAAGCAGCGCGGCCACCACGCCAGTCTTTCAATGATGGACCATCGACAGTCTTTTGTGTTGCTGTGACAGAGTGAACTGTTGTCATCAAACCGCTTTCGATACCGAAGTTGTCGTTCAAGACTTTAGCTATAGGAGCCAAGCAGTTTGTTGTACATGAAGCGTTTGATACGAATTGAGTTCCTTTAACGTATGTTTTTTCGTTAACGCCGCATACGAACATTGGGGTGTCGTCTTTTGAAGGAGCTGACATTACTACATATTTAGCGCCAGCTTTGATGTGAGCTTCAGCTTTATCTTTTGAGAGGAACAAACCTGTTGATTCAACAACATATTCTGCGCCTACTTCGTCCCATTTCAAGTTTGCAGGATCTTTTTCTGCAGTGATGCGGATTGGGTTACCATTGACGATGAGAAGGTTTTTCTCTACGTCAAAATCTATTGTACCGTCGAATTGACCGTGCATTGTGTCATACTTCAACATGTAAGCTAAATAGTCAACCGGGCAGAGGTCATTAATACCTACGATTTCAATGTCATTACGAGTTTGAGCAGCTCTGAAAACGAAACGGCCGATTCTTCCGAAGCCGTTAATTCCAACTTTAGTTTTTGCCATATTATTTATTTGTTTGTTAAGTTAATACTGATCTAAAAAACGATATATGCGAACGAATAGTTCAAAAATTAACCTGCAAATTTACATTTATTTTTCTAATAATGATATTCTGTACAAAAAAAATAAAAAATCCATTGTCCGTTGTCGGTTGTCTGTTGACTTTTTAATATCTTTGCACTATGGATAAGATTAGAAATTTTTGTATCATTGCTCACATCGATCATGGTAAGAGCACATTGGCAGACAGACTTTTAGAGAATACAAAGACATTGTCGCAGAAGGAATTGGTAAATCAGGTTTTGGACGACATGGATTTGGAAAGAGAACGTGGTATCACCATTAAGAGTCATGCCATCCAAATGAATTACGTAAAAGACGGCGTCAACTATACATTAAACCTCATCGACACTCCCGGTCACGTGGACTTCTCCTACGAAGTGTCACGTTCCATAGCCGCTTGCGAAGGCGCGCTTTTGGTCGTCGATGCAACTCAGGGAATCCAGGCTCAGACAATCTCCAACCTTTATATGGCGTTGGAACACGACTTGGAAATCATTCCTGTCATCAACAAAATTGACATGGACAGCGCAAACCCTGAGATGGTTGAAGATCAAATCGTCGATCTGATTGGCTGCGACCGCACCGACATCCTCAGATGCAGCGCACGTAACAACATCGGCATCGAAGAAATCCTCGACGCTATCGTCAACAGAATACCTGCTCCTAAAGGCGACCCTAACGCTCCTCTGCAGGCTCTCATCTTCGACTCAGTATTTAACTCATATAGAGGCATCATCGCCTACTTCCGTATCTTCAACGGAACGATAAAGACTAACGACCTCGTGAAGTTCTTCGCTACAAAGATGGAATATAACGCCGACGAAATTGGCGTGCTTCAGCTCAAACAAGTTCCTAAAGACGAACTCTCAGCAGGTAACGTAGGTTATATCATTTCTGGTATCAAGACATCTTCTGAAGTAAAAGTCGGCGATACCATCACCCATGTGGAACGTCCTTGCGACAAACCTATCGAAGGTTTTGAAAACGTGAAACCTATGGTCTTCGCCGGTGTCTATCCTGTCAGCGCCGACGACTATGAGGAGCTGCGTTCATCATTGGAGAAGTTACAACTCAACGACGCTTCATTGGTTTGGGAGCCTGAGTCATCGGCAGCTCTCGGATTCGGATTCCGCTGCGGCTTCTTAGGTCTTCTTCACATGGAAATCGTACAGGAACGTCTCGACCGCGAATTCAACATGGACGTAATCACAACAGTGCCTAACGTCTCTTTCAAGGCTTATCTCACCGACGGAGAAGAACTCGATGTCCACAACCCTAGCGGACTTCCTGAAGTGACAAAACTCGACCACATCGACGAGCCTTTCATCATAGCAGAGATAATCACGAAGAATGAATTCGTCGGATCTATCATGAAACTCTGTATCGACAAACGCGGCGTTCTTATGAACCAGACTTACCTCACAACGGACCGCGTTGAGTTGAAATTCCAGATGCCTTTGAGCGAAATCGTTTTCGACTTCTATGATAAATTAAAATCAATATCAAAAGGTTATGCTTCTTTCGACTATCATATCGCAGGTTATCAGCAAGCCAATTTGGTTAAGTTAGATATAATGTTAAACGGTGAAGTCGTTGATGCTCTGTCAACATTGATTCATCGCGACAACGCATACGCTTTCGGACGTAAGATGTGCGAAAAGTTGAAAGAACTCATCCCTCGTCATCAGTTTGACATCGCTATCCAAGCATCTATCGGCGCAAAGATTATCGCAAGAGAGACAGTACGTCAGGTTCGTAAAGACGTTACTGCAAAATGTTATGGCGGCGACGTCAGCCGTAAGAGAAAACTTCTTGAAAAACAGAAAGCCGGTAAGAAGAGAATGCGTCAAATCGGTAGCGTAGAAGTTCCGCAATCGGCATTCCTTGCTGTTTTGAAGCTTGATTAATAAAAGTCAACGGACAACAGTCAACAGTCAACAGACTTTGGGTATGTTTTTTTAAGTCACCGAGACACCGAGTTGCTGAGTTACTGAATCTATAAGTCTGAGTCAGAGTTCAGAGTTCAGAAACCGAGTCCTTTCAGAAAGACATCTACTGGTAAATTCAACTTTGAAAAGGCAAATAGTTTTTTACCTAAATCCTTAAGCGATGCTCCTATATGAAAAACATTTTCATTATCAATTATAACAAATCTATCGTGTATATCTTTGACTGTTTGTATTTCAATTGCTGAATATTGTTTATTATGTCGTTCTAAATCTAACTTTAATTCCTGACTTCGTCACTCTATTTTTAGTAAAAATATAAGTTGTAGATAAACAGCGTTTTAACTCTTTTGCGCACCCTATTTTGGGGTACGCAAGTGTTTTTTTTACTATTTTTGTAACA
>JAFTUF010000059.1 GCA_017466405.1 Bacteroidales bacterium
AACAAGTTCATAAAACGTATATCTCGATGAATATAGCATTTATCGAGAGTTATTTTTAAAGAAATAAATCAAACTACAGACGTGGGAAAATGGGTTCTGCCCATTGATGTAGGAAAATTAATAATAAATAGAACCCGCCTTATTGTTGAGTTGCTTAAATCGGAGGCTGCGATATTTTTCACGCAGCGTCCAGTCATGTCGTAGATCTTTACTTCTGCATCCTTATCATTATCCGAAATGATTCTGAATGATGATGTAGCTGGATTTGGGAAGATATTAAAATCGCTTGCTGTTAATTCAGCGCAGCCTTCAAACTCAGTTCTGAAAGGAACTATTGTGGTTTCACCCCATTCGCCTTCGGCATTTTGTCCTGTCGCTATCGCGTAATAATCTGTCAAAGGTTCAAGTTCTAACCATTCCCAGACGTCGGTTTCATATAATGGATATTGGTCGTTTCTGATTATTTCTATGGCTTCTTCTTCACCTACTTCGTTAAAATATTCCACCGTGATAAGTCCGTAATGATATACTGCTGTCTCTTCGTTAGGAGTCGCGATTGTCTTGACAGAAGTATTTGAAGTAAGTTCCACTTCTAAGGAAATGATAGAAGTCCCTGCTCCACCGCCTTGTCCTGTCGTTGCCATGATTGTATTCATCTCATACATATTGCCTTCGGAATCTAAAGGCAAAGCGTAGATGGTGTATTCTGTTCCAGGAACCATCTCTGTCCAGGTATGTGTCTTTTCTGAAGAATATTGTACGCCCCACATCTGAACCAATTGTTCCAACGACACTCCCATCATGCCAACCCATTGTTCCATCTCTGCTGCTGTGCTCATCAACGCATAATATGAAGCGCATGTCTCATTGGGAGTGAAAGTGGCTTCTACCGTTGTTGTTGTGACTTCGCCGAGAGCTATTTCTACAGCAGGGTCTTCTTCAACTTCACCGTCGCAGCTGTGAGGTTCAATGCCGAATTCCGCAAAGGCATCGATGATTGTCTGTGCGCTTTCTATTGGATATAAGTCTTGAAGGAGAATCTGTCTATCAGGAGCGATGAGTACGAAGGTTGGATAAGAGTGGATGTCGTAAGCGATGTCTATCTCATCGGCGCCACCGTGTTTATGTATCGTAGGATATTCTATGCCGTATTCCCATATCCACCACTCACACATTCCCGGTCCGTCGGTGTTGGTGACTTCCATGAAGAAGACGTCGTGTTCGTTGCATCCGAAGGCACGGTAGGCTTCCTGAACATGAGGTGCTGCGTCTTGGCATGGACCGCACGCCACAAAGAAGAAATCTATCACGACATATTGACCGCGGTCTAAGATTTCGAAAAGATGGATTTCATTGCCATCATAGTCTGTCGCAACAAAATCAACAGCTTCTGTCAGCGGTGTTTGTGCTTGAATGTTTAAACAAAACAAAATCGCAACGATAAAAGTAAAGAATTTTCTCATTTAGATTTCCCCGATTTTTAGGCTGCAAAGATAGTCTTTTATATTGAAGTTTGGCATAATAAAATAAAAAAAAATAAAAGACGTATCAAACATGCTTTTCATGATGTTGACACGTCTTTTACCTCAAGTAAAGTTAAAATTACTTAACGAATTTTGCAGTTCCGGCATTTGTCTTAACGATGTAAATGCCGTTATTCAAATGGCTGATGTTTACTGATGTGCTGTTTTGCGTTCCTGTCTCAGCTGCGACAAGACGTCCGTTGATGTCGTAAATCATCACTTTTTCATTGACTTCAGTTCCGCTGACGATTAAGTTGTCGTTGTTTATTTGTAATGCAAAAACGACTTCTCCGAAATTGTTGATAGCTAAATCTGTAATTTCGTTGCTGACCCAGAGGATGAAGTAAGCTCCGACGCCTTTCATTGCGTTGTCTAACATATCGACTGGATACCAATTGCCATCAGCTTCGACTGAAGAGTTTCCTGGAACAGCTGTAGGTTTGACATAAAGCGTAGCTTTTTCAGTAGCGTGTATTATTGTGTTCAAAGCGATATATGAACGTCCGATGTAAGGGTCGTCGGTTGCTATCGACATATCGTCAGCAAATTCAAATGCTACGTAGAATGTTCCTTCAACTTCGATTGGTTCGCCATAGAGTTCTACTATATTGAGTGAACGTCCTTCGCCTGCGCCTGAACCGATGCCTGTAGAACCGAATGCGTCTTTCAATGTCGTGCTGATGCGAGCGAATTCTTTGCTTTCATCAAGCTGACCGTCGGTCTCACCATAAACAGCAATCTCAAATGGTTTGTCGCTATCGGAGCCTGTTGTGTATGCGCGATTGCGATAATGTGCCAACCATGTGTCGAGAACGTGTAACTTCAATTTTACGTTGTTAGGAATTTCAAAACGTTCAGCGTATTTCATGTAGTAACGGTTGTAACCTGTCACGTAATCGTAGTCGTAGTCTTCGATGCCGCCGGCAGAGTATGCAGGTATAGCACCGCGTTCCAACATCTTATCCTGACCTGGATTAAATGTCATGATGGTGTAGTCTTGTGTGTTGTAGTCGATATATTCGACTGATAATGTGTGGGTGGTTGTACGAGAACCGCTACTGTTAGTAGTGATAAGTTCTATGGTGAAGTCGCCTGATTCGTTGAACAAGAATGATGGTGTTTCTTCTGCCGAATGTTGAACGTTGCCAGTAGGTGAAGTCACTGTCCATGAATATTCTTCTCCGTTTTTAGATAGGTTGGTAAGGGCGACTTGTTGATTCTTGAATACTATCATTCTGCTGTCTATCACGTTAAAGTTTCCTGCCACAGCGAAGTCGGCGGTAGGTAACACTTCTATACCTGGAGCTGTGATGTTGAAGTCATCGATAGCTACCATTCCCGAGAAATTGACGTCTGTGCTTAATGAAAAAGCAAAGCAATAAGCGCCGCTGATGATAGGCTTGAATGTAAATTCTTGATATGTCCAGGAGCTTATAGATTGGTCCTTAATGTTTTGTCTTATGACAGGATGATAGTTGATGTCTTGCTCGCTACCTACAGTGATGGTGAGGTCGGTGTCTCTCAGCACTCCGCCGGTAGAGTTTCCAGGCATATATAAATAATAGGAGATTACATATTCGAATTCGGAGCTAAGACGGAAGAAAGGAGTGTAGAGACGGTCGTCGCGGTTATCGACCATAGATTCGATAGCGACTAAATAATAGGTGCCTGTCACTGCATTCAATCCTTCGATGTTAGCTGTGATGAAAGGGTCTAAGCCTGTGGACATCCATCCGTTAGGCAGATATGACACTCCGTCGTAGTCATCGTCATAGTTGTCGAAGGTATTAGAATAAGGTACTTCTTTTGCTGTGACGTAGTTCTCTGGATTAGGGACGAGTTCGTCCATGCCATCGATAGTGGTCCATGTGAAGAACACTTCCAATGCTGCCTCGAGATTTTCTGTCGCCAATTCAAAAGAGCCGCCGGTGCTGTTTTCTGAAGTTGGGGTGATGTTAACAACGACATCGTAACCAGCGTCGCTCATTGCAGCCTCCATAGGAATAGTGGTGTTATTGACAACGATTTCTTCTGTCGAGATGTTTTGTATTGTGATATCGTCAACGAGGTTGGTGGCTTTCACATTGACAGATGTTGTATATGTCTCGCCAATAGTTATTGTTGGTATTTCTGTGTCGGCGGGTGTTATAGTAAAATCTATGGCTTCTGGTTCTGTCTCTTCTGGTTTAAAACCTGTGATTGTCACGTCTTCGATGCCTATTGCTCCGTGGTCGCGGTTAAGCTCTGTCGATTGTTTGAGTGAGATGGAGAAGCAATATTCGCCGTCTGTTGCCGGAGTGAAGAGGAACGACAATTGTGTCCATGAGGAGAATGTTGTACTTGTGGAACCGAGCGATACTGTCTGAGCGTCCATCGATTGAGCTGTGCCGGCTTTGACTTCTACGTAGGAATAGAATGCCGAAGGGTTTCCTCCTGGAGCGTAGATGTAGAATGACAAGGTGGCGTCTTTGCCAGCGGCGAGTTCCATCATAGGTGTGAAAATAACCTCATCGCGTACGCTTGCTATGTTGTCGCCAGAATGTAATACGTAATTGCCACTATATGAGTTGTAACCAATCATATAAGCGCCTGCTTCAGAACGCATGGCAGGTGTAGTTCCTATAGAAAGCCAACCTTCTGGAACGATAGATTCTTCAGGGAAATGTGAGTTGTCGTCGAAATTCTCGAATATTTCAAAAAATACAGGTTCTCCTGCAATAGCAATTCTTGCGCAGAATAAAACGCTGAGAAATAGTAACGATAGTTTTCTTAATGTTTTCATGATTAGTTATATTATTATTTGACAATTACTTTCTTAGTTTCATTATTTGATTTTACGATATATAAACCTGTTGGCAAATATGTCTCGATATAATTTTCGTTAGATGAATGTAACATTATTCCCAAAGTGTTATATACTGTGATTGTCTCATTTTCTGGATTGAAGACCTTGAGATAGTTGTTGTTTGAAGTGACAACGACTTTGCTTTCATTGGCTACGATATCGTTAACGCCATCGTCGTCTTTGTCGGATGTGATTCTAATATCGTAGAGATATAAGTAATCTTGATATGCCTTGGAATATGCTTTGAATCCGTAGTGATATACACCGTCAACAGGGACTGTTATCTCGACGTTGTATGTAGAATAGTTGTTGTCTTCATCAATAGCTGGCAACTCAGGAATGTCGAGGAGCACTTCTTTTTGAGATTCTGGAGTGTAGCCTGTTCCGAAGGTAACCATCAGAGATTCTAGGTAGTTCTCTTGTGATGAGAAAGCACCGAACGACAAGGTATATACGGCGTCGGCTCTGAAGTTGATGGCAGGTGATATCATCCAGTCTTCGGCGGCTTCTGCCCAGTTGTATCTATATACAGCTGTTTTTGTTAGCTCGTCATAAAGCCAGGTGTATCCGTCTTGGTTTGCATCGACGATAGTGTAGTAGTTATACATATCGTACACTGTGAAGAAGATACCTCCGTAAGGAGTGTC
This sequence comes from Bacteroidales bacterium, assembly GCA_017466405.1. Classification (GTDB taxonomy): domain Bacteria; phylum Bacteroidota; class Bacteroidia; order Bacteroidales; family F082; genus Limimorpha. Next base: position 5,016 of record JAFTUF010000059.1, read on the forward strand.
GAGAGGGTCGCCGACGATGAGGTTGTTTGAGAAAGCTCCTTCGCTGCGGACGTCACCGATACATGAATAGACCATATAAACGTAACGTGTCATGTCGCCGCTATGAGACTCGACAAATGTTCTCTCTGTCATGCCGCTTGCTACTTCAACTTCGCCTGGGTATCTTACGATGGTGTAGCTGAGGTTCTCTACGTCGAAGTCGCCGCCGTTGACACCTATCTCAGGAGCGTCCCATGTTAATGTTGTTTCTAAGCCATTGCCTACCTTAGTAAGCGTGATGTTCTTTGGTGCTTCAGGAAGGTCGTATCCTACTAAGATGCTGCGTTCGATGGTAGGTCCGTCGCCGTATGTGTTATAAGCATAGAGCTTAACAGTGATGATGTCGTTGTCTGCTTCGATAGGAATTGAAATTTCTTGTCCAGGATTGCCGCTGCCTGTGAATTCGAAGATGTCGTCGGCATAAACCTTATAGTTGACTGTGCCAGTGAGATTGTCGCCGTTGTAAGAAGTTGCTGGGAGACGGAATGATATGGTTCCGCTGTTGGCTCCATTAGCTGCGTCATTAAAGGCAAAGTCGGTAATGATAGAAGGTGCTGCCATTGAAGGCTCGTTGAAGTAAGCACCTGTGATTGAAAATAGGTCGAGCTGATATGCGCGTAAAGTAGCTATAGCATTGTATTTGTTGACTTCAGTTATTGCTGCATATTGTGAACCTAAAGCTAAGCTTGAGCTGCAGAACATCCAATACATTGAATCTGATGAGTTGTCGAAGAAAAGAACCTGACGGTATTTCATGTTGTAAAGTATGTCTTCATTCATGAAGTTGGCAGCTTGTATCATACCGACTTCCACGATAGAACCGTCGTTCTTATTGATTCTTCCGAGATAGTGTGTCTGGTCGCCGGTTTGGCTGTCTTCTGTCATATAGATACAGTATAACTCGCCTTTGGCGTTACATCCTAAAGTGAGGAAGCGTTTGGTGTAGTCGAGGCGGTCTGCAATTCTGATCATCTCGCCTGTTTCTGGATCTATCTGAACCAACCATGTATCGATGTAGTCTTTAACTAAACCATATATGTTGTCGGTTGTAATGTCGTATGCTAAACATCTTGTTGTATGCTCGCAGTTGTCGTTGAGTTCGTTCTCTGAAATCAGCTCGTATGTGTTGGCATCGTAGATTTGCCATACTGGTTTAACTTCTTGAAGGTTGCTGTTGTCGTCGTATGTGTTGCAATAAATCTTGCCATCGTGATAGGTTACGCCGCCATTTACTTCAGCTGTAAGTAATGGAGAATTTAAATTAGGTGTGAAACCGGTCTCGAGTGGCATTGCATAAACTCCATTTTCAGCCAAGGTGTAAGCGTCTATTTGTGCGTGTGAGAATGCGCTAAAGAAATCGACACCTTCCATAGTGAGAGGAGTGAAATAGTCTGTTGTATAATTCAAGTCGCCGTTGTCGTTGTCAGGCAAAACTGTCTCTACATATTCCTCTACTTCCAAGTCGCCTATTTCTTCGTTGCCGTCTTCCGATTGTTCGATAAATCCTATGGCGACATCTTTAAGGTCTAAGAAGTTTCCTACGTATGTGGCGTGGAATCCTATGTAATATGTTCCTGTCTCAGCGACTGTAAATTGTGGTGATTGGAACTCGGCGAAACCGTTTTGGTATAAGTTGGTATAGCTGTCAACAACTTGAGAATGTGCCGATGAAGCAGCTTCTGTTCCGACGGTCATTTCTACATTAGCGTAGAACGACATTGAGGTACTTAATTTATAACAAAGAACGTAACGTTTGTTTTTCTCAAGTTCTACTGCTGGAGTGAAAAGCCAGTCGTTGACGTTGGTGTAGCTGCTGATAGATGCACCTTTGTTATAATATGTCCATGTGGCTCCGCCGTCGACATTCTCAACTTCCCAGTTTGCAAAATCTGATGAGTTGTTGAGAGGTATTGTGGTTTCTATTGTTGTTGTTCCTTGGAAGTCATCGAGGTTTATCTCTTCTTCTATAACTTCTGACTCGAGGTTGTCTATCGACAATGTGACGCCGATGGTCATCATTCCGGAGAAGTTTTCTGGGCTATAGACGTGTTCTACTTGCTCGCCTGCTTGCATATTTGGAAGTGTTGCTACGACAGCGCCGTTAGCATAAATCTTGGCTGTCATTGGCTGAGTGATGATGATGTCGTTGACATCGCGTTGTGAATTAACCCATTTGATTGTGACAGTCTGTGCTAAGAAATCGGAGCTGACTGCCATAGCAGGAACTTGTGCTGGTCTTTGGTTTGTGCTTTCTTCTACCGATACCGATTTCAAAGTGACGATACCGTTTGATGCAGCGGATGTGATGTTAAAACCTAATTGCACGTTTTGGTTTGCTTGTGCCGTGATGTGGCATTTGCGAGTCACCATGCCTGCGTGATGATCATATCTCTCTTCTATCAATAATGTCGAAGAAGAAGGGGTTACTTGCGCTCCGTAGTGAACATTGATAACGTCTGTGCTGAACGCTCCTCTCTGAGCTACGGTATATTCTATGATATAATGTTTTCCGCTTTCTACAGCAAATGAAGGTGAAATCAACCAGTCGTCGGCTGCTACTTCAGTGATGTTGCCATTGTAAACGACACCTTTCATTCCGTCCATCAATTCCCATTTCTGTCCGTCGTTGTTGTCGTCGATAACGGTCCATTCATTCAATTCGTTGGCTGTGGTAAAATCGTATGAAAATACGAAATCTGAATTCTGACCTGTAACTCATAGCGTGGACAGGAACATAATTAAAAATGAAAAAATCTTTTTCATGATAGAATTATTAAGTATAAAAATTTCTTCACT
>JAFTUF010000060.1 GCA_017466405.1 Bacteroidales bacterium
ACAATATTCTACAGATACTGAGCATATCGCTACTGGACAAAACCCCTGTAAATCAACTGCTTAATAATACTGATTACAAATATGTCAAAGAACAAGAATATAATTTATTGTTATTCAATTAGTTTAAACGGAACACTAGTGGATTCTCTTTGCCAAGATTAACCAAACCTCGTCGCTCATATCCTGTGAGCCGATACGAACCACTTGTTCACCTTCGCAATAAGCGATATTTTGTAATTCAGGAACAGCTTCCAACAAAGTAGCGATGGCAACTTGACCAGCGGTATAATTTGTTGATGTTGAAGAACCACCTGAGCCAGCAATAGTTCCGCCAGTTGCAAGGATACGGATGTTTGGTTTCTGTGCAAAAGCGATAGTTGCAGTCATCAACAAAGCAACCATCATAAGAGTCAATTTTCTTAAAGTTTTCATAACAATTTATTTTAAATGATTAATGTTTCAAACGTAGAATTTGTTTTGTCAGTGTTTTATTTTTTGTCAAAAATGACAACAATCACCAAGTCAGTGTCAGCGTCATCAGTCAACGTCAGTGTCATCAGTCAGTGTCATCAGAACAAATAATTAAATCCGATATAAACTCTCAATTTTTCTCCGTCTCTTTTATCTAATGCTTTAGCTGCTTCAGCCGAGATGATGAAATTCTTGTTCATGAGTATCTTAAGGCCGCAACCTGCTGAAGTATGGATTCCTTCTTTATCACCGCTGTAGATTAAGTTCTGAGCGTCTGCTGGTGCAAGATAATATTCTTCTTGAATCTTATCCCAAGCAGCTTCTTGTTCGGCAAGACGGAAGCTTTGTGTCACCATACCAGCGTCGAAGAATGGATTAAGAGCGATGTTCCAGTTTTGGTTTATGAATTGGAAACCTAAAATCTTCCAACGCAATTCTGCATTAAGCCAAGCATAACCAGCACCGATAACTCCGTTTCTGTTGATGCCGCGTACCGAATTGCTACCGCCCACAGCATCAGTTGACATTTTTTTGTAAAACAACATATTAGAGTTAAACATAGCGTAATAAGGAATCTCGCCGGCGATGACATTTTGTGTAACGAGACGATATGCGAAAGTGAGGTTATCTTTTACTATTGGGAAATATTGTTGCCAGACGGCGTTGAAAGTGAGGTGACTATATCCGTCGCCGTCGATGATGTCAGGAGCGCCAGTGAATGTCGCTTCTAAATAAGTTCCTTTGGTAGGGTCGCTGTCGTGGTTTTTGGAGTCGTAGATGAAAGCAAGTTTAAGTTGAGTGACGTTACCGCCGTCAGCTTCGTTATCTCTTATCAAACCGCTTTCACGATATAATTCGTACAATGTCATCTGTTGGTCATAATAATATTCATCGTTTTGAATCTCAATTCTTCCCATGTTATAGTTGAAATAGCTGAGGCCTACTCCATAGAAGAAATGCTCTCCGAAACCGAATTCACGACGCAAGCATGAGTTGAATCTGAATTGATTACGTTTCATTCTATAGAACACGCTCTTGAAATCAGGATCGAAGTTTTCGACCAACGACTGTTGACCGTTGACTGTTGACTGTTGTCTTAAAACATAAATGTCGTCGAAATATGGAGAAGCATAACCGTTAAAACCATAGAACTCGAAGCGTTTATCGGTGAAATAACCAGCGTCGATAAAGAGGCGCGACTTTGGAATCAGGTTGTAATAATCGCCGTAGAAACGAAGGTTGAGAGAGCCTTTGGTGTAAGCCGACACCTCGATATTCATCTTATAGTCGAATTTCGGATAACGCGAGCCGTCGCCGTAGTTGAAAATATCGACGCAAGCTCCATACTGGAAACCGAGATCGGAGTTGTAACCCACCACAGGAAGTGGACCGATGTTCCAGCCTTTCTTTATCAGTTCGCCTTTTTCATTATAAATCTTTTCTTTTTTCTTCTTTTCATTTCCATTGTTTTGACCTGCATCTTGAGCATTCACAGCAAAAGCAATCATCAAGAATGAGATTAAAAATAACCTTTTCATATTCTAATTATTTTTGTTAATAACTCATCTATTAATTTTAAAGAAACACTTCTTCCCGTTCGTAAAAAATTTATATCTTTGTTACGTTGAGCAAAAGTAAAAAATATTTGAAATGGAACAAAGAAATAATAAGCAAAATAGCGTAATTTTTCAGGTCGAAGAGATTTTAAGCAAAATGTCCAATCAGGTTAGTTTTCTCATTAGAAAAGATAAACTTATGAATCAGCTTGATGTGGATATGCTGATGGAAAACACACGCAAGTTATACGACACACTTTGTTCTGTGAAATGTAATATGGATGTCAACTCCATTCCAATGGAAATCGTTGAAGAAACCTCAGAAATTTTAGAACCTGAGAATCTGAGAACTTCAGAAACTGAAAACCTGAAAATCTCAGGAACTGAAAACCTAGAAGAAGCCTCAGAAATTTTAGAACCTGAGAATCTGAGAACTTCAGAAACTGAAAACCTGAAAATCTCAGAAACTGAGAACCTAGAAGAAGCCTCAGAAATTTTAGAACCTGAGAATCTGAGAACTTCAGAAACTGAAAACCTGAAAATCTCAGAAACTGAGAACATAGAAGAAACCTCAGAAGAAGAACTCAGCAACTCAGCAACTCAGCAACTTAGCAACTCAGAAGAAGAACTCAGCAACTCAGCAACTCAGCAACTTAGCAACTCAGAAGAAGAACTCAGCAACTCAGCAACTCAGCAACTTAGCAACTCAGAAGAAGAACTCAGCAACTTAGCATCTCAGCATCTTAGCAACTCAGAAGAAAAAGAGGACTCCGGCATCAGAGCTTACAGAAAAGAACATCAGACTTTAGGCGACATGCTTGAGCTTCTTGAAGACAACAGTCTCGCCGCTCGTTTACAGAAAAAGCCTGTCACCGATCTTATGACAGCCATCGGCATCAACGACAAGTTCTTATTGCTTAACGAATTGTTTGCCGGCAGCATGGAGAAATACAACAGATCCATCAGAGCCTTGAACAACTTCCCTACGTTATTAGGGGCAAAGACATATATGAGCGAGCTTCAGATAGAATTCCAATGGGATGTCAATTCGGAAGCGTATAGAAAGTTAAACGATTTAGTTGAAAGAAGATTTACCCCAATTCATAATTCTTAATGCATAATGCACAATGAATTATGAATTATTAATTATGAATTATGAAATTATATCTATTACCGACACCTATATGAAATCTTGAAGACATCACGATGCGTGCGTTGAGGATCTTGCGCGATGAAGTCGATGTCATCTTAGCTGAAGACACACGTACAAGCGGTAACCTTCTAAGGCATTACAACATCAGCAAACCTATGATGGCGTTTCATATCAACAACGAACATAAAGTCGTGACATCATACGCCGAGCGTATCTTAAGCGGAGAGAAGATGGCTCTTGTCACCGACGCTGGCACGCCTGCCATCTCCGACCCAGGATTTCTTCTCGTGAGAGAATGCCTTCGACTCGGCGTCGAAGTAGAATGTCTTCCTGGAGCCACAGCCTTCGTCCCGGCTCTCGTCAACTCGGGACTATCTGCCGACCACTTCATCTTTGAAGGTTTTCTTCCTCATAAGAAAGGTCGCCAAACAAAAATAAATGAGATAGCCAATAACCATTACACCACAATACTTTACGAATCACCTTTCCGATTAGTCAAGACTTTACAACAGCTGATAGAGGTCTGCGGTCCTGAGAGAAAAGTCTCCGTAGCTCGCGAGCTGACAAAAATCTATGAAGAAAATGTCAGAGGCTCGCTCGCCGAAGTGACCGATTATTTCAGCAAAAAAGAGGTGAAAGGCGAGATAGTGATAGTGCTTGAGGGGAACATGGACTCTTGACAATGACTTTGACTTTGACATTAGACATTTAAACACATACTACTATGAAGATTAGAATATTATTATTAGCAATGTTGTTACTTGGAGTAACATCTGTTTTTGCAGCACCTCTTTTCAATGTTGAGAAGATATTAACACAACCCGACGGAACGAAGTTATATTGCTACGCCTCCGGCGACGAGTTCTATAACCGACTCCACGATGCCGACGGCTTCACCATCGTTCAAGCAGAAAATGGCTACTTCGTTTACGCCACCACCGACGCCAACGGAAAAGTCATACCTACTCAACACATAGCAGGAAGATCTAATCCTAAAGCTTTGGGACTCACTCCTAACATCATGATCTCTCAAGAGGAATACCAGAAGAAAAGAGATGCTATGAGAGTACCTGAGACAAGAGACAGCAAAAATCTTAACCACGGTGTCTATAACAATCTCGTCGTGTTTATCAAGTTTAAAGGTGATAATGACTTAAGTGCGACCACAACTAAACTGAACGAGATGTTCAACAACGACGGTTATTATGACGTATCTATGAATAACTATTATAAGAAAGCCACCTACAATCAACTCTCCATGGCTTCTTACTACTATCCTATACCTGAAGGCGATAAGGTTCTTGCTTACGAAGACATATACCCAAGAAATTATTATCAGCCTTATAACGAGGTAACAAATCCTGAAGGTTATACGAACCAGGCAGAACGTGAGTTTCCTCTCCTGAAAAGAGCTATAGAGTATGTAGCCGACATGGTGCCAGATACTTTAAATATCGACCGCAACAACGATGGTGAAATAGATAATGTCATCTTCGTCGTCAAAGGTAATGTCGGCGATTGGTCTGATTTACTCTGGCCCCACATGTGGTCGATGTATGGTGAAGACGCTTACATCAACGGCAAGAGAGTAGGAACATTCAACTTCCAGTTGGAGACATCGACTTATTTCACAGTGTCAACATTATGTCATGAGATGGGTCACTCCTTAGGCCTCCCCGACTTATACCACTACCTTCCAGGATTCGACAACCTATCACCAGCAGGACCATGGGACTTGATGTGCGGAAATGCCTCACCTCCTCAACACACAGCGACCTACATGAAATATAAATACGGAACATGGATCGACGAGATTCCAGAAATTGGTTACGGCACTTACACCATCGAGGCAAACTCTTGGGAAGGCGGAAGAAGAAACTGCTATAAGATTGCCACATCACATCCTGACCAATATTACCTCGTAGAATACAGAAACAGAAACAACTTCTTCGAGAGCGGACTGCCTGGCAGCGGACTGCTTATTTATAGAATCGACACCCGTTACCATGGATGTAACAACTTCGATGGCAACACCTATTTCGACGAGGTATATATCTTCAGACCAGGAGGCGCTCACAACAGAAACGGCAACATCAACCAAGCAGCTTTCTCAGCAGATCAAGAAAAAACAGAGTTCAACATCAATACCGACCCTTATCCATTCTTAAACAAAAACCAAGAAGACCTTACATTTAATATATGTAACATCTCCGAGACTGGCGACCAGATGACTTTCACATATTGTCCTCTTGATACAGAAATGGTTCCAAAGAACCTAAGTATCTCTGTCAACGGATTTAAGAATATTGTTGAATTAAACTGGGACGTTGTAGAAAGCGCTGAGTCGTATAACATATATCGCAACGACTCGCTCATAGCTAATGTGAAAGAAAACAGTTTCAACGATAGTTATGAAGATAACACAAGTGAATATTATAATTATCATGTGAATTCGGTCTTTGCTAATGAGGAGTCATATAAATCCAATATCGAAAACGTCGTCACTGGAGATTTCAGCGAATACATTATTGATATGGAATCTATAGGCGAATACGGCTGGCAAGGCGGTGAGATAAAAGTCTCTTTCGACAACGAAAACATGGAAGACAAATATTTCACCATATATTCTGGAAATGCATTGACAAGAAACTTCATCGTACCTATCGGAACAAAAGTCAGTGTTTCGTGGCTGAAAGGCTGGGATGACAAAGAATGTTCTTTCACCATAACAAACAACAATGAAACTATTTATACTTCAAGCGATCTACAAGAAGGTTCGTTAATAGAATTTACCGCCGAAAACAGAAGCACATGTTCTGCACCTAAAAACCTCACATCAGAGATTGCAGGTAACAGCGTCATCTTAGGGTGGGAGACAATAGTTGATGTCGAAAGTTTCGCCGTTTTACGTAACAATGAAGTAATAGCAGAAAACATCAAAGGCTACACTTATACCGACAAAGACATCCCAGGAACGAACTCATACGAGTATTGTGTAAAGAGCATGGACTCCGATTGTATGTCGCTACCTTCCAATATCGTAACTGAGAACTTCATTAAATATGAATCTGGAGAGATAAACGTCGAGGCTTTATGGCAAGACAATAATGTTGAATTGAATTGGAATCTTTCTAATTCAGAGAACAATGTCTTAGGATATGACGACGGCGTTTATGTTGGCAGCGAAGGTTCTACCAACCACAGATGGGGAATCAAGATAGAGTCGGAAAAACTGAAACTCTACGAAGGCTCAGAGATTTACGCTATAGAAATATATGACGCTTGCTCAGCACGTTATCAATTTAGCATCCATAACGGCGACAACGTACACGACAGCACCTTACTGTATAAAGAAGAATTCGTGACAAACAACACCAACAATTTTGTAGAACTCACATTGTCTGAGAAAGTCAGCTTCGACAACAACAAAGATCTCTGGCTTGTAGTAAAGACAGTATTATCCAACGGAAAACCTATTCCTGGCGGAGAATATGTCGGCGAGCCTAACAGTTGCTTGATAAGAACTGGCAACAACGTTTGGAATCCAGCCACGACATACGGATTGAATTATTCATGGTTGATCCGTATAAAGACAGAAGGTGACTTCAACGACGAGAAGACGACCTACAACTTATTCCGCGACAATGAGCTGATAGCAGAAAATCTCAATTCCAAGACATTCATCGACCAAAACATAGAAGACAAGACATGCTATAAAATAGAGGCTTTCTATGATAATTGCTTCGTTATGGTTTCTGAAGAAATATGTGTAGAACCAATCGCTGAAGATGAGGACGACAAGATATTCCCTATACCGACAAACGACTATCTCAATATCAAGTACGACAACATGCTCAACGTGAAGATATTCAACATCACCGGCGCTATTGTCTTCGACCAAGATATCAGCGGCGATGCTTATAAGATTGACATGCGACGCTTCGTGAGCGGAGTCTATATCGTCGAGATAGTAACAGCGGAAGAGATAATCACAGAAAAAGTCATCTACGTGAAATGATAATGACATGTTAATAGCAGTGTGTATTATTTATGAAGAATATTAAAATGTCAGAGATAAAAAATATCACCTCTTCGGCTGCTTTTGCCGACACCAAACCTCATTATGAATTACTAGACGGACTCCGTGGAGCAGCGGCTCTCATGGTACTTTGGTATCACGTCTTCGAAGGTTTCGCCTTCGCCAAAGGCTCTGTCATAGAGACCTTCAACCACGGACATCTCGGCGTCGACTTCTTCTTCATGCTCTCGGGTTTTGTTATAAGCTACGCCTATGACGACAGATGGCGTAATCGTTGTAGGGACGTATCGAATACGTCCAATGTATCGAATACGTCTAATAATTCATTAACCATCTGGAGTTTCTTCAAACGTCGTCTCATTCGCCTGCATCCTATGTTGGTGATGGGCGCTTTCATCGGCTTGATAACATTCTTGCTTCAAGGTGGCGTGAAATGGGACGGTAGTTCTGTTTCTCTCCACTGGACTATCATAGCTTTCATCCTGACATTATTCTTCATCCCCGCTTATCCTGGAGCGAGCTACGACATACGCGGCAACGCTGAGATGTTTCCACTCAACGGACCGAGCTGGTCGCTCTTCTTTGAATATATCGGCAATATCTTATATGCTATCTTCATCCGCCGTCTCTCGAATAAAATGCTCGCCGCTTTGGTAGGAGTGACAGGAATATTATGGATATGGTTCATCGCCTTCGACATCTCGGGCTACGATATGATTGGCATCGGCTGGACATTAGACTACGCCAACTTCTTCGGAGGTTTGTTGAGGATGATGTTTCCATTCACACTCGGAATGCTGATGGCACGTATATTTAGTCAACGGTCAACAGTCAACAGACAACAGACATTCTTCTCAAAAAACATTTTTTGGATCTCGATAATAATTCTCTTTGCGCTTTTCTCTGTTCCTTATTTCCCAAAGACAAGCAATATCAGCGTCAACGGAATTTATGAATTAGCATGTATCATGTTGGTATTTCCTTTCATAGTATGGTTTGGCGCTGCCGGCACTACGACAAATGCATTTTCCACCAAAGTATGCAAGTTCCTCGGCGACATCTCATATCCTTTGTATATAGTGCATTATCCAGTGATGTATCTCTTCTACTCATGGCTTATCAAAAATCAATATTACACACTTGGCGAAACTTGGCCAATGGTAATCCTCGTGATGGCAGTAAACATCGTTTTAGCATACGCATGTTTGAAGCTTTATGATGAGCCGATAAGAAAGTTTCTGAGTCGCTAAGACATTGAGTCATCGAGAACTTAAAAAAAAAATCATAGGACGTTTCTATACGTCTCTACAATATTCTTACTTCAAGATTATTTTTTGAGTCTTGATGCCGTCTGCGTTTATCAATCTGACGACATAGGCAACCTTAGCAAATCCGCCAACATCGATTCTTGGATTTTCGCTATTGAGAACGCTATTGTAAATTACACGTCCCATCATATCGATGATTTGAACAGCGCCTTCAGCATTGACTACAAGATCTTCTCCATATTGATATACGAAATGGCTGTTAGCCGTTGGCTCTTGGCTATTAGATTTAAACTTCACAACGAAACGATTACAATCATCGCGACTCGTTGCAGTGAAGTTGTAATCCTCCAAAAGCATATTGGTCTTTTCTCCTGTAAAACGGTCGTGTAAGATCACGCTTTCGAACTCACCTCTTGTCTCAAGACTAATTGTATAATTACCTATTTCTTTTGCCTCGAAACTGACATCAACTTCTTTAACATCTTCATCGAAGTTATAAACGCCGTAGCGTTTGTCGTTATTCTCGACATAAATATCAGCGATAGATTTGTTGAAATTATTCATCTTAGGGAATCCTATATCTTCTGCGCCGCCTAAATTTATCACCACGTTATCGCTGCCAGCCTTGCCTGTAGCGATAAGATTGATAAACAAATCCTCTGTCTCCATACCTCTCTGAACTTTAGACGTACTATACGACACCATTGGATTCTCTCTGACAGCCTTCACGAAGAAACCGTCACCTACTTTTATTGTACCTGAAGAATAATAATCATAACCGCCATCTTCATTTACCACAGCATAACCTCCAGCAATGTTTTCTCTAACGAGCTCATTCCAATTCATATTAAAAGAGAATGGATTGCCGAGCAGATGGAAGTTGGTAATGTCTTTATCAGCACTATAAGTCAGTTCATATTCGTATGATGCCTCATGGTTAAGAGTTCCCTTAAAAGCGGCCTTCGTTTCGGATTGATATGACGCCATATAAGCAACACCTTGTTGGAAGGCTATCGCTTCATTTACATTATTGTCTTTATAGTTTATCCATTCTAAATCCTTACTGCCATCGTATCTATACAAATCATAATCGGATTCTACAGGAGTAAAATCATCGATTGTGGCACCTTTGACAGGTGAACTTATAAACTGCCAGCCTGTTATATTTTCATAACTCCACTCGCTTGGATTGATAATGTTCATATTGAACGTAGCAGACACGTCGTCATTGTTTTGGAACACCTGAGCGCCGTCGTTGATGATAAACGCTTCTATATCGGTGTTTATAAAATCGTTGTTAACAGTAAGAGTAACGTCGCTGTTGAGTGTCAGCGATTTTCCCTTATTTATCTTCAAAGAATTTACTTCGATGTCGCCGCTTGATATTGTAGCATTAGCATTAATGATAATTTGTTCATCGCTGGTGTTAGGAAGTCTCTTAATAGCCCAGTTGTTTGCATTCGACCAATCTCCATCGGCAATAAACATATTTACATTCTTACTGACATTATTTGACCACTCAATTCTTGATTCGCTGTTGCTTTCCGTAAAAATGCTTACATTATCAACACCTGAACAATAACCATATCCAGCGACATTTACAAATGCTATATAGAATTTTTGATTTACGTAACTGCTTAAATCGACCTCTGCTTCTGCCCAGTCTGAGACATCTGTTTTATTGCTTGACCAGACTTCAGTCCATGGTCCTGTATATGAATTTGTACTTACCATAACTTTCAATGTGTTGACATCTGAACCCCAAGCTGGAGTTATGTATCTAAACGACATCTTCATCGTATTGTCGTTGCGCTGAGTAAGATCTATCTGACGCGACACCAAATAAGTCAAATAATTTGCATTATTATATAAAGATTTTATGAAAGCTGATTGTCCGTCATACGAGTCGTAAGTATTGATAGATTTAAAACTTTCAGCAAGAGTCCACGTATAATTACCATTAACATTATAGTAATACCAATACGCGTTCATTACTTCATATATAGTAGTATTATTCGTCAGATAAATATTCTCAAAGTTTTCTTCGTAAATCACTTCTTTCTTGGCGTATGCATTAGCAACACCATATTGATAAATTCCGTTTTGCAACAAGTTCCATGTGTTGTCGGTGTAAGTGCTGCCGTTTACTTCAGATGCAATCTTTGTCTCATCTCCCGAAATATAGTCTTTTCTGTAGATGTTAGATGCTTTGCTGCCATTGGCATTAATCCATGATATATTAACATTATTGTTGTTAATAGTTGCCGTCACATTTGTAGGCGAAGGACTTTCTGGGTTGTCGATAGTCTGAGCTCTAACGATTTTAGAATGCTCTGATTCCAATTCATTGCGTTTTGATGTTATGGTATAATTGTATAATGTTCCGTATTCCAAGTTTTCGTCTAAATAAGTAGTTGAAGTAACGTTTGCAACTAAGGTTTCATCACGGTAGATATTATAACTTGTTGCGTTATTAGTTTCTTCCCATGAAAGCCTTACTGAAGTTCCTTCCACTTGCGCTGTGATATTTGTTGGAGGAACGAGTTCGTTGGAAATGGTTACTTCAACATTGAAAGCCTTTCCGTTTATTGTTATTGTAATTGGAGCAATGTGTTGATCTGGTGTGTTACTATTTACAGACATATTGAGATTAACTGTTGTTGTCTGTCCCGAAGTTAATCCGTTATATGTTGCAGTCGCGTTGTTGACTGTGATATTTCCGTCTGTTGTAGAAATTGAAACGTTTCCAGAGCCCATTCCGTTACCGTTGTTTATCAAAGTGACGCTGAAGTTTGTATTTTGTTTCGCGTTTATCGTCTCTGGGAATGAATATAAATTCACATTGGCGTCGTCAGTGTTAAACTCAGTATATTGTACAGCTGCGAGAGCGTCAACGCAACCAGAGCCATAGTCGTTGCTTTTTTTATCGGTGAGTTTTGTTGCTGTATTTTCTAATATTCTACATATTTCTGCTGGGGTGAGGTCAGGATTTTTTTCGAGCATAAGAGCCACGACGCCTGCGACGATAGGAGTTGAGATTGAGGTTCCCATTGTTGTTACTGTTCCATTATTCGTATTGCTCAATGTAACTATATTTTCTCCTGGAGCCACGAGGTCAGGGCGGATAAGACCCATTGAAGCACCGTTGTTATAAGCATAATCGTTATATCCGCTCACGCCTTCCCATGTAACAGGGCCTTGCGATGAGAAAGCCGCGATATTATTGTCATAACCAACAGAACCAATACACATTACGCCCGATACCCCACCAATTAACGTCTGGTCAGGGTGCAGCCATGGTGGTGGGCAGTTAGCAGGAGCCATAACGTTACCTGGCACAGGAAAGTCTGTAGAAAGATCCGCTCTATAGTTACCAGCTGACACAACAGTGATAATACCTGCATTTAATGTGGTATTAAACAAGTTACGGAAAGTGATATGCGCATCATTGTTAGCCCAGCCGTTTTTAGAGATACTTATCACGTCGGCACCTTTCTCGACAGCATACTCCACAGCTGCTACGACTGTACTGAGTTGAGCATTGACAGTACTGCTATTGACCTTAAGACACATAAGAGTTGCGTCTGGCGCTATACCTGTCGTAGTTCCAGAAGTACCATCTCCACCGACAACACCAGCGCAATGTGTTCCATGTCCTTTGTCATCTGAAGGTGCTGTTCCAGGATTGAGGAAGTTGTATCCAGGATATGAGTTTGAGGCATCCTTCCATAAATGGTCTTTTAAGTCAAGGTGGTCGTAGTTCACGCCGGTATCAATGATAGCAACAACAACACCTTTACCTGTATAACCTAATCTCCATGCTTTATCAGCATTGATGTGTGTGATGTGTTGTAACGCAGTCTTACTCTCTCTTGTGGGTAAATATTCTTGGAAATCATCGTCACTAGCAACAATCTCTTCCTTGTCATAACCTATTATTTCAATGTCAGGGTGAGAAGCCAATTGATAGATGACATCGCGGGTAGCTTTGCAATTGATGCTGTTTACCAACCAATGAGACTTGATGTCGGTGACTTTTCTATCTCTTGCTTCAGCTTGAATGAATGTCAAGACGTCCCTCTGTGATTGTTCCGCGAATTGCTTTAACTCGTTAACGACAAGTTCACGACGTACTTCCTTGTTGTCGCTTCTAAAACTTAATGACAACAAATCTTCCGTCGGCATCTGCGACTTAAAAACAATATTAATGTCTATGTAATCATCTGTTTTCTGGATCATTATGGTTTGAAGTTCTGGTTCAATTACGTTACTTTGGGCTAGTCCTAAGAACCCTACCATTAAAAATGTTAAGAGAATAAAAACGTTTTTCTTCATATAACTTTATAAGTTTATAATAATGCTAATTATCTAAAACGATTGAAAATCAATTCATATCTATACAAAATATAAATAAAAAAAGATGTATCAATAGGTTTGTAAAGATACATCTTTTATAAAAGCGATAATATTTTTTTCTAAAAATTTAATCAAAACAATCATTTAGAGACTTCGAGTCTCATTCCTTCAGAATACGCTGAAAACTCTGGAGAATACATACATTGTATCAAGGCGTAACCATTGCTGAAGTTTCCTTCTTTTGTCACGAACATCGAATAACTCACGCAATGTTTTCCCTTTGGAAGTCTGTCGAAATAGAATCCCATGAAAGTGTCGCTATTGCTTTGATAATAATACATTCCGTCGGAATAATTATATCTCGACATCTGTTGCGTCGGTTCAAGACAAGCCGCTCTCAAATCTTTCAAGAAGACAAACTCCATATCTTGAATGCTTTCAATAGTCAGATTTACAACAACTTTATCTCCGACCTTAAGTTCAGTTTCTTTTATCGGAACGAGATAAGAACCGTTTTCATTATTTCTCTCTACAAACAATTCTCTCTCGACATTCAACGGACTCTCATGTTTCCTCACTTCATCTATAGAAACGAAATACTGACGGAACAATCCGCCCCAGACTAAATTATCCGTTTTATTTTCTATTGTCAAATCTTTAAAATCACTCATTTCATCAGCGTTCCAATTTTTCTGAATGAAGATATTATCAGTTGCGTTATTGTCAGAAGCTTGAATAATTACAGAATTATTCTGAATACTGACAGACGACAATTGATATTCACCAATCATCAATTCATAAATCGCATCTACTGTAGTGGCAGCGTTTTCCCACATATTGCAGCGTTTGTTGCATAAGAGCCAAATCGTCGCCTCTTCAAGAAGCTGCTCATCAGGAGAGATTTCTCTGAGCGCTTCCATAATAATGGTTTGCTCTTTAACATCAGAACTCCAATACATTCCAACATCTTCTTTCTGACGAGCTCTTTCTCTCAACGACTGCATTATCAACTGAGCGGTTTCGTCATTTCCATTTCTATGCAAGACAAGGGCTATCTTAGCCTGCATCCCGAAATCAAATTTCTGCCAGTCTTTCTGAAGTTGACTCAAGAAAAACTCTTTCGCTTCATCAAATTTTTCATTTCCTCCAAAATCAAAGAAACTCAATGCATAAAGTTCATTTATAGTATTAGGTGACGAATGAAATTTGCCTTTATACTTTATATCGTTATAAGCTTCAATGATTTCATTTGTAAGATATTTTATCGCTTTATCACAAATATTATTAACAATTGATTGTTGTTCCAAATCTAAAGCATTGATAACATTCATTTTATGAAGTTTTCCGAATCCGCTCAGAATATTTTGCGTGATGAACGAACTTTCAGGCATATTCGGGAACCACGACCAACCACCATTGACAGATTGTTTCTCACTAATAAGATTCAACGCCTCAGTAGTTTTATAACTCATCGCATTGACATCAAATAAGTTCGCTAATCGAGACTTCTGTTCCGCTTCGCTCTTCGCTTCCAAAACCCAAGGCGTTTCTTCTAACATAATCGCTTTCAGATTCTCGTCTTTCTGTAGCTGCGACATCAACTCATCTGGCGATTCTATCTGCCATTTCTTAATATAATTTAACAGATTTGGAGTGTTATGAGCTATGTAAGAAGCGAGACTGTTTGCATAGAAAATGTTAAAAGCGACATCAGCACTCTCACCGATTTCCTGAGAAAGATACGGCAACGATTGAATTGCGTACCATTTCGGATTAGCGCAGAAATTCAACGTAAGTCCTTGATTTCTTTCATTTTCATTATTAAAGTCAAAATTATATTTCTCTTCAGAATTAGCTTTGACTGTCATTGGATAAGTCTCTGTCATAAATACCTCGTCAGATAAAATCGGAAGCAGATGCTGTTCAGCGTCTGAGAAATTCTCCGCATTCACACTGAAACGAAACGCCAAGAGATTTGTCTGGACGTGAGCAGCTACCCCCTTACCAATCGCCACCTTCCATCTCACAGCACGACTTTCTCCCGCTGGAATTTCATCGATATTTATTTCCTTATCAGAAAGAATCAAGTCCAAAGGCTGCATCGTCAACGCATCAAAAATCTCCAATTTAGCTATAAGTTTAGATAACTGGTCAAAGTCTGTTGACTGTTGTCCGTTGTCTGTTGTCTTTATAACGTTCGCCACCATCCAAAGCGTATCGTTTTCATAGCAGAAACGCGGCATATCGCTCATTATCATAAGTGGCTTCGACGTAGTGAACGTTTTGTTTAATGTTCCGGTTTTCAAGTCTTTAGTATAAGCCAGCATCATCAGATTCCAGCGTGTCAAAGCATCTGGCATAGTGAAAGAAAACGTGAGACTTCCGTCATCATTCGTTATCAGATTAGGATAGAAAAATGCCGTCTCATTAAAATTCTCTCTCAGAACAGGCTCTTGGTTTTCAATATCTTTACTAACAAATTCCTCTATATTCAGTTTTGCTTTAGCTGCAATGTTCTCTTTCGAATCAGCTATGCGATATACCGAATATTCCATTTCTACACCACCAACAGAAGCCGAAATTGCATCTATGTCATGTGCCGACATCGACATCAATTGTCTCGCTGTGATAACACTATTTCTACGAGAACCAACAAACGGAGTTAATGTCATATCCGACATAAGATTATAGGCGAACAGACTATAATTTCTAAAACTTTGATTATTAGCGGCACAGAAGAAATTATCGAAACTGTTGTCGTATCTCGGTTCGGCAGAAAGCATTATATTTGGCTCTACGGGGAAAAACCAACTATTTTTTGCAAAGACATCCAAAGAAGCATCATACATTCCTGCCAAGAGATTTGCCACAACGCCTTCATCTTTGAAATTCTTAATGGTAAGATTCCATTTCTCATGCGAAGCTGGAAGCAAATCGTCTCTCTCAACATCTAATCTTATGTCTAACTTTAAATTATCGTATGGAACAAAAACATCCTGCTGTTCAATATTAATTGTATTATTTTTAACGAAGAAAGCCTGAAACGAAATTCTTCCTCTGTCTTCTTCCTTTATCTTATATGAAAATTTCAGAACTTTGTCACTTAACGTCTTACGTTCATAATAACGAACTTCATCGCCATGTTTTATCATGACATAAACGTTGACATCTTTGGCAGAACTTCCTAAATAAAAATTAACATCTTCGCCAGGCTGCACTGACTCTTTGTCAGAATAAGAAATACACATTGTATCACACGGTATCTCATCACTTTCTAAGTCAATGATTGTCAGCTTAACAGAAGTCTTTATCTTTTCATTATCAGCAGAAATAAGTTCAACTAAAAATCTGCCATTATTCACAAAATTTTTAACATTTGGAAATAACGGACAACTGCCATTGACATCAATTATATCCTCATAAATTATTTCGACAGAACAAAGTCTGTTGACTGTTGACTGTTGACTGTTGTCATTTATTCTATAAATTTTTCTTATCAACTTAGCTTCAACGGGATTTTCTTTAAGATTTTTAACATTAAATGTTATCAAATCTAAACTATCTTTGGAAACGACTTCACTCCTATTATTAATATCAATAATCAAGTCGATGTCGGAGGCTTTTAATGTATATGTCTTTGATTGCGTCTCGCCTTGAGCATTAGTAACATCGACAGTCACAATATATTCATAAACAGGTAATTCACCTTTATCTTTTTTATCAGGAATAAGATTAAAACTTATATTGAAGTTTCCTTTTTCATCTGTCGTTCCATCACCGAAAGCGATTTGTTTTTCATTATCGCTATAGTCTGCAAACCACCAGAAACGATATGGAAAATAAGCGCGACGAACGACTGTATATTTATAATTAACATTATCGAGACCGAATCCAGCATATGCTTTTACTGAACCCGACAATTCAACTTCCTCATTGAGTTTAAATGACTTATCAGGATTATCAAAAGTAACTTCAAAAGTCGGACGTTTATATTCTTCCACTTTAAAAGCCAGACTTCCGCTCTCGTTCGTTATCTGGAAATATCCGTTTGAAACATTATTCGGGATAATGAAACTTCCATCAAAAGAACCGAATTCATTTGTCGTAAAAGTCTGTGAAGCAACATCTTGAAAATTAGAATCTTTAAAAACGACTGTCGTTTCTTTTCCTACGAGCAATTCCTTCATTTGTGAATTTTCATTAAGAATTACACCTTTATAATATACAGTCTGCCCCGGACGATAAATCGTTCTGTCTGTAAAAAAGAAGGTTCTTTCTCTTAATTTCTCTTCACCTTTTTCATGATAATTATAAAAATACGTACTTCTATCAGAAAGGAGTTTATCATCACCTTTGAAAAGATTGACATTGAATGAACTTGTCTTTATATCTGGTATTAAGGCAGTTCCGTTCTTGTCGGTAGTCAAATCCGCTAAAGTTCTATCTACGTATTTTCTTTTATCGTAATCGTAAGTTTTATCAAAAATATTAACATTTACATTCCTTATAGGTTTACCGCTATCTCTATCAAGGACATATATCACGAAATCGTCATTTTCCTTTGTCGTGACAAAACTTAAATTACTTACCTGGAAAAGATGTATCGCAGGAAGTTCATTATCTTTCTTAGAAAACTTATCATCTTTTGAAAACACGATGAAATAAGTTCCGCAATCTAATTTAGGCAAAGAAATAGAAATCTCATGTTCTTGATAATCTTTCTTATCTAAAATTTCAATATGATTTTCAACTATCAGTTCTTTTTTATAAAGTTCTCTTACAAGTTCACTTCCACATTTTTTATTAAGCTTCTCCAAATCATTCTGCGACACCTTATATATTCTATAATGAGGATTCGTCAGATTTCTGTAAGTCAATTTTGCCGTAATATCTTTATTCGGAAGTTGCACATTCTGCATCGTCAATGACAATTCTTTTTGTAAAATTTCAGAACGTATTGATTCACATTGTTTCGCACCTTTGCTTTCTGGAAATAATTTGATTGCTCCATCGCAGATTGAAAGAATTTTAGCTATTGAACTTTGGTTATTGGCTATTGGCTGTTGACTCAAAATTGCTTCCGCTTGCAATGCCATCACCGATGTCACCAACGGATTATTAATAATATTATTCTTAATATTTTCTAAGGAATTGAAATAGGTTTCAAAGTCGTCTGAGTTATTATATTCATATTTTAATTTTTGAATCTCGTTATAAATGGCGGCATCCTCGTAATTGTTTTTCTTATCAAAATCAATGAGATCTTGGTATAAATCAGTGATACGCAGCAATGATATATTATTAATTTTTGCAGGTATCATTGATACGTCTCTACTATATGAATTTTCTTTATAATTAACAATTTTATGAATAACATAATCGTAAAGCGTAGGTTCGATATTGAAATCAATATCTGCCATTTTATCGTAAATTGTTAAAATATCTTTGTAAGATTCCGTTGTGTTTTTTTGTAAAGATTCCACATCGGAGAGAGCGTTTTCCAAAAACTCTATGAACGAAGTCTGTTGTCTGTTGCCTGTTGTCTGTTGACAATCTTCATAGAGAGAAGCTATGGCGAGATTAAAAATTGCTCTTTCAGGTTCTTGTAGGCGAGATATATTTTCTTCTGCAAACTGTATCGAGGCTTCTACAGCATCGTCGTCTTCCAAATAAAAAATCTTGAAACGATAGAGGAAGGTTTTCAGCAATTCTTTCTGGTTGTTCTCTTTTACGGCTTTTTGTTCGAGTTCGTCTAAAATTGTAGCCGCTGATTTAGGAAGATTATTTTCTAAATTTTCATTAAGACTTTTCCACAAATCGTTGTCTGATTGTGCTTTGACATTTGACAAGATAGACAAAGCAATTATTATTAATAAAAATTTGGTCTTCATTTTCGTTATTGTTTGAGAACACAAAAATAACAAAATAAAGACCAAAAATATTGTGAGAAAGAATAATTATACAACAAAAAACTGAGTTGCGAACACGAAGTAATATTAGTGCTAATTCGTGTAAATTCGTGGACTGAAACAAGACCACGAATCAACACCAATCTAACACGAAAAAAATATTAGTGCCAATTCGTGCCAATTCGTGGACTGAAACAAGACCACGAATCAACACCAATCTAACACGAAAAAATATTAGTGTCAATTAGTGCTAATTCGTGGACTGAAATATTATTCTTCTGTTGCTGTCTCTGTTTCAGCTGTTTTTTCGCAGCATGTATGAGTTCCTTCTTTGCAGCATTTTGGAGTCTTGACGATTGTCAATTCTTCGATGAGGTTTGTTGCGCCAGCGAATTTATCGATGACAAACAAAACGTAACGTGCGTCAACATTGATTGTACGTTGCAAGTTAGGTTCGAAGTTGACGTCGCCGCTCATAGCTTCCCAGTTACCGTCGAAAGCAAGACCGATGAGTTCGCCTTTGCTGTTCATGATTGGGCTACCAGAGTTACCGCCAGTGATGTCGTTTGTTGAAAGGAAGCAAACAACCAACTCGCCGTTTTCGTCAGCATATTGACCGAAGTCTCTTGCTTCAACGAGGTCGAGGAGTCTTTGAGGAACATCGAATTCATAGTCGCCAGGAACATATTTTTCAAGGATACCGTTAGCTGTACATACGTAGTCGTAGTGGATAGCGTCAGCTGGTTGGTAATCTTGAACAGATCCGTAGCTCATACGTAATGTTGAGTTTGCATCTGGATATAAAGATTTTTCTGGTTGTGTCTCAGCGTAGAATTCGCGTAAGCCTTTAACGAAGAGATGATTGTTTTCGTCGATGACTTGCATTGCTGCGCGATATGGAGCAATACTATTAATCATGTGATTTATCATAGTGTTGAAAACGATGTAAGCTGGATCTTTTTCAACTTTCTTAGCATTAGGTTTTGCGATGAAAGCTTTGATTGACTCTGGTGTAGCGAAGATTGAGTTTTCCAAGATATCGTTTGCCAAAGCAACAACATCACCTTTGTATTTTTTATCGACCAAGTTATAGAAGTTAGGATTTGCTTCAGCGTTGAATTCGTTGTAATATAATTTTAACATTTCAACGAGAGTCTTGTCTTCTAATGGCTTATATGTCTCAGCGAAGAAAGCGTCAACGTCTATTTCTTTAAGAGCTTCTTCTGCAAGTTTCTTAGCTTCTTTATCTTTACCTTGAGCATCAGCTACATATTGACCAAACTCTGATGAGATAGCGATTGCACCTGTTTGTGCGATGTAATTAGGATAATAGATTGAAGAACTGAGTTCTGAAACGAGAGCGTAGCTGTTTGCTAAGTTGCTCAACACTTCACCATATTCTTTAACGCGGTTAGGATTGATGCTTACCCATTCTGCGAATTGAGCTTCGAGTTCAGCTTTTCTTTCAGCTACTTTATTTTTACGGAGCATAATCATCTGACCTTCGAAGTTCTTCCATGTGTTAGCGAGACCAGCTTTGTCGTCAGCGTACATGATATTGACAGAAGCGTCTTTTTGCATGAATTCGTCCATAACATCTGTTTGAAGTTTGAAGATGTCGTGGATGATTGGATAGAAAGTATCTACGTTATAGTTGATACCGTAAGATGTCATGTAACGTTCTGTTGTTCCAGGGAAACCCCAAATCATTGTGAAGTCGTCTTTTTGGATGCCGTCCAATGAGACTGGGAGGTGATGTTTTGGAGTAAGAGGTTTGTTTTCTGGTGAATAAGGAGCTGGATTACCCTCAGCGTCAGCGTAAACGCGGAAGATTGAGAAGTCGCCAGTGTGACGAGGCCACATCCAGTTGTCGGTGTCGCCGCCGAATTTACCGATTGATGAAGGAGGAGTACCTACAAGACGAACGTCTGTAAACACCTGATATACGAACATATAATATTCGTTACCTTCAAAGAAACCTTTAACGACAGGATTGTACTTGCCACCTTCTGAAGCTGCTTCTTCTAATTCTTTAGCTACAGCGTTGATAGCTTTGTTACGTTCTGTCCAGTCCATTGTGTCGTTAACAGCGCCGAGAACGCGTTCTGTAACGTCTTCCATACGTACTAAGAAAGAAGCTGATACGCCTTCAGCAGGAAGTTCTTCGCTGAAGTCTTTAGCCCAGAAACCATCTGTAAGATAGTCGTGTTCTACTGTACTGAGTTTTTGGATTGAGCTGTAACCACAGTGGTGGTTGGTAAACATAAGGCTGTTTTGAGAAACTATTTCGCCTGTGCAGAAGAATCCGCGAGGTCTGTCGCCATTTGACAAACCGACGATAGCGTCTTTCAAGCTGCTGTTGTTGATACTGTAGAGTTCTTCTGGAGTAAGTTGAAGACCCATTTTTTCCATGTCAACATAATTCAAACGCTCGACGAACATAGGAAGCCACATTCCTTCGTCAGCGTGTACTTTGCCCACTAATGAGAATACTGCAAGGGCAACAAATAAGAATACTTTTTTCATTTAATGATAATTTATTTAATTGTTAATGTAATTTCAATTCATTTATTGAGACGTGTCAATTACATTCTTGTTTATTTTTCATTGGTGTAATCGACGCGTCTCTACAAATTTTCAATTGTTATCAATGAGGAGTTCCGGTGACATTTCATAGTAAATATCCTTTGGAATTCCCATTCCGTTAACTTTATCTAAGTCAGCTTGTAAGGTAGGTTTGATAACGCCATCTGTAGCAATCCATTCTTTTACGAATTCGTAGTTACCATCGCCTTGAGCTTTAAGGATTTCACCTCCGAGTTTAGCGACAGCATCTTTCATGTTTTCAAAGTTGATTGCGTATAAACCTTCTTCGTTACGAGTGAATGCGCCTTCTCTTTCCAAGAAATTGAATGTAAGCATATTGGCCTTACCGTGTGCGCTTGATGCTCCGAAACGTACCGAACGGAAGATACCAGCCATGAAAGTGGTATAGTTTTCTACCAATGTTGAGTTTGTATATTCGCCCATCTCTGAAAGTTTTGTGACTAAATAAAGACCGAGGATGTCGGCTTTAGCTTCTTCGATAGCTGAATATTGTTCTTTAAGAGCGTGACGTACAGTACCTTTTCCATCTAAGGTATTCTTAATTCCCATACCGTGAGCCACTTCGTGGAACATAACGTTAGCGAAGAAAGCATCGAATTTTATGTTCTCGCGTGATTCTGGTGTCATAAGAACGTCAGAAATTGGAACTAAAATGTTGTCGAACTTAGCTTTCATAGCGTTCTTAAGTTGAAGCTTACGAGTTCCTTTTTGAAGTTGTACTCTCTCGTCGTTAGGCAAGTTGATAGCGATAGTCTTGCCAGCCATATTACAATCGCCGCTGTATAAAACTGCGTCATAGACAGCGAGGTCAGCGTCAGCACCTGGTTTTTCTTGTTTGTATTCTGGTGCTACTGGAAGTTGTGTCTGTAATTCAGGAAGGAAGCCTGCGTAGTGTGCAAGTTTGCTGCTCCAGTCTTGGTCTTTTATCAAGATGAATGCTTCGTGAGCTGATTTATATCCGTAGAGAGCATCGACGTAGTTTTCAATAGGACCGACAACGAAGTCAACGTTGTTGTTACGGACGTCCATCCATGCCATGTCGCTTTCAAAATAATCGTCTGTCAATAAAGCTTTTGCTCTTAATTTCAAGTATTCAGCGAATTCTTTGTCGCCAGCAAGTTCAGAAGCTTTCATCAACAATTCAGCAGCTTTGTTGATTTGTTCTGCGTATGCGTCGTGGAACCAAACAGCTTGGAGTTTGCCGTTTTCGTCGCGTGTAATCAAAGTATATTGACTTGTCTTGTCAGGATTGTCCCATGCCTCAAATTCTTCTTTTGTCATGTCGGCTGGATAAAAACCTGCGCCTGCTGGCATTGCTCCGTATTCAGGAAGGAAAGGAGCGAGGTTATCGAAATGATTCCATGGTCCGTAGTTGATTTCTGCAAACTGACGAGCGTCAGCATCTTTAATAGATTTTAAGAATGTTTCCTTATCTCCTCCGTAGTTCTGTGTCCAGAAAATATCGTCCATAATATTACCGACTTCATAGAGATAGTTCAACATTTGTTTCTCATTGTCGGATAGATGAGAAATGTCGGAAGTCAACTGAACCTTAGCATATTGTTTTGTAAGGTCAGAATAGTTAGTCTTTGTTTCTTGTTTAGATGATTCAGCGCAGCTTAACGACACTGAAGCTAATGTTAAAATCATTACTAAGTTTTTAATTTTCATATTTGTTAATTTTTAAATTTGTCAACAGTCAACGGACAACAGACTTTGTCCATGTTTATGCTTTAAATAAATCTACTACCATCATCATGTCGTTCCATGTTTGTGTGAAATATTGCTTAATAGCTCCGAAAATGTTTATCGGGTCAGTAATACCGCCGCTCAAAGAATAGATTATCAGCGACATATTGAAGAGTAAGAAAGTTATTATATAAAGATACGAGATAAACACTCCGCATAATTTGATGTCGCTTTGGTCGCGGCGAGTGTCTTTTTTCCAGCAGAAGAAATAGAACATCAAGCTAAAGCCTATAACAACATCAATTATTGGAAGACATTGATTTTTAATCATAAGACGAAAAAGAAGAAGTAAAAATGTAAGGTAAGGAAGCATATAAGGTGCTAAAGTTGAAAGCAAGCTTATTCTATTTCCTTTTCTCGAGCTACTCACGAAACCTAAGGTATTGTCACCGTATGAGAGAGATTCGGCCGACTTTGCGTTAAACTCGTAAATCTTTCTTCTTAAGAAGAGAGCGCCGACAAGCATGTGAGCTCCCTCGTGAGACATTGTCTGCATAATGTCGATATTTTTTCTAAATATAAGCTTATGGAAGATGATGTACACCACAAAACCAACACCCATCCACAAATAACCTGAGTAAAGTTGATTCATTGAGGCATTAACAGCATAACTTAAAGTTCTATAAAACTCAAACGCTGCCACAATGATAGCTATAACCAACAAAAAGATGGTTATAAATTTACGGAACTTACTCATAACTAATTATTTTAATAGGTTTGTAGTTTTATAATTTCACGGGTGTAAAGTTAATAAAAAATACGTAGTAAATTCACCATCATAATTAAAATTATAAAAATAAATCTGAAGCTATTCCGTCGGCGAATAATTTACCATTTTCAGAGAGAAAATAGTTATTGTCATTTATCAACATCTCTCCTGACTCGACATATTTTTTAACATTTTTTAAGAAAAAATCAGCATATTTTATACCGTAGTGTAAAGCTATTTTCTCAACATTACATCCCCATGAGGTACGTAGCGAAGTCATTACATATTCGTTATATTTATCGTCGAGGGTAAGTATTTCTTTTTCAAAGCAGTCGTCTGAGTTTCCAGCGAGTTTAAGATATTGGGAAAGATTAGCGATATTCCACTGACGAGATTTACCGTCGTAGGAATGAGCTGAAGGTCCTAACCCAAGATATTTTCCGTCACTCCAATAAATACTGTTATGCATTGACCTACAGCCTTCTTTAGCGAAATTAGAAATCTCATAATGTTCAAAACCATGCTCTTTTGTACGTTCAACTAAGATTTGATAATGCTTTATGGTTTCATCTTCATTAACTTCTTGCAAGTCACCTTTATCAATCTTCTGACCTAGGATCGTTCTAGGTTCTACAGTGAGAGCGTACGCTGAGAGATGACTTATTCCTGTAGAGAAAAATATATCTAAATTCTTATCCCATTTCTCTTCTGTCAGAGTCGGGATTCCATAGATGAGGTCGAGAGTTATTTTATCAAAATTAACATTTTTTAAGTCTTCCAAAACTCTCAACGCGTGATTAGAATCGTGACGGCGTCCAAGATACAGCAAGTCGTCGTCAAAGAAACTCTGTATTCCTACACTCATTCTATTGACGCCCATCTGTTTCAAAGACGACATCTTCTCTCTGTCTATAGTATCGGGATTCAATTCGAGAGTTATCTCTGGGTTGGCGTCAATATCGAAGTTATTATGAAGAAGCGTAAGTATCTCATCCACCGACTCAACTGGCAAGAGAGAAGGTGTTCCTCCGCCGAAATAGATAGTCTTCACTTCTTCATCTTCAAGATAATCCTTACGATAGATTATTTCTCTTTTCAATGCTTCGACATAATCTTTTATCCTACTTTCCGAAGCTAGAGAAAAGAAGTTGCAATAAGCGCATTTGCTCTTGCAAAAAGGCACGTGAATATAAATTCCATTCATAGCGCAAAGTTACAAAAAAGCATGTTCCGAAGCGAGAAAAATATATTGTGAATTCTTTCCCATAAAAGAAAAAAACCTTATATTTGTAAACTCTTAAAAAAAATAAAGCATGAGTGTATATAGTGCATTATCAGATACATCTAGAAAAAAATTTGTAGTCCTCATCGACCCCGACAAACCAAGCAACGAACAGATTATAGAGATTGTTGAAAAGTCGAAAGATGTTGGAGTTGATTTTTTCTTTGTAGGTGGCAGCCTACTCCTCACAGACAGTTTGGATCACTGCATTAAATTAATAAAGAAACATTGCGACATTCCGGTTTTGATTTTTCCCGGCGACTCATTGCAGATCAGCAAGTGGTGCGACGGATTTTTATTATTGTCGCTCATTTCTGGACGTAACTCCGAGATGCTCATCGGACGTCATGTCGTCGCCGCTCCTTACCTGAAATTATATGGCAACGAAATCATCCCGACGGGATACATGCTTGTTGATGGCGGCAATCCGACTTCTGTATCGTATATGAGTAACACCACTCCTATCCCACACGACAAAGACGCCATCGCGATGTGTACCGCCCTCGCAGGCGAGATGCTCGGACTAAAAGTCATATATATGGACGCCGGCTCAGGTGCTGTCAATCCTATTTCAAGCGAAATGATTAGCAAAGTAAAAAATACCATCAGCGTACCTCTTATCGTTGGCGGCGGCATCAGGACACCAGAGAAAGCTGCCGAATGCGCCAAAGCAGGAGCCGACATCGTGGTGATTGGCAACGCCTTGGAAAAAGGAACAGAAAGACTGAAAGAGTTTGCCGATGCAGTACATAATGCAGTTGAAAATTGAAAGTTGAAAGTTGACAATTTGTAGAGACGTATCAATGATTCCTAAAAACAAACACACATTGATACGTCTGAAAAATTGAAAATTGAAACATTAAAAATCGAAACAATTAAAATTATTATACTATGAGAAAAACATTATTGCTGACAGTTTTATTCTGTCTTTCATTAACATCGCTTTTCGCACAGGAAAAGAAGATGCTCACTCCTGCTGACGCTGCTTACCAAAATCGCAGCATCTATCCAGTAGGCAAAAGCGTTAAATGGTTACCAAACACCGACAAATACGTCTTCGCCGACAATGAAAACCCTAACAACCTTATGGTTCAAGACGCTACAGCAAAAAGCGCAATAGTCTTGTTAACTTTAGATCAAGTAAATTCTTATCTGAACCAAGCTGGAATGGATAGCGTAAGACGTTTACCAAACCTCACATGGATGGACGCAAATCAAGCTTATTACTACAGCTACGATAAGAAAAACAACAGCATCAACTTGAACCTCCTCAACGTAAAAGCCAAGAGTATCAAGAAAGTGACATCACTTCCTGTAGATGCTGAGAATTATACAATTACAGAACCTTCATTGAAAGTAGCTTACACCATCGACAACAATTTGTATTATGCAGATGGCGAGAAACAAATACAAGTGACCGACAATCCTGAAAACGTAGTAGCAGGTCAAGCTGTTCACCGTAACGAATTTGCTATCAACGGCGGTATCTTTTGGTCACCAGATGGTAACAAATTAGCTTATTATTCAATGGACGAAAGCATGGTGACAGACTATCCTTTAGTTGATATCACAGAACGCGTCGCTACTGCAAAGCCAATAAAATACCCTATGGCAGGCATGACAAGTCACGTCGTTACATTGAAAATCTATAACACAGAAAACGCTGAAGAGACAACTATCAAGACAGGAGAACCTGCTGACCAGTATCTTACATCAATAACATGGAATCCTGACAACAAGAGAATTTATATCGGCATCTTGAACCGCGGTCAAAATCATCTTCAATTCAATGAATATTGCACATTGAGCGGCGATTATATCCAAACCATTTTTGAAGATAAAGACGAACAATATGTTGAACCTGTCGGTCCAGCTCATTTCTTGCCAAACAACACAAAAGAATTCTTATGGCTCGCTCAACGCGATGGTTTCTACCATGTTTGGAAACATAACGTAGAGACAAAAGAAGCAAAACAAATAACAAAAGGCGACTTCGTCATCACAGCTTTTGAAGGCTTCGACGCAAAAGGCAACAACATCTATTATACTTCAACAGAAGTAAGTCCTTTGGAACGTCATTTCTACAAACATAACCTAAAGAGCGGCAAGAAAGTTAAGATTTCTAAAGAACACGGAACACATAGCGTCAAGCCAAGCGCATCAGGAAAATATTTCATCGACACATATTCAAGCACCGACGTTGCCAACAATGTCGATTTGATGAGCCTTAACGGAATGATGAAACGCTTGCACGAAGCAGCCGATCCATTGAAAGATTATAACATAGGTACTATAGAACTCGGCACTTTGGAAGCAGAAGACGGTCAGACATTATACACACGTATGATAAAGCCTTATAACTTCGATCCTAACAAGAAATATCCTGTCATCATTTACGTATATGGCGGTCCTCACGCTCAATTAATCACCGACGACTGGACAGCGGGTGCTGGCATCTATTTGCATTATCTCTCACAAGAAGGATTCATCGTCTTCAGCTTGGATAACAGAGGCTCTGCCGACAGAGGTGAAGCTTTCGAACAAGTCATTCACCGTCAATGCGGACAAGCAGAGATGCGCGACCAAAAAGTCGGTATCGATTATTTGAAATCACTTCCTTACGTCGATGCTGAACGTATCGGAACAGACGGATGGAGCTACGGAGGTTTCATGAGTACCAACATGAAGATAAATTATCCAGAAGATGTAAAGGTCTCTACAGCCGGCGGTCCTGTGATGGATTGGAAATATTATGAAGTGATGTACGGCGAACGTTATATGGACACACCAGAAGAAAACCCAGAAGGATACGAACTCACAAGTTTGGAGAATAAAACCGACAAATTGGAAGGCAAACTGATGATTATCCACTGCACCACCGACCCTGTCGTTCTTTGGCAACATTCATTGGTATTCGTTGAAAACTGTATCCACAACGGCAAACAGTTAGACTACTTCGTCTATCCAGGTCACGACCATAATGTTTACGGTCCAGACAGAGCTCATTTGGTAACAAAAATCACTGAATATTTCAAGACAAATCTTTGATACTACTTATAATAAGGAATATTAGAAGACAGGAATTCAATTATTGAGTTCCTGTCTTTTTTATTTGAAAATTGTATTAAAATAATTGTAAAAAATTACTCTCAAAAAAATTGTTTTATTGAAACAAATATCATATATTTGCGAGACATTCTGATGTGAATCATGAAACAATTTGGGATCTCTCTTATATCCCGCTATTTTATTATTGAAAAATTATTGGATTATCAATCCTCATTTATTAACTAATATTTTATACTATGAAAAGATTTTTATTTTCAGTCGCGCTTTTAGCAATGGCTTTAGGCGTTAACGCTCAAAGAAGCGTAAAGACAGTGGTTTCACCTGAAGGAACCCAAGTAGTATCTTCGACAGAAGTCACACCTGCCAAGTCTAACCTTCCAACAAGAGGCAATGCCGAAATCATCTGGGAGAAACATGAGGAATACGGTATCGGTATCAATGCATTCATCTCAGAAGAGTCGAAGAACGCATACATCAGATGGGAGACCAACGACCCACGCATCGACGCTATTGCTACGAATGGCAATGTAGAATGGAATTTTCCAACATTATCAGACTGGCCATCAATGAGCGCCAACAAATCGGGCTCACTCATCGCTGTTATGGAAGATAGCTTCATCGTCATGCTCGACGCTCAAGGCAACGAGTTAAACACCATCTTCATCAGCGGTATCATCGGTGCTGTAAAAGTCAACAATGCAGGTACAGGCGTTTATGCAATCTATAATGCTGGCGCAAGCGACTACGTTGCTTACTACAAAACAGATTCAGCATCACCTGAATGGGCAACAGAATTACCAGCAGGATTAGTCGGTATCAATGTATCAGACGACGAATCAAAAATCATCGTGACATGTGCTGGCACCAACACGCTCTACGTCTTGGAACCAGAAGTAGGCGATGTTATTCAAGATGACATCTATTATTATCAAAACAGTCCTACCCAAGCTCCTGGCATGAGTGCTGACGGCACATACATCGCATGGGGCGACTTCGACGGCAAAGGACACCTCTACAAATGGAATGGCGAGCAATATGAAGAGGTATGGAAAGCCACCCTTACACAAAGCGGTCAGAGTTCATGCTGGGGCGAAGGATGCGCCGTATCAGCCGACGGTTCTACAATTGCAATAGGAACTTTAGGTTTCGTCAGCAACGGTTATGACGGCTATGTCATGGTTTTCAACAACTATTCAGAAACTCCATTATGGATAGCACAAACAGGCGGACCTGTCTCCTACTTAGACCTCTCTGCCGACGGCTCTCTCATAGCAGCAGCCAGCGACGGTCCTATGAATCATAGCACAAACGACATGCTCATCTACCGTCGTGAAAGCAGCGAAGTGTTCTTAGGTGTTAACTCACCAGGTTCTATCCACGGCATCGACATCACCGACGACGGTTCATTATGCGTAGCAGCAGGTAAGGCAGTTCACTCCTACGAAATGGGATGGGGCGGCGTGGCTTATATGATTCACTCAATCCCTACAACAGCTGGATACCTCAGCGGTACCATCACCTTAAACGAAATGACAGACTATAGCGACGCCATCGTCACCATCGAAGGCATCGATAATTATTACGCATACACAAACGCTGAAGGCAACTTCACAGTAAAATATATACCTGAAGGAACTTACACAGTGACAGTAGAAAAGACAGGCTTCGCTCCACAGACAATCAACAACGTAGTGATAGAAGCTGGCGAGACCGCAAGCATAGAAGCAACATTGGAACCTGTCGGATCTCCTATCAAAAACCTCTACGCAACAAAAGGCTCTTCTAACGTAGTTGAACTCCGCTGGGAAGCTTTCGAAGATTCTTTCGAAGGTTATAACATCTACCGTAAAGACAATATCAACGGCACTTTCGGAGAAGCTATAGCTACTTTAGGAACAGACGTGACAACTTACGAAGACGCAACTGCAGTACCAACGAAGAACTACTTCTATGCAGTGACAGCTTTATTACCAGACAATGTTGAAACACCTTATTCAAATATTGAAGAAGGCTATACCTCAACAGGATTCTTGACAGACGTTGCTGAAGTATTTAACGGAGCAGCTCCTACCATCGACGGCACTTTATCGGAAGATGAATGGGTTGACGCTTTCAAAGTTGACGTTTCAGACTTCTCAGGCATCTCAGAAGGCATAGACCCTGTCGGAACTGTATATCTCTATCTCAAGACAGAGGGCAACAAGATGTACATCGGTTTAGAAGACTTTGCCGACACTGAGCTCTCAGAAAACGACTGCTTGGCATTGTACTTCGACGATAACAACGACCACGTATATCCAGCAGAAAACGACAACTCAGAAGGCAACTACTGGTTCAAATATAGCGGCGGCACTGGTATCCTTCAATATCGTCCTATCTACGCTTCAGGCAGCGTTGGCGATGTCATCACTGTTGATGGCGCTGAAGTAGAATTCTCCGACGCAGCAGGTTACGTCACAATGGAATGCGTACTCGAGTTTGGCGACGAAGATTATCAAATCACTCCGAGCGACAATAATGAAAGTAGCGTTTATTTGTTCTACAGATCTAGCGGCTCTGAATATCACGCCTACTGGCCATACGACAATATAGATACTTTCAACCCTATAGCTTACGACACATTCAGATATTTCGTTGACGATGAAACACCAGAAGCTCCACAAAATCTCTACGTAGATGAAGAATTATTAGGAGCACGCAACTACGTTCCAGTGAGATGGGATATGCCGGAGATAAACGACTTCAGCCACTTCAACGTTTATGTCAACTCCGACGAAGCAACACACGTTGTCGTTGGTAATGAAGTAACCATCGATGTCGAAAGCAACACCGACTATTCGGTATATGTGACAACCGTCGATAACAACGGCAACGAGTCAGAGAAATCAGAGACATTGACATTCCATGTCGGCGTAATCAATGTTGAAGAGACAGCAGCCGTCAGCTTCAGCATCTATCCTAACCCTGCCTCATCAGAAGTATATTTCCAAACAGAGATGAACGGCGAAGCAATGGTAAGCATCGTTGACATGACTGGTCGTATGATAAAACGCGTCAACATCAGCGATATACAAAATGCTTCCGTTAACGTTGAAGATTTATCACACGGCTTATATTTCTTCATGATTCAACAAAACGACCTTATCGTTGTAAGAAAGATCAGCGTTAAGTAAATAATGTGATTAAAGTAATAAATGGACAGAGGAGCAACAATCTTCCTCTGTCCATTTCATTTTTGGTCCTTTTCAGATTTCAAATTCCAAAATCTCCTCTATAGTCAAACCTGTGACTTCTGCTATAAATTCTAGACTCGTCCCTGACGACCTAAGATTTGCGACTATATTTCTTATGGTTTCTTCCCGTCCTTTCTTCATACCTTCTGCCAGACCTTCTTCTCGACCCTTCTTTATCCCTTTCTTGATTCCTTTCTCTAAACCTTCTCGCATACCTTCTTTTCTTCCCATTGCTCTGCCTTCAAGCATGCCTTCACCACGAGATGTGTAAATGTTATCTTTCAATATCACTGTGTTATCCAAATGACGATAATACGCCGACAACTCATCCTTGCTCATCAACGCCAACTCCAATTTCTTACGAGCTTCATTAAGTCCTGGAGCTGTTGAGTCTTGTGTTATGTCGCCAGTACCGAGATAATATATCCATTCCTCTAAAGGAGTCTGCGGCTCACCTTTGAAATCGTTCACTTTCAAAATGTAATATTCGGGATACAACTCACTGACGACATCGACATTGAACTTCTGACGTTGAAACGGACTTAGATTCAAGACCTCACCAGTGTTGACTCCCAAGAACTCTGTCTTGCCATGATACAGATAATCCTTGCCTTGACCTAAATCGAAATAAACAATATTGACACTGTATATCTTCTTGATATTCTGATAGCCTTCTCCTCTATTAATATATTCAGTAACCAATTTAGAGACACCAAACAACATCCTCTGAAAATAAGCGTACTCATCATTATTCTGCACCTCGATGATAAACAACTCGCCCTTACTATTCTCAGCAAGAATATCGACTCTGTTGTATTTGTCGAACTCGTCTTCCTGATTGCTCTCGCTTTCCAGAAGTCTGTTGATAGAAATTTTCTCTTTGAATAAAGTTGTCAGAAGACCTTCCAACACTGCGTAATTGGCTTTATCGCGTAGCATACGCTTCATAGCCCAATCGAATCTTATGTATTTTTCTGTTTTCATAAAGTTTGAGTTTTATTTGTTCTTGCAAATATAAGAAAAAGACAACAGACAACGGACAACAGACAACATATTTTTTTGCATCGTTCTGGTAGAGATGTATCAACAACAACTATAAAAATTAACAAGATGTAATTGAAGCGTCTCATTGATAGCAATTGAAAGTTGGAAATCTTAAAATTCTTTAGACTTTTGTCTTTCGGCGGAACCTCTAACAAATGAACCCGAATAAAATAAAAGCGCTGTAGGCGTGAAAGAAAAAGAAAATTTCCGTAAATTCGCAAGGTATTTTATATTTTGAATATTCTCAGTTTTTAACTAATTATATTTATACAATGAAAAAATTTTTACTGCTATTATTTACTGCGATAGTATTATGTAACTTCGCTTATTCTCAAAGTTTTAATGTCATAGAACCAGAACTACAAGAAGTCTTGAATCAAGAGGGTGACGAGTTGATTAAGGTCAATATCATTCTCAAAGATGAGATGGATGCTACTCAGCTGAAGTCGCTCTTAACGAACACAAACGACAAAAAAGAAAGACGCGATGTCGTTGTCAGAGAATTAAAGGCTTTCTCTGAGAAGTCACAAAACGACCTTATGAGTATTCTAAAGAGCGGGAACGGGAACGGGAGAGTTTCGGATATCAAATCGCATTGGTTGTCTAATAGTATCAACTGTCGTCTCTCAAAAGAGATGATTTATCTCGTGGCAGATCATAAAGACGTCGCTATCATTGGCCTCGACATCGACAAGAAACTCGTCTGGAGCGAGAATCCTCAGAAAGTCGCAGCGACTAAAGGCATGACAGAGAATATCACTCATGTCAACGCTGATGATGTTTGGGCTGAAGGTTATACCGGTGAAGGCGTCGTTGTCGCTGTTTTAGATTCGGGTGTCAACTATAACCACGTCGATCTCGCCGACCATCTCTGGGACGGAGGTGCCGAGTTCCCTAACCACGGATATAACTGCTACGACGGCAACAACGAGACCATGGACTATTATATGCACGGAACACACTGCGCTGGCACCATCTGCGGCGACGGCACTTCTGGAACAAAGACTGGTATAGCACCCGACGCTACTCTTATGATTGTCAAGATTCTCGACAACTGGGGCAACGGCAGCGCTAACAACATCGTCGATGGCATCGAGTTCGCCACCGAACATCAAGCCGATGTGATGAGTCTCTCCTTAGGCATAGCATCTGCTTCTATATCAGAGAAAGCCATGATGCGTCAGACCTGCGTCAACGCTCTCGAAGCAGGTATCATAGCTGCCGTCGCTGTCGGCAATGAAGGCAACCAGCAATATTATTTCCCTGTGCCTAACAACGTTAGAACTCCTGGTAGCTGTCCTCCACCATGGATTCATCCTGACCAACAGTCCAACAGCGGTGGTCTCTCTTGTGTGGTAGCAGTAGGAGCCGTCGATTATAACAACGCTTACGCTAACTTCTCATCTATAGGACCTTCCACATGGCAAGGCACCTCGTACAACGACTATCATTTCGTAGGTAAGATCGGTCTCATCCGTCCTGACGTGGTGGCTCCTGGTGTAGGCATCACATCCCTCGACTACAGCACCACCGACGGTTTCATGACGTTGGACGGCACCTCACAGGCGACACCATGCGTTGCCGGCGTGATGTGTCTGCTGCTTGAAAAGAACCCTTATCTCACGCCGGCTGAAATAAGCATGGCATTAGAGACAACGAGCATAAGTCTCTCCGACACAAAGAGCAACCAATTCGGTTCGGGCTGCGTCGATGCACTCGCAGCGATAGAAAGTATCAACGAAGGCACGCCTTTCCCTGTAATCGACTTCGTATCATGTTCAACAGAATCGATGCCTGCTAACGAAGACGTCACAATAACAATAACATTACAAAACAACGGATACGTCGCTACGACAGGTAACACCAACGTCAATATCACCAGCAACGACCAATATATCAACATCATCGACGGCAGTGCTTCTTATCCTGTGATGAACGTAGGTTCAACCGCCACAGGAACTTTCGTGATACGCGCCGACGAAAACACTCCTCATAACAGAGACATAAACTTCAACCTCACAGCAAGTAATGGCGGCGATACATGGAACGCTACCTTTTCGATAAAAGTCATCAACAACTGCTCGAAACCTAACAACTTAGAGACAGAGACAATAGACGAAAATACCATAGAACTTACATGGAACACTTCATACACTGCAATTAGTTACAAAGTCTATAGAGACGATGAACTTATAGCAGAAGTAAGCGAGAACTCATATACCGACACAGGCTTAAATCCAGGAACAGAATATTGCTACACAGTGAGAAGCGTCTGCGAAATAGGAACGTCACAGGCATCAGCAGAGTCATGCGCCACGACACTCGAAGCGATAATACCTTGCGAAGCTCCAAATAACATCACCGCCGATGTAAAACAAGATGCCGCCGACTTCGAGCATCTCTTCAAGATAACACTCGAATGGGAGGCGGTGGAAGAAGCCGATTCATATAACATCTATCTCAACGAAGAAAAAATCGGTAATACTGATGAGACTTCTTTCGTCTTGGGTTATGATAATGAAGAGACTATCACTTTAACAATATCATCATCATGCGGAGAGCAAGAATCGTCACTATCTAACGACATCGTCTTGAATCTTATCGACGACGCCATCATCGAAAATAACATCTCACTCGAGATACATCCTATTCCTGCCGACGATAAAATATTTATCACTTCAAGTGATGTTATCAAGCAGATAAGCATTTTCAATATAACTGGCGTAATGATTTACGAAAGCGAAGACAATACCGAAGAGATTGATATTTCAGGATTTAACAACGGAA
Organism: Bacteroidales bacterium; assembly: GCA_017466405.1. Lineage (GTDB taxonomy): Bacteria > Bacteroidota > Bacteroidia > Bacteroidales > F082 > Limimorpha. Next base: position 35,233 of record JAFTUF010000060.1, read on the forward strand.
TTTATTTCATCAAGATAAATACAGATAAAGGAAATATTACTAAGAAAGTTATTAAAGAATAAAAATTAAATCTGAGAATCTGAAAACTTAAAAACTTGAAAAAGATGTTAAGTAGCTCAGTTTTTCAGTTTCTCAGTTTTTCAAATTTAAAGAAAAGGGAATGAAGAAGAATTTATTAGTACTTGTGTTATTGACAATTGTCAATTTCGGTTTTGCTCAGTATCGTATCGAACCGGAATTGCTTGAAGTTATGAATGAGAAAAGCGACGAGATGATTAGAGTTAACATCATCATGAAGTCGCAGATTGACACTAATATCTTGAAAGACATCGCTTCGGAAGTCAGGGGCAGAGATGAGAGAAGAGAAGTCATCGTTAATGAGCTGATGCGTTTTGCGAACTCAGGTCAAGAAGCATTGATGGAAGTGCTTCAGGCAGAGACTAAGAGAGGTGATGTTACTAAAGTGAGACAACATTGGCTGGTGAACGCTATCAACTGCGAGGCAAGTCGCGATGTCATTTATGAGATATCGCAGCGTCATGACGTAGCAACTATCGCATACGACAAAGACGAGTTCTTGTTGTGGGACGAGAAGATGGAAAAAGTCGAAGCTTCTAAAGGTCTGACACAGAACATCACACATATCAATGCTGATGATGTCTGGGATTTAGGTTTTACGGGTGAAGGCATTCTCGTTGGTCTCATCGATACTGGAGTCAACATCAACCACGTTGACTTGGTTAACAATCTGTGGGACGGTGGCGAAGAATATCCAAATCATGGATACAACACCTACGAGAACAACCACGATGTTGAAGATGGATTCGGTCATGGCACACACTGCGCCGGCACCATCTGCGGCGACGGTTCTTCTGGAACGCAGACAGGCATAGCTCCTAATGCAAAGATAATATGCGTCAAGGTGATGGATAATGCCGGTTATGGCAGCGCAAGTAGTATCAGCGCCGGTATGGAGTTCGCTATCGAACACGGCGCCGACGTCTTAAGCATGTCGTTGGGAATACCTAACGCTTCTGCATCTGTAAAAGAGATGCTGCGTGCTGCATGCGACAACACCTTACAGATAGGAATAGCAGCAGCTGTGGCAGCAGGTAACGAAGGTATGCTTAACATCTCATTTCCTGTGCCTAACAACCTCAGAGTACCAGGCGGCTGCCCTCCACCATGGATTCACCCCGACCAAGAGATAAACAGCGGAGGCACATCGTGCAGCATCACTGTAGGCGCCGTCGATTATCAAAATCAGAGAGCCGCCTTCTCGTCAATGGGACCTTACACATGGGAAAACACCTCATACAACGACTATCCTTACGACCCAGAGATAGGTCTCATCCGTCCTGACATAGTAGCTCCCGGCGTAGGAATAATATCTGCCGACCCTTATAGCAACAGCGGTCTTGTCACGATGGACGGCACCTCACAAGCAGCACCTTGCGTGGCTGGCGTGATGTGTCTCATGTTAGAGAAAAACCCCGAGCTCACCCCTGAAGAGATTTGCTACATCTTGGAAAACACGGCAGTAAAACTCACCGAAAATAAAGACAACTACACCGGCTCAGGATGTATCGACGCCTTGGCAGCGATAAATAATATCGAAGGCGGAGATGTGGTGATTCCTTGCAACGCTCCCACCTCAGTAACAGCAACAACAATAGACGAATATTCCATCAGCATCAGCTGGGATGCAAACGACAACGCAAAGAGTTATAACGTCTATCGTAACGAGAATCTCATCAACAACACAGAGGAAACTTCTTTCATCGACACTGACTTAAACCCTGACACAGAATATTGCTACACAGTGACAAGCGTCTGCGAAGACGGCGAGTCGGAACATTCGGAACAATCGTGTGCTACAACAAACGAATTGATAATTCCTTGTAACGCTCCTACCAACTTAGTCGCTCTCGTTGAAGAAGACCTCGCCGACTTCGATTTCAAATTCAGAGTCACGCTCAGCTGGGACGCAGTAGATAATGCAGTGTCGTATTCAATTTTTATGAATAACGAATTGGTAGAAGAGACGACTACACCTTTATATATATACGGAACCGATGTGGAAGAAACAGTGACTTTCGCTGTGATGACAAACTGCGAGACTAATGAATCGGAGATGTCGGAGACTTTAGATGTGGAAATCGTATATCAAAGCATAAAAGAATACGAGAAGAGATTCGACTTCTACCCTAATCCTATCGAAGATTATCTTCACATAGTGACAAACGAGAATATCAACAAGATAGAGGTATATAACGTTATAGGAGTGATGGTTCTCATGAACGACGCTACATCTGACAAAATAAATCTTAGCGCACTTAACAGCGGAGTTTATTTCATAAAGATTAAAACCGACAAAGGAACAGTCGTAAAGAGCGTCTTGAAATCGTGATTATAATCTATAAGTTTAGAAATTTCTAATCATATTATCTGTTCAAACACATTAGTTCGAACTGAAGCATGTCCTAATTATTTTACTATTTTTGCAATATGAAATATTTAATAGCTTGTCTCGGAAACATAGGTGTCGAATATGATAACACACGACACAATATCGGATTCAAAGTAGCCGATTATCTTAATGAAGATTTAAAAGGAACCTTTACCACTGGACGACTCGCTCAGGTGTCGGAGCTGCGTTATAAAGGCAGGACTATGGTTGTCATCAAACCTACGACTTATATGAATCTCAGTGGCAAGGCTGTTAAATATTGGATGCAGCAGGAAAAGATTCCTATCGAAAATGTTTTGGTCGTTTTGGATGAGATAGCGCTTCCACTTGGCACTCTGCGTATGAGAAAGAAAGGCAGCGACGCCGGTCATAACGGACTCGCCAACATCATAGAAAGTCTCGGAACAAACGTCTTTCCAAGGCTGCGTTTCGGTATCGGTGACGACTTCCCGAAAGGAAAACAGATTGATTTCGTACTCGGAAAATGGAAGCCATCAGAATTAGACATCATAAATCCAAGATTAGATGTCGCGGCAAGTTTCATAAAAAGTTTCGTTACGCAAGGTGTCGATCTTACGATGAATCAATTTAATAACAAATAAGACGTTGAGGTTTTCAACGTCTTAAATTTTATACACCTTAAGAGCTTTATATACTGCGCCTTCTGGACGTAAGAAACTCTGGAATAATATTATCTCGTTCACCTCTTGTTTGATGTAGGTCTTCTGTTCTATGCCAGCGACGACTTTCTGAAAATATTGTTTCTCACAGAGGTCCTTGATACGTCCGAGTGTGATATGAGGAACGAAGTTTTGTCTGTCGCGCATAAATCCGAGTTTATCGAATGTGGCGAGAGTATCTTCTTCCAAGTCATAAAGTTCTTGCGGAGTGTCGTTCATCCCAAGCCAGATGACACGTGGTGCATAACGGCTGCCGAAGATTCCGGTCCTGTTGAAATCCATGGTGAAGCTCTTATGATTTTTCAGCATCTCACCCACTGCTTCTATCATGCCTGGTATTTCGTGGGAATGAGTGTCGCCGATAAATTTAAGAGTCAGGTGGATATTATTAGGCTTCACCCAGTTGATACGCTGCTCATGAGCCAGCTGACGTTTTAATCCGTCGAGCAGAGGCACGAAACCGTTATCGACAGTCTTTATCGGTATTGCAAGAAACAATCTTTTCATAATTACTTTTCAACTCTCTCAATTAAAGAGAGACGCATCAATGTGTATTTATTTGCACAAAACATTGATACGTCTCTACAATTATCAATAATCCATTTGTTCATATTCGCTGGCGAGTCCTCCTGTTGAAGTCTCTCTATATAGCAGAGGCATGTCGTGACCTGTTCTTTTCATTGTATCGACCACTTTGTCGTACGACACTCTATGAGTTCCGTCGGTGAAGGTAGCGAAGATATTGGCGTCCATAGCGCGTGCTGCGGCGAAGGCGTTGCGTTCTATACAAGGTATCTGCACGAGGCCGCATACCGGGTCGCATGTCATTCCGAGGTGATGTTCGAGAGCCATCTCTGCTGCATATTCTATCTGAGCGCAGCTGCCACCGAAGAGCTGACATACCGCTGCCGCTGCCATAGCACAGGCGACACCTACTTCACCTTGACAACCCACCTCTGCTCCGGAGATGGAAGCGTTGGTCTTGGCGATGTTACCTACGAGGGCTGCCGTCGCCAAGGCTTTAAGTATTCGTGCCTTAGAGAAATCGTAAGCCTTGGCTCCATGATAGAGCACCGCTGGCAAAACGCCGCTCGAGCCGCATGTAGGTGCTGTCACTATCAAACCGCCGGAAGCGTTCTCCTCACTGACAGCGAGAGCATACGAGAACACCAAGCCACGACTCTTCAATGTATATTGAAATCCATGTGCTTTGATATGATATGTTGCTGCTTTACGAGGTAAGTTGAGAGGTCCTGGAAGACGTCCTTCTGTCTGGATGCCGCGTTCCACCGCAGCTTGCATGGTATCCCATACCTGCTCGAGATAATCCATGAGATAAGGGTCATTCTCCGAATCTTGTACATACTCCCAATAGGTCTTGCCTGAGTCTTCACACCAGTTGAGGATGTCGGTCATTTTGGTAATCGGATAAATATCAGGAAGCACAGCAGGCTTGCCTTCTTCTTCGAGAGCTCCGCCGCCCACACTATAAACCGTCCATTCCTCGGTGAGCACGTCATTAGCATCGAATGATTTAAATGTCATGCCATTAGGATGATACGGCAAGAAAATGTCTGGTTGCCAAGTAATAGTGACAGGAGCTTTTTTCTCTAACACATCTAAGATGGCTTTGTCTGTCAAGTGACCTTTTCCGGTGGCAGCGAGGCTTCCATACAAAACGACTTCAAAACGAACCGCTTCATCATGACGAGCCAAAAATTGTTCTGAGGCAAATCGCGGAGCCATGGTATGGCTGCTTGAAGGACCATGACCGATGCGATACAATTCTTTTATAGTCTTCATCTTAGTAAAAATATTTAGTTGTTTTTTTAGATTACAAATTTAAGAAAATTAAAAATTCTATGGCAGGAAAAATTGCAACGATTTTAAATAGAAACAGGACGTATGCAATACGTCCCCACAATTCCTAATCGAAATCTTGTCTCTGTGGTTTCTCATCTTCTTTCCAAAAGAATCCTTTCAGATATTCTTGATTGTCTTTCAACTGTTCTTCAGGATATAAGGTCTCTTTTATGTTATTAAAATATCTTATGTCGGAAATCTGTTTATCTTTCATCTTGATAATCATCACTGCCGACTGCGAGAAGTTCACTCCTATCAGGCTACCGTCGTCGTCGCGCAGCCAATAAATAGTCTCAGCATTTCCTTCATTGAAAAGATGGTCAATCTCGTTGCCATCGAAATAGGCTGTCACCTGTTTTCCTTTCACCTGATTAAAACCTTTTATCGTATCTTGCTGTATGATAAAAGCATTAGGATACATCAGCATGCTATCGATAGCCTGATCTCTCACCGCGATATTGATGGAGTCGGCAGTCATCTGCGTATCTTCCGCCCATATTATCGGCTCCCTCCTCATATAAACGACAGAGTCGGCGACAGCATAATGCAATGAATCGCACTTGCCTTGTATGTCGTTTCTAAAAAACCTCACATTATAGAAAGCCTTGATACGCTGGACGTCGTTTGTCAAAGTGTCGAAATAAACATAAACGGTGTCGGCTGTAGCGAAGAGTGTATCAATCTCCTCGTAGTAATAAGCTCGCAGATTGTCGGTCATCATGCACTTACCGAGGTCTCTCCACATCTCTGCAAACTCTCCTTTCATAATGGCTTTGTTCGTAGTGTCTTCTAAAACGACATCACTCAGAGCCTTTGCATAACCTGTCTTCTTGTTGTAATACATAGTGTCGGCAATCATCAGCTGCTCCTTGTTACGCAAAGTAGCTCTCTTGTCGAGATACGCCAACTCACTCTCTGTATTATACCAGCCATAATTACCAAACAAGGTATTCTCCTTATTGTATATGGTCGTCGGTCCATAGAAATACATCATCTCGTTGTCGGTGTCATAAACCAAGGTGTCGGAAACGATTTTATAGTCTGGCATGGTTCCCACTACGTCTTTCCTGAAATAAACCACTTTTATGTCGTCGCGATAATAGCCTTTCTTACTGACAAGCTTCTTGTCGTTACGCGTTATCGTTCCTTTGTTGGGATAAGTGGCGAGATGCTTCACCCTGTCGTAAGTCATATATTCTGTCCTAAGAACTGTGGAATCGTCTTTAAGAATCACGTCATGAAAGAGCTCTGCAAACTTAGTGTCGCCATTATATTTCAACAGCTTACTATAAATATCAGTGCTGTCATTGACTTTAATATGAACATTACCAAAACCGTCGAAGAATTTTGTCTTCTCGTTATAATAAGCGCTGTCGCTATAGAAATATGTAGAGTCCTGACGCATCACCACATTACCGATGAGACGCTGCACGTTCTTACCAAGACGCTCGTCGTAGTCGGCCTTGTCGGCGTTCAAGATATGAATCGTCGTCTTTCCTTTCTGCGCAGAGACATTGCCAACAATAAATATCAATAATATTAAAATATAATTCCTCATTCCTAATCGTTAATTTTTTTGAGACACTGCAATTACATATTGTTTATTTTCATAGGTGTAATTGATACGTCTCTACGATTTTAAAACACGCTCAATTTTATTTTTTTCGGATTGGCTTTAATCTCTTCTAAGAGAGATTGCAGAGTTCCAACCGTAGCGTTGATATTGTTGTATAAAGAGTCTTCTTTCACGAGGCGACCTGCGCTGCCTTCGCCATTGTTGACACCTTCGAGCAATGTGTTGAACTCGGCTATGCAGCTTTCCAAAGAACTCACTAAATGTGCATAATCTATTCTCTTCAAGGAGTCGCCTACTGCCGAGAAATCGTTGGTTATAGTTTCCAAATTATTGACAACCAAAGTAAGTTTGCCGTCTTCCTTATCGGTGAGATATTGCAAATCGTTGGTTATCGTGTTGATATTTTCCATTGAAGAAGCAAAATTATTCACTCCTTTGTTAATATCATTTTTAAGATTCTGATTCAACAAATCGTTGAGGTTGGCTGTCAAGTCGTTGAGAGAATTAAGTAGAGTTTGGAGACTGTTTTTGAGAGGGACTAATGTCTCTGTTATCATTCCCATCGTTCCGTTGTCGTAAGCTGATGTCAAGGTGTCGCCGCTTTCTGCCAGTTGTTGTGAATCGCCAAGCTTAAGTTCCAGACTCACTGAACCTGTGAGGCTCGATGCTAAATTCACTATTGTATTTTCAGGGATATCGAGGTCTCTGTTCATGGTGAAAGCCACCACTATGGATCCATCCTGACTTGGATGAAACTTCAGAGAGCTCACTGTTCCGACCTGCATTCCGTTTATTGTCACAAGGTCGCCGGGCAGCAGACCTTTAGAGTTTTCATAAACCACATAAAAGTTATACTGATTGCGGAGTATCGACTTACCTTTCAAGAAGTTAAATCCCCATACAAACAATAACAAAGCTGCTATAAACGATAGCGCTACTAATATGGACTTAGTTCTATCTTTCATTTTTATTTTGTTGTTAGTTGTTTTTATTGTCTTATTCCATTTTTAAACGACACTACAAAAGCGCTGCTATAACCTTTAGCCTTCACTGTTTTACAATATTCGTCGGCCTCTTTCTTAGTATAGAAAACTCCCGCCGTGTATTTATATTGTCCGTTATGTTCATAGAAGTCAATATTTTCAAGACCTTTATATTGTTGCGCAGCATTATCGAGTTTCCTGCTTCTAGATTCTATCTGCACCTTATAAACAATTTTATTGACATCTGTGATTTGAGGTGTGTCGATTTTTTCGTATGAATCGCCTTCAATAGCATTATCCTTCTCATATTCTTTCTTGTAGTCGCGGAACGCTCTGTACAATGCCGATGCTATGTAAGTCTGTCCATCTTTAGAGTTAAGGAAATTCTCCTCGGCCGGATTTGAGAGGAAGCCTATCTCCACCAAGACCGAAGGCATCGCTGTCTTATAAAGCACGAGGAATCCAGCCTGTTGCACGCCTCTGTCTTTTCGTCCCACCCTGTTCACCAACTGATGCTGCACATGTTCGGCAAATTTCAGGGAAGAGTTTTTAAACTCGCTTTGAAAGAAATTCAGCATGATATAAGCCTCTGTGCTGTTAGGGTTGAAGCCGTCGTAGGAGTTCTCCGCGTCGTCTTCATACATGATAGCTGCATTTTCCTTCTTAGCGACTTCAAGGTTAGCAGCGTTTCTATGCTCACCCATCACGAAAGTCTCGACGCCATTAACCTGAGTAGATTTTGTCGCGTTGCAGTGTATGGAGATAAACAAATCGGCATTATTGTCATTAGCAATCTGAGCTCTCTTTGCAAGTTTTATAAAGACGTCGCTGCTTCGGGTGTAAATAACTTTAACGTCAGGACAGTTCTTCTTGATGTAGTCGCCAGTCATCTTCGCAACCTTCAGAGTGATATCCTTCTCCTTACATTTCCTGCCTACAGCTCCCGGGTCGTCGCCGCCATGACCAGCGTCGATGACGACTGTAGTGATTTTCTTTCCCGTCTGCGCCTCAACTTCAGCATAAAAAATAAAGTTGATTATCAAGACAAGAAAAAATAAAATCAATCGTTTTTCAGAAATTAGTCGCAACTTAAGCATAAGAAACGTATATTTGCATAAATTTTCTACAAAAATAAAAAATAAATTGTTGAGGAGTAATACATATAGATTTTTTCTTGTTTTTTTCTTTATATCTTCCTTGATATTATCAGGTTGCAAGACCGTCAGGCATATCAACGAAGTCGAGGAGAATCAAGAAGACATCATTGTAACCGACAGTCTCATCAGCGATTCCATCATCCAAAAAGAAACCGAGAGAGATTCAGTAGCAGTAGATTCTTCATACATCAAAAAAAGCGACACCATTTCTCAAGACACTTTATATACAACACCAAAGAAGAAACAAGAGAAAAAGCCAGAGAAAGAGACATTCATCGACGACAAGATAGAACGCTCGTGCAACGACTCCACCGTCCAGGATTTTAAGAACAACAAGATTTACTATTACGGAGGAGCCAAAGTCGTTTATGAAGACATCACCATCGAGGCTGAGTTCATAGAGTTCGATTTCGACAAACGCACCGTCTTTGCCAAGGGTCTTCTCGACTCCACAGGAAAACTCTATGGCACGCCAGTCTTCACAGAAGGCGACCAGAAATATCAATCCGAGTCGATGACATTCAACTTCGACACCAAGAAAGGCATCATCACCAAGGTATTTACCGAAGACGCCATGGGTTATATACACGGCTCGAGAATCAAGAAGATGGACGACAACACCATCAACATTAAGTCGGGTTCTTATACCACTTGCAGCAATCCTGAGCATCCTCATTATGAGTTTCATTTCGGCAAGGCCAAGGTCATTCCTGATGACAAGATTGTGACGGGACCAGCATATTTCAAATTAGCTGAGACGCCTCTGCCAATAGGCGTACCCTTCGGCATCTTCCCCAACTCCAAAGGACAACGCAACGGCATCTTAGTGCCTTCGTGGGGAGAGTCGGCTAACAGAGGCTTCTATCTTGAAAACGGAGGTTTCTACTGGGGTATCAACGAACACATCGACTTGCAACTCGTCGGTGACATCTATACCAGAGGCAGCTGGGCTGTCAAGCCAACGTTACGTTACAACAAGCGCTACGCCTACAACGGATCTTTTTCGGGAAGCTACGCCGTAAATAAGATTGGCACCAAAGGCTCTGCCGACTATAACGAAAGCACCGACTTCAAAGTGAGATGGGTTCACAAGCAAGACCCTAAAGCGAGACCAAGATCGTCATTCTCAGCAGACGTTTATATCGTGAGCTCCAACTATAACAAATACAACGCCATCTCGTCGAACGAATATCTCAGCAACACCTTCCAGTCGAGTATCGCATATCAGACGAGCATCGGCAGTTTGTTCAACTTCACAGCCAACGCAAGCCACAGCCAGAACACCCTCACCCACATCATGACGGTGACACTGCCTGAGTTCACGCTCAACATGAACAGAATATATCCTCTGAAAAACATCGGCAATCCAGCCAAGAAGAGATGGTACAAAGACTTATATATCAGCTATACCGCCAACGCCAAAAACTATATGAGCATGGCCGACAGCCTCTACTTCAAACCTAATTGGCTCGACAACCTGCAAAACGGAATACAACACAGAGTGCCTATCAGCATGCCTGTCAAGCTATTCAAACATATCACTTGGACGACATCAGCTACATTCCTCGACAGAATGTATTTCAAATACTTCGAGAAAGAGTGGGTCAACGACAGCACCATGCCTAACGGCGGCTATCTCAGGACCGACACCATCAACCAATTCAGAAACGTATTCAGTTTCGACGTGTCAAGCACCTTGACGACTAAGTTATACGGACAAGTCAACTTCAAGAAAGGTCCGATCCGTGCCATACGTCACGTCTTCACTCCTTCGATAGGAATATCATACAACCCCGACTTCTCCAAAGACTTTTGGAATTATTACGACACATACTACGACGTCAATGGCATCGAACAGCTTTATTCTATGTTTCAAGGCAATATCTACGGGACACCGCCATCAGGCGAGGCTGGACGTATCAACTATAGCTTCGGCAATAATTTAGAGATAAAGGTGCCATCCAGAAAAGACACCATCACTGGAATGAAGAAAATCAAGATTATTGAAGACCTCACTTTCAGCGGCAGCTACGACATCGCCAAAGACTCGCTCAACTTCTCCTATCTCTCCGTCAACGGAAGAACGACATTGTTCAAGAATCTCTCCGTCAGATATTCTAGTATCTGGGACCCTTATATCTTGGATTCTGCCGGTAAGAAACAACTCAACCAATTTGAGTGGGATGTCAACAAACGTCTGTTCAGAAAAAACAGCGTCTCCTGGAACTTCAGCCTCAGCTACTCGCTCAACAACGACACCTTCAAGAAAAATAAAGGCACGAAAAACTCAGCCACACGACAGTTCGACTCATCGCCTTTAGCATCGGAACAAGAGATGAACGACATCCGCTCACATCCTGAAGACTATATCGACTGGACGACAAAATGGTCGCTCTCTTTGAGCTACAACCTGACTCTGTCGAACAACCTTTCTTATATCAATCTCGTACTTAATGACAACAGGAAAGTCATTCAGACACTCGGCGTCAACGGAAACATCAACCTGACACCGAATTGGAAAGTCTCGGTGCAGACAGGTTGGGACTTCGAGTTAAACAAATTATCATATACCTCGTTCACAGTATATCGCGACCTGCACTGCTGGGAGATGCGATTCAACTGGATTCCTCTTGGAACCTACAAGAGCTGGAACTTCTCTATCAATGTCAAAGCCTCCGCTTTGCAAGATCTGAAGCTTTCGAAGAAAAAAGATTATCGAGATAATTAAGAGTCACCAAGTCTCCGAGTCACCGAGTCACCAAGTCTCCGAGTCTATGAGTCAATAAGTGGAGAAGCGTCAATTACACCAATAAAAATAAATAATATGTAATTGACACATCTGATTACGAGGTTTTGAATTTCTGAGTTTTTTACTATGATATATGAAATTAAAATTTTATATTTGCATCATTAATTCAAGTGCTTATGAAAAAATTGTTACTTCTCTCCCTCTTCATCCTTTGTGCCAACATGATTCATTCTCAGGTGGAGTCTGAGTTCGAGAAATTCAAGCGGGAACAAGAAGAGACAATGAAGGCAATGCAGCAAAGCGACAGCACTTTACTATCTTCCCTCGAAAAAGAATATCAGGATTACATCAAAGCGGAACAAGAAGCATACGCCAACTTCAAAAAGAAAATGGGTAATCTTTGGGGCAGCGATAACGTAATAGAAAGTACTAATAAAGACTGGGTAGAATATTCCGATGACGGCAACAGCCGCAGCAGCGTCGATTTTGAAAAAGGCGAGGCGACAATAGAAATCATCGTCACTACCGAAGATGAACAATCGGAAGTAAGTTTAGAGAAGAAAGTCGAGGATAAGATAAAAGAACTCATCGTCAGCAGAGGCAAGACCAAAGATTATGACACCGAAAAAGAGAAAGCCGTTCCTTTGCAAGAGACGGCAGTACTCGAGAATCAGATACAGACACCTTCAGGAGAAATCATCACAGAAGACAATATCGACGAAGGAGTAAAGGAAATCGTCAAAGAGACCGTGGTGGAGAAGAAAGAAATAACAGGCGATGACGGGAAAAAGCGTCAAGTCGTAACGGTGAAGTTAGACCTGCTTCCCGACCATGTCAGGACGAGAGCCGAGAAATATAAAAACGAAGTAGATAAATATTGCGAGAAATATGATGTCGATCCAGCGATGGCATACGCCGTAATGCAGACCGAATCGTCGTTCAATCCAAAAGCCAAGTCGCATGTGCCAGCATACGGCCTCATGCAGATAGTGCCGGCATCAGCAGGAAAAGACTGCGCTCAAAGTCTCAAGAAACCTTTCTCGAAACCGACAGCCAACTATCTTTATGAACCGGAAAACAACATCGAGATGGGAGTACATTATCTTCATCTCCTTAAAAAACGCTATTACACCAAGGTGGAAGATTCAGACAGTCAGGATTTATGCGTGATAGCTTCATACAATACAGGCGCAGGCAATGTGGCAAGAGCTCTCCGTGGCGACACAAAAATATCTAAGGCAATACCTCAGATAAACGCAATGTCGTACGAAGAACTGTTTAAATATTTTGAAAGGAATCTTCTTCCTGAGACACAAAACTATATCAGAAAAGTCACAGAAAGAATGAAGGCTTATAAGAGTTTATAGTTCATAGTGTATAGTTTAGAGTAGTTGTAAGTTGAGAGTTTTGTAGTTTGATAGTTTATCGTATGGACACATAATGTGTCCGATTGACACGTCTGAGAAAAACGAAATATTGATAATTGTTTAACATCAAAATATAAAAAGATGAAAAAAGTCATTTCAACAAAAAATGCTCCTGGAGCAATTGGTCCTTATAGCCAAGCTATCGAGGCTAACGGTATGTTATTTATTTCTGGTCAACTTCCTGTAAATCCTGAGACAGGCAACATAGTGGAAGGCGGCATCTACGAACAAACAGAACAAGTCATGAAGAACCTCGAAGGTATCTTGACAGAAGCTGGTTACACTTTCGACGACGTTGTCAAATCTACATGCTTGCTCAGCGACATGGCTAACTTCGCAGCGATGAATGAGGTATATGGCAAACGCTTCGCTCAGAATCCTCCTGCAAGAGCAGCCTTCGCAGTGAAGACTCTCCCTAAAGAAGTTCTCATCGAGATAGAAATGATAGCAGCAAAATAATCTATTATTAACGAGGGATTTCTGTCATGACGATTGTTATAACAGGAATCCCTATTTTTTTAACATTATGAAAAAAATAAACCTTTTAGCACTATTGTTCTTAGCACTCATCGCCACCTCATGCGGCGGAGGCTTAGAAGACCCAAAAATCGACAAGACACAAATCGTCGGCAAATGGATGACACCAGACGAGAAATATTTCGAGGTATATTACTCCGACGGAACAGGCAAGTTCTGGGACCTCAAAGACGACGTCACCGAAGAAGAAGCTTCGAAGTTCACATGGGAATTTGACGAAGGAGCCGACAATAAATTCTTCCAATATCACGAAATGGAAATCGGTGGAGCTATAGTACCTCAATACTGCAACATCTTAGAATTGACTGCTACGAACTTCAGATACAACAACGACGGTTTTAGAGCAACATATAACCTCATCAGAGCCGAATAGCCATGAATAAAGCACTGAAAATTACACTCATAAGTTTAGGTTCTTTGTTAGGACTTATCTTGATAACAGCACTCATAGCTTGCTGGTTAGTATTCACTCCAGCTCGTCTTACCTCTATAGTGCGAAACCAAGCACCAAATTTCATCGACTGCGAGTTCGAGATAGAACAAGCCGACATCACATTATTCAAGTCGTTTCCTAAGTTAGGACTTAAGATAGACGATGTGGTAGTTATCAACCCGATGATAAACAGTCCTTCCGACACCCTCGTCTACATTCATGAGTGTATCGTTTCAGTGGATATAAAGAAATTCCTTAAAGAAGATAATATCATTATCGACAACTGCCGACTTAACGGAGGCTATGCCAATCTCTTCACCAACGAGTCGGGACAAACAAACCTCGACATCTTCCCTCCTTCAGAGCCCGACACCATTGAAGAAACATCGGAATTTAATTATTCCATAGATTTGGCATTGTTAAAATTTGACAACATCTCGCTGAATTATACCGACCTCACACAAGGCTTGTCTGCCGACATCGACGGCTTCAACATGATGGCTAAAGGCAAGATGAAGGGTAACACCATAGTTGGCGATGTCAACATGGCTTTGCGCAATATCGATTTCCAACAAGAGACAGATTCGTTGATGATGGCTGTGGCACTTCACGACTTGAAGATGGAAGGCGAAGCCGAGATGATTGGCGATAATGTCAATGCCGACATCGCATTATCTTCTTCCAAGATGTTTTATGAAAGCGGCAGTCAGACAGCAGAATTCGATTCATTTAATTTCAGATATGACGGCAGTGTAAACAATTACGACGCTGTCAAAGGCAATATGGAATTAGCTGTCAACGACATGTCATTCATTATGGATAAAGAGACGCTCCTCGACAAAGCCGACATCAGGATGATAAGTCCTATCAACGCCACCTTAAGTACAATGAATGTGGAACTCGGAGCGTCGCAGCTTGCGCTCAACAACATCTTCATCGACCTCATCGGAAAGGTCGCTATGCCTAATGACGACATCATCCTCGACCTCAACATAAATACAAATACCTTAATTGTAGAAGAGCTCATCGAACTCATTCCTGCCTCGATGCGCGAAGAATTACTTGATGGCATAGATGTCAAGGGCGAGCTACAGCTTGCAGCCGAAGTCGATGGCATTTATAACGAAAACTCCATGCCTGTCGTCAACGCTGAATTGAAATATAACAAAGGTATGGTCTCCATGCCAGAGATGCTTCCTTATCCGTTAACAAATCTTAACACTTCCATCAAAGCCGACATCGACCTCAACGACAAATCCGATGTCTATCTCAATTACCTTAACGCTCAGATGTCGAACTCGTCATTAGCTCTTTCTGGAACTATAAAAGACGTTATGAATAAGATGTATTGTAACATCAGTCTTAAAGCCAATGCCGACTTAGATGAGTTACAATCATTTATTCCAGAAGGTATCATCGCCAAAGGTGACGTAAGTCTCGATGTGAGCGCCAATGTCAACAAGCATCAGATCGACAACATGGATTTCATGAAGTCCAAAATCAGAGGAGAGATGCAGTGGAACGACATGGAAGTCGTCTATGCCGACAGCATAAACGTAGATGCCGACAATCTTAATATTAATTTTGTTTTGCCCAACTCCGCTTCTGAGGACTTAAGCAACAGCCTCGCTGCCATAACGATTAGCGGCACTAACTTGGACGCTAAAGTCTCAGATATGATTGTCGCTAATCTAAGAGATTATAACATCGACGCACAGACATCTAACATCTTAGACGAAAACATCCCTATGTCGGTCTATGCCGATTATTCTTTCTCGAGGATAGAGGCTGCTATGGACAGCATGGCGTTTTTCACTAACAATCCTAAAGGAAGCCTCGCCATGTTTATGAAAGAAAACAGCAACGATGCCTCATATATAGCTGTTTACAATGGCGACAGCCTCTCTTTCAAGATGGGCGATGAGATGTGCTTCGAGACAGAGAAACTCGACTTCAATGTCTCCGCCGATTATGACGACGACCAAGAAAGCATCATCTTACAATGGAATCCTCACGCAGGCATCAAACTCGACAAAGCCATCTTCAGCATGAGCGACATACCTACACCTATCTATATCCCATCTATCGATTTCCAATACGACACCACTGGCATCGACATCAAAAACAGCAGCGTCGTCTTGGGCAATTCCGATTTCGAGTTGCAGGGCAAGTTCACTAATGTAGATGAGTTTTTCAGAAAGGAAGCCCTGCTTAAAGGAACGCTCGACTTCACTTCCAACTTTACCGACGTAAATCAGATTATGGAGCTCTTCAGCGGAATGGGCGACACCACACAAGTCGTTGAGGAGGTCGTTGTTGCCGATACCATCGAGGAAGAAAGAGAGCCTTTCATGGTACCAAAAGGTATCGACATCACTCTTAACACCAACATCAAGAGAGCAGAAGCTGGGAACATGTCGCTCACCGACGTAGGCGGCGGACTCACTGTCAAAAACGGCGTCCTCGTCATGGAGGAGATGGGCTTCACCACCGACGCCGCCACTATGATGCTCACCGCAATGTATAAGTCGCCACGCAGAAATCACCTCTACTTAGGCTTCGACCTGCATCTATTGGAGATAGACATCGCTGAGATGATTGACATAATACCTGAATTGGACACCCTCGTACCAATGCTCAGCTCTTTTGCAGGAAAGGCAGAGTTCCATCTATCGGCAGAGACATACCTCAACTCACAATATGAGATGAAAGTGTCAACCCTTAGAGGAGCGACGGCAATACACGGAAAAGACCTTGTCATCCTCGACAACAATACATACAAGAAGTTGGGACGATTCCTCGGTTTCAAAGACAAGGAACATAATAAAATCGATAACCTCTCTGTCGAGATTACCGCCTTCAAGAACGAGATCGACGTATATCCTACACTCATAACAATAGATAAATATCATGCTGTGGTCGGAGGCCGTCACAACCTGAACATGACATTCGACTACAAGATTGGTATGTCGAATCCATGGCCTTTCAAGAGGTTAGGTATCATCATCAGCGGAACACCGGAAGACACCAAGTTTAGATTCAAGAACAAGAAGAACATAGACCTTGACGAACCTGAAGGCAATAGCGAAGACGTTCACGTGATGGAACAGGCATTAAGGCTGAAGAAAATGATATACGAATCTCTTAATGAAGACCTCTAAGACATGAACGATATTGTAAAAAACATCCTACGTATAGGAATTGGCAGCGTGTTTATCATCGCTGCCATTCTTAAATTAATCAGCATAGATGAATTCGAGATTTATATATATAGCTTTAACATATTCAGTTTCTTCGTAACGACAATATTGTCGCGACTTCTCATCACAGGAGAATTCGTCTTGGGTCTGTTTCTTATTTTCAAGATATATTACAGATTCACCTGGAGAGCCATTCTCACCATACAGATACTCTTTACCATATTTCTGGTTTATGTCGTTATCTTCAGAGACGACAGCAACTGCCATTGCTTCGGCGAGCTGATAGAACTCAGTCCGACACAATCTATTTTGAAGAATATCCTTTTCATAGGAGCGCTATTTCTTTTGAAACCGAGAAGTACAAAACCTGAGAAACTGAAAAGTTTTAATTCTCAGATTCTCAGATTCTCAGATTCTCAGATTCTAAAAACAGTTCCTATAATCTCGTTAATATTGGTCTTCATAATAAGTCCGACGGATTCTATTTATAAGATGATTTATTCCACCGAGAAAGAAATTAGCACCATCGACTTGGAGGAATCTTTTGATGAAGTAAGTAGGATTGGGGACGGGAACGGGGACGGGAACGGGAGCGAGAATGGGAACGGGGACGGGAACGGGAGCGAGAATGGGAACGGGGACGGGGACGGGAGCGGGAACGGGGACGGGAACGAGAGCGAGAACGGGGACGGGAGCGAGGATTTTAATATTGGAGAAGGACGGAGGATGCTTGTTATTGTGAGTTCGGGGTGTAAATATTGCAAGTTAGGTGTCAAGAAGCTTTCTATGATTATGAAGCGAGAAGGCTACGACATTGGTGATGTAGATATTTTCATCTGGGGAAGTCCTGAAGGAATCAGCGATTTCAGAGAAGAGACGATGACAGAAGATTATCGTTATTGGCATATCTTACCTAACAAAGCCATCGACATCACTTACGGAAGGTTTCCTATTTTCATCTGGTTCGATAAAAAAGAAATCGTCAAGATTGGGGATTTCCGCGACCTTGACGATGATATTTTGTGGAGCATATGAGAATCGAACTCATGACCTCTTGACTGCCAGTCAAACGCTCTAGCCAACTGAGCTAATGCCCCATCATTTTGCGAATGCAAAGATATGATTTTTTTCAATTGTAATACATTATTTTAAAATAAATTTTTAATTCCTACACTTCTCATTTTCCTAAGACTAACCTCAGCTCGAAATATGAGAAATCTTCTCCTAAGACATCACGAGCTGCAGTAACGGATGTGTCGCCTGTTTCTTCGTAATATTCTCTTATTATCTCTATATGTTCCTTGCTGACAAAGTCTTCAATATCATAAAAACCGTTCTTGACGATAGTGCCGACATGTGTCTCTATAGTGCTTCTGGCAAATTCTCTTTCCTTGGCAATCTCGTCTATTGTAAATCCTTCGTCGAGAAGCTCTAATGTCTTCATCTCGCTGCGCGATAATTTTATTTCTTTGAGCGAATCTTCGTCGTCGAAGTCCATCTTCTCTAAACCCTGCGACTCCAAAACCATATTGATAATATCCGCACCGAAACTCTTGATACGTGTAGCGCCAAGTTTCGAAATCTCCTTCAGTTCTTTTATCGTGACAGGCTTCTTCTCGACAATAGCCGTCAGCACGCTCTTAGGCAAGACACGATATTCTTCCACCTCCATCTCGAAAGCTTTCTCATCACGCCATTTCAACAGTTTATCTAACAACGGCTTATCCTTCTTATCGACAGACTTCGATTTCAGTTTCACAGATTTAAGATTTTCTGCTTCGACTGTCTTCTTGTTTTTTAACTCGAGATATTTCTCTGTGTCGAAGCCTTTTTTCGTAAGGTTAAGACAAGCCGTCTTGACATATAGTATCTCTTTAATCAAATCGAGGACAGCCTTGACAGAAGTATTGACCGTCTTGTTATCAGTCTCGCTGACGCTTTCGTTGATATTTTCTAATTCATTGAGTTTATTGAAGAAATATTCTGAGGCTTTCTTGATTCTCTCTTGAAGGAAAGAAAAATCGGTATTGGTTCTGTTGATAAAGATAGAGTCAATCTGTCGAGCGAATTTCATCTCCACATCTACAATCTCATCTCTGAATTTCTGACGTCTTGTGCTGATAGTATCGACAGTTTCTTTCGTGAAGATATTGTCGTTTTCACGAATTACTTTTGCGAGGCGGTTGATCTGTATCTCTAAGTCTTTGAAATTGAAAAGGTCGAGAATCATCTGATGAAAGAAGTTCCATTCTTCTTCACGCAGTTTCTCTTCGTTAGGTTCGAGAGACGGAATCTTTTCTACATAATTATTAATAGTATAATCGTTGAACAATACGTTTCTCGATAATTTTGTCTGAAGCACGAGACCTTCTAAGGAGGTGCATCGGCTCAACGCCACATAGACCTGTCCATGAGCGAAAGCCATCTCGGCGTTGAGAATAACTTTATCGAACGTAAGTCCCTGACTCTTATGTATGGTTATTGCCCATGCTGTCTTCAGAGGTATCTGTGTGAAACTACCTATCTCTTTCTCTTCAATCTCGTTGGTCTCCTCGTTGAGAGTATATTCAAAGTTCTGCCATTTCACAGGTGTCACGTTGATTATTTCCTTGTCGCACTTCACCTTGATGCCGGTGCTTTTGTCATAATCGACGATCTTTCCTATCTTTCCGTTGTAATATTCTTTCTCTGGCGAAGGGTCGTTCTTCACGAACATGACCTGTGCTCCTACTTTCAGCTCGAGAGTCTCTTTCGTTGGATATGCGTTCTGAGGAAATATTCCTTCTATCTCAGCCTCGAAAGTCAGCATCTTAGATTTTATCTCCTTCAGTTTCTCTTCATTAATCTCATCAGCTTGCTGGTTATGTGTCGTCAGGGTTATATAACCCTCGTCGTCATCAGGATTGAAATCTGGTTTGTATCGTGAGTTGAGCAGATCGAGGTTTCTGTTATCGAGTTTGTTGTTTCTCACCTGGTTAAGCATCTCGATGAAAGCGGTGTCGCTCTGACGATAGATATGGTCTAGCTCCACGCAGATATACGGATTTTTCTGTAGCACGAGGCTGTCGAAGAAAAACACCGACTTATAATAAGGCTGTAGCAGTTCCCATTCATTAGGACGCGCCACAGGAGCGAGCTGTTGTATGTCGCCTATCATGAGAAGCTGCACTCCGCCGAAAGGCTTGTCGCTACGTCTTACTTTTCTAAGCACGTTATCCACAGCGTCGAGGAGATCGGCGCGAACCATACTTATCTCATCGATGACGAGGAGGTCGAGACTGCGCATGATTTTCAGCTTCGTCTTGTTGATTTTCTGTGCGCTGAGTCCTGATGCTGGCAGCGACTTGTTCACCGTTCCGGTATCCGGCACTATAGGCCCGAAAGGAAGTTGGAAAAATGAATGTATAGTGACGCCGCCCGCGTTGATAGCAGCGACACCCGTCGGAGCCACGATGACCATCCGCTTATATGTGCTGATGGCAAGGTTGCGGAGGAAGGTGGTCTTACCAGTACCAGCTTTTCCTGTAAGAAAGATGTTGACATCGGTGTTCTGAACAAACCTCGTCAACAACTCAATCTTTTCGTTTTTAAATTCTTTAGGTTCCATAAGTTTTGATTAAAATTTATAAAATTGTGAATTATGCATTATGAACTTTTCTTCATGCTCACTCTGAACGTCGTTCCTTGTCCCACGATAGACGATTTTACGAATATCTTTCCTTTATGATAATCTTCTATGATGCGTCGTGCTAATGAGAGACCAAGTCCCCAGCCGCGTTTCTTGCTCGTATAACCAGGCTTGAAGATTTCTTTATAAGCTGAACGCTGCATTCCTTTGCCGGTATCTGTCACATCGATATAAACGTTCTCGGCGTCTTCAGTCATCTCGACGGTCAGGTCGCCGTGGTCTTCCATAGCGTCGAGGGCATTTTTAGTGAGATTCTCCAACACCCAGCTGAACAGAGCAGCGTCTAATGGTATGACAATCTCGCGATTCGGAATCTTGATGTCGAAGTTGAATTTGTTGTTGGCGAAACGACGTTTGAGATAATTCATAGTGTCGTTGACGGCAGCCACCACGTCGTGAGGTTCTAAGGTTGGGATGGAACCGATCTTAGAGAAACGCTCTGTGATGGTCTTCATCCTGTCGATGTCTTTCTCCATCTCCGTTGTCCCGATGAAAGGAGTGTCTTGTAACTTAAGGAGTTCTATCCAACCCATGAGCGAGGTGAGCGGCGTTCCAATCTGATGAGCTGTCTCTTTCGCCATGCCAGCCCACACCTGATTCTGCTCCGAACGACGTGCGTAACTGAAGAGAAGATAAGCGACGATGATGAAGAAGGTGAAGACGAAAATCTGCACTATAGGGAAGTAACTGACGATACGAAGAAGGTCGGAGCTGCGATAATAGATGTAAGCTTTCTCGCCATCTAAGTAATTCACTTCTATAGGCATATTCTCGTCACTCATTATCTCGAGCTGTCGTTCTACATAATCGCTGTTGTTCATCATAGAAGCGTCGAGGTTGCCAAAACTGAGAATCTCTCTTTGCGACTGGTCGAGGATGATGACAGGGACGCCGGCGGCGTTGTCGGCTACATCGCTAATGAAGAAGTTGAACATATCGTCGAGGACGTTACGGAGTTCCGTATAAATAAGCGATTCGTTGTAATAGAGATAAGATTCTTTTCCGTAAATATCAATCTTTATCGGAGGATAAATGCTGAAGTCTTCTTGCATATCAGCGTCGAAGAACTCTTTACCCTGATGCTTCTTCGGAAGGTTGATGGAGAGCGTGATGTTGTTGTCGCTATCCGTTATGATGACAGGAATGCTGATATTACTTTGTATGATTTCCAGATAAACGCTAGTGTTTTCGTTCGACGATGCTGCCAGAAAACGACGATACGCCATAGCAAGAAGCTCCACTCTCTTACTTTCCTGCGCACTTACCTCATTAAAAAACAGCTCTGTATAATTCATCAACTCCGCATGATTCTGAACTGCCTCAGCCCACATCGTCATCTGTCGCTGCTCCTGAGCCGCGAACCTCTTCACGAGATTGTTGGTATAATACATCGAGAGACTGACAATCACGACAGCGATAATGGAAAGGGCTATCTTCCACCTTTTCTTCCTAGCATATAAGTCAACGTTTATTTTCTTGCCTGACATAAAATTCTATTCTTCTTATTATTAATGAGACGCAGCAACAACATATTGTTTATTTTCTTCGGTGTTGTTGATACGTCTCTACATTGTTACCTTTCTGCAAACTTACGAAAAAAATAATGATTATATATTTAAAAAAAACGTAATTTTACAAACTATTATTGTAACATAAATATTCAAACTATGAAATATGTATTAGCTTTATTTTTAAGTGCTTGCTTAGCTTTATCATCATACGCTAAGTCAGATGAAGTAGGTCAGAATGTAGATGTGAAACATTATGAGATTCATCTCAACGAAATCAATATCTCTGAGAGAACTCTCGACGCCACTACCATAGTGACTCTCACCTCTCTCGCATCTCTCGACAAGATAGAATTAGAACTCAAAAGCCTTAACGTCACTGCCGTCACAGCAGACAACGCTGCTGTGGAAAGTTTCTCTCAAGACGGCGACATACTCACGATAAACCTTACATCTCCACTAGCAGAGAACTCGACAGTATCTTTCACAATAGATTACAGCGGAAGTACTTTCAACGAAAGTTGGGGAGGAATACACTGGAGCAACGACTACGTCTATAACCTCGGCGTCGGCTTCGACAGTCAGCCTCATAATCTTGGAAAGACATGGTTCCCTTGCGTAGATAACTTCACCGATAAAGCTTCTTACGATTTGTTCATCACTTATCCTGAAGATATGCTTTCATCATGCGGCGGACTTCTCGAAGAGACAAAAAACAACAACGACGGAACAAAAACCGACCACTGGGTTATGAGTCAAGAGATTGCTACATATCTCATCTCTTTCGCTATCGGCGATTTCGTTTTGTGGGAAGACACTTACCAAGGCATCGAACGCGACATTCCAATCAACGTCTATGCTAAGTCGAATCAGATAGATAAGGTGGCGACGACATTCGCTAACACTAAAGCCTTCGCCGCTTTCTTCGAAAGTCAGTTCGGACCTTATCCTTTCAACAGAATATCTTACGTCAGCACTGGTCTCGGCTGCATGGAACACGTCGATAACATAGCTCTCTCTAGTTCTTTGATAACAGGAACTACAAATATGAACAGCGACTTCTTCATCTCACACGAGATGTCACACTCATGGTTCGGTAATAAAGTAACTTGCGCTACCGCTGCCGATATGTGGCTCAACGAAGGCTTCGCTACTTTCTGTAACAACTACTATTTCACAGAGTTCTACGGCGACGACTTCTATTACGATGTTATGGACGAACTCATCGACGACATCATCATGTCGTGCCATACCAAAGAAGGCTGGCTTCCTCTGAACGAACTTCCTCTAGACATCACTTACGGAACGATGGCATACGACAAAGGCGCTGTCGTGGCTCACAGTTTGATGAACTATCTCGGAAGAGAGACTTTCAGCGACGCTATGAAATATTATCTCAACAAGTTCAACGCTAAATCCGCATCGTCGGAAGATTTATGCGAGGCATTGTCGGAAGCGACAGGTTTGAATATGAACGACTTCTTCGAAGCTTGGGTTTATAATCCAGGAAGTCCTGTATATTACGTCCAATATTTCACAGTGGAACCTAATGGCGATAAATACGATGTTCAAGTTAATATGATTCAAGATCATAGAGGAGCAGATTATATTGGCAACGGAGCTCGTTTTGAGATAAGCTTCATCGATGAAGACTGGAATATGCATAGCGAGATGGTAAGCTGGGATGGCAAGTCTGGTACAATAACAAAGACATTAGACTTTGAACCTGTTGCAATATTCTGCGACGTAAACAATAAATTTGCTGATGCCTCTCACGAAGAGACTTTCGTCATTAAACAAAATGGCAGCAAGGACTTTAGCGCTGCTAAATTCAAGGCTATAGTGGAAGAAGTCAGCGACTCTACATTGCTGCGTATAGAACATCGCTGGGTGGGACCTACTACCGTCGGCGAGATACCAGAAGGACTGACGATATCATCGGATCGTTATTGGACAATACATCGTCTCGATAAAGGCGAGTCTAAGATAAAAGGCGAGTTCCAATATCAAGACGCTGTAAACTACGAAGAAAATCTTATCGTCTCTCCAAACGACTCTATAGTTCTTTTATATCGTCCTGACGGCTCGCAACAGTGGCGTTCAATAGATTACGTCTTCCAAGGTCTGAGCAACTACGGAAGAATGACACTCGACGATGTAATGAGCGGCGACTATGTACTTGGAATGTGGGACGAAGAACACGCTTCAATAATAGAGACAGAATCAGATTCTAACATCAATATTTATCCTAATCCTGCAGAAGGGAAGATTAATATTGAATTGAAAAACGACATCAAAGGAAAAGTCACCATCTGTAATCAGTTAGGACAAATTGTTAGAGAAATGAAAATCAACGATAAAAACATGACGATATATTTTGACGGATTAACATCAGGAATTTATACCGTCAATGTTATGAATAGAAAGAATATCGTTTATAGCGAGAAGGTCGTTGTGAAATAAGAGATGTATCTCATAAAAAAACAGGATTCCGTTCGGAACCCTGTTTTTTTTATAAACATCAAAAGATTATTCTTCTGTTTCTTCTTCAGTTACAGCTGATTTCTTAGCTTTAACGTCGCAAACGATGTTGTTAGCTGCTACCAATGGGGTTACGTTTTCGATGTTGATGTCTTTAACTCTGATAGCTTGGTTGACGTTCAATTCTGAGATGTTAACCATAACGATAGCTGGGAGGTCTTTAATCAAACCTTTAACTTTAAGGCGAGGGATTCTCACTTTAAGTTTACCACCGCGCATAACGCCTGGTGATGTACCTTCTGTACGGACAGGAAGAGTAACTGTGATAGGTTTTTCTTCTGTTACTTCCAAGAAGTCAGCGTGGAGAACTTCGTCGCTGATTGGGTGATATTGTACGTCTTGGAGGATTGTGCGATAGACTTGACCATCGATTGTGAAGTCGATGATGTATGTTTCAGGTGTGAAGAGGATAGTTTTGAAGCTCTTTTCCTCTGTGTAG
Source organism: Bacteroidales bacterium (assembly GCA_017466405.1). GTDB lineage: Bacteria > Bacteroidota > Bacteroidia > Bacteroidales > F082 > Limimorpha. The sequence goes on from JAFTUF010000060.1 coordinate 60,484, forward strand.
AAACGTACTTCTCTACCGTTACCGTAAATGATACAAGGAACTAAACCTTGTGCACGCAATTTTTTAGCATCTTTTTTCCCTACGTTCTCGCGAAGAGAACCGCTCAATGATACTGAATTCATAATTTAATTTTTAAAAAACTGTTAATAATTTATTTAAGTGGGCGTATTCGATACGCCCGTACATTATTTATTTCTTGAATAAGTCGCTCAATGATTCGTAGTTTTCAACGCGTTTGATGACTTCTGCAAAGAGAGGAGCTGTTGAAAGCACGTGGATCTTGCTGCTTGGGTTTTCAATTGGAATAGTGTCTGTCACGACTACTTCATCGAATACTGAGTTTTCGATTCTTTCCATTGCTTCGCCTGACAAGATTGGGTGTGTTGCGAAAGCGCGGACGCTGCGAGCACCATTATCTTTTATCAACTTGCCGGCTTTTGTGATTGTACCTGCTGTGTCGATCATGTCGTCGATGAGGATAACGTCTTTGTCTTTCACGTCACCGATGAGCAACATTTGTTCGATAGCGTTTGGTTTTGAACGTTGTTTGTGGCAGATTGAGAACACAGTGTTCAACATCTTAGCGTAAGAAGCAGCGCGGCGAGTACCACCTGCGTCTGGAGAAGCTACCATTAAATTAGGTAAGTTAAGGCTTTCGATATAAGGGACGAAAATCTTTGAAGCGAAGATGTTATCTACTGGGACGTTGAAGAAACCTTGGATTTGGTCGGCGTGGATGTCCATAGTGATGACACGTGTTACGCCTGCTGTTGTCAACAAGTCAGCCATCAATTTAGCAGCGATGCTGATACGTGGACGGTCTTTTCTATCTTGGCGTGCGAAACCGAAATAAGGTATTACAGCGATAATTCTACGAGCTGAAGCGCGTTTTGCTGCGTCAATCATCAACAACAATTCCATCATATTTTCGGTTGGTGGGAATGTTGATTGGATTAAGAATACGTCTCTTCCTCTAATGTTTTCTTCGAAACTAGGTTGGAATTCACCGTCGGAAAAAACTAATACGCTTGATTCTCCGAGAGGTTTGCCATAATACTTAGCGATTTCATCAGCTAAATAGCGTGTGGCTCTACCTGAAAAAATTGATACTAAAGGCTGTTGCATGACATTAATTTATTGGGTTTGAAATTTTTTGCAAAAATAATAAAATTTTTCTTTGCCGTAACAAAAAAATTATTACTTTTGCACTCGCAAATGTTCATTGAAACTAATGCCTAGGTGGCGGAATTGGTAGACGCGTCGGTCTCAAAAACCGATGAGGTAACACTCGTGCCGGTTCGATCCCGGCCCTGGGTACAACAAAGGCAGCTTCGTAAACCACGAGGCTGCTTTTTTTTTAAGTCACCGAGTCGCTGAGTCAACAAGTAATAATTTACATTCGATATTTAAAGCATATATTTAATATGAAATCTCTTTTAGGCTTAACTCTATCTGAAATACAAGACATCGTCGCGCAACATGGTTTGCCGAAATTTACCGCTAAACAATTGACAGAATGGCTCTATAAAAAACATTGCGGCAACTTCGACGAGATGTCTAATCTCTCTAAAACAACACGTCAGCTTCTATCAGAAAACTATACTACCGGCTACCGTAACTTCCTTAATGTGCAGGAATCGAAAGACGGAACAAAGAAATATCTCTTCCCTGGCGCCGACGGTTTCATCGAATCTGCTTACATTCCTGATAAGGATCGCGCTACCTTGTGCATCTCTTCTCAAGTGGGTTGCAAGATGAACTGCCTTTTCTGCCAAACCGGAAAACAGGGCTTTCAAGAGAATCTCCCTGCAAGCGACATCTTGAATCAAATACTCAATCTTCCTGAAGTCGATAAACTGACCAACTTCGTCTTCATGGGAATGGGCGAGCCGATGAACAATTATGACAACCTCATGCGCACTCTCAACGTAATGACTTCCGACTGGGGTCTCGCCATGAGTCCGACTCGCATCACAGTCTCGACAGTGGGCGTGATACCTTATATGAAACGCTTCCTCGAAGAATCGAAATGCAACCTCGCAGTGAGTCTGCACTCTCCATTCCACGACGAACGTCTAAAGCTGATGCCTGTAGAGAAAGCTTATCCTATCAGAGAAGTGATTCACGCTATACGTCAGTACGACTGGAGCGGACAACGCCGCGTCTTCTTCGAGTATATCGTCTTCAAAGGTCTCAACGACACACCAGACCACATCAAAGAACTCGCTAAACAACTTGGCAGCCTCCGTTGCAGAGTCAACCTTATCCGATTCCACGACGTGCCTGGCGTAAATCTCAAGAGCCCGACAAATGAAGACATGGTACGTTTCCGCGACCGCCTCAACGATAAAGGAATAATCGCAACGATACGCGCTTCAAGAGGTCAAGACATCGACGCTGCATGCGGATTGCTTTCAACGAAGAATCTACAAAAATAAATTATTATTTCGATAACTTGTAAATGTGTTCATCAATGAAATTTTCATTATCTTTGTAGGTAATGAAAATTTATTATTTTTTTACAGAAAACATATTATTTTACAATGGCTTATAAAGCATCTGCAATAAATAATCGTCGTTATCTTGGCAATAAATATAAATTGCTTCCTTTTATAAGTAAGGTTGTTAACGAAAATTGTACGAATGTAGAAATATTTGCAGATTTATTTGCTGGAACAGGTGCGGTTTCTTCGGCTTTTCATGATAAGATAATAATAACAAACGACTTATTATACAGCAATTATATCTGTAACGTCGCGTGGTTTGGTTCAGAACAGTTTGATAAGGAAAAAATTGAAAGCATTATTTTAGAATATAATCTGAGTGATCCTGTGGAAGAAAATTATATGTCAATAAATTTTGCTGATACTTTTTTTAGTCGGAAGGATTGTGTGAAAATTGGATTTGTCAGAGATGATATAGAAAAGAAATTCAATTCTGCCATTATCAATAAGCGAGAAAGAGCGTTGTTGATAACATCTTTATTATATGCTATGGATAGAATTGCCAATACCTGCGGACATTATGACGCTTACCGCCAAGGTGTAGAATACGACAAACATCTTGAATTGTGCTATCCAGATGCATCGAATGACAATAATTCCCAAAATAAATGTTACAATATGGATATAAACCGTCTTGTAGATGATATTTATGCAGATTTGGTTTATTTAGATCCTCCTTATAATTCAAGACAGTATTGTGACGCATATCATTTGTTGGAAAATGTGGCCAGGTGGGAGAAACCAAAGGTAAAAGGTGTCGCAAGAAAAATGGACAGAAGTAATCTGAAAAGTAATTATTGCACGAGATTGGCGACGGAAACTTTTGAAGATCTGATCGACAAACTTAATTGTAGATATATATTGTTATCTTATAACAATATGAGTAATAAAGGCAATGAACGCTCCAACGCAAAAATATCTGATGATGATATTTTTAGAATTTTAGCGGCTAAAGGTACAGTGAAGATTTTCTCAGAAGCATATAAGCCTTTCATGGCAGGAAAGTCAAATATCAGAGGAAACGAGGAACGATTGTTTTTATGTAAATGTAAATAACTATGAATGAATTGTTGCAATCTCCTTTGAATTATACCGGAGGCAAGTTCAGATTATTGCCACAGATTTTGCCTCATTTTCCCGACAGTATCAACAATTTTGTTGATTTATTTTGTGGTGGGGCTAACGTTGGTTGCAATGTTGACTGTAACAATGTCATATTCAATGATTCTAATAAGATATTAGTAAACCTGCTTAAAACATTTAAATCTTTAGATAAAGAGCATATGTTCAGTTCTATATTTAAGATAATTGATAAATATAATCTGTCAAAGTCTACACAACACAACTATTCATACTATAATTGTAATAGCTTCAATGGATTAGGACCGTTCAATAAAAACGGATTCAATATTCTTAGAAACGATTTCAATGGTGGCAAATATAATGGAGAAGATTACTACATAGCACTATATGTGCTGATTATCTTTTCGTTCAATAATCAGATACGGTTTAATAGCAAAGGAGAATTTAATCTGCCTATCGGGAAACGTGATTTTAACAGCAAAATGCAAGTTAAATTAGATAAGTTTATTGATAGACTGAAATCAATGTCGTGTACATTTGAAAGCAAAGATTTCCGTAGTTTAGACTTGAATCTAAATAACAACGATTTCGTATATTGCGATCCTCCGTATCTAATAAGTTGTGCCACCTATAATGAAAACGGAATGTGGAACTTGAAAGATGAAAATGATTTATTGCAGTTCCTCAACAAGTTAAATCAGAGTAACGTTCGATTTGCATTATCTAATGTTCTACGTAGCAAAGGTAAAACCAATGAAACTCTAATAAGATGGTTGGAAGATAATTCGCAGTACAAATGTATTCATCTGGATTATAATTATTCCAATTCAAATTATCAAACAAAAGACAGGAATTCTGGTAGTGAGGAAGTATTAATCATTAACTATTAAAATAATAACCAATGGCTAAAAAAGGAAATCTTAAATTTAAAAGTTATTGCTGGAGCTTAGGTACCACAAGCTTTCGTACGAAAAACTTTAACAAGAAAATAGAAGAACAACTATCGTTGCTAAATTCTTTCTGGTCTATCGATGATAATAAAAGAGAAAATTGGGAAGGCAACAACCTCTTGCAAGAAAAGTATTATAACTTTATGCAAGTCAACGGATTTGTACACGGAAACGCAAATAGAAAAGATAAAGATGCACGGCAAAAGACTTCTGGCTTGTTAGATTTAGGTCTGATTGACTATAACAGAAGATTGACAGAAGTAGGTGCCAATCTGTTGAAAATCTGTAACTCAAATGATTTTACTTCTGATAATTTCTTAAGAATACCCAAAGATAGTTTTATTTATCTGAAACAATTGTTGAAGACTTCTGTAGAAATTAATCAATCTAAAGTTAGACCATTCATTATACTGATATATATGTTGTCAAAACTTGATTATCTCACGGTTGACGAATTTACATACCTACTTCCATTGTGTATTGATGAGAATAGTACGGATAGCATCATTAACAAGATATGTGAATTTCGAGATGGTAAAGGAAATATTGACAACATAATAGTTGATGTATTATTGGAGAAGGATAATTACAATGAGGCGTTGAGGTATTTTCATGACAATGAATTATCGGAGGAATTGTTTTGTGAAATAGGTCTGAATAGAAAAAGTCGAGAATATGACAGCGTTTATTTCGTCTTGTATAAGTCATTATATGAAGTGTTTTATGAAAATAAATATGACAAGGCAAGTTGTTTGTATGATGACACTTTCAAGATTAATATCGGCAGATATTGGCGAAATTATATTTTCTCGACATCAAACGCAAAAGCAATATCAGCAGAACCACAAAAGTATTTTAGAGATAACGCTTTTCAAAAAGCAAATTCTGAAGAAGAATTCAAAACGACATTCTTCAAAGTCATGCATCTTTTAAAAGCAAAGGCCACGCTCAATGATTATTTTGACTTGAATAAAAGATATATCAAAACTTCTGGTGTTGTGGTTTTTGAAGACGATATGATAAAACTGGATATCGTACCGTACTATTTTTTCAATAATGTTGCAGAGGAACTTTATCAAGAAGCATATTCGAATTGTCTGTTGCTGAACGAGGATTGCTCTTTGCACAAAATTTCTGAAAGCTTTATCTATGATGAGAACCTTATAATAGAAGGTATTAACAAAGATTATGGTGTTGCCGTCGATACTATCGAAAATGCATATTCAATAGTAGAGTCTAAACGTTATGAAAGATTAAATAGATTAATTGACGATAAATTTCCTGATGAGCAGCTGATGGCGTTACTGGAATATTTTGATAATCGCAATGAAGATGTAATAAACGATATTGTTACCGACAATGCTGATATTCCTACGATATTTGAATATATACTTGGCATAATCTGGTATAAGATAAGTGATCGGAAAGGAAAAATATTAGATTACCTTAAATTGTCATTAGATTCTGATTTGTTGCCTATATCCCATGCTATAGGAGGTGACGCAGATATTGTCTACGAATATGAATCATCTACCGACTATCCTGAACACACCTTGTTGTTAGAAGCGACTTTGGCAGATAGTACAAACCAACGTAGAATGGAGATGGAACCTGTTTCACGACACCTTGGTAACCATCTCGTTAGAACTAAGAATATGAACTCTTATTGTGTCTTTATATCTAATATTGTTCATATTAATGTAGTATCAGATTTCAGATTAAGGAAATCGGCATTTTATTTTAATCCGCACAATCTTGATGATTATGTTATAGGTCTAAAAATTATTCCAATCAACACATCAGATTTAAGATATATTATATGTCATAAAATAAAATATGCTGATATTTATAAAAAATTTGATGCCGCATTTCTTTCAGAGGAAAATAATCCTAAGACTTGGTATAATGAGTATGTCAATTATGCAAATTGTGACAAAATAAATCAATAATTTTAAATTATGGCAGAAAAGAATTTCGTCCGTTCGATGTTCGACAACATCGCTCCGACTTACGATAAATTAAATCATATACTTTCTCTTAACATCGACAAGATTTGGAGAAGGAAAGCTGTTAAACGTATTGTTAAGAATCTGAAAAACTCAGAATCTGAAAATCTGAAAAGTTCTCAGTTTCTCAGATTCTCAAATTCTCAAATTCTCAGTTTCTCAAATTCTCAGGTTTTAGACGTGGCTTGCGGTACTGCCGATTCAACCATCGCCTTGGCTAAGGCCGGAATACCTTCCGTTACTGGCATCGATATTTCCGAAGGTATGATTAATGTAGGTAGAGAAAAAATATCTGCTTTAAAGATAAACAATATAAACCTTAAAGTAGAAGATTGCGAAAACCTCAGCTTCGACGACAATACCTTCGACGCTGCTTTTATCGCTTTCGGCATAAGAAATTTTGAAGATAAGAAAAAAGGTCTGAGAGAATTAAAACGTGTCCTTAAAGATAACGGACATCTTCTCATACTCGAACTCTCTGTCCCACAAAACAAGATATTACTTTCTTTATATAAACTTTACTTCTTGAACATTCTGCCTTTCATAGGTAAGAAAATCTCTGGCGACGACAAAGCCTATACTTATCTCCCCCACTCCGTGATAAACTTCCCTAAGCCAAAAGAATTCATGCAGATGATGGAAGAATGCGGCTTCAAAAACGTCAAACAAAAAGCCCTCACATTCGGATTGTGCAGGATTTATGAAGGGTTTTAAGTTACTAAGTTGCTGAGTTACTGAGATGCTGAGATGCTGGTCAGTGTCATCGTCCATAGTCAGTGTCCGTGTCCGTGTCAGTGTCCACAGTCAGCGTCATTGTCCACTATCCCTGTTTCAATAATCTCTTTCTTAAGTTCCATGAGGTCGCGGGCGTTTTCAACTGAGAAGTCACCGATTTTGGTTCTTCTTAATGATGTCATACAAGCTCCGTTGTTGAGAGCCTTGCCGAAGTCATGTACCAACGATCTGATATAAGTGCCTTTGCTGCACTTCACTTCGAAACTCACCTCCGGGAAGTTAGTAGTATCTATCTTGAAATATTCTATATGGACGAGTCTTTCCTTGAGAGCGATTTCCTTATCGGAGCGAGCATATTCAAAAGCTCTTTTGCCTTGAATCTTGATAGCTGAGAATTTTGGCGGACGCTGCATGATGTCGCCGACAAACGAAAGTCGTGCCTTTTCCATCATCTCCTCCGTTATGTTATCTGTCGGGAAGAAAGCATCAGGCTCGCTTTCTAAATCATAACTTGGAGTCGTCTGACCCAACAGCATCGTTCCTGTATAGACTTTCTCTTGTGCTTGGAAATTGTCGATCTGCTTAGTCATCCTTCCTGTACAGATGATGAGCAATCCTGTCGCAAGAGGATCTAATGTTCCTGCATGACCTACTTTAAGTTTTCTTATTCCATGATAACGTTTTATCACGGCGCGTATCAGATTCACCGCGTCGAATGAGGTCCAGTCTAATGGCTTGTCGATGAGGAATACTTCTCCTTCTTCAAAATGAAACATAATTATATCGAGAAGATTATTGTTACGATACCAGCTATAGCACAATAAATTGCAAAGTAAATGAGCTTGCCTTTGTTGACCAAGTTAATCATAAACTTACAAGCGAAACATCCCGACAGGAAAGCACCTAAGAATCCTACGAGAAGAGGCATGGCACCTATACCTCCTAAGAGAGCCGGGTCCTTAACCATGTCGATGATATTTAAGAATGTCTCTCCAAGTATTGGTATCAAAACCATGAGGAAAGAGAACTGTGCTATTTTTTCTTTTTTATTTCCAAGAATGAGACCTGTGGCGATGGTGGTTCCCGAACGAGAGAGACCAGGCAACACAGCTATAGCCTGACTCAAACCTATGATAAAAGCGTCGCGATATGAGATGTTTTCTTTCTTACGAGGCTTGGCATAATAAGCGAATGTTAATAATGTGGCGGTAAGCAAGAGGCAGCAACCTACCACTAACAATCCGCTACCAAAGATAGCTTCCACATGTTCTTTGAAGAAAAGTCCTACTATCATCACAGGGATACATGATAGCAATATCTTGGCGACGTATGTCTTTTCGTCGTTCCATTTTGTAGTGAAGAAAGTTCCTTTGAACAGTTTCTCTATTTCTTTCCAAAGAATTACGATGGTGCTTAATACGGTAGCTGCGTGTACCGTCACAGTGAATAGAAGGTTGTCTGCCGCTGAGGTGTCGAGGTTCAGCATTTCCTGCCCTATGGCAAGGTGACCACTGCTGCTGACGGGTAAAAATTCTGTCAATCCTTGAAGGATGCCTAACAATAAAGCTTCTAACCAATTCATATCTTCCGGATTTAATCGTTCTTACTTTTTTTCATGATGGCATAAATCTGAATGCCAAATCCTATCAATACCAATATAGGAGCTAATGTGATACGACGGAAACTGAAGATAGCTTCGTTGAAGACGTCAGGATCGTCTGAACCGCCGCCAATCATTAAGATAAAGCCTATGAGAAGAAATGCCAAACCGATAATCACCCAAAGATAGTTGTCACGGCCAAATGGCATCGTTGTTTTATTGTCTTCGTTTTTTGATTCTGTCTTTTTTTCTAAGTTGCTCATACCTTTTAATTTTTACATATAAAATCTGTCGATGTCGGCATTAAGATATTTCTTCATCGATACAACTGTCGATGCCATTGTCAATATAAGGCTCAATGCTATTATCGAGAGATAAATTGTCATGATATATCCGTTAGATTGCGAGAGATTCATCTCAGGCAAATAATCTTGTATTCCATATAAGACGACAGTGATAAGAATCAGAGCCACCACTGCAGCGATGAGTCCTTGAATCATGAATGTCTTTAAGAAAGGTTTCATCACAAATCCTTCTGTCGCGCCGACAAGCTGCATCGTTCTTACAGTGAAACGTTTTGAATAGACCGACAATCTGATGGTGTGACTTATCAATGTTATAGCGATGAGCAACAAGACGAGGCTCACTGCGAAAAGAACGATTTTAATTTTACTGATGTTGCTGTTGATAGTGTTGGTCAATGATTTTTGGTAGATTACTTCTTTCACTATTGTTTTCTTTCCAAGCCATTTCTCCACCATAGCCATGCTGTCGCTGTTAGCATAGTTGGCGACGAATCTCACATCGATGGAAGGCAGCAGCGGATTTTCCACATCGCCGAGCCATTGTAGAAAGTCTTCTCCAAGGTCTTCTTTCATCCTGTTGGTGGCTTCTTCCTTGCTTATATACACGGCTGATTTCACGTATTCCTTCATCTTCAATTCTTCCTGAAGACTCTTTATCGCCGACTCCTTAGCGTCACTTTTCATCACCACCTCAAAGCCGATGTTTTCCTTGACATAGCTGAGAAGCCTATCGGTATAAACAACGACAAAAGCATACATTCCCAACACGAAAAGCACTAACATAATGCTCATCAGCGAGACAAGGTATGAACCTGCGAATCTTCTTTTTGTTGAATTGTTGTCGGAATACATCGTTAATTATTTCTTTGCAAAGATATAATAATTATTTTTTGAAAATTCAAAACGCAAAAGTTTTATTGTTATGATATTTATAATTAAAAAAAATGTAATTTTACACTTCTAAAAACAACTGCCCTATGTTAAAGAAATTAGGTGATTATGTGTTACTGATGTTTCAGGTTTTTCGCAAGCCCGACAACGCTCTCATTTTCAGGAAACGTATGCTCCATGAGTTTTATAATCTTGGTTTCACGTCAATTGGAATTGTAGCGATTCTGTCAGTCTTCGTAGGTGCTGTCGCAACGATATTGGTCGCTTATAACACCGACAATCCTTTGCTGCCAGAAAAACTCATCGGTTTCTCGGCTCGTCAGATGATTATCCTGGAATTTTCTCCTACGATGATAAGCCTCATCCTTGCAGGAAAACTCGGCTCGCAAATAGCATCCGAACTTGGAACTATGCGCGTCACTCAGCAGATAGACGCTCTTAAAGTCATGGGCGTCAACCCCGCCAATTATCTCATCTTTCCCAAGATATTATCATGCCTCTTGTTTATCCCAGTGCTGATAATCTTCAGCATAGTGATAGGAATCTTAGGCGGATGGCTCGCCTGCGTCATCACAGGTGTCATCACTCCATCTAATTACGTGGTGGGTCTCAGAGCTTGGTTCGAACCTTTCTCCATAACATTCGCCATGATAAAGACCGTCGTCTTTTCTTTCCTAATCACTTCTATTTCAAGTTTTATTGGTTATAATGTTGAAGGCGGCTCGGTGGAAGTAGGCAAGGCGAGCACCCAGGCTGTCGTCGTGGGAAGCATCGCTATCATAGTTTTCGATTTGATATTAACACAAATGCTTTTGACATGATAAAGGTAGAGAATATATCGAAGCAATTCGGAGAACATCTTGTCTTAGACGATGTCTCGGCAACTTTTGAGAGAGGAAAGACGAATCTTATTATCGGTCAGAGCGGCTCGGGAAAGACGGTCCTGATGAAGATATGCACAGGTTTATATGAACCCGACAAAGGCGTCGTCACTTTCGATGAGCGTCCGTTTTCTAATACAAGGGAAAAGAACAAGATAGACATCCGCAAAGAGATGGGAGTACTCTTCCAAGGAGGCGCTCTCTTCGACTCTATGAGCGTTGAACAAAACGTGATGTTCCCTCTGGATATGTTCACTGATATGACTTACGAAGAGAAATTAGAGAGAGTGAACTTCTGTCTCAACAGAGTAAATCTCAACGGAATAAATAACCTGAGAACCTCAGCGTTAAGCGGCGGCATGATGAAACGTGTCGCCATCGCACGCGCCATCTCCAACAGCCCGAAATACCTTTTCTGCGATGAACCTAATTCAGGCCTCGACCCCCAGACATCAGAACTTATCGACGACCTTATCAGCGAGATAACGCATGAATATAATATGACAACCATAATCAACACTCACGACATCAATTCGGTACTGAAGATAGGACAGACGATAAATTTCATTTACAAAGGTAAATTATGGTGGAGCGGCGACAACAAATCGGTACTGGATTCCGATAATAAAGAACTGAATTCATTCCTGTTTTCGACAGAGTTGACAAAAAGGATTAAAGCAATTTAACAATTAAAAAACAATTTATTATGAACGTATTGGATATTATTATTGGAGTAGTCCTGTTGCTTTTTGCCTTTGCAGGATTAAGAAAAGGTCTTATCATCGAAGCTTTCTATTTGGCTTCTTTCGTGATAGGAATTTACGGAGCTATGTTCTTCTCTGATGCCATGGCAGATTGGCTCTCAGATTTGATAAATGTCGCTCCCGAATATCTCAGCCTGATAGCTTTCATTCTTACCTTCATCCTTTTCATGATAGTGATTCGTTACTTAGGACGACTGTTGAGTAATTTGGTAGAAGCCATATATTTAGGTTTTATCGACAAGATTGGCGGCTTCATATTCGGTGCTGTGAAAGGAGCTCTACTGATAAGCATCCTGATTATGTTGCTCAATGTGTTTAACATTTCCGATGTGATAGATAAGGATGTGAGAAAGGATTCAAAACTATATACTTTCACCGAAGAGATAGCGAATTTCTTGTATAAGAATCATGATGTGGTGAAGGATTCTATGGAAAAGAGTTTTAACAAAGGGAAAGATGTTATTGAAGATGTGATAGAAACAAGTTTAACTAAATAGAAATAAATATGAAAAAGATAGCCGTTATTTTAGGAGGATGCGGAACTAAAGATGGTTCCGAGATAAATGAAACAGTTACATTATTGCTCGCCTTGGATCAGCATGGAATAAAATATGAATGCTTCGCTCCCGACAGCAATCAGTATCAGGTAATAAATCACGTCACTGGAGAAGTCGTTGCAGAGGAACGTAATATGATGGTTGAGGCAGCGCGCATTGTTCGAGGTGCTATTTCTCCTTTATCAGATTTTAATGCCGACAATTACGACGGCCTTGCTATTCCTGGCGGAGCTGGTATCGCAAACAATCTGTTTACATATTTCACCGATGGCATGCAGATGACGGTGCTTCCAGAGGTGAGAGATGCCATCGTGAAGATTCATCAGCAGAACAAGCCTATCGCAGCTATGTGTATCGCTCCAGTATTGGTGGCCAATGTTTTGAAAGATGTCAGTGTAACTTTGGGAGATGAAAACTGCGGACCAGCAAAGGATGTCGTAGTGATGGGAGCTACTCATATCCCTACAAAAAACGGAGAAGTCGCGAGCGACTTGGATAACAAGATCTTCACGACTCCATGTTTTATGTTAGATGCAACATTAAAAGACATCTACGCCGGTGCTTACAACTTAGTAGATGCCTTCAAGAAAGCCTTATAATTATTCGGTATAATATAGAATCATCTTCTCGATTGCCTTGTGACAGACTTCACAGAATTTATCTCCGTTGAAAGTCTTCATGAGGCAATCTCTTTTTGGACGATATACGCCTTTTGGTTCATAGCCGCCGCCTTCAAAGACGCCCACTTCGTCATTGTATTTGTCGGTGTCGGGTGTCGGGACAGGAGTCTTTTTCTTAAGCATGTCTTTCCATTTGCTGTCGAAATCGACCAATGTAGTGATATTTGGTTCCCAAGGTTCTATGTTAAGGTTATAAAATTCTTCGTAAGAACCTGAATCGTCGTAATATTCGTCGCCCAATCCAGCGAAGCCATGACCGAACTCATGAATGATGACGTCAGATGAAAAGTAGTCGTCGGTAGAGCTGACGCAATAGAAGTTATATATTCCGCCGCCACCATATTTTGATGTGTTAGCCAAGATATAAATCTGGTCGTAAGGCACTGTACCGGCTAAGTTTCTTATCGACTGGTTGTCGTACGACATGCAATAACGTTCTGAGTCGAAAGTGTAGAACGCGCAGTTAAGCGCAGTATTTTTCCACACATCTTCTGCTGGAATAGTAATTCCTGAATCTTTAGAAGGAGCCATCACAGCTCTGATATTGAATCTGTCTTGGTAAGAAATGTAAGGCTCGTATGAGAAGAGACATTCTTTGAAGAAGTTGCAATCTATCACGAATTTTCCCATTTCTTCTTCTGTATATCCGTCAGGCAATATCACTATATCGACAGCTTTTTCTGGAGCGAAGTCGCCATGAACGTTAAGGACAGAATGATTGTGCTTAGGAGCGTCTTGGATAAAATAGTCGTTAGGGTCAACTGTGAGTCGCATCTTTTCGATAAAATTACCATCGTAATCTCTCATATAAAACACCACATCTACTATTTCCTTTGGATAAGGCATTATCACTGATTCGTTAAAGCCTCGGTTTACTACTTCAGCCTCAGCTGTCGATTGCCACTCGCCAAAAAGATTGCAGTAGCCTCTTGAGTAAAGAACGACGTCGGAATCGTGAAGCAACACCTCAAAATAATAATCCCCATAACCCAGGCTGTCGATGAGGTTGTTACGCGTTCCACCCCATACAGGCTCCATCACGTATTTGTCGAGAGCATAATGACAAGTATCAGCATTGCCATATATATAATAGTCGATTCTTAGCTGCTGATTGTTGAAATAGATGTCATATTGAGCTTTCGTCTCTAGACATAACATGGCAACTGACATTAAAAGAAGAACAATTCTACTTACAAACTTTTTCATAACGTAATTCATTTAAGACGGGCAAAGATAACAATATATTTACGATTTAACAACAGAAAATAAAAAAGGGCGCGGGGAGCGCCCAATTGCATTAATAAACCAAACTACTTACAAAGCTATAGAGAATGTTTAGTACTTGTGTTTGCAAAGTTACGTAAAAATATACTGCTGTCAATAGTGTCGAGGTTAAAAATACATATTTTTGAATTTTATGTATAATTTTATTTTAAGAAAATTAATTGTCCTAATACAGCATAATCATATTTTTAATATTGATTTATAATCAGATAAAACAATAAACGATTCGATTGTTTTACTTAATTTTTTTCAAAATAATTTTATATTGTAGTAGTGTTTATCAAGTAATTTTAAACCTAAAATAGTACATATAATTCACAAAAACATTAACTAAACAAACAATATTTACAAAATTTTATACACAACTATTAGGGATAAGATGGCAAAATGTTTTTTTGTTTTAATCTATAAATTAGGAATAAAATTATCGATAATTTCTTATCTTTGCGGAAACAATTAAAACATAATATTTTGCAAACACTAAAGTCACAGATAAATCCTAACAGCAAGGAGTTTCAGGAAAACAAGAAAGCCTATATGGATTTGATGTCGCGTTATCGTGAAGGCATGGCTATGAGTATGCATGGCGGAGGTACTGCTGCCATCGAGAAACATAAGAAACGCCACAAGCTGCTTGCCCGAGAACGCATCGACCAGCTGATAGACAAAAACACTCCTTTTTTGGAACTCTCTCCAATGGCTGCCTACGATACCTACAACAACGACTTCCCTTCCGCAGGAATTGTCACAGGCATAGGAATAATACAAGGTCGCGAGGCTATAATCGTTGCCAACGACGCCACTGTCAAAGGCGGTACCTATATGCAATATACCGTTAAGAAGCATCTTCGAGCTCAAGAGATAGCGATGGAGAACAAGCTGCCTTGTGTGTATATGGTTGACAGCGGTGGTGCATTCCTTCCAGAACAAGACACGGTGTTTCCCGACAGAGATCATTTTGGACGTTTCTTCTACAATCAGGCAAGAATGTCGGCTATGGGTATCCCGCAGATTGCCATTGTGATGGGTATGTGTACTGCAGGAGGAGCCTACGTCCCTGCCATGAGCGACGAGACAATTATAGTTAGAAATCAAGGCACTATTTATCTTGGCGGGCCTCCATTAGTCAAGGCGGCGACTGGCGAGATTGTCACAGCAGAAGAACTCGGAGGAGCCGACATGCACACTTCGGTATCGGGTGTCGCCGACCATCTCGCAGAAAACGACAGTCATGCCATGCAGATCTGTCGTAACATCTTCAAGACTTTAGAGAAGAGAGAAAAACAGAAGTTGGACATACTTCCGATAGAAGCGCCATTATACGACCCGGAAGATTTATACGGCATCGCCCCTATCGACCTTCGTCAGCTCGTCGATCCGAGAGAGATTATCGCACGCATCGTCGATGGCAGCCGCTTCCAAGAATTCAAAGCACGTTATGCTACTACTATAGTCTGCGGCTTTGCACATATCATGGGATTTCCTGTAGGCATCATCGCCAATTACGGAGTGTTGTTCTCCGAGTCGGCACTCAAAGCGACACATTTCATAGAGCTATGTTGTCAGCGTAATATCCCGCTCGTCTTCTTGCAGAACGTCACTGGATTTATGGTAGGCAAGCAATACGAATGCGGCGGCATCGCCAAAGACGGAGCCAAGATGGTTCATGCTGTCAGTAATGCCAACGTGCCTAAGTTCACCGTGATATTCGGAGGATCTTTCGGAGCTGGCAACTATGGCATGGCAGGACGCGCATATAGCCCTCGATTACTTTTCATGTGGCCTAACGCCAAGATCTCCGTCATGGGCGGCGAACAGGCAGCAGGCGTTCTCACGACAGTGAAGGAAGAACAATATAGATATAAAGGACAAGAGATTTCTCAAGAAGAACTTAATAAGATAAGAACCGAGATACTTGCGAAGTACGACCATGAAGGCTCTGCTTTCTACAGCACGGCGCGCCTCTGGGACGACGGCATCATCGACCCTGTCGATACTCGCAAGATATTGGCAATGGGAATAGCAGCCTCCTTGAACCAGCCATTCCCGCCATTGCAGTTCGGAGTATTTAGAATGTAATTTTAATGCATAATTCATAATGCACAATTCATAATTAATTATGCATTATGAATTATAAATTATGAATTTAAAAAATGGATTTCACGACATTACAAATAGGAATAGAAAAGAACGTGGCGCGTATCGCCTTGAATCGTCCAGAGGTTCGTAACGCCATGAACGCTCTTATGATTAAAGAACTCACCGAAGCAATCGACTGGCTCGACGCTCGCGACGATATAAGAGTGATAGAGATATGCGGCAATGGCAAGGCATTCTGTGCTGGCGCCGACCTTAACTATATGAAAGACATAGCTTCTTTCGGTTATAACCAGAATCTTGAAGACGCACAACGACTCTCTAAATTATTTCAGAAGATATATTTTTGTAACAAGCCCGTCATCACTTTGGTACACGGTGCGGTGATAGGAGGCGGCAATGGCATCACAGCAGCGTCCGACATCGTCTTGGCAGAAGAGAATACCGTCTTTGCCTTCAGTGAGGTGAAGTTAGGACTTACTCCTGCGACGATTTCTCCTTTCGTCATTGCACGATGTGGTGAGATGCCGGCGAGAGAACTGATGCTCTCGGGAAGAAAGTTCACAGCGCAAGAAGCTAAAGAATATAAACTCGTCAACCATGTTGGCAACATCGATGAACTTAATAAGAAATTAGATTCTTTCATCGACGATTTCTTGAAAGCCTCACCTAATGCCATCAGAGACTGTAAACATCTCATCAGAGGAGTCTGTGGCAGAAGCAATCCATACGATGAGATATTTCTATCGACATCCATGATGATAGCGCAGGAAAGAATGAGTGACGATGCACAAGAAAGAATGAAAAAGTTTTTGGGATAAGTTCAAAGTTTTTTATTATCTTTGTAAACTTATTATGCCTTCGAAGAAAATACATAAGATATTAGTAGCGAACAGAGGTGAGATTGCTGTTCGTATCATTGGTACATTGAGGAAGTTAAGTATCAATTCGGTTGCTATTTATGCCGATAATGATGCTGACTCTCTGCATTGTCGTCTTGCTGACGAAGCGCGTCCGCTAGGAGGCGGAAGTCTGAAAGACACCTATCTCAACATACAAAAGATTATCGATTTAGCTTTAGATGCCGGCGCCGATGCCATCCACCCCGGATATGGATTCTTGTCGGAGAACGCCGACTTCGCCGAGGCATGTAGAGCTAATAATCTGATATTTATCGGTCCTGATGCCGAGGCGATGCGACTGATGGGTGATAAGATAAGAGCTCGTCAGTTTGCCATAGAGAACGACATCCCTGTCGTTTGGGGAATGGTAGGTAGCGTTGAAGAAATAGCAGCGCAAGCCGCCGCCCTGAAGTATCCTCTTCTGATAAAAGCCTCTGCGGGCGGCGGCGGCAAGGGGATGCATATAGTAGAAGAACCTTCTCAACTGCATTCTTCCTTAGAACAAGCCTCACGCGAAGCCGAACGCTATTTCGGCAACGGACAGATATTCGTAGAACAATATATCAGAAATCCTCGCCATATCGAGGTGCAAATCCTCGCCGACCATCACGGCAACGTCATTCATCTCCACGAGAGAGAATGCTCGGTACAACGCCGCTATCAGAAAGTCATAGAAGAGTCGCCATCACCAACACTGGCAGAAGAGAAACGCCATGCTATATGCGATACGGCAGTCAACCTCTGTAAGAAAATGAATTATAACAACGCCGGTACTGTGGAGTTTATCGTCGATGAAAATCAGAACTTCTATTTCTTAGAGATGAACACACGTATTCAGGTAGAGCATCCCGTGACAGAGCAAAGGACAGGAATAGATATTGTCGAGGAACAGATTAGAATAGCACGCGGCAAGGTGATGGGTTACACCCAAGACTCGATAATAGCCAACGGACATGCCATAGAATGTCGTATCTATGCAGAAGATCCCGAGAATGACTTCATGCCGGCACCTGCTCAGCTGACTCTTTACCACGAACCTCAGATGAGAGGCGTGAGAATAGATAGCAGCATCGACCGCCCTACAAGCATATCCGACAGCTACGACCCTATGATAAGCAAACTGATATGCCACGGCAAAAACAGAGAGGCTGCTATCGAGATAACCAAAAACGCCCTCAAAAATTATATAGTACAAACACGAAAAACCAATATACCTTATCTCCAAAGCATCATCGACAATAAAGATTTCTTGGAAAACAAAATCGATACCTCCTATTGCGAGAAACATCAAGATGAACTCGTCGCTGCAATGCATCAGATGCGTAACGACGTCAAGAAAGAAGATGTGGCGGCATTGTTCCTCTTCTACGATTTCAACAAGCTGTTCCTCGATCATCAAGAAGTAGATAATGTATGGCAAGAGATAGGATATTGGCGTTACGACATGAATATCATCGTTGATGTTGACGGCGTGTCGTATAACGTAAATATTGAGAAGATAAGACGTAAGTCGTTGAATTGTACCATCAACGGACAATCGTACGAGGTGCTGCTCTCGCAAAACGGCAGCAGAATGAGTAAAGTAATCATCAACGGAATGATGGAGACTATATTTATCTCCGAGACTTCCGACAACAACTATCGCGTTCATCTTAAAGGACTCGACTTCATCTGCCGCCGTAGGGATGAGCTCAACGATGCCAAAGACTATTCCAACAATGAATCTAAAGGCAACGACTTGAGTTATTACTCACCTATGCCAGGTAAGGTCATAAAAGTCAATGTTAAAGAAGGCGATGCTGTTAAAGAAGGCGACGTCTTGTGTGTGGTGGAAGCTATGAAGATGGAGAACAATATCAAGGCGATGACTTCTGCCACGGTGAAAAAAGTCTATGTTGATGAAGGTGAGAAAGTAGATGTTAAAAATATTTTGATAGAATTATCGATATGAATTTTGACTTAACAAAACAACAGGTAGAATTCCGAGAGAAGGTGCGTGATTTCGCCGAGAGAGAGGTAAAACCTGTAGCCTCCTACAACGACGAGAACGAGATCTTCGACCTCGAACTAACCAAGAAGATGGCTGATTTCGGTCTTCTCGGAATATGTGTGCCAAAGGAATATGGAGGACAAGAACTCGATACCTTATCATATATCATTGCTGTTGAAGAACTCTCGAGAGTTGATGGTTCTACAGCAGCCACTATTGCAGCTGACAATTCATTAGGTATCGGTCCTATCAAAGAATATGGAACTAAAGAACAGAAAGAGAAGTATCTGCCACGTCTCTGCAAGTCGCATCTATGGGGATTCGGCTTGACAGAAGAGACAGCAGGCTGCGACTCGAGAGGCACCAAATCGACAGCACGCCGTGAAGGTGACAAATGGATTCTCAACGGTTCCAAGATATTCATCACCAACAGTGCTACCGCCATGACATTAGGCAGCACCGTTCAAGTCGTCTCCGGTGAGAAAGACGGCAAGCCTGAGTTCACCACATTCTTGATGGAGAACGACACCCCAGGTTTCAGCCAAGAACCAATGAATGGAAAGATGATGTGGCGCGCTTCCAACACCGGACGCCTCACTTTCAACAATGTAGAATTATCCGATGAAAATATGCTCGGTGCGCCGGGACAGGGCTCTCATATCATGCTCGCTACTTTAGACGGCGGACGCCTCTCCATAGCAGCAATGGCATTGGGATGCGCTCAAGGTGCCTACGAGATGGCATTGGATTATTCTAAAAAAAGAGAACAATTTGGAAAACCAATATCTAAGTTCCAGGCAGTAAGCTTCAAACTCGCCGACATGGCAATGAAGATAGAAGCCGCACGTTGCCTTCTCTACAAAGCATGTAGAGTGAAAGACGCAGGACAGCCTTTCGGTAAAGAAGCAGCGATGGCTAAGTTATATTGCTCGGAAGTAGCAGCTGAAGTATGTGATAACGCAGTGCAAGTCATGGGAGGTCATGGATTGTTAAAAGATTTTAACATGGAACGATTCTACCGCGACCAGAGAATATTACAGATAGGTGAAGGCACTTCGGAAATACTTCGTTTGGTTATATCAAGATATATAGGATGTTAAAGTAATAGGTATAATAATTAAATAATGCATTATGAATAAATTAGAACAAATGTTTGAAGTGTTGCGTAGCCGCCCAAAGAAACGCTTGGCTGCTGCATACGCTAATGATGACCACACAATCTGCGCTGTTAGTGCTGCTATCGACAATGGTTTAATCGAAGGTATCTTATGTGGTGACGAGAATGTTATCGCTAAGGTATGTGAAGCAGAAAACATCGACATCAAGAAGTTCAGAATCATCCATGAACCAGACGAAGTCAAAGCTGCTACAAAAGCTTGTGATCTCATCAACGCTGGCGAAGCCGACATCTTGATGAAAGGTCTTCTCTCAACAGACAAATACATGCGCGCTATCTTGAACAAAGAACGCGGCTTGTGTCCTCCTAACGCAACATTAGCACACGTCTGCGCAATAGAAAATCCTAACTATCACAAATTATTGATAGCTAGCGACTGCGCAATCATCCCTGCTCCTGACTTCAAACAAAAACAAACATTGTTGAAATATTTGGTAACTACGGCTAACGCTTTGGAAATCAAAAATCCTAAGTTGGCTGTTATCACCGCTACAGAACAAATGCTCGTTGGTATGCAAGCTTGCGTCGATGCAGCTCTCATCACTAAGATGGCAGAACGCGGACAAATCAAAGGTTGCATCGTCGATGGTCCTATCTCATTAGACCTCGCTATCGACGCTGAAGCTGTGGCTATCAAAGGTTTCAAGAGCCCTGTGGCTGGCGACGCCGACTGTTTGTTGTTCCCATGTATAGAAGCTGCTAACGTATTCTATAAATGTAACAGCAAGTTCGACCACGCTGAAGTGGCAGCTGTCGTTATGGGTGCTAAAGTACCATGCGTCTTGTCATCACGCGGAGACTCATCAAAAACTAAATTATGTTCAATAGCATTGGCTGCATTGTTGGCTAAATAAAAGTATTAAGATTATGAGTTACAAATTATTAATTATCAATCCGGGTTCAACTTCAACTAAAGTTGCAATCTTCCAAGACAAAGAATGTGTCTTCAAGAAAAACATTAAACACTCAGCTGAAGAAATAGCACCCTTCGAACATATCGCTGACCAATACCACTTCCGTAAGGACGTTATCCTTAACGAATTGAAAGAAGCTGGCATGGAAATCAACGATGTCGATATGGTCGTTGGCCGCGGCGGTTTGTTAAAACCTCTTACATCTGGAATCTACGAAGTCAATGAGGCTATGATCCGCGACTTAGTAAACAGCCCTGTTGGTGAACACGCTTGTAATCTCGGTGGTCTTATTGCCGACGATATAGCAAAATCTATAGGCGTAAAAGCTTATATCGCCGACCCTGTCATCGTTGACGAAATGGATGATATAGCTCGTTTCTCTGGTCATCCAGCATTCCCACGTCTCTCAGTATTCCACGCTTTGAATCAAAAAACTATCGCTCGTCAACACGCAGCAACAGTAGGTAAGAAATACGAAGAGTTGAACCTCATCGGTATTCACCTCGGTGGCGGTATCTCAGTGGCAGCTCACAAAAAAGGTCGCGTCGTCGATGTCAACAACGCATTGAACGGCGAAGGTCCTTTCACACCAGAACGCTCTGGAACATTGCCTTCAGGTCCTCTCATGAACGCTTGCTTCAGCGGTAAATATACTCACAAAGAAATGGACTTGATGCTTAAAGGTCAAGGCGGTTATGTGGCTTACTTAGGAACAAACGACGCTTTGGAAGTAGAAAACAGAGTTAAAGCTGGCGATAAAGAATGGGAAATGGTTTATAAAGCTATGGCTTATCAAATCGCTAAAGAAGTCGGCGGTCTCGCAGCATCAGCATTCAGCATGGATGTTGACGCTATCTTCGTCACAGGCGGCGTGGCTTACGACAAGGCTTTCTGCAAACTCCTCGACAACCATCTCAACAAAATAGCTCCTGTCTGCGTCTATCCTGGCGAAGACGAAATGATGGCTCTCACCTTGAACGGCTTGATGGTCCTCAACAAAGAAGTAGAAGCTAAAATCTACGAATAAAAACTCAGAATCTGAGAAACTGAAAATATTTAACGCGTTAAGTGCAGATGTTTCTGTATTTAACGCGTTTTTACTTTTTAAACCTCAAGACTCATGAACTTAAAAATCAAATTCTGCACTATCCTAAAAAAATATTATATCAATAGTAAAATGTTTTACTATTTTTATTAAATTTGCGAGTTATTTAAAAATATATGAAAATATGAGAAGAAAATCCTTACTACTAATCGTGATGATGATAATCTTTGGATCATTATCAACTAATGCTCAAGAAAAGAAGAAATCTTTAATCGGCGATTACTTATCTGTCGGTGGTTGGATGAACATCCAATACGACTATGAGAGACAATTACAAAACGACAATTTAACTCTTGAAGAGATAAATACATTCAACGTACGTCGTGCTCGTCTCGACATCAAAGGCAACATCAATCCTTATTTAGAGTTCCGTTTACAAGGCGACTTCGCCGGCAGTCCTAAATTAGTCGATGGTTTCGTCAAAGTCAAATTAGCGAAATATTTCAACATCCAAGCCGGTCAATTCAAAATTCCTTTCACATTTGAAAATCCTCAATCACCTCTCACCCTCGAAGGTATCGAATACGCACAAGTCATCAGCAAACTTTCAGGTTATAGCGACATCTCAGGCGTCTCTACATATTCAGGCGGCCGTGATGTAGGTTTGATGATTTACGGTAATTTATTCCATTTTGAAAGAGAAGGAAAAGAAATTCCTATCCTTACATATAAATTAGGTGTCTTCAACGGCAATGGCATAAACAAGAAAGACGCCAACTTAGGAAAAGACATCGCTGGTAGTATCGAAGTCTGCCCTGGCGTTAAAGGCTTGATGCTCGCAGCTTCATACTACGACGGCAACTATTATCTTAACGATGGCATCGTCAACGAAAAAGACGCTATGAGAAATCGTCTCACTTTCGGCGGTAAATATGAAAATGGCAAACTCACAGTCCGTTCTGAATATGTCTCAGGAAAGACCGAAATGTCAAATGGTTTGAACGCATACACCCTCAACTCCGACGGTCTCTATGTAGCAGCTGGTTATTGGTTTAATATCAAATGTGAAAAGACAGGCACACAGAAGATTCGTCCTGTTGCACGTTACGACTTCTTCAGAAGCGACGTTGAAGATGTTAACACCAACTCAACATATTATATGGTCGGTATCGACTGGTGGCCAATGCAAAACCTCCGTCTTTTGCTCAACTACACTTTGAAAGACAAAGTCAAAAACGACAACTTCGGTCATTTGTTCCAGGCTCAGCTTTCGGTAAAATTCTAATTAATTATGGGATTGTAAGGACACATCGAATGTGTCCGACAGAAACCTTAAACAATGTAAATTAACTATTATACTAGATATGAAAACACGTAGATTAAAAGCACTATTTTTGAATGAGGAATGGCTCATCGTTTTACTCGGATTTGTCATTTTAGCGTTTATTGCCATTTTCCCAGAGATGATGAATAACATAAAAATGTTAAAAGTAAGCACTCTCGACACAGCGAGCGGCTGGATAAACACAGCATATACTTTCGTATTCTTATTCCTCGTGATTCTTATTTCAGCACTCGCCATGAAGAAACCAGTCAAGGGTATTTTCCTTTCATTCTTGGTGATATTCGTACTTACTATGCTTGCACAACTCTGCGCCAGCATTCCATTCTGCAAAGAATATGGTCTTGAAGCTGTTCTTTTCGCTGTTCTTTTCGGATTGATTATTAGTAACGTATTTGGTGTTCCAGAATGGTTGAAGCCAGCTATCCAAAGTGAATTTTATATTAAGATAGGTATCATCTGCTTAGGCGCCACCATCATCTTCGGAGAAATCATCAAATCTGGAGCATACGGACTCGCACAAGCATTATTGGTAGTTTTGGTTGTATGGTATTTCGCTTTCTGGATTTCACGTAAATTATTCGGCGTCGATGATGAAATGTCAACCATGATTGCAAGTTCAGTAAGTATCTGCGGTGTTTCAGCTGCTATTGCCACATGTGGTACTATCAGAGGTAATCAGAAGAAACTCAGCTACGTCATCTCATTAGTTATGGTCGTTGCTATACCTATGTTATATATAATGCCATTATTATGCAACTGGATTCTTCCATACATATTCCCTAATAACGAGTTAGCTGCTCAGCAAGTTGCCGGAGCATGGCTTGGCGGAACAATCGACACCACAGCTGCCGTTGCAGCATCAGGCGCTATCCTTGGCGACGTTGCAGGCGACACAGCTGTCATCGTTAAGGCATCACAAAACGTCTTATTAGGTGTAGCTGCATTCTGCATCTCATTATTCTGGTCAGTACGCGACAAAAACAGCGTAATGGAAACAAAAGGTGTCACAATCTGGCATCGTTTTCCTAAATTCGTTTTAGGAATGGTCATCGCTTCTGCAGTGTTCAGCATCTGGTTTAAAGGTGGCGTTGAAATAGACGGAGCTATCGTAAAATACAAAGCTATCGCTAAGAACTTCCAAGGAATATTCTTCTCTATAGCTTTCGTTTGCATCGGCCTCGAGACTCGTTTCAAAGAAATATTCACAAAAGAAAACAATCAGTCGTTGAAAGCATTCTTGACAGCACAGACTTTCAACATCATATTCACATTCATAGTGGCAGTCGTTATATTCGGATTTATCGCAAATTGATGACTACTGACTAAAGTCTAATGGCAAAAGGAAAGGAGCTACTGAATTTCAGCAGCTCCTTCTCTTTTGTCATTAGTCATTTGTCATTATCCCACAACGATATTGATAATCTTCTTAGGAACGACGATAACTTTCTTTATGCTCTTGTCGGCAATCCATTTAATAGCTTCTGGTGTTGCCACAGCTATCTTCTCAATCTCTGCCGGACTTAAAGTAATAGGCAATTCCAAATCGAAGCGTTTCTTGCCGTTGATAGATACAGGATAAGTGAAGTTGTTTTCTACGACGTAACTCTCGACGAACTCAGGATATTTCTGTGTCACTACGCTGTCGTTATGTCCGAGTTGATGCCATAACTCTTCAGCGAGGTGAGGTGCGTAAGGAGAAATCATGATGGTGAGAGGCTCGAGTATCTCGCGTTTGTTACACTTCAAATCGGTCAGTTCGTTGACGCAGATCATGAATGCAGAAACGACAGTGTTGAAAGAGATACGTTCGATGTCGTCTTCTTCCTTCTTGATGAGTTTATGCAACGACTTCAATTCTTCTTTTGTTGCAGGCTCATCGCTGAAGCAGAACTCGTTGTTTTCATCGGTGTAGAGTCGCCAGAACTTACGGATGAAACGATAGACGCCTTCAATACCTTGAGTATCCCATGGCTTGGATTGTTCCAATGGTCCGAGGAACATCTCGTAAAGTCTCAAAGTGTCAGCGCCATATTTCTCGACGAGGTCGTCAGGATTCTGTACGTTGAACTTCGATTTCGACATCTTTTCAACTTCCCAACCACATACGTAGATAGGGTTGCCGTCTTTATCTTGTTCGAAGATAAACTTAGAGTCGTTGAGGTCGAAGCGCCATTGTTTGAATTGTTCTGTATCGAGAACATCGTTATGAACCATATTGATGTCAACGCGGATTGGGTCGCCGTAGTACTCTCTTCCTGGCACGTTCTTAGAGACGTAAAGACGTGGTGCTTCGAGCATTTCTACTTCTTCATAAGCAGGGACGTCTTTGCCATCGATGAGGTCTTGAATCTTCTGTTTTACATCAGTGAAATCTTCATCAACGAGGACCTGTCTGATAGGGATGAGTAATATCTTGCAACCTAATTCTTTTGCAATATTTTCGTAAGCGTCAGCTACTTTTTCAAGTGACGACACTTTCTTAATTTCTATTATGATATTCTTTTCTTGGCAGAAGAAGTCGAACTTGCGATGTCCCACCTTGAAATCCTTGACGAACTTAACTCCGAGTTTGTTGTCTTTGATGACTTCCCATGTCTTATATTCAGCCATCTTCTCGAAGTTGACACGATATACGAAGTTGGTACGACCTTGTATCATACCTTGGTTAATCATCTTTTGGAATGGTTCGTCTTTACAAGCCACACCTATGTCGAATAAGAATTTATTCCAGAAGCGGCTGTAGATGAGGTGACCTGTTCCGTGTTCAGCGCCGCCGATATATAAATCAACTTGTTGCCAGTAGTTGTTGGCTTCTTTGCTTATAAATTCGTTATCGTTTTGAGGGTCCATATAACGGAGATAGTAGCCGCTTGAACCTGCGAAGCCAGGCATTGTGTTTGTCTCGAGAGGATAACCTTCTTCTGTTGTCCAGTTCTTGGCGCGTGCCAATGGAGGCTCACCTGTCTCTGTAGGTTTATAAGCGTCGATAGAAGGGAGTTCGAGAGGAAGTTTGCTTTCATCTAAAGCGTATGGCATACCGTCTTTGTAATAGATTGGGAAAGGCTCACCCCAGTAACGTTGACGGCTGAAGATAGCGTCGCGGAGACGATAGTTGGTCTTGCCTTTACCTATGCCTTTTTCTTCTACTTTTTGAATCATCGTAGCTATTGCCTCTTTCACGCTGAGACCGTTGAGGAAGTCGGAGTTCACCATCACGCCTTCTTTAGCGTCGAACGACTCTTCCCATTGTGAGGCGTCGGTTGGTTCTTCGCCTGGTTTAGCGACGACTTGAATGATAGGAAGCTCGAAGTGACGTGCGAAAGCGAAGTCGCGGCTGTCGTGAGCAGGCACTGCCATGATAGCGCCGGTGCCATAACCCATAAGTACATAATCGGCTACCCAGATAGGAATCTTAGCTCCTGTGAATGGATTGATGCCGTAAGCACCTGTGAAGACGCCCGACACCTTCTTTACTTCTGCCATACGTTCACGCTCGGAACGGTTCTTAGCCCATGAGACATATTCTTCTACAGCAGCGCGTTGTTCGTCGGTAGTGATGCTGCTGATAATCTCATGTTCTGGTGCCAATACCATGAATGTTGCTCCGAACAAAGTGTCGGCACGTGTGGTGAATACTTCTATGTTAATATCTTTATCTGCTATGTCGAAGAACAAGGAAGCGCCCATCGACTTGCCTATCCAGTTGCGTTGTACTTCTTTTATCGACTCGCTCCATTCTATTGTCTCAAGGCCTTCGAGCAGACGTTCTGCGTAGGCTGTGATACGGAGCAACCATTGTTTCATAGTCTTACGTACTACAGGAAAACCTCCGCGTACCGAGAGACCGTCGGCTACTTCGTCGTTGGCGAGTACTGTGCCGAGCTGTGGACACCAGTTGACCATAGTGTCGGCGAGATAAGCAAGACGATAGTTCATCATGACCTCCTGCTGTTCTTTCTCGCTCATGGCTTTCCATTGTTCTGCAGTGAATTGCATTGGCTTGCCGCAAGCAGCGTCGAGACCTTCTGTGCCTTGTGCCTCGAAGCGTTTCACTAAGTCGGCGATAGATTGTGCTTTCTTAGATACGTTGCAATAATATGAGTTGAAGAGCTGGATGAATGTCCACTGAGTCCATTTGTAATAGCGAGGGTCGCTGGTGCGTACCTCTCTGTCCCAGTCGTAGCAGAAACCAATCTTGTCCATCTGCTCACGATAACGGTTGATGTTTTTCTCTGTGGTTATGGCAGGGTGTGTACCTGTCTCAATAGCATACTGCTCAGCTGGCAATCCGTAGGCATCGTAACCCATTGGGTGAAGCACGTTAAAACCTTTGAGGCGTTTGTAACGAGCATAGATGTCGGATGCTATATAACCGAGAGGGTGACCCACATGAAGACCTGCTCCTGATGGATATGGGAACATGTCTAAGATATAAAACTTAGGCTTATTATTATCAATATCAACTTTATAGACATTATTGTCGCGCCAATATTCTTGCCATTTTTTCTCTACTTCATTAAAATTATAATCCATAACCGATATATTTTGATAAGGTTACAAAAATAAAGAAAAAAATGATACGATTTGTAATAAAAGTCACCAAGTCTCCGAGTCACCAAGTCACCGAGTAGAGACGTATCAATTACACCAATGAAAAATAAACAAGATGTAATTGCTGCGTCTAGAGGCTGTGAGTTGCTGAGTTGCTGAGTTGCTGAGTTGCTGAGTTGCTGAGTTGCTAAGTTGCTGAGTTGCTAAGATTCAAAAAAATAGCGCGTCATTTTTTTCGACGCGCTATTTTTCAATTTTAAGACGCAACAATTACATCTTGTTATCTTTTAAGGTGTAATTAACGTGTCTCTACAGGACACATGCAATGTGTCCGTACAATTTTCAACTACAATTCACAATTCATAATTATGAATTATGCATTATGAATTATGAATTATGCATTATGAATTCTTCTTACGAAGTCCGTATGCCAATGCCAAGCCACCTAATACGAGCAAGCCGCCGCCAAGAGGTGCGTCTTGGTTACTAGTCATTCCG
>JAFTUF010000061.1 GCA_017466405.1 Bacteroidales bacterium
GAACAAGTTCATAAAACGTATATCTCGATGAATATAGCATTTATCGAGAGTTATTTTTAAAGAAATAAATCAAACTACAGACGTGGGAAAATGGGTTCTACCCATCGATGTAGGAAAATTATTAATAAATAGAACCCGCCTAAATTCAATATTGACATCTGCGATTATAATTTCACATTATACACCTGCAAATATATAATATCTTAATTTAGGCGTGATTATTTTTTAATATTAATTACCAGTTTCTTCACTCTTGCTTTTTTCATATAGTTCGGAATAGACCTTGAAGAAGTCGTGATTCAAAGCCTTCGATATATCAAAAAGCAAGTCTGTATAAATCCAAGGACGGCGAAATACCTTATAAAGATTTTCCCTTGTACAGTTAACTTGTGCTGACAACCACGTTATGGTACGACCCTGATGACGTAATTCATCCTTAATCATATTACCGATATGAACATCCTCTGTTGTTTTAACTTTATTTTCCATAGCCATACATATTTACGCTTAGCGTTCTTGCTGCAATAAAAAGCGTGAATTGCCTCGCATTGCTTAAATAGACTTAGTAGGTTCTGGTAAAACCGCAGCAACTAAATAAACATGAACAATTCACGCCATCAGACGCGAACCGCTCGTAGTCTTATTCTCTTTGCTTGAAATTTACCAGATTTACTAAGTAGAGAACAAGAGCACTAAGCTCTAACTTTCAATATGTTATTATTTCCTTTTTTTATTTTATATTATTGTTTTTCCATTTTCCTTTCGGAATGGCAAATTTACAAAAAAATAAAAACGATATAATACGACCTTGAACTTTTATTTAAATTTTAAGTTATTATTATGAAAAACACAATATTATGAAACCTTTTTATCTTATTATATTAAGTTTGATTTCTTTAAATAGTCAACAGACAACGGTAAAAAACTCAGAATCTCAGAATCTCAGAAACTCAGAAAACTTTGTCTGCGACAGCATCGATTTTTTCACTGCGGTAGATATGCTTTTTGAGAACAACCTCGGCATACAGGCGGCGGAGAAAAAGAAAGAACTTTCCAAACGTCAGACACAGCTCGTCAATTCGACTTGGTTTCCTATCATCACAATGACAGGTACTTACACCATGATGTCGAACGATATCGGAGTGAGTCAGGAATACGCTTCGCTTTTGGATCCGCTCAAAGAAAAATACGCCAACGACCTCCTCGTGCCTGACGTCCTCAATTACATCAGCAACGAACTCGGCGACCTCAAATTCGATGTTCCTGTCATGGATAAAAACTTCGGCTCCATTGACATAGAAGTGTTATATCCTTTGTTTACAGGCATCAAAAGAATATATGCCAATAAGTTAGCGAGAGACAACGAGACAATGACTGAATATGAGAAAGAGTTTTATGGCGCTACCAAATACTTAGAACTCGCTGATATTTATTTCACACTTGTGCTGAGCGAATCGATGACGAAGGTCTTGAGAGAGACGCACGAGATGATGAAGAACCACTATTCTCAAGCCTTGAAAATGGAGTCGAACGGAATATTAGATAAAGCTGAACGCCTCGTCGCAAAAGTCGCATTAGACGAAAGCGAGAGAAACCTCAAAAGCATTGAAAGTCAAACGACAGTCTTAAAAGCAGCGCTGCTTTCTATTATAAAACCTCAGAGGACGTATGCGATACGTCCCTACGAGCTTTCCACTCCACTCTTCATGAACGAACAATATCCGCAGCTGAAATGGTTCAAGGACATGATGCGAGAAAACGCCTTCGTCTTCAAGCAGTCGGAGCTACATCAGGACATAGCCAAGACGAGCCTCGCCATGAGTCGCTCCAATTATTTCCCAGTGATTTCAGTCTTCGGCAAACAGACCATCGCCTCATATAACGTGCCGAGCAACTTAATTCCCAACACCATAGCAGGCGTCAATCTTGCCTGGGACCTCTTCGACGGACTGGCGAGAGAACGACAGATACAACAAGTCAAGATTGAGACCGATATTGTCAACGACCTACAAAATAATCTTAAGAACGAATTGGAAATCAGTGTAGAAGAATGGCATTCAAAGCTGCGACAAGCATGTATCGACGCTGCTGAGTTAAAGTCGTCGCTTGAACTGTCGCAGGAGATTTATAGGATAAGAAAGAAGTCGTTCAGCGAAGGACTATGCACCTCGCAACAAGTCCTTGACGCTCTTAACTTAGTCAACAAGACGAAGCTGTTATTACAGACCACATATTACGAATACGACATCGCCTTGGCTAACCTCTGTTGCTTATGCGGCATACCGCAATATTTCGAATCATATATCACACGTTAAAATTTTTTAAGAGATGAAAGTCACTAATAAAATCATAATGGCGTTGTTTATCATAATAATGCTGTCGCTATTGATAATATCCGTCATCGGAATATTTATGATGAAAGAGAAAGACATTGTCCTTCAAGGACAGATTGAGGCTGAAGAATATAACATCTCAGGTCTTTTACCTGGCAGGATTGAGAGCATCTACGTGAAAGAAGGCGCGCGCGTTGAAGAAGGCGACACTTTGGTGCATATCATCTCGCGCGAGATGTTGGCTGAACACAAATCACAGAAAGCCTTGCAGAAAGCAGCTGACTTACAGAGTGAGAAGATAGACTCAGGTTCTCGTAAACAGCTGATACATATCGCCAAAGAACTATGGGACGGAACTAAAGCAGACCTGAGATTAGCGAAGACCACCTACGAAAGAATAGAGGCATTATACAGAGACTCAGTCGTCAGCATGCAGAGAAAAGACGAGGCTGAAGCTATATACAAGTCGGCACTCGCAGCAGAACGCGCCGCCTATTACCAATACCAGCTCTCCACAGAAGGCGCTCAGGAACAAGACAAAGCATCGGCGCGAGCTATGGCGGAGGCAGCACGGAGTAACACCGAGATAGTGACAGCGCTGCTCGACGACGCCAAACTCACCGCACCTGCATCTGGTGAGGTATCTTCCATAAGCCTTAACAAAGGAGAACTGTCTTCGATAGGAACAACTATCATGACAATCACCGACATCGACAACCCATATCTCGTGATTAACGTACGCGAAGACCTGCTACATAACTTCAAGATGGGAGGCGACATCATCTGCGAGATACCGGCACTCGCCATGAAAGACGTTACATTCACCATCAACTACATATCAGCTCTCGGCAGCTTCGCCACATGGAAAGCGACGAAAGAGACAGGAGGCTACGACCTACGCACCTTCGAGATTCACGCCGTGCCGAAAATGAAAATCAACGATTTAAGACCAGGTATGTCGGTGCTTACAAAAGTTGACAGATGAAAAAGAACGCTCTCATATCGGTCATAAAAAGAGAATGTCGGACGTTATGGTCTAGACCGCTCTATCTCTTCACGACGATTCTCTTTCCTCTCTTCGCCTTGCTGTTTATGACGACGATATTCGGTAACGGCATGATAGACAGCATCCCTGTCGGTATCGTCGATGAGGATAACAGCGCGGTGTCTCGTGAGATAGCAACGACATGCTCGGCGGTGTCAGAGATTAAGGTAACAGAGAGATTCTCCAACACCGCCGAGGCCCGCGACGCTCTCCTCTCGAAGAAAATTTACGCTTACCTCATCATTCCCAACGACTTCCAGAAAGACATGCTCGCCAACAGAGACGTCAGCCTCACTTTATGTTACCACTTCGCCTTCCTCAGCGTAGGATCTGAAGTGATGCAAGGTTTCCTTAAAGCGCTGCGTATCATAGCCGTCGCGCCACTACAACAGACGACAGACTTCCTCGGCATCGACGACACCACATTAGAAGCGATAGCGTCGCCAATAAGTATCGTCGCTCATCCGCTCTACAACCCTTCTCTCGACTATTCAGCATACCTCAGCTTCCCTTATTTCTGGGTACTATTTCAGATATTGATATTGCTCAACATCGCTTATTCCTTCGGCAAAGATTTCAAGAAAGAAAACATAAGAGACTGTCTCTCAGCAGGCAATAACAAGTTCTCTAATGTAGTAATCGGTAAACTTATTCCCTACGTCATGATATTCTCAATCATAGGATTCTTTTCCAACGTAGTGATGTTTCATTTCGAAGGCTACAGTCTCGATTCCAACATACTCGTCATGACTTTCAGCTGCGTTTTGTTCATCATGGCGACATGCTCCATAGCAGTGTTTTTATTCTCCCTCTACCCTAACCTCCCGATTATCATAAGCTTCATCTCTATGTTCGGATCGTTGGGAGCCACCTTTGCCGGCGTCACATTCCCCGTCGATGCAATGTTCGGTATCTTCGAGAAGTTCTCGCAGCTGTTTCCGATACGACATTTCGTGGTGGCGACAGACTATCTGCGTTATGAGAGCGATATCGCTGTTTATCTGATAAAACCACTGCTGATACTATCGCTCTACAACTTATTGATTGTCATTTCCATCTTACTTTTTAAGAAAAGATTCAAAGCGTTTTTGAAAGATGAAAGATTTATGCAGGATAATATATGAAGAGTTCCGAGCCATCGGCAGCAACATACCCATTCTGATAGTGCTCATCTTAGGCAACATCGGCTATGGATTTTTGTATAACTTGCTCTACGACACCAACGTATATCGCGAGGCTCCTATCGCTGTCGTCGATATGTCGCAGTCAGATATAAGCCGTCACTTGACAGATTATATCGATGCTACTCAGCAAGTTAAGATTGTGGCAAAGACGCAAAACTTTCAGGAAGCGGAGAAGATGCTCATCGAGAAAGATGTCATTGGTTTTCTTTACATTCCTTCCGAGTTAAAGACGAACATCTTGCAAGGACGACAAAGCGAATGCGTCATCTACGGCTCCACACTTTCATTCTTAGATTATCTCAACATATCCGAGGCAGTCAACTTCGCTTGTCTTCAGATTAACAGCGAGTTACTTCCCGATATGATTAAGTCGCTCAACATGATTGACGTTTTGTTTCTCGTCAACGGTAAAGCCGTCAACATAGTGACAGAGGCTTTATACAACAGCAGCGAAGGTTACGGCACATATCTCATCCCGCCAGTGATGGTCATCATTATCTTTCAGACGCTTATGATATGTGTCGCCATGATGAGCGGTCATGAGAACGAGAGCGGACGACTCAACTCGCAGTTTATCGTTGGTCAACGTCACGCTGCCTTTAAGATAGTGACAGGCAAGGCTTTCTGTTACGTCACCATATATCTGATATTTGCGGTGTTCTTCTTAGGATTTCTGCCGCCGCTTTTCAAGCTACCACATCTCGGCAACTTCTTCGAGATACTCGTCCTGATGGTACCTTATCTCTTTGCGAGCGTCTTTTTCTGTCTTATGCTCTCGCCGCTCTTCACCGACAGCGACATGCCGCTTTTCCTCATCGTCTTCATGTCGGTACCCTTGGTATTTCTCACAGGCATCTCCTACCCTTTGGAGCTCATGCCTTTATATTGGAAAGTCTTCCACTACATCATACCCACTGCCCCCGCGACTTTAGCATTTGTGAAACTCGACTGCATGGGCGGCGACTTGAGCAACGCTCGTCCCGAGATGATAAACCTCTGGATACAATGCCTCGTCTATTATGTTGCAGCGATGCTTACATACAAGTTTAAGATGCTGAGACGCTGAGATGCTAAGATGCTGAGATGCTAAGATGCTAAGATATTGAGACGCTAAGGTACTGAATATCCATGTATTGTGGTATCTCACGGAGGGATTGTGGGGTTATAGACCAAACCTCTACCCTGCTCGTTGCAAAAGACTAATAATGTTAATAAGAATTAACTTTTTTATTCTTTTATATTTGGTTTTGTTGTTTTATCTTTGCCGACAAACCATGATTTATGAAAGTTCCAGATACGAAGCAAGAACGCAGGCGTTTTATCAAAGAGTATTTGTCGCAATATCAGGACAAATCGTTTTATTGTAGGGCTTTGGATTGTGATGTGAAAGTCACGGATAATCCATTGAAGAGACGGCTTTTCAGGCATAAAATAAAAATCGACAACCGACTACTTCGCTCAATCAGTCTTTCGTCGGTTACCGATTTAGTTTGCAAAGATAATGCTTTTTTATTCAATTTACAGTTTACAATTTACAATTAAAGAGGATATTAAAAGACTTTGAACTTCAACAGTCTTAGCGCCGTAGGCGCGACAGATATACTAAAATTTATGGCAAATTCATTAGTTAAAATTAACGTTCACATTGTATTCCATGTGAAAAGTTCTGGAGTGAGAATGAGAAATGAGGACTTGAAAAGAGTGTTCTCCTACATTGGTGGTGTAATCAATGGCATTGGCGGTATTCCGATTGAGGTTGGAGGAATTGATAGTCACATTCATATCCTCGCCACATTACCAAAGAATAAATCTCTTTCGGATTTTATCAGGATAGTAAAAGCGGATAGCAGCCGATGGATTAAGACTATTGATGTTTATTACAAATGGTTTTCGTGGCAAGAAGGTTATGGGGCTTTTTCTGTCAGTCCGACTTTGATTGACAAGACGGTTAGTTATATTCGTAATCAGTCTTGTCATCATAAACGGATGTCGTTCCGTGAGGAATATAAATTGTTTTTAGATGCATACGGAATTGAATATGATGAGAAATACGCCTTTGAGGATTAGTTTGGTTTCAATTTTATAGTCTGCCGTCCCTACGGGACTAGGATGATGATGGAATTTTATTTGCAGGCGTTACATGCTGTCGCACTGCACACCTGCCTGGGGTCTTGCACTCCTACGGAGTTTATTTAATATCTCCGCGTATCGCGAGTATCGTGCGGAATAATTGTAGACTTGTTATATTAAACCTCGACCATGCAGTCTTAGCGCCGTAGGCGCGACAGAGTTTAGGCAGGCGATGGAGAGCGAAGCTCGTAATCCCTGCGATTGTGGAACCGTATAGAACAATAGCGCTGTAGGCGCGACAGAGGTTGCGGATTCTGTCGTCCCTGCGGGACTAGGATGATGATGGAATCTCATTTGCAGGCGTTACGTGCTGTTGCACTGCACACCTGCCTGGGGTCTTGCACTCCTACGGAGTTTAATGTCTCTACGTATTCTGTTTCTCACGGAAAGTTTGTTGGGTTATAGAGCAAACCTCTACCCTGCTCGCTGCATAATGTTTTCTGAATTGTGATGCGGTTGGGGATTGTGGTTACGGAATAAACGAACTGTTGAGAATAACTACAGTGTTTCCGAATGTGTCTCGAACGTGTCTCGAATGTGTCTCGAATGTGTCTCGAATGTGACACGAACTTGACACGAACTTGACACGAATGTGGTCTGGGTGGGGTGTTTTGTTGTGGGGTTTCGTGTTTTTTTATTTTATAGCGCAATATAGGGCAAAGTAGCGCAATGTGGGGTATTTGAAACTTGTTCTGATTTTTTTGGGGTTTTAGTGTTTATTTTTGCTGTGAATTGTTCAACGGTGGATTGATTGTTATGAGTTTATTGTTGAATTTATTCGACTGCGTTTTTTTTAATTTTTTAATTATTTTCAGTATGGGAAATATTAAACAAGGAATCCTGGGCGGATTCTCTGGTAAAGTGGGAACCGTGATTGGTTCTAGTTGGAAGGGGATTAATTATATGAGAGGCCTTGCCCCTAATATTAAGGATGCTCGCACTGCTAAGCAGCTTGCTCAGCGTGAGAAGTTCGCGTTGGCGTTGTCGTTCTTGAGACCGATGCAGTCTTTTATCCGTGTTGGGTTTAAGATGCATGCTTTGCGACAGACTGCTTTTAATGCAGCTATGTCGTACACTTTGAGGAATGTAGTTAAGGGTGTGTCGCCGAATCTTTCTATCGATTTCGCTAAGGTGATGGTTTCGAGGGGTAGTTTGTTGCTGCCTCTGAATATCCAGAGGTTGAATAACGATGGTGAGATTGCGTTGTCGTGGGTTGACAACAGTGGCGTCGGTAATGCTCTTGACTCTGATTTCGCTATGCCGATGGCTTATAACGCTGACAAGAACGAGGTTGTTTATGATATGGCTTCGTCGTGCAGGGGTGACGAGGGCGTTGGCTTGGATTATCCTTCTAACTGGGTTGGCGACACTGTCCATGTTTATTTGGGTTTCGTATCGGAGAATGGTTCTTTGGTTTCGGACTCTGTTTATGTGGGCGAAATGGTGATTGAGAATTGACAGTTGTTGTTCTTGATTGCTAAAATGGGATTGTCGGTGGTTGTTGACCGCCGACAATTTTTATGCCATTTGGTGCCGTTTTCTTAATCATTTTTGTGTTTTTTACAACAATTAATTGTTGAAAGAAATATTATTATTTTTGATATAATTGATTGATTGTTATCATATTTTTTGGTATCTTTGTATTGTTGGCTATAGGCAGTGAGCCATGGGCATTGAGCTGTTTGTGGTGGCTTATAGTTAATTGCGTGTTTTTAATAAATTAAATTTTCATAATTATGAATTCACTCTTAGATTTGAACGACGCTGTTAAGGTTAGGAATTGTACGACGCAGTACTTTGATGAAGTGCAACTTTCGCATAGAATAATGTACAGTGACGTGTTTGATTGGATATTGGAACGAGCTAATGGCATTAAGGATGTGTATGGGAAGGTTTGTTACTTGTATAATGCGCTGAAGAGGTGTTTGGGCATTGATTTACAGAAGATTTATGGCGAGGGATCTCGTGATGGGAATTTCTGGAGTTTGCTGTGTTATTGTTATTTTCTAATTCAACGGAAGGGTCGTGTTATGCAAGAGAACGAAAAATTGGCAAAGGATGCCGGGTGTGTTGATGGTGTGGTGGATATAAGTGAGATTGCGCGAACGCCGTTGGAGGATTGGATTGATAATTATGATGTTATGGAGATGCTTCATATAAGTAAGAGAACGTTGCAGACGTTGCGGTCTAACGGCAAGGTGAGGTTCTCGAAGATTGGGCGTAAGATTTACTACCGACGACAGGATATACAGAATATGCTTGCGGAGAATTACACGATGTTTGAGATTCATAATGAATACGGCAAGAAGAGGGAGAAGAAAACGGCGTAGTTGGAATCTGAGAATTATAAAATCTGAAAATCTGAGAGGTTGGCGAATGGATAAAGGCGAAAGTTGTTTTTGCTGTGGGCGATGGGCTGTGAGCGATGGGCTTTTGGTCTCCACGTATCGCAAGTATCTCACGGAGTTTGTTGTGGAAGATGTCTGTTGAGCGCTCCTCATTCCTAATTGAATTAGTGGACTTGGTACGAGGAGGGTACGGAGAAGGTATGAAGAGAAAAGGGATACGAAATATATAATTT
This sequence comes from Bacteroidales bacterium, assembly GCA_017466405.1. Lineage (GTDB taxonomy): Bacteria > Bacteroidota > Bacteroidia > Bacteroidales > F082 > Limimorpha. The sequence goes on from JAFTUF010000061.1 coordinate 9,274, forward strand.
AGGATTATTGATATTTTATTTCTTGTTTTGTATATAAATATCCTTAATTTTAAAATAAAATTTAATCTTATAAGCATTTAATTTGAAAAAATGTTATATTTGCATTTCAAATATTGAATTTTATGATAGAAGAGATAACTTTAAAAAACATTTATTCTTTCAAGGATGAGGTAACGTTTAGTTTTGAAGCTACGGCAGATACAGCTTTTGACTCTACGCATGTGGTTGTTATGCCTAATGGAACTCGTCTGCTCAGATTAGGTGTTATATATGGTTCAAATGCAAGTGGCAAGAGTAATCTTTTGTACGCAATAGATGATTTGCGTCTTTTTTTAATTTCTGACCCTCAAAATATGGATGTGCATACTGGTTTTGAACCTTTTATGCTCGATAAAGAAACACCGAACCTGCCGTCTGAATATAGTGTTAGGTTTTGGATTGATGGCGTCAGATATTGGTATCAATTACATGTAACAGGCAAGAAAGTTATTTATGAAAAGTTATCGTTTTATAAAACGATTCAACCTATTAAAATTTTTGAAAGGACTCTTGATGGCGGACAATCTGTATTGACTTTTAACAATAAGGTGCAGAAAATAGGACAGGAAGAACAGAAAATATTGAACTTGAATTGCTTGCCTAATATGTCGTTTTTTGCGACACGTGGACGTGTTAATATGAAGATGGAGCATGTTGATAAAGTTCGTGATTGGATTCATAATAAGTTTATGCCGTTGGTTGATATTGGCGCAAATATGAATAAATATGGATATAACAAAATAAAGAAAGATAATAAATTCGTGGATTATCTTGTTGACTTCATGCACCTGGCTGATTTTAATATTAGCGGACTTGAAAATAATTATGCTAAAGAACAAGATACTGCAAATAATCCTGCAATTGTATTTGAACATACTGTAGAGAATGATAGAGGCTCTGAAAGATATAATATGAGTTTTGGGCAACAAAGTGAAGGTACAAAACGAATGATTGGTATTGAAGCTGCTATATATGAAGCGGTAGAATTTGAATCTTTTTTGACTATTGATGAAATTGAGTCATCGTTGCATCCTGATTTGTTGGAATATGTTTTGCAAAAATTTTTGATGAATCACGGTAACAGTCAACTGCTTGTGACAACGCATTATCCGGGATTGTTGGATACAATTAATGACCTTTTGCGTAAGGATAATATTTGGTTTGTTGAAAAGGGAAAGAATGGTTCTACAGATTTGTATTCTCTTGTGGAGTTTAATGGATTGAATAAGATAACTCGTTTTGAACGGGCTTATCGTAACGGACAATTTGGAGCATTACCTAATATAAAAGATTGATATATGGCAAGAAAGATAAATACGAGGGAGACGAGGCGACCGAAGAAACGTGTGGTTGGAGCAGGGATTACGGAATTTTGGTATTTAAAACATATCAAATCATTACCTGGATTTGACTTTGAGTTAAAGCCCAGGTTTTTTGGAAACGAATCTATGGCCAATATTAATAAGCTTATAGACAAAGCTTATGAAGATGGTGCTCCTGTTGTTTGTTTTTATGATGAGGACGTAAAACAATGGAATCAGGTTGAAGCGCAACGTATCAAGGATTTACATGACAAATATGACAATGATGATAGTGTGACATTGGCTTGTAGTATGCCTTCTATCGAATATTGGTTTTTGTTACATTACGAAAATACGAATAGACATCTAAGAACCTCAGACGATGCTATTAACGCTTTAAAAAAGTATATTCCGCAATTTGAAAAGAAAGAAAATTTCTTAAAACACGAAAGTTGGGTAGATGAACTAATAGCTGACTGCAAAATGGATGTAGCGATGCAGCGGGCAGAGAAATTCGGCAGAAAAGGCGGTGGTTCCTACACTGATGTTTGGAAAGGGATGAAAAAGTTGAGAAGTTGATCAAGGTGAGGTTCTCGAAGATTGGGCGTAAGATTTACTACCGACGACAGGATATACAGAATATGCTTGCGGAGAATTACACGATGTTTGAGATTCATAATGAATACGGCAAGAAGAGGGAGAAGAAAATGGCGTAGGGTCTTGCCTTGATGCGACAGAGCCTCGGTACTTGAATTAAGGTGCTGAGGCTTTGTTGTAATTGACAATGTGGAATTTTTACAATGAACAGTTGGAGGTGTCTCGCAAAGACGCAAAGGACGCAAATGTGAATGTGCTTTGTACGGAGATGATATGGAGGGGATTGGGACTTGGTAGGCGGGTAGGCATTGCGAGCAGGCAGGCAAGCAGGCATTGCGAGCTGATATTGGCAGGCATTCCGTACTGCGTACTTCATACCTGCGTAAGGTCTGTCGCTCCTATGGAGCTGTTTTTTGAGGGTTGTTGCTAAGATTATTTTCCGAGCTTGGTACGGACTTGGTATGAGGAAGGTGCGGAGGAAAAAGATATGTTTATTTTCAACTTAAATGTTGATAAATTTTATTTGGTTTGAATTGATTGTTATAGCAATTAATGTTACCTTTGTATATGAATAACAAAATAATATGTAAAGCAACAACTAAATATAATTTACTTTTATGAATAACATTGTATCATCTTCTTTAATACATTTTACTGAAAAAATAGAATATCTGCAAGGTATCATAGAGAATGGCTTTAGGTATTCTTATTGCAATGAAGTATATCCCGTGGCACTAGTAAATAATATTATAAACAAAGGCAATTCTGATTTTGAACCACATAATATACTTGCACCAACCGAAATACATGGCAACGTATTAATTCCAATGGTTTCTTTCTGTGACATACCATTGACACGTTCTGAAGTTCATGCGAAAAAATATGGATTTTATGGTGTAGGCATAGACAGAGAGTTAGCAAGAACAATATATAGTAATTTAATGCCTGTACAATATATTTCATCTAGAAGATATTCGATTGCATTAAATGAATTATCTGTACTCTTTGTAAAATCGAATGGAGATAACGATCAGATTACAAACAGTATAAAATTAATTATTGGAAACACAAAAGGATATACAACCATGTATAAAGGTCAGGAAGTCTTGTGTTACGAAGAAAGAGAGTGGAGAGTTATATATAATGATGATGAACATACACCTTGGGGATGGGGCGTAAATGACGAGCAAAGTAAAAATGAATATAACGAAAGGTTGCATTCAAATTCAGATTTGTCATATTTGTCTTTTATAAATGTTGATGACAATGTTAGCAAAAAAATAGTTGATGATTATTTAGATAAGTTAATAACCCATATTATCGTAAAGAATGACAATGAGATTCCTATAATGGCAAAGTATATAATAGGTGAAAATAATAAATTTTTCGGATATAATATTTCCCATGATTGCCGATTGTCGCTTGTTAGCAGAATAAATTCTTTTGAAAGAATTTCTAAAGATTATTGATAAAAGATGTATAAACATTTATTAACTTTGTAATTATTGTTTAGTATTTCTGAATATTATGTCTATGGCAAATAATCTCTTAGATAAATTTCCTGAAATTGCAAAAGAATGGGATTATGAGAAAAATGCTCCATTAAAACCAGAGGATGTATCATTTGGTTCTCATCGAAGTGTTTATTGGAAATGTTCTGTTTGTAAACAATCATATTCAAGTAGAGTCTCTAATAGAACTGCACCAAGTAGAATAAAAAAAACAGATAAGTGCCCTATATGTCAAGGAAAGATAATTGTTCCAGAATATAATAGTCTGAAAGCAAAATATCCTGATATTGTGAAAAACGAATGGGATTACGATAAGAATGTGGTTAACCCAAGCACAATCGCTCCTAATTCAAACAAGCAGTATTGGTGGAAATGCCCTATAGGTCATAGTTATCAAGCAAATGCAAACAACAAGGTTAATAACAATGGTGGCAATTGTCCTTATTGTTCCCATCAAAAAATTTCACTTGAAAATGCTTTATCGGTCGTAAATCCAAAATTGGCAGAGGAATGGCATTATGAAATGAATAATGAAACTCCTGATAAAGTTTTTGCAAATTCTAATATGTATGCTTGGTGGCAATGTAATAAAGGCCATGTATGGAAAGCTAAAATAAACAATCGAAATAATGGACGAGGATGTCCAGAATGTGCAAAGGGTAGAAATACATCATTCCCAGAACAAGTGCTTTATCATTATGTGAAATTGTTATTCCCAGATGCTGTAAGCAGATATAAGTATAATAATATTGAAATAGATGTTTATATACCGAGTTTGCGTGTTGGAATTGAGTATGACGGAGGATATTATCATAATACAGAAGTTAAGGTTGGGAAAGATATCAAGAAGAATATTGTGCTACATAGTGATAATATACTGCTTGTTAGAATCAGAGAAAATGGTTGTGCTATTATGAATGATAATCATTGTGTGATTTTTAATTATACATATACTTCTGATTATAGTAATTTAGAAATTGTAGTTTCAAATGTTTTGGATTACATTTGTGATAAAGCGCAAATTGAAAATACTGTGGATGTAGATATTGATCTTATTAGGAATAATATCTTAAAAGAATTATCTGTTGTTCATGAAGGTGATGATTTGCAGTCTAAAAATCCCATATTGGCAAATGATTGGGATTATGAAAACAATTATCCTTTAACTCCAAGAATGTTCTTACCAGGCTCAACTAAAAATGTATTTTGGAAATGTAATGAGTGTGGATATGAATGGAGTGCCAATATAAACAGTCGTAATAATGGTTCTGGATGTCCTCGTTGCGCTAAAAAAGAAAGATATACAACATCGTCGTGGATAGATAAAGCGATTAAGGTTCATGGAAATATTTATGACTATTCTAAAGTTAAATACATAAATTCAAAATCTTATATTACGATTATATGTAAAAAACATGGCGATTTTCTTCAACTACCATCAGAGCATTTAGCTGGCAAAGGGTGTAAATATTGTGCGGGACAAGATTTTCACTATAGTGATGTTTTATCTATTGTATATCCTCAATTATTATCAGAATGGGATTATGAGAGAAACTTATCAGAGTTTGGAATCACTCCAGATACAGCGTTTGTAAAGAAAAGAACTAAATATTATTGGCACTGTAATTATGGAGAAAGTCATAGTTATTTGGCAAGCATTCAAGATAGGGTAAAACGTAATATGAGATGTTGCATTTGTCATGGTAAACAACATTCTGTTGATAAAAGTTTAGGAATTTTATATCCAGAATTGGTTTCAGAATGGAGTCCTGAAAATGACAAGACACCTTTTGAGGTAACACCTGGTTCAGAATATATGGCAATATGGAAATGTTCAAATCCTAATCATGAACCATTTAAACAAAGTGTTTATTCTCGTTGTCACCTTAAAACTCAATGTCCTTATTGTAGCGGCAATAAAAAACACCCTAAAGATTATGAAAACGAATTAAAAGAAAAGTTTCCTAATATATCAATTATAGAACCTTTTAAAAAAAGTAGTATCCGTATAAAATGTAAGTGTGATTTTTGCGGTCATATTTGGGAACCATATCCTTACATTTTGTTAAAGTCTAAAGGGTGTCCTAACTGCAAAAAATAAATTGTACCGTTGTAAACAAAAATTACTGAGTCTTTTTTAACTCTGTAATTTTCATTTACACAAAATACGGGACGGTGCCTTATTTAATCAAATTTTACTTATAATAAATTTAAAACAACGTATTATTGAGGATAATCCACTAACTGTTTTAAATGAATTTTTGTACTTTTCATTTGGCAATGATATTCCGTTTTCATATATTGGATAACGAGTATTTTGTTGTACGCCATTGAACAATATCGCAAAACAATAGATTAATTTGTCAACGTACATACTTTCTTGTATATGCTTATAGATTTTTTCTTTTGAAGAAGAAATATCAATACCTATCATATCCAACACATTGGGATTTACAGTAAAATCAGACGGGCAATCTTGTGAGGATTTAACATGTTCATTTGTACAATTATTTGATATTTCTGCCATATATTCAAGACGTAATTCAAAATCACTGATATTACGCATTTTATCTTTAATATCATTACAAGAATCTATCAAATTTGACTCTACATATTCATAAAATTGTTCTATTGCATTTTCTGGACTATGATTAAAATCTTTTACATTATCTACAAGCTTATTCTCCAATAGTATTCCTTTAATAATACACTCAATACATTGCTGTAAGAAAAATATACAATGACTTATTCTTTCATTCTTTAATAAAACATCTGCTGTAATCAAATTCTCCATAGCTGTCTTATACCATGAAATGCTTTGCTCAGTTCTTACATTATCAGCAATTCCTAAATATTCATTAACATCATATGTTTTTATATTTTTTTTAATTTTGTTACTGGCCATATTTCTTTTTTTTGCAATTATACATAAAATATTAACACGTACTATCTTCAATGATTTTTATATCATCTCTCGATAATTCATATGCTTGATAAATCAATTCGTCTATCTGCTTTTCAATTGCAGATGTATCTGTTGTGTAATTTGTTAGTTTGGCATCAATAACTTTTTTTACAAGTTCTGAAATTTTAGCTTGAAGGGGTTGACTTAATGCAGGTATTGGGAAATTATCAACCTCATAGCCATTTACATTACTATTTGTACTAAAGCACCTAAAGAACCAATTTATTGTTTTTGAGTTCAAAAATCCTAACAAACAATACAAATCCATTCCTTGTATTGGCAATATGTAATTACAAGAATTAGCCAAATAGAATCCTTGTGGAACAATAGACATTACAAGTCTAATCTTATCATTAGCGCCCGTCATTCCTTGCATTACAATTCTTTCAAATCTATGATGAGAAGATTTTTCTGTATTACCATATTCCAATAAATACATATCTTCTTCAAGATAATCAATTTGACCTTGACTCATTTGAAGTGTATGATAATATCTCTGGATTGAAGCTCCTTTCAAAATGATAGGGTTTAATACATTAGAACCAAAATACTTCTTATGGAATGTTACATTCAGTTCTCCTTCAATACACTTAAGAGATAATTCTTTCTTCTTCAACAACTTTATTATAGTTGTTTTGTATTCTGGTCGTAACCTTGGAATTGTATAATCCACGCTATCAATAGCCATAATATCATTAAGAGAAAAACATGTGCTCAACCCTGATGATTTATATTTATCATCCCACACATATACAGGGAAAATATAATCATTATCCACCTTTGTATTTTGTATTAACGATACACATACACTCATCTTTACACTCTCAAAAACGCGTTTCTTTTTACTATCACGTTCTGGAAAAGAATCAATCTTAAGAATTTTGTCATTTTCAAGAATGTACTTTCTCAAATTAGTAGCTTGTCTGTCTCCTAAGAATGAATTTTGGAATATAAAACAATTTATACCATTTGTAGACAGCAATTTCTTAACTGCATTTGCTATAAAAAGCTTATAAGCATTTAATTTTCCTCCAAATGCGATTGTGTAATCTTTATCGCAGCGCAAATCTTTAATTTCTCCAACATGTGATTCTTGATATAAAAAATACGGCGGATTCCCTATCACAATATCAAATCCTCCTTTTGCGAAGACGTCGCTGAACCAGGTGTGCCAGAGGAAGAAGTGGGTGTTCTCGGCGAGGTTGATGTGCTTCAGCTCGTGGAGGATGGCGGGGTCGAACTTCTGGAGTTCTAACTGCTGGCTGATGGCGTGGCTGATGTCGCGTTGCAGACGGTGTTTCTGCTCGTGGTCGGAGCAGGAATAGTATTGTGTGAGGAGCTGCGTGACTCGTCGCTGCAGCTGGTTGGTGTCGTCGTCGAAGATGGAGTATTCGGTGATGTGCGACTTGTCTTTGTTGTCGTAGGTGAGTCGGCTGAGGTCCATGCCTTTGTAGCTCTCGATGAGGGAGTTGCCTTGCATGATCTTGTAGTCTAAGTTGGGCAGTGGCGAGGCTTTTTCTTCATCGACTACTATGCTGAGCCAGAAACGCAGACGGGCTATATCGACGGCTCCTTTTTCGATGTCAACGCCGTAGATGTTGTTTTGGATGATATCCTTTTTAAGGATAGAACGGGAGATGGGGACGGGTGCGGGTGTGAGGGCTTCGCGGCATTTCAACAGTTCGTTTAACAATCCCATGGGGAAGGCTCCGGAGCCGATGGCGGGGTCGCAGATCTTGACGTTTTTGAGGGCGTTGAGGAGTTTGTCTTTTTTGTTGTCGGGTATGAGAGCGACGCCTTCTTCGGGTTGCATGACGAAGCGTCGTATCTTGTCGGCGGCAATGGATGTGGCGCTGTCGAGGTATGCGATGAGCGACTCGCGACACATATAGCTGACGATTTCCTTGGGTGTGTAGAAGGCTCCTTTGTCTTTGTTGTCTTCGAGGAGGTTTTCGAAGATTTTGCCGAGCATCTCGGGGTCGACGCCTATCTCAGCGTCGTTGGGGTCGTTTTCGTCGATGGTGAAGTTGTATTCGCTGAAGAACTGGAATAGTCGTTGGAAATATTGTGCCGGGAAACGGCTTTCGGGTTCGTCGGTGGCGTCGCGTTCGAAGAGTCCGCCGTTGAGATATGGTATGTCGCGCCATTCGTGGAGGAGTGTTTTGTCCCAATGGTAAAGGCCGAACAAAGTCATGCGTTCTTCTTTGAGTATATCATGTATTACCATATCTATTTCTTTTACATAACAATATTAATTGTACTTTTGCATGGACGAATAAATTCGACGTAGGAATTTGTTTTGACAATTGCACGCCACACTTTTTCGTTCAATTTCTTTTTATTAAATATATAGATCTCATATGAAAAGTAATAAATCACTGTTATTAAGGGATTTTCTTGAAGTTGAAAACATAGAAAATTGCAAACCTTGCGAACTTGAGTTAGCTTATGAAAACATCATAGATAGGGATAGTAAAAGTGATATATCATATCATTTAGACAATCTTTGTTATGATGCCTTCAAAAGACTACCTATTGACAAAAAAGAAAGACATGTGTTGCGCTTTATAAAATTTCCACCACAAAAGGATAAAAATGGACAAGAAAAAGGATGGGACGGTTCACAATGCCCTATAATTAGTGATATAAATAATTGCACAATAACATTAAGCTCTCCGAATGGGTTTAATGACCCAATGGATCCTTTGATAAAGAATTGGTTGGTAAATAAAAATAAGGAACAAAAAAATGATAAAAAAATATATCAATTTATTATAGAAGCACTTGATAAAATTAGGATATGTTGTTTGGTTGACCCAAACATCAACAATAACATTTTTAACAACATATTTCGCAAGAAAAACGGATACGATAATCCTCTAATGTGGTCACACTATGCTGATAGTCATAGAGGGATCTGTATTCAATATAAGATCACACAATCTAATCTTGCAGATAATAAAGATGAAATAGTACGTTTACTTGATATAGATTATTACAAATCATTTCCATTAGATGGTAATATTTCATTTATTGACTCGCTTATAGTGAAATCCAATTATTGGAAATATGAAAAAGAAACTCGTCTGATAATCTATCCTCGTAATGTTGTTGATAAGTATTATCAGTTATCTAACTTCGAAGTAGAATCCGTATATATGGGAGTTCGAATAGATAATAAAAAGCGTGATTTTTTGAAAGATATGTTGAAGAATAATTCTATAAAATTATATCAAATGACATTCTCAAAAAACGACATAAGCAAATTAGAAGCTAAAGAAATACAAAAGAAATAAAACATCTTTGGATATAAATAATAATGCTTAAAAAAATAACTTTATACCTATATTTTTCATTTGCTGCTAGAGATCTTTGCTATTTAACTAAAAATATGCTGAGTTCATCTGTTATACAGAAAAATTCAGTAACTTTGTCGGAAACTAACGTAGTGATTTGTTTCTACTATACAATTCTGAGCAAAAGCAATTTCATTATGTTGTTAATTTAAGTGAATATTTTCTTTCTATTATGAGCAATAACACAGAAGTAATTTTTGAAAATATAGAACAACGTATCATTCAGGAAATAAATGATGCTCATTATGCCATATTTGTTTCTGTTGCATGGTTTACAAATAAGAAGTTGTTTAATGCTCTACTTGAAAAGGCTAAAAACAATTGTTATGTATCGATAATCATACAATTGGATGAAATTAATTCGCAGTGCGGAATTGATTATAGCCAGATTCAAATAGGACGCTCTGAATGTTTCAAGATTTCTAAAGATGCAGAACTATTACATGATAAGTTTTGTGTGATTGATTTTAGAAAGGTTATTACAGGCTCATACAATTGGACTTACAAAGCATCACATAATAGTGAAAACATACTTATCCTAAACGACCCTTCTGTTGCCACTCAGTACATAAGCAGATTTGAACAACAGAAAGCCAAGTTTAATGATTCGAGTATTCAACAGAAATCTCAACCATCTGTTCCTGTAAATAATTTTATCGACACGCCAAAAGTAACTTATTCTGTTATTCAAATTAAAGATAATGCAGTACCAAGCACAAAGCAATGTAAGTATTGCAATAAAGAAATTGGTTATAGTGATGCATTTTGTCAATATTGTGGTAAACTTCAAGATGGATTTCAGCATAAAAGGAAATCAATCGTAGTGACTTGCAAAAAGTGTTCACGCAAACAAGAGGAAGCACTGATTGATGCGGTGAGTACAAAATTTTGCACTTTCTGCAAGAGTGACAATTTGGAGTGGAACTTAGAATAAATCATTAATAAAGAAGTATATGGCAACGTCATCATTTAGAATTGATTATGAAAAATATTTATGGACTGACATAAAAGTTTTTTGTCCAATCTGCAAAAATAACTTTACTGGATGGTACTGTCCTTCTTGCGGATTACCAAAGAAAAATAGTAAATATGCCCTTAGTGAATATGGATCACTACATAATTGTAGACAATATCACTTTCGTCCTGAATTTTCATCATTTGAAAACATTCAATTATGTGACAAGTGCTACACAACTAATCCATCTAATGCAAAATATTGTAGAAACTGCGGTAAGAAATTCACATCATCAAAGGGTATCTCTAAAGATGCACATGCTTGGGTAGATTTAGGATTATCTGTCTTATGGGCAACAGAAACGATAGAAGGACTATATATGTGGAATTACGCTGAAAAGTTGTATCATGCCACTGATATGGATTTTTATAGAAAACTGGAACCAAAAGAACTGAATGATGTTGCCACTCAGAAATGGGGAGAAAGATGGAGAACTCCAACTAAAGAAGAGTTTGAAGAATTAGTTATAAAATGTAAATGGGAGAAATGCTTGCATCCTATTTCAAATAAGCATGCTTTAAAAATAACAGGCCCTAATGGGAATTCTATCACCATACCTGTAACAGGGTATGCAGGGTGCAAAGAAAAGCCGATTAGAATTTTTCCAGACATTAGCATTTCAATGGGTGACTCAGAAGCAGAACATTCGATATGTGCTTTATGGACATCCTCAGAAGACAAGACTAAACCTCATAGAAGAGCTTATGCTTTCCATTTCAGAGGATATGAAGGTTTTACAAAAACACTTACTGCTAAGGAAAAAAAAGAGCAAGAGTTTAAAAATAACAGAGACCATAGGAGATTTGAATCAATGTTTGAACCAATTGAAATAGATTACGATTGGTGGAAACCTGGAATTTCCGAAAAACGTCAGCAAATAATGGACAAGAAAGAAAAACGTTGGCAAATAGAAAGACAAAAAGAAGAAGAAGAGAGACAAATCTTGAGAAATATGGGTGATGACAGCCAAGAACGGGCTGATAATATCAAAAAAGATGAAGAAAGAAGACGTAGTCTCTGGTTAGACACACCTATAGAAATGCATTATAATGAAGAACGTATCCATAGAAATACTATAAGACCTATTGAAAAAGATCAAGGATATGCCATTCTTCCTGTAGCTGATAAGAAATGGCAGGGACGTCTATGATGTCTTGGTCTTATCAAATACGTAACGCACCATTCCTGTACAGGTATGACCAGCTAACTGTATAGTATAGATCCGCTGGCAGGAGAAGTCCTATATTAAACTAATCTTAAAATAGGAGATCTGAAATGAAAATTTCGTTCAAAAATTTTAAGTTAGAAATCAATGTTAAGGAAATGCTTACAATGTATTTCATTATTAAGTCATTATTCTAACACTGTTTCTAAGCCTGCCGTCTAGCAACAGAAAAACGGCAGGCCTTTTTATTACTCAACAAACAAATTTAACGAATTATAGTTTCATGAAGAAGTCGTCTTCCACCTGGTCGCCGAAGGTGTCGATAAGGACTTTGATGTATACCTCGTAGGGCGTGGGCTGATTGTCGATGTAGGTTTTTCTCTTGTATTTCTCTATGTCGTCGATGGTTAGAAGTATGGCTTCGTTCCATAGTTTCCAGAATTCGTCGGAGCAGTATTTCACGTCGTCGTAGTCTTTCATAGCGACGTTGAGTTCGTAGCGTGGCGTTTGCTTTGTTCCTAATCCGGAGTCGGAGATGTTGGAGGAGCCCATAATGACCCATCCGTCGCTGTGCGGGGTGTGTTCTTTGGGGAGGCAGAGGTAGAATTTGGCGTGGAGGTTTTTGGTGGAGTGTATCTTCATCTGTAGCCGTCCGCTGACGAGGTCGTCGCACATCTGCAGTATGCCCTCCTCCACTTCGGGCGAATATCGTGCGTTGATGATGTCGTCTTTGAAGGCTTTGCTGTATATCTCCTTGGCTTTCTCGGGGTCGGCGAGCATCAGCAGCGCTTTGTTGTATTTTCGGAAAATGTCGTCGATGTTGATGCCGACGAGTATCTTGATTTCTGTGATGTCGCCTAATTCCTTGCGCAGCTTGAAGTAGCCCGAGGAGCGGAAGAATCCTACTACGGCTAAGAAACTGTGGAATGACGACATGCCGCCGGCAATGCCCTTGAGCTTGTCGAAGAGTGTATTGCCAGGTTCGTTGTTGAAGAACTTGGTGGTCATGCGCTAATGTTTTGTGAGCGGCTACTTATTTGGTAAAACGGGCTTTCTGCAGGACACAAAAAAAGCATGGGCGATAATCTTGTCCATGCCCAAGGTCCTGAGAAAACCCGTAAAAACCAGACAAGTTATGCCCACGCTTAAAGCGCAGACATTCGCAACTTGTTCACGGTTTTTACTGTCATTCTAAAATTTCTCAGGTTTTAGGGCATTACCGAACAAATAGCAAACGCTATGGTTCTATTTTATTTTTATTTTGTTTTTTTTGTTTTAAGGTCGACAGATAATGGTCAACGGTTTGTGTGTTTTGAGACGCAGCAATTACAGATTGTTAATTTTTTAAAGGTGTAATTGATACGTCTCTACAGTCTGCGACCTTAATTTATTTTTTGTTTTTTCTGTTTCTTGAATTGGATTTTAAAATGTTATGTTTATAAATGTTTTAATTCGTTGTTTAAAAATTCTATCAAAGATTCCTTCGATGGGAGTTGTAATAAATATTTTGATACAAATAAGTTTTCATCCATTCCAGCAGTAGCATATCTTACCATGTCGCTTGAAACATCTGTACAAAGCAAAATCCCAATTGGCGGATTGTCGTCTTCTGTTTTTATCTTATCATGATAGTATGCAACATACGTATTTAATTGAGCGATGTCAACATAACTGAATTTTCTTGTTTTTAATTCTATCAACACGTGACACTTCAATATTCTATGATAAAAAACCAAATCTATGAAGAAATATTCATTATCAATAAGAATACGTTTTTGTCGGGCTTCAAAACAAAATCCATTGCCAAGTTCCAAAATGAAATCTTGAATATGAGTTATCAACATTGATTCAAAATCATTCTCTTCCACGACATCGGAACCTTTATATCCAAGAAATTCAAATACGTATGGTGATTTTATGATATTTGTTGTTGCGTAACGTTCTGCTTTTTGATGAACCAAACTCGTCAACAACTCTGGTTTATTGCTTAGATTAGAGCGTTCATAGCAAGATGATTCTATCTGACGTTTTAATTCTTTTACACTCCAACATCCTTTGATGGTCTCTATTTCGTAAAATACTCTTTTTAGAGGTTCATCAATGTATATAAGTTCTGCAAAATGAGAGAACGAAAGATTATTGAATAATTTTGCTGGTTCAATTTGCGGGAATTTTTCAGTTGCCGACTGAAAAATCTGCATCTTATTGGTAATTAAATCATTAAATGTAGTATTGTCTGGTATTAGTATTTTTTCAGTCGTTGACTGAAAAATATCAATATACCTTTGATTGTACAGATAGTTCTTAACTTCTATTCCAATAGATGGATAGGTTAAATAAAATTTTCGACATTGACTTAATGTTGTTGCACCTAATCCTTTAACACTTATTGTCTTTGCAATTGTATCAAGTAATTTATCTCCATATTTAGCTCTGTCTTCTCCATTTTGTTCAAACTCTACAATCCAAAATCCAACTAACCAATTACGTACGGTAATATTTTGATTAATTGCACGAAAGGCATTATTCTGCAAGATTTCGTGTGTGAATCTGATATTGTTTGTTAATTGTGGAAAATTCATCTAAATATTTTTTTCTCGTGCAAAGATATTAAAAAGTCTAAAGTCAGAGGTGTAATGGGGAAAGATTTTTTTGAGGGAGAATTACAAAGAGACGCGTCGAATCAACGCGTCTCTACCATTATGCCTTCAGCCATTCGTATTTTGCCAGGCTGTAGATTGGAACGAAAGGCAAAAGAATAGGTGTCTTCTTGATATATTTCTGAAATTCAGGGTCGTTGCCGTATGTGACGGCTTGTCTTACCTCTAATCTGCGTGCGCCACTGAACATCACATAGACGATGCCAATATATCCGATGGCTGCGATGATCCACTGCCATGCTGTGCAAGAAGCGCCGATGCATACCACAAAAGATCCTGTCCAAATAACGAGTTCGCCGAGATAGTTCGGGCAGCGTACCAATTTGTATAATCCTGTATCGACATATCTCTTAGGGTCTCTCTTCTTGGCGGCTTTCTTCTGTGCATCGGATACCGATTCAAGGATGACGCCTATTGCCATAAGCGCTGCTCCTATCCATGCCCATACTTCGTTAACAGCAACGCCATCTGCTGCATTTGCCAAATAGAAAGCGACCGGACTAACCTGTCCTACATATAATAACGCACAGAAAATCCATACTGTGATGACTACGAAGAGCGGCTTTTTCTTGGCTGCGTCAGGACCGTAGAGAATCTTTCTATACTCTGTCGATCTCTTCTCGCGTGTCGCAAGGTAAAGTCCGAGTCTCATTCCGAAGATGAACATCACGAGACATAATATTGCCGTCGGGATTGTAAGGACATCACGGAAGAGGATAGCGATTGTTATTGCCAAAGCAGAGATGCCGAAACCGTATCCCAAACTGAAGAAATAGATGAAATAAATCCATCCGAGTGCTGATACTGCCAGCGATACAATAAGTAAAATTAAAAGGTAATGCATAATACATAATTGTGGGTTCTGTAGTTATACTTCGCCATACGTCAGGCAGAACCGCATTAAACCTGAAGTTATGGTTAATTTATAATGACTATTGAGAATACTTTTCTAATTAACAATTTCGTGGTTCTTAATGTTCAAAAAATATAAATTAAGAATTGATATAGGCAATAATGCCGTAATAAAAAATGCGCTGTCCATTGTGCTTATAATTTTATGTCGCAAATATAGTATTTATTTTGACGCTAAAGACGTTCACTGCGGACTTTTCGATACGTCACTACAGTAGAACTTACGGATTTTTCATTTAAAAAAAATAGCCCTTGAAAAGATGGCGAATCGTAAAAAAACAACAAAAAATCGATTCTCCTTTCAAGGGCTGTTGAAAATCTGTCCTGCATGGGGAATGCAGTAATTTTCGTCACAATTATTAATTAAAACCGAGTGCAAAAATAATGTCAGCTGAGAGGATTCAGATGACATTAATAAGTTATCGGTAAAAAATAACAAGTATCCGTTTTCTAAAATCAATATTTGTTCCAACTGCTCATAACGTCTAATGGCTTCCTTACCTTCTCTCTCGTTGGAGCATCCGGATAACCAACGCTGATTAACAACGGAATACGTCTGTTACTTACGCCAAGTATCTTCTTAATCTTCTTCTCATCAAACCATCCTATGATACATGTTCCAAGTCCTAAGTCGGTGGCTTGAAGACAGAACTGATTAACTGCAATTCCTAAGTCGAAAAGACAATAGTCCTTGTTCTTGATGATGCTTCCTATCGACGACATGAAATTCTGTTTCTCAAGTACGACCGCGACTAACACAGGACAATGATGGGTGAATTTATTCATTCCCAATCCTATAGTACATTCTGCAATCTGTTCTTTTGTCTCAAAATCATCGACGACGACAAACTTCCAAGGTTGAGAGTTATTTGCCGAAGGCGATAGTCGCGCTGTCTCTAAACATTGAATAAGTTTTTCTCTTTCAACAGCTTGGTCTTTATATTTTCTATCACTTTGTCTAATCTTTGCTAAATCGGCGAATCTTAAATTATCCATAAAATAAAATCTTAAAAATTATTAACTTTCTTATATATCTCTTTTAATCCTAAAATGTGTTTCTTTATCGAGTAGATGTTTCTACATTCTTCCTGAACCGTCTCTGCTATCAACTGATAATCTTCCAAATCAGACAAAATCTGTCGCGTATTGTTTGCAAACTCATCTATATTTTCCGACTTGTATATGGTTGCATATTTTCCGTTGTAGGTTATTTCTCTTATCATCTCGTCGTCATTCACAATAACATTAACTCCAGAAATCATCGCCTGAATCACTGGCAAGGCAACAGCTTCATTATCGGAATGATAAACGAAAGCATCAAGCTGTCGCATAAAATCCGCAGAATTCTCACGACGTCCAACAAAAGTGATGTAATTATCAAGTCCATGCACGAGATAATAATATTTGCAATCGTTGAAATAGGATTCATATTCATCAAGAATCTCCCCTGCCACCAAACATGTGAAGTTACGTCCCGACTTCCTCAACTTCCTCACCATTTTAAAGACACTCATAAGATTGTGTTCTGGAGCGAAATCGCCCAATGTTCCGATAAGGTATCTAAAGTCGTCGATAAAAAACTCGTCTCTCAATGACTTAGAAATGTTTGCATCCAATCTCTTCATAGAAAATCCATGAAAAAGCTTGAAATGTTTATCAGGGTCGAGTTTATATTTGGAAAGGAAAACATTCTTTTGAACGTCAGTCTGAAAGATAATCGAATCTACATTATTCACGACATATTTAAACGTCATCTTTGAAGTACCTTTCAGATTGTCGTGGTACGAATAGCAGGAATATACGACTTTAACTTTCAAAAACTTAGATGCCATCAATGCGTAAAAAGCATCTACATAATGATAAGTGTGTATTATGTCTATCTTATTATCTTTAAGGAAATCCCTTATCTTCTTAAGTATTGACAATCTATGCCATTTAAAGTCGGCGTATTGTATGTCAAATAATTGAAAGTCATCTGATTTGAAATTGGTTTTGATGTCGAGTATTAAATCTTCGATTTCTTGGAAATAAGGATTAGTATGTAGATAGACGACTCTCATTGTGTATAAACAAAAAAATCCAGCTTGAAAACCGGATTGCATGTGCCCATGAGAAGACTCGAACTTCCAAGAGCTTAAGCTCACTACACCCTGAATGTAGCGTGTTTACCAATTTCACCACATGGGCTTTAAGCTATTGGTTTTTTTGTGTGCCCAGGACAAGAGTCGAACTTGCACGACGCATTCGTCACCACCCCCTCAAAGTGGCGTGTCTACCAATTTCACCACCTGGGCTTTAAAACGCTGCAAAGATACAGCTTTTTTCATTCGACGCAACATCTTTGCAGCATTTTTTTTGATTTTTTTAAAAATATTTTCTAACTACTTAATACTTAACGTATTTTATAGTCTGATTTTTTTCTTCACCAATAACATTGATTAAATACAATCCTTCGTTCAAGTCGGTTAAGAATGAAGTAAACTCAGCGACTTTATAATCATCGATTTCATTATTATACAATAACTTACCAATCTTATTATATATCTTAACAGTAGTTTTTCCTTCTAAATTAAGCTCAACATTGATTTCTCCGTCGGAAGGATTTGGGAAGATAGAAATGAGCGAATTTATCACAAAACCGTCATTTTCCTCTATTGAGAGCGATTCTAAAGCAGCTAAAAAATCTGGTATTCCGTAGCCATATTCATTATCTGGATTTGAATATCTATTGGAATGTTGACGCAAGACATCTCTTATCACTTCTGGTTTGAGATGTTTGTTAGCCTGCCAGAAACAAGTCAGCATGCCAGCGAGCACAGGACATGAGAATGATGTTCCCGAGCCTTCGTAATAGCTGTCACCACCAGGAGAAGCTACCGTCACGCCATAACCATGAGCCATTACGTCAGGTTTTATTCTTCCGTCGTAGGTTGGTCCTATCGAACTGAAATATGCCCTATTGCCATTAGCACCTACTGCACCTATAGTAAATACATTCTCGCCATCGGCAGGAGCGCTGATATAAGGATAAGTGTCGCTGTCGCCTTCATTGCCGGCTGATGTCACGCACATGATACCGCGCGAACATGCAATCTCAGAGCCAATGGTGATAGCGCAAGTTGCTCCATCGGCGTCTTCATAAACATGGTCGAATTGTGAGTTATCGAATGTAATATATCCCAAAGATGTACTTATCACGTCAACGCCAAGGCTGTCGAGAAACTCAGCTGCCGAGACCCAGTTGTATTCTTCAAGAAGACTCTCGCTGTTGACATCTTCTGTCCTGCACAAGAAATACGATGCGAGCGGAGCTGTTCCTACGTATTTGCCAGGAACGTTACCTGCCATAAGACTCAGACATGATGTTCCGTGCGAAGAATCTGTGTAAACGATACCATTTTTATAGACATAATCACGGGTTCCGAGCAGACGTCCTTTGTCGCGCATATCAGCAAAAGCCTCATGACCATCGACATCGAGGTAACCACCGTCGCAGATTCCAATCCACATACCTTGTCCTTGGTAGCCTCTCTCATGCAAAGCAACACCATTAAGCTGCTCAATCTGAGGAAGCGCCATTCCGTAATCATTATCTTGAACTGATTTTGCATCAATAGGTTTCAAAGTTTCATTTGAGAAATAAGTTTTCTCTTTTATCATCTGTTTCAACTCATCGTTTTCGATAGAGCGAGTTGTCTGCACAAACGGCAAAGCTTCTATCGCGCTGATGACAGAGCTGCTGTTAGCAATCACGGTGACGCCGTTCAACCATTTTGAAGGATGAAGGATTTCCGCTCCGCAATCGGCTACAGCCTGAAGGTACGACGGGTTAACAGGAATGTCGTAAGAGTCGATGGCGATACCGTAATCTACGCGGCGTTGAATAGAACGCTCGCTCAGAAATTCTTCTGGCCTGTCGATGGAATAAGGTGAATTGTTCTTGTCTGCAAATTGAATCCAATACTTGTCGGGAGCTATCTGTGCGCTGACCGAAATGCAAAGTCCCAACATCATTAATAAGGTAAATAGCTTCTTCATTTTCTATAATTTTATTTCTGCAAATTTACGATAAATCATTCAAGAAATAAAGAACTAATTTTCTTTTCTGAAGAATTTAACAACACTCCTATTTTTTAGTATTTTTGCAAAAAATTTTAAGATGAGGATAGACATAATCACAATATTTCCGGAGATGTTTGAAGGACCTTTCACAGAGTCCATCATCAAGAGAGCTGTTCAGAAAGGCATTGTTGACATTAAGTTGCACAATCTCAGAGACTACAGCAACGACAAACACAATCGCGTTGACGATTACGCTTTCTCATCTGGAGCCGGAATGGTGATGATGATAGAACCTGTAGATAACTGCATAAGTCATCTGAAATCGGAGAGAGATTACGACGAAGTCATTTATATGAGTCCTGATGGAGAATTGCTTACGCAGCCTCTCGCCAATCAGATGTCGCTCTACGAGAATATCATCATTTTATGCGGACATTATAAAGGTATAGACGAGAGAATCAGAGAACACCTCATCACAAAAGAAATCTCGATTGGAAATTATGTTTTGTCGGGAGGAGAATTAGGTGCGGCTGTCTTGACCGACAGTTTGGTCAGACTGATTCCAGGCGTTTTGAATGATGAGACCTCTGCGCTCAGCGACTCTTTTCAAAGCGGATTGGTGTCGCCACCTGTATATACACGACCGAGAGAATACAAAGGATGGGCTGTTCCAGAGGTGCTTTTGTCGGGCAACGACAAGCTCATCGACGAGTGGAAACTCCAGCAGGCAATGGAAAGAACGAAGGTTCGAAGACCCGAAATGTATGAAATTTTGAAAAAAAAATAAATAGTGTAATTTGTATCTAAAAAATTCCTATATTTGCACACTTTTTTAAAGGAAGAATAAAGAACAAGAAAATTATATCAGAAATGAAGAACGCGTTAATTCAATTTGTTGAAGATCAAGTTAAGGTTAAGGATTTTCCACAGTTTAAAGCTGGTGACACAATCACTGTAACTTACAGAATCGTAGAAGGTAACAAGGAACGTTTACAAAAATTCCAAGGCGTAGTTTTACAACGCGCAAGTGAAGGTTCACACGCAACTTTCACAGTTAGAAAGATTTCGGGCAACGTTGGTGTAGAAAGAATCTTCCCTATCTCATCACCTATGATTGAAAGCATCGAAAGAAACAAAGAAGGTGCAGTTAGAAGAGCACGTATTTACTACCTCAGAGGCTTACGTGGTAAAAAAGCTAGAATTAAAGAAGCAACTCGCAAGAGCAAATAATAATTCTTTGATGGAAACAAAAAAGCAGCGTGAAGATTTTCGCGCTGCTTTTTTTTGTTAAGTTACTAAGATGCTAAGTTTCTAAGTTACTAAGATGCTAAGATTCTAAGTTACTAAGATGCTAAGATTCTAAGTTACTAAGTCACTCAGTAACTCAGCAACTCAGTAACTCAGCAACTCATATCCCCAATCTCTGTCTCACGACTTCAAAGGTGATGATGCCTGTTGCAACGGAGACGTTCAAAGAGTCGATGTCGCCTGGCATTGGGATGAGAAGATGTTCGTCGGAGCGTTTCAGATATGCCTCGCTGATGCCGTCTTCTTCCGAGCCCATCATTATCGCAACCGGAATCTTGAAATCGGATTCCCATATATTCTTACGTCCTTTTTCGGAAATAGAGACGATCTTCACGCCGCTGCTCTTGAGGAAATCTATGGTGTCTTTGAGATTTTCCACCCTACATACATTGATTCTCGACAATGCGCCGGCTGATGTCTTCATGGCGTCACCATTAATTAATGCGGAGCCGCGAGAAGGTATCACGATGGCATCGACGCCTGCTGCGTAGCAAGTACGAGCGATAGCACCAAAATTACGCACGTCGGTGACTCTGTCTAATATCACGATAAAAGGCATCCTTCCCTCGTCATAAACCATTGGCACCACCTCCTCTATCAGCTGATACGAGATAGGACAGATAAACGCCACTACGCCTTGGTGGTTCTTTCTCGTGAGACGATTCAGTTTCTCTAACGGAACATATTGAACCGTGATCTTATGCGCTCTAGCATAATTAGTTATCTCAGAAATCTGTGGCGAACGCAATCCGCTCTGAACGAAAATCTTTTCTATCTCTTTATCTGCCTTAATCAATTCTTCAACCGGGTGAAGTCCAAAAACCATATTATTATCCATATTCTAACTGTTTTTCTATAAGCGTACAAATTTAAGAATTAAAAATTATTTTCTTAGAAAAATAATCACGCTTTAAAAAGTTTTTGCTAACTTGCGCCTTAGTTTTAGTTTATTTAATTTTTATCGATATGAAAACTAATATCTTAAAAAACAACAAAGTATATCTCACACTGATGATTCTGTTTCTCGCGAAGCTCGTCAACGCTCAAACTATAATGCAACCTACGACAGTCACCGACAAAGCTTTGTTGAAAGACATGATACAACAACATCTTGTTTATCCGCAAGCTGCCTTAGACAAAGGTCTTAAAGGAAAAGTCACGGTTACATTCACCGTCGATAAAAACGGCAATGCTTTCGGTCATAAGGCTGAGAACGCTTTTGATGAAGAATGCGCTACCCAAGCCATTCATCTCGTGAAGCTCATCCAATGGAAACCTGCCACAAGAGACCACCTCCCTATTGAATATCAACACGAATATACTATAAACTTCTCCCCTAAGACTTATCTCAAAAATATGGAGAAATACAAATCCATACCACAGCAGGAAGAAACTATCGACACCTCTTATATTATATATGAGTCGAAACAATTAGAAAGAGCGCCGAAACCATATTTCAACAACCAAAACATCACTATCGGCGCGTATCTTCGTTCCGAGCTAAAATATCCCGACCACGCAAAAGAATTCGAGATTTCAGGAACTGTGAAACTCAGCTTTATCATTGAGACCGACGGCAAGGCTTCTAATATCGTAATCGAGAACAGCGTCGGCGGTGGATGCGACAACGAAGCCATACGTCTGATACAGAATCTCAACTGGATTCCCGGCGTAAAAGACGGTCAGCTCGTGAGAACTCATACAACACAAGACATCACTTTCCAATTCGGAGAGAGAAACTATCACGATGGAAATCAATATTAATCAACAATTAAAATTATATCTTTATGAAAAAGTTTTTACTTACATTCGCAGTGATGCTCTTTGCATCGCAGATGATTTTCGCACAAGAAGAAGCAGAACAAAAAAATTGGACTCACGGCGGTTTCGTCGGTCTTAACGTCTCACAAAGCCACTTCTCAAACTGGACATCTGGTGGTCAAGATAACATCAACGGTTTGAGCACTTTCAAGTACAACATCAACTTCGCCAAAGGAAAATCAAAATGGGACAACACCTTGGATTTAGCATTGGGTTACAGCTATTTCGATTTCGATGAAAAACCATTAAAGACAGACGACCGTATTAATTTAAGTTCTTTGTATGGTTACGACGTTGTCAAGGACGAATTGTTCGTCACTGCTAACCTCAACTTCCAGACACAGTTTGCAGACGGTTTCGATTATAAGACCGATAGTACAAATAAAATTTCCACCTTCCTCGCTCCTGCTTATTTGACAGTAGGTCTCGGTGCTCAGTACACACCTTCAAAATGGTTCTCATTAAACCTCGCCCCTGCTTCAGGACGTTTGACAATCGTCAACGACCAAGAATTAGCCGACGCTGGCGCATTCGGTGTTAAAGGTGCTTTGATAGATCCTGAAACAGGCGAGATTTTAGAACACGGAAGCAAATTCCGTATGGAACTCGGTGCTCAGTTGATTGCTAACGTCAACTACGAAATCTTCAAGAACGTAGTCTTCACATCTAAACTCATCGTTTTCTACGACTACATGCAAAACAGAGACGCTAATGCTCTTGGAAAAGACTACGGTTGCCGTCTCGACTTCGACTGGGACAACGCTCTTGTTATGAAAGTCAACAACTGGTTGAACTGCAACATCACAGCACGTCTCGTTTATGACGAAGACATCAAACCTATCGAAGGAGAATCATTCTTACAATTCAAAGAAGTTTTAAGCGTAGGTATCTCATATAGAATTCCTTGATTATGGTGAAGATAGGCTTGTTATCCGACACCCACGGCTGGGTTAATCCTGCAATCTACGATTTCTTCAAAGACTGCGACGAGATTTGGCATGCCGGTGATATTGGCAGCACAGATGTCGCTATTGAATTAGAAGCGTTTATCAACGGACAACAGACTTCGTCCACTTCTTTTACAAACAGATTCAGAGCCGTTTATGGTAATATCGACGATTGGGATATAAGAGCCGACTATCCTCAGTTTCAGATTTTCACCGTCGAGGATATGAAAGTCGTGATGACGCACATCGGAGGTTATCCCAACGCTTACGCCCAAGGTATCAAGCAGTTGCTTTTAGAAGAGAAGCCCGACATCTTCATCAGCGGCCACTCTCATATATTAAAGGTGATGCGCGACCCGAAGTTAAACCTGCTGCATCTCAACCCGGGAGCCGCCGGACTGAAGGGATTCCATAAGAAAGTGACGATGCTGAGGTTTACGATAGAAGGCAAGGAAGCCAAAGAGTTGGAGATATACGAAGCCGACAGATACTAAAAAAACGCTGCGATTGATTAGTCGCAGCGTTTTTTCTTTTAAATCATCTTTTAACGCAAACGGTCGATAGATTTAATCAGCTCAATATCTTTCTTGATCCATCTCATTGCCAAAATCGACAACACCATATTAATAAGAGGTACGTATGTTCCAAACAAATAACTTACACTCTCAGCAGCGATGGTCTTCTGTACGTTAGAAGCATAAAACAAGAAAATCAATCCGCACAAGATAGCGTTGAGGAAAACATTCAATGACGAAAGCTTATATTGAAGCTCGCGCTTTTTGTACAAGAAGATAATCACCATCGGAAGAACGACAAGTATAATCGTCATCAAAAGCAACGGCAAAGCGTAAACACCTGAGAAATACTGCTGTGCGTCAACTTGATTTTCCACACCATAAATAGTCAGTTTCATTAAACCCTCGCCGTAAGCAAACGAAGCGATAGGACTGAAGAACAAAATTCCGGCGAAAATAGCAGCCAGAAAAAGGAACACTGTTTGAATTCTTTGTATCATATTAAAACATTTATTTTTTTTGCAAATATAGTGATAAGATTTGTTGAAAAAATATTTTTTTTAAAATTAAAAAAGACTTGTTTTTTTAATAAAATGTAGTATCTTTGCACATCATTTGAACAAACGACATCAGTTCGTTGTTCCAATAAAAAGAGACGGTTCCGTCGCTTTAAATTCAAAAATAAGTTCCTTAATCACAATTTTAATTCAAAAGGAAAATTCTATGTACGACATCTACGAACTAAACGAAAAATCGTTAGTTGAACTTAAGGAGATAGCTCTTCAGTTAGGCATTGAAAACGTCAATCAACCTAAGGAAGACCTTGTATATTCAATCATTGACCAACAGGCAGTTCACCCTGACATCATAAAAGACGACAGCGTCAAGGAAGATGTTAAAGCAACAGAAAGCATTCTGCAAGCCGATAAGCCTAAGAAAAGAGGACGTAAGGTAGCCACTTCGAGACCTGACAAGGTGAAAGAGATTGAAAGCGCAAAAGCTGCTGAAAACGCTGCTTCTGAACAAAAGAACGAAGGTCAAGACGCTAACTCCGACCCTACTGCCACCGACACTAAACCAAAACGTGAGAAACGCCCAAGAATAGGAAAAAGAACCGACGTCGTGAAGACAACCATCAACAACGACGAAGAGGAAAACAAAGTCCAGCACGTTTCTTTTACCAAGAAGAAAAAAACTGAAACCGAAGAAGTTAAGACTGAAGAAGTCGTCACTGAAGAAACAACAGAAGTCATCACCGAAGAGATTGCTATAGCAGAGACAACAGAAGCTATCGTCGAAGAAAAGCAAGTTGTTTACGAGACAGTTGAGAAAAAGACTGAAGAAGTAAAACACACTCGTAAAGAAGATCTCATCTCTGAATTCGACGCTGTAGTCAACGCAGAAGGCGTCTTGGAAATAATGACCGACGGTTACGGTTTCTTACGTTCCTCCGATTACAACTACCTCAACTCACCTGACGATATTTACGTTTCACAATCACAGATAAAATTGTTCGGCCTTAAGACAGGCGACAGCATACAAGGTATCATCAGACCTCCTAAGTCTGGCGAGAAATATTTCCCTCTCATCAAGGTTAACAAAATCAACGGCTTGACACCAGAACAAGTGAGAGACCGTATCCCATTCGACTTCCTCACACCATTGTTCCCGACAGAGAAATTCAACCTCACAGGACACAAAGGATGTACAGTATCAACAAGAATTATGGACCTCTTCGCCCCTATCGGCAAAGGTCAGCGTGGTCTCATCGTGGCTCAGCCTAAGACAGGTAAGACCGTCTTGTTGAAAGAAGTCGCCAATGCGATAGCAGCGAACCACCCAGAGGTTTACCTTATTATATTGTTAATAGACGAACGTCCTGAAGAAGTCACCGATATGGCACGCAGCGTTAATGCAGAAGTCATCTCTTCAACATTCGACGAGCCAGCAGAGAAACACGTCAAGATAGCCAACATCGTTTTGGAAAAAGCAAAACGCCTGACAGAATGCGGTCACGACGTCGTCATATTACTCGACTCCATCACACGTCTCGCACGTGCTTTCAACACAGTATCACCAGCATCAGGCAAGGTTTTGTCGGGTGGTGTTGAAGCCAATGCACTCCAGAAGCCAAAACGTTTCTTCGGTGCAGCACGTAACATCGAAAACGGCGGATCGCTCACCATTCTCGCAACAGCCTTGATAGACACTGGTTCTAAGATGGATGAAGTCATCTTTGAAGAGTTCAAGGGAACAGGTAACATGGAGTTACAGTTAGACCGACGTCTCTCCAACAAGCGCATCTACCCTGCCATCGACATCGTTGCTTCAGGCACACGCCGCGACGACTTGTTAGTCGATGAACGCACTCTTGCAAGAGTATGGGCATTGCGTAATCACTTCGCCGACATGACACCGGTAGAAGCCATGGAATTCCTCAAAGACAGAATCTCCAAGACATATTCCAACGACGAGTTCCTCGCGACGATAGACAGATAGTAGGGACGTAATTTAAGTTGCTGAGATACTAAGTTACTGAGTTACTAAGTTGCTGAGTTACTAAGTTACTATGTAAGGGCGCGTCAGTTACACAGGTTTGATTTATTGTGTAGCTGACGCGTTTGAGTTATTATTATATTCGTGTTTTATTAGTGATTATTAGCGGTCAGTTCATCCGTGTTATTGTGGGAGATTTTTTTTGTGTACATAATTTTAGAAAACACAAATAGCCACAAAAAAAATCAGTCGGCGGACATGACATCCTCCGACTGATAAAATGAAGTCTTCACGGTATCAGCCAATTACCTTCTCGCCGACATACACCGAGTCGGAGACCAAAGAAGCGTTTTCCGACAGAAAGTCTAAAGACTAGAAAATTATCTCAAAACAACGACTTCACGTTATCTTCTATGGCTTGCTCTAATTCCGAAATCATATTATCGACAATCTCTTTTGCCGTTGGGATGTCTCTTATGATAGCAGCGACCTGACCTATTTCAAGTTCTCCGTTTTCGACATCTCCTAAGAAGATGCCTTGATGAGCCTTGCCGCGTCCTAAGATTTCCTGTAGCTCTTCCTTCGTCGCACCCGATTGCTCAGCTGCATCAACTTGTTCAAAGAATTTGTTCTTTATCAATCTTGTCGGACTTATCTTCTTGAGAGAAAGCATGGTATCACCTTCGTTCAAGGTGGTACATAAAGTCTTAAACTCAGGACTTGCGCTACTTTCAACACTGACAGCGAAACGACTTCCGACTTGAACGCCTTCTGCACCTAAGGCAAAACTTGCCAACATGGCAGCACCTGTTGCAATACCTCCAGCAGCGATGAGCGGAATATCCAACACTTTCTTCACAGCAGGTATCAGCACCATAGTGGTAGTTTCTTCACGACCGTTATGGCCTCCTGCCTCAAAGCCTTCTGCCACAACAGCATCGACACCTGCCTGCTGAGCCTTAAGTGCGAACTTAGAACTCGACACCACATGCGCCACCTTGATTCCATGACTGTGCAATGTCTCGGTCCACAACTGAGGATTTCCTGCCGAGGTAAAAACAATAGGCACCTTCTCCTCTATTATAACCTCCATCAAGTCTTTAGAATATGGCGACATCAATGGAACATTCACTCCGAAAGGCTCCTTTGTCAGTTCTCTGCATTTTGCAATATGCTCTCTCAACATATCAGGTTTGAGCGAGCCGGCACCTATGAGACCAAGACCTCCTGCATTACTAACAGCAGCTGCTAACTTAGCACCGCTACACCATACCATTCCTCCCGAAATTATCGGATATTTTATACCAAACAAACGGGTAACTCTGTTATCTATATTCTTCATATTATTACAAACAAATTAAAAACAAAAATTATTTATCATAATCAATTTAAGGGGATTTCTATAAATTGCTTTGCGAGTGATTTATGAATTTATCTTTGAGAAGATTTTTGTTTTTCTTGAAAGAGCATAGCGAGCTATGTGATTGAAAGAAAGGCAAAAAGATTCCAAAGAGAAACATAAAGCACGCAAA
>JAFTUF010000062.1 GCA_017466405.1 Bacteroidales bacterium
TCCATCGTATTTTCCTGTTCGAACAAACTCATTCCTGTTTTCTTCTGATATTTCATATATTTTTAAATTTATAGCAAATATAACAAAAATATCAATATAACCAACTGATTGTCACAAATTTAATTTATAGAAGTTGCCTTTAGATATTAGTTGTACATTGGTCGTTGGCGGTATCTACTCTGCTGACGGCTTTCGTCGTGCCTATACGCGAAGAGAAATTAATCTATTAAATCAATAAATCATGAGAAGTTTATTTTTTACATTGATGTTTCTTTTTGTAGCTTCGTATTATACGACAGCTCAAAACACAATGTCGTTATCGTCGGCGGAAGGTCAGCCCGATGATATTGTAGAGATAGAACTGTCGGTGAGCAACGCTGACAGTTTTATTGCTTTTCAGACGGAGATACCCTTGGGAGAACATCTTTCATACGTCGAGAATTCGGCTGTGCTTTATAGAAGCAACGGCCATCAGTTCTCAGCGACGGTGGTTGATGGCTCGCTGAAAATCTTTGCCTATTCGTTTTCTAACGCCGCCTTTATCGGTAACGAAGGTAAGATTTTTTCATTTCAGCTGAGACTTGGCTACGAACCTGGTGAATTTGCTCTGTCTCACATAAAACCAAAATTAGTAAGTGCCTCAAACACAGAACTGCCTCTCACAACTACAGATGGCTCTGTGATGATAAAGGCTCCAAAGATTCAGATAACGACTTCTCAAATCAATTACGGTCATGTGCCTATCAGAAGTTCTTATAATAGAACGCTCACCGTTAAGAATGTTGGCAACGAGCCTCTTACAATAAGCGAAATTCAGTTCTCAGATGCGAGTTTGTCGTGTCCTTCATTCTCGGAGAAAACTGTCGCTGTAGGAAGCAGCACTTCATTTACGATAGTATATTCTCCAACTGTAGCTGGTGCGGTAAATTACAACATTACCATAGTCTCTGACGCCGCCAATGGAAATCAGAGCGTTAGTGTGATTGCAGATCCTTATTCGGTGAACGAGTTGCATATACAAAATACGAGCGGCTACTGTGACAGCATCGTCGATATTTCTATTAAAGTAAACAATATGGACGCCATTACCGGTTTTCAATTTTTTATTAAGATGCCGTCAGCTCTTCAATATCAGGCTGGAAGCTTTAAGTTGACGTCACGCAGCGTCGATCATATTGCAGCGGCAAACATGAGAAACGACACCCTCGTGATGATGGCCTACTCTCCGACAAATGCAAACTTCAGTGATGAGGATGGTATTATAGCAAGCTTCAAAGTTAAGATTAAAGGTAACTCCGGCAATCATTATCTCTATCCTAAAAAAGTAATACTGACAGACGTAAATGCTGTTAATGTGATGTCAAATGCATATTATGGTTATGTCAACGTAAAAGCTCCAAAGATAAGCGTAACATCCACTCAGGAGTTTGAAGCATCGTCTGTTACGGAAGTGGCAGAGAAAATGCTTTTGATAAATAATACAAGCAATGCTCCTTTGCGCATCGACAGCGTGAAGTTTGCTGATGACTACCTTTCATGTTCTACTGCATTTCCATTGGTGATAAACAACTATAGCAACGCTAACATCAATATAAAATGTGACAAAGAAGACGAAGGCGATTTCCAAAGCACAATGAGGATATATAGCAACGACCCGACAAATGGCTTGGTGGTGGTGAAGGTACGTGGAAACAGATACGAACCTAACGGTCTTTCAATAAGCAACGAAGATATTACTTCAATGAAATATTTAGACGTCCTTATCGACATGAATAACTACTCCGAGATAACAGCTGTACAAGCCGACTTCAGTTATCCTAACGAGTATTATACCTTGTCGAGCAGCGACTTCAGCCTCACCGACAGATGTTCAGGTTTCTCGCTTACAGCGGTGGCAACCAACGACTCTACCTTCAAGATTATCATGTTCTCTATGAATAACGTCATAATCAGCGGTAACGAAGGAAGCATCTTAAAGATAAGACTTACAAAAAAAGACACTGCCGAAAACGAGACGGCTACTGTCAGCTTGAAGAACATCATTCTCAGCGACATCAAAGGTAACAACAAAGATTCTGAAGGAGATAAGATTAAGAAGATAGAGCTTAAAACAGTTTCTACAAAAACCTTGTCGGCTGGATGGAATTGGTTTTCAACTAATATTGACATCAATGGAGAAGAAGGATTTGAGATGCTTAAACAGACTCTCGGTGACAATGCACTTGTGATAAAATCACAGATGGGATTTGTGAGGTATTATGATGAATACGATATGTGGAGCGGTTCTTTGACGACAGTTGATAATGGTAATATGTATAAAATCAATATGAAGAATGAGCATACTATAACGATGCAAGGCTTCTTGACTGATGTCTCAAATTTCAATCTGACATTACAATCTGGTTGGAACTGGATTAGTTATCCTCTTAATGAGGAATTGAATTTGAATGACATAGACTTTGGCTTTACTCCAAAACAAGGTGATTATATCAAATCGCGAGACCAGTTTGCGAAATATTACGAGGGATTTGGCTGGAGCGGTTCTCTCGAAGTTTTAAAACCTGGAGAAGGCTATATCTACAATAATACAGATGGCGAAGAAAAAGTATTAAAATATTCAAAGAAAAATAATTAATTATGAAAAAGACATTTTTAACATTAGCGATTTTGTTATTTGCTAAAACACTTATGTCGGTAGAATTGCATTGGAAAGCAAATCCGTTGGAATACGACATGATTTTGACAGCAACTGTTTATATTGATGAGGAAGAACAGCAAAATGAGATGCTTGAATTAGGAGTTTTTTTAGGTGATGATGTCAAAGGTAGCGCATTGCCGAAACTTTCTCCTATCACAAATAAATACCTCTATTATATTAATGTGTATAGTGAGGAACTTACAACATCTATGACATTCAAGTTATATAACCATAAGACTGAAGAAGTGATGGTTTTAGATTGCGGTCAAGTGTTGGAATTTGTATCGGAAGGTGACAACGGAGATGATATTAATCCTTACATCGTCAATTTCACAACTCCAATACCAGCCGTTACTTTCACAGGCAGCGGTTCTTGGGACGAAACATCAAATTGGCAAGACGCTACTTTGCCAACAGAAACAGACGATGTTGTTATCGATGGCGATGCTGTTATCACAGGTGAAGTGCTTGTTAACTCCTTGACGATTAACGCAGGCAAGTCGTTGACAATACAAAATGACGGAGTCCTTACTGTGACAGAGACAATCACCAATACCGATTACGACGCTCTGATTATAGAAGACGGCGGTCAGATTATTCAGACAAATGAAAACGTGGCTGCTACTTTCAAGAAGAATATCGTTGTCCCTTCTGATGTTTGGGGTAATCTTGATAAAACAGGATGGCAGTTCGTTTCTTCTCCTATGCAGAATTCCTTAACCTCTGACTTCACACCCGAAACTGGTGACTATGACTTATATAAATATGATGGAACACAAGAACTTCAATGGATAAACTATAAAAGCAGCGATGATTTTGAAGAGTCTTTTATATCAGGTATTGGTTATCTTGTTTCATACCAGACCCAAGCGCAAGCTTCTTTTAAGGGAAATTTAAATCCGGATTCTTTCTTTGAATTTGCAATAGATTCATATAGTTCAAATAATGCCTTGGCTAATTTTTATCTATTAGGAAACCCATTCACTTTTAACATTGACTGGGATTTGGCTGACTATAGAAGAATAGAAGATGGTTTTGCTACATTGAATTCATCTACAGGTTCTTATATTTATAATATAGAAGGAACGATAAAGGTTGGCGAAGGTTTCATGGTAT
Source organism: Bacteroidales bacterium (assembly GCA_017466405.1). Taxonomy (GTDB): domain Bacteria; phylum Bacteroidota; class Bacteroidia; order Bacteroidales; family F082; genus Limimorpha. The sequence goes on from JAFTUF010000062.1 coordinate 3,815, forward strand.
GTACCACAAGAGCTGGTGCATATTTGGAATATGACAATTCTGCAAAGTTGAAAAGAGAGAAAAATGATTATATCAATATCACAGCATCAAATGCTAAAGGTTCCGACAATGTAGTGATTCGTTTTGCAGATGAAAATTCTGGCTTCCCTAAACTTCTTAACTTTAATGAAAAGATAGCTAATGTTTATGTTTCAGAAGAAGATGTCAATTATGGCATTTATAATTATACTCCAGAAACAACAGAAATTACTCTTCATTTCGACGCAAAAGAAATGGGTAATTATACACTGACTTTCGACATTGACGGAGACTATGACAATCTTTATCTTATCGATAAGAAGAAAGGAGAAAAAGTAAATCTTCTTATCGAAAACGAATATAGCTTTATGGCAAACTCAACTGATGATACCGACAGATTTGTCATTAAGATGGACAACGGTCAACAGACAACTGACAACAGTCATTTTGTTTACGTGTCAGGAGATGAGCTTATCATCAACGCTGAAGGAACAATTCAAATCATCGATATGATGGGAAGAGTCGTCTATTCTAACGATGTCGCTAACGACAATAACAGAATTGACGTGAGCGGTTTTAATAAAGCTGCGTATGTCGTAAGAGTTATTAATGAAAAAGAAGTTAAAGTACAAAAGGTAATATTATAAATGACAACAGTCAACAGACAACTGACAACAGACTTTGTCCAAACTGCATACCCAAGGACTGTTGACCGTTGACTGTTGTCTGTTGACTTTAAAATAGAAAATATGAAAAAAAACATAATAACATTAATATTCGCATTAGGTTTCGGGATGAGTCTTAATGCACAAAGTGACGGGTTCTTTACTTACAATGAAAGCAGCGAGACAAATAGAAGTACTTCATGGAGCGTAGAAGCCGCTTTGCCAACAGCTCACGGATTGACAGATCATCAATCGGCAGAAGCTCCTCTCGGCAGCGGAATCTTATTACTCGCTGGCTTGGCGTTCGCGTATGGAAGGAAAAGAAGAAATGAAAATTGAAAGTTGAAAATTGTTGAGACGCGTCACGTAACCTGTAAAATAAATACACGTTGACACGTCTCAATCAATGAGCAAGATGTCTAAAGATAAAAGTCTAAAGGATTGTGGACAAAGTCTGTTGTCCGTTGACCCTAAATTGAATATTAACCTATTAAAAATAAATATCATGAAAAGGAGAATTTTAACTCTAATGTTTTTCCTCGTCGCTTCTGTAGCGGTATTTGCTCAGAGCACGAACAACGATGATGAGGTCGTTAAGATCGACCAGATGAATCGTTTCAATTCAGTGGAAGGCGAAATCATTGTGAAGTTCGCCGACAACACTCCATTCGGTTTGGAGTATGACAGAGACAACCAGCTGAAAAGCACCGGTATCTCTAACGTTGACAAAGTTTTGAGAAGATATGAGCTCGTCTCTATCGACAGACTTTGTCCTAACGACGACCCTAAGCGCGAGCTGCGTTCTTCAAAGAGCTATAACGGCGGTGATGTGGTGGAACGCGACCTCAGCCGTCTCTGCTTAGTGAAGATTAACGCTCCTGCCGACAAAGCCGGACAGCCTGAATTCGACATCCGCGCTCTCACCGACAACCTCATCGAGGAGTTTAACGCAATGGATGAGGTTGAGTTTGCTGAACCTAACTATCTCATTTATTCCGTTGGAATAGAAGAGTCGCCAAGTCACCAGGTCACCGAGTCGCTGAGTGTTGAGGAGGATGACAGAGATGGCGGTCATGGTCATCATCATCATAACCATGATGCTTATCATAATGAGCCTTTCTATAAACACCAATGGGGATTGAAGGCTACCAAGATTGATAAGATTTGGGAGATTGACGAGAATGAAGATGGCGATCGTATGATTATCGCTGTCTTGGATACTGGTGTCGATATTGAACACCCTGACCTCGCCGATAACATCTGGACTAACCCTAATGAGATTGACAACAATTCCGATGACGACGGCAATGGTTATAAAGACGACATACATGGTTATGACTTCGTTAACAAGACCGCCAAGATGGACGACTATAACGGACACGGAACGCACTGCGCCGGTATCATTGCTGCTGTGGGTGACAATGGCAAGGGCGTTGTTGGTGCAAACCCTAAGACTTATATCATGCCTATCACCGTTATGCAAAGCAACGGAACAGGTTCTATCTCAACTATCATTGAAGGTATAAGCTATGCCAAGAACAACGGCGCTGACATCATTAGCATGAGTATCGGTACTTACGCCTATTCTATCGCTCTTGAACAGGTACTCGCTCAGGCATATCAAAGCAGCGTTCTCGTGGCAGCAGCCGGTAACGACGGTTTGAATATTGACCCGACAGCACCTTGTGCGCCACTCTTCCCTCCACAAATGCCTATGTATCCAGCAGCATTTACTTTCGTTCTTGGAGTACAGGCTACGACAGAAACTGAAGACGGTGGTTATGGGTTGGCTTCTTTCTCCAACTACGACTGCGACGGTCCTTCATATTCCGGATATAGCGAGGAGCAACTTTACAATTATGAATTACGCGCTCCTGGTACAGGCATAGTAAGTACGGTACAAAACGGTAACTATAAATATCTCAACGGAACATCTATGGCTTGTCCTTTGGTAGCTGGCGGTATCTCGGCACTTCTTCATGCTAAGCCGTATGCCTCACAGGAGATGCTCTGGGGCGACCTTATCAATACCTCAGGTGCTAACGTTGACTTTGAAGCATGCTATAACGCAGGACCTGCACCGGCTCAGTTGCAATTGGTGACATACGAACTCAATGATGAGGAAGAAGGCGACGGCGACCTCAGACCTGACGCAGGCGAGACAATGTTGTTCTATCCTACAATACGTACTACATGGGGAGCAGCAGAAGACATCACCTACTGGATTGAGTTTGAAGAAAACGAAGATGAAAGCACAATAGAGTTTATTGAAAATACCAACATAGACTTCGGACATAATCTCTCTGCTTACGCCAAGAGCAAGGCAGTGAACCCTGTTAAGTTTAAGATAAATGAAAACGTTGTTGACGGACGTTATATCTGCTTGGTATTAAAAGCTACCTGCCCTAATGCAGAAGGCGTTATGGAATATCATTTCACTATACAAGTAGAAAACGGAGTAGAGTTGAAAGGTATCCTCTCAGAAAATACCACTCTCGAACCTAACGTACATTATATAGTGACAGAGACACTCGGTGTCCCAGAAGGTGTGACACTTACCATTGAGCCTGGAACTACCATAAGATTTAAAGATGGTGTTAAACTCGTAAGCCAAGGTAAGATAATAGCAAAAGGAACTAAAGACAATATGATAACATTTACCAAGACAGACCTTGGCGTTAGTACATATACAATGGAACTAAACCGCAGCGATACTCTTTCTTATTGTGTGATAGAATATGCAAAAATTTACAATGGTAATTCTGTAAGTTATTATTATTGTTATTCTCAGGGAGAGGAAGTGTTTGAATATGTTAGCGATGTCTTAGATAATACTCAAATTAATAATGTGGAAATAAATTATGTTATAAAAGCTACAATAGATAATTGTATCGTTAGATATTCTTCTTCTCATTCTTATTACCCTAATTATACAAATAGCAATTTGCTTTACAATAGTAGTTTATACTTAAAGACTAACTATTTTTCGAGTTCTGTCAATGATGTTTACGTAACATTATATAATAATGGTGTAGGTGGTGTTTATGAATCCGGTAATAATATTATTGGTAATTATAATTCTTCCTCATATGGTTATATTTACAATGAAAGTAAATTAGGTTATATATTGTTGGGTAATATGTTTAGTAATTATCAAAGAAATTATAATGGAAATATTATGTCTTATTATGACATTGCCCATACAGGTAGTGATATGACTATATTCCCGTTGAAGGGTACTTATCTTGGTTCTTCAAATGATGAGATAATTAGCTCTCGTATTTATGATATTGATACTCCAAATTCTACTTCTCTTAATGATATAGATGAAAGCACAGCCGAGCGTCGTCCTTCTTCAAAGGCTCACGGCATTGTTTGGAAGGTTCTTGTCAATGGCAAGGATGCTCAAGACGAGTTTGATGAGGTGGTGCCTCTTGGTGTGGGAGAACATAAGTTTGAGGTTTATTTCAACCGTGCCATGGATAAGAGCGTAACTCCTATGGTGGCAATGGGCGTGCGTCCTCCGTATACACAGGTGGCTATAGCCGAAAACGGCAGCTGGAGCGCAGACAGCACAATATACACTGTGTATTTGAACTTAAACGCTTCAACAGTGACAGACGGTCTCAACCGTATCTATGTCGCTAATGCAAGAGATAACGAGAACTTTGAGATACCTGTAGAGAATATGCGTTTCAACGTACAAGTCTCTGCTGCCGGATCGATGAGCGCGGGCTTCGAAGCAACACCTGGTATAGGTAAGGTGGATCTCGCTTGGGAAAACGACTCTACTTATTTCAACGACCATCTTGGATGGAATATGTATCGTTACCAAAAGGACGAAAGAGGTGTCAATACCGATACAATACTTATCAACACAGAGATGATAACAGAAGAAACCAAATTCACCGATTACGACGTTATTCCGGGTGAGCGTTATTACTATTATTACAAGACCTTACGTACCAACCTCACCGAAAGCGATGCTTCAACAAATGTTTCTACAGTTCCTCTCACTGCACAACCAGGCGATGCTAACGGTAGTCTCGCTGTTGACGTGGCTGATATTGTAACTGTTGTAAATTATATCACTGGCGATACACCTCAGCCTTTCGTATTCGATGCAGCCGATATCAACGGCGACGGCGAGATTGACGTTATGGATATTGTAGGTATTGTCAATGTGATAATCAATGGCAAGTATGAAGCTGAAAGAGCTCCTGTTGCAACAGCTGTATATTCTATTGTAGATGGAATATTGTATGTCGATACTCCTGTAGAACTCGCCGGCATCCAGGTTTATTTAGACTGTGATGACGAGTCTCAGATAGAGGCACTCTCTGCTATGGATAATTTTGAACAGATTGGACAGTATGTCAATGACGGAAGATATATGTTCATGGCATACAGCATGAGCGGCGCCAAGCTTCCTGCCGGCAAGCATGCCATCCTTAAGGTAGGCTATGCCGATGTCGATGATATGATATTGGCAGATCCAAGCGGCAGCAACGTACTTGCCATAGAGGAGACGATGAGAATCAATGCAGAAGACGAGGTGTTCGTACTCGATTCTCCTTATCCTAACCCATTCAACAGCAGTATCACAATACCATATTTGGTAGGAGAGAAGAGCGGCAACATGCACTTCACCGTGACCAATGTCATGGGACAAGAAGTAGCCAAGATAGAACTCGGCACACAAAGCCGCGGCAAATACACCTACGAATGGCAACCTAAGTCAGACATCCCAACAGGAATATACATTATTAATATGTACGTAAACGGAAACATGATACAAAGAAATAAAGTGGTTTATATGAAGTAAGACAACGGTCAACAGTCAACGGTCAACAGTCTTTGTCCACGTTGATGCTGATGCATACCCAAGGTCTGTTGTCTGTTGTCCGTTGTCTGTTGACATTTTAAATAAAATAATTATGAAAAAGACTTTTTTAATTTCAATAATCTTTGGCTGTTTAATAGGATTTTCTCAGCCATTGTATTCTCAAGATAATATTGAGAACGGACATGAATGGGTTGACCTTGGACTTAGTGTCAAATGGGCTACCTGTAATGTTGGAGCAAAAACATCCGAAGCAGAAGGTAACTACTACGCTTGGGGTGAGATAGCACCAAAAGATAATTATTCTACAGAAAACTCTGTCACCTACGAACAGCAGATAGACGACATCTCAGGCAATGCACAATACGATGCAGCCACAGCCAACTGGGGTGGAGACTGGAGAATGCCGACATACGATGAAATATATGAATTGAGATATGATTGCACTTGGGAATGGACGACACAGAACGACGTTAAAGGTTATAAGGTAACTGGACCTAATGGCAACAGTATCTTTTTACCTATTACGGGATATTTTCAAAGTTCAACATTTACAAGTGGAACATGCGGAGATAGCTACTATTGGTGTTCTACGCCTCACAGTGGTAATACCAACCTCGCGTACCTCCTCAGTTTCGATAGTGCGAGTCACAACGTGTACAACCGCAGCAATCGCTACAGCGGCTGCACGGTGCGCCCTGTTATAGATTGGAAAGATGGAGAGGTGCCATCGGTTACAGCTTCGGTGGAGACCACAGATATTGCAGCTGTAATAAATACTTACGTTTCAAGTCCTAATTCTGAGATTACAGCACGTGGTTTCTATTGGGGTACAAATACAAATCCAAGTGAAACAGACAATAAGGTCGTCTTGGAAAACACAACAGGAAACAAGGCAAAGGTTATACTTAACTTAACTCCAAATACAACATATTACGTAAAGGCATACGCTACCAATGGCAATGGCACTTCATATAGTGAAGTTGTTTCCTTTACTACATTAGCAGAAAGTGCATATGATGATTATGTAGATCTTGGCTTACCAAGCAAATTGAAGTGGGCTAAATATAATGTTGGAGCAACAAGTCCTGAAGTTTATGGTAATTATTACGCATGGGGTGAGGTAGTACCTAAAACTTCATACACTCAAGAAAACAGTGAAACATACGGCGTTCCTTTAGATGACATTTCTGGCAATGCACAATACGATGCCGCACGAGCCAACTGGGGCGGAGACTGGAGAATGCCAACAAGTTCTGAAATGCAAGAATTGATAGATTATTGTACTTGGGAATGGACAACACAAAATGGAAAACAAGGTTATAAGGTGAAATCTAAGACCAATGACAATAGTATATTCATTCCTACTACGGGCTATCGTGATGGAACGTCTGGTAAAGATATTGGTACTTATGGTTATTATTGGAGTTCACTGCCAAAAGACGATAATGTCAGTTCTTACTATATGTGTTTTTATAATGGTAACAATTATGTGTCAAGCCGTAATAGATATTGTGGACAAACAATACGTCCTGTCAAAGATAGTGAAGATGAAGAAGCACCTTCGGTTTCTGTTACAATAAATAATACAGATATTACAGCTATTGTAAACACATACGTCTCGAGTAGCACAGAATTGACGGAACGTGGCTTCTATTGGGGTACTAATTCCGAGCCTACTGAAGCAGATGAGAAAGTTGTTTTGGATAATACTTTAGGAGATATAACAAAAGTATTGTCAAGCTTAACTCCTAATACTACATATTATGTTAAGGCATACGCTACAAATAGTTATGGTACTTCATATAGTGAGGTTATTTCTTTTACAACCTTGTCAGAAAGTGCATTTACAGACTATGTAGATCTTGGCTTGCCATCAGGTTTGAAATGGGCTACATATAATATTGGAGCAACAGCATCTGAAGAGTATGGCAATTATTACGCGTGGGGAGAAGTAAGTACAAAAAATAGATATACTGAAGAAAACAGCGTTACCTACGGAGAATCTATGAGCAATATCAGCGGCAACGCTCAATACGATGCTGCCGCAGCCAACTGGGGCGGAGACTGGAGAATGCCAACAAGTTCTGAAATGCAAGAGTTAATAGATAATTGTACATGGACATGGCTACTACAGAATGGAACTATGGGATATAAAGTAACCGGTCCAAATGGCAATAGTATCTTCCTTCCTGCTGCGGGCTATCGTCACGGGTCTTCGCTCAATAATGCTGGTAGCATCGGTTACTATTGGTGTTCTACGCCTGACAGTGGTGATACCGACTACGCGTACAACCTCCTATTCGATAGTGCGAGTCACTACGTTTACAGCAGCAATCGCCTCAGCGGCTACACGGTGCGCCCTGTCCGAGAATAGAAGCGAAGCGCATTCAATTTATTTAATTTATTCGGTTTATTTCCGTCGGGCTATTTAAGAAGCCCGACGGCTTAATCCGGCGAATCCGGCGAAATTTTTTAACTGAAAAATGCCAACATACATTGATGCAATAAAATTTGAAGAAGAAGCTCCTACCAATACAATAAGACTTGTCAAGTCGGGGGAGTTCTATAGAGCATACAATCATTCAGCATGGTTGTTTCAATGTTGTATCACGGAGCACAAGGTGATGCGAAAATACATCAAGTCTCTGAAGACAGATATTTATTATATCGGATTTCCAGAAAAGAGTTTGTTTAACAATATCGGGGAGAGGAAATCAACTAAGACGGAATATGGCTTCGATATAGAGTTGAACATAGAAGAAATACCAGATGAAGAAGCATACGAAACATGGAAAACAACAATAGTTACAGAACCATCATCAAAAGGAGATTTTAATTCACTGCCATTGGCAGGAATGGAAGCTGAGCGTGAAGTGATAAAACGATTGAGAAGTTTTCCTTTGGAGAATAAAACTATGATAGAATGTACTGTCTTTTTGTCGGAACTGAGAAAATTACTTAATAATGTTTGAAAGTTTAAAATGGCTATATATACCAATCTTCCTATATACAAGGCGTCTTATTCGTTATTGTTGGACATAAACAGAATGATGCCCAATGTTCCAAGAGACTGTCGTTATACCATTGGTCAGGAACTGCGAAAGAAAATAATGGAAATTATAGTTCTGATATATAGAGCCAACAGAACGAGAGATAAACTATCTACAATTGTAAAGATGAGGGAAAGCTTGCTCGAAGTACAGGTGTATATACGCTTGATGTGCGATATGAAATATATATCAGAAAGAAAATATATAAATTTTGTAGAACAGACCACATCCATGTCGAAACAGTTATCGGCTTGGGAAAAAAGTGAAATCTCTCGTAGAGACGCACGGACGTGCGTCTAAAATATAAAGTGACGGAAATATTAAAAGATGATTTAGCTGGAATGTCAATGGTTAAGGCTGTTGACAGTGTGCAAAGTAAATTCAATGTAAAAAGAAGGTAATCTGACCGTATTATATGGTAAATAAGAAAAAGTCGGCGAGTAAATTACATGATAATAAAGAATGTTCTTTATCGCTTTTCAGTATAGATGATTACCCCGAAAGAGATGCTCGGTGTTCTACGCCTAACAGTGGTAATACCAACAACGCGTACAACCTCAAATTCGATAGTGCGAGTCACAACGTGAACAACAACAATCGCAACAACGGCTACACGGTGCGCCCTGTCCGAGAACTTACAAATAAATCATTGTCAGAAGATAAAGTCCGTCACTTTTCTATCAATAGGGAACAGTTGCTGTTGGATCTTTATAGAGCATATAAAGATGCAAGAAAGAATAAACGTAATAAGAACTATCAACTGAAATTTGAATATAATCTTGAAGACAATCTTGTTAAATTAAGAGATGAACTTATAGATGGAATATATAAACCTCAGCCCTCAGATTGTTTCATAATTCATGAGCCTAAAATGAGAGAAGTGTTTGCCGCCAATTTTCGTGATAGAATAGTTCATCATCTCTTCTACAATTACACTCATGAGATTTTTGAGAAAAGATTTATTTATGATTCTTACAGCTGTATTAAAAACAAAGGAACACATTTTGGAATCAAAAGACTACGGCATCACATTCTGAGTGTGTCGAAAGGATATTCAAAACCATGTTTTATCTTAAAGATAGATATTAAAGGTTATTTCATGAATATCAATAGGGAAAAATTATTAGAAATATGTAGAAATACTATTTCAAAAACGAAAAATATTTATCTAATAGATTATCAATTTGTTGATTATCTTATAGAGACTATTGTAAGTTATGATCCGTTGAAAGATTGTAACGTATTAGGAGAAATTATGGATTGGGATAAGTTACCTGAGGAGAAGAGTCTTTTTTTTACGAAAGATAATTGTGGATTGCCTATAGGAAACTTGTCGTCGCAATTATTCAGCAATGTATATTTAAATGTTTTTGATCAATATGTAAAGAGAAAGTTAAAATGTCGTCACTACGGACGATATGTCGATGATGCATACATAGTGTCGAACAACAGAGAATATCTGAAAAGTATCATTCCAAAGATTAGTGTTTTTTTGAAAGAGAACTTGTATCTTGAGATACATCCGCACAAAACAAGGATATATAATGCGTATCATGGCATTGAATTTCTTGGTGCATTTCTTAAGCCATTTCGTACATATATATCCACTTCATCATTAGAGAGAATAGTCAAGAAGATTAAAACATGCGAGTTGACGGATAATAGTAAAGTACAGAATAAAATGAATTCCTTTTTGGGCGTTTTGTCACATTATGATAGCTATTGTATAAGAAGAGTTGTATTTGGTAATAATATAAGACTGAATAAAATTGGTTATTTCGACAATATGTTTTTGAGATATAAGATTTGAGTTGTATCAAGATTCGTCAGGAGTATCGTGGCATTTCACCTACTCGATTTTTATTTAATTAAAATGTTATATTTCCGCACGGTTTAAAAATGCCGTGCGGAAATTTTTTTTTAAGGTGGGGTGGTAGAGATGTACCAATTACACCAAAAAAAATTAAACAATATGTAATTGATGCGTCTCGTCTTCGTGTCAACAGACAACAGACATTGTCCACGGGGTGTTTTGGTGTTGTAATTCAATCCTATATATCATTGGGAGACGCATCAATGATATGGTTAAAATGCGGCGCGCGCTTTCATCATGGTCTTGTTTTTTTGTAGGAGTGCTCGATTTTTTATCCATTATTTAATACTCTATTGGATAAATTTCCTTTTTTTTATCCATTACAAGTAATTTATTGGATAAAATTGTATATTTGTAATCTGAATTATATTTGATATGATAAATATTATTACAAGACAAAAAAAAGAACGTGACGAGTTGTTGTCACGACCATACCTGCAAAGAGACGTAAAATACAATAAAGAGAATTTATTGTCATCACAATTGATAAAGTTAATAAGTGGTCCTCGTCGTGTCGGTAAATCGGTGTTCGCATTGCTTTTGCTTAAGGAGACGAATTTTGCCTATTTAAATTTCGACGACAAACAGCTGCTTGACAAATGGGATGAAGATCTTGTTATGTCGGTTCTTGATGATGTATATTCTGGCTATAAATATCTTATGTTAGATGAGGTTCAGAATCTTCCCGACTGGGATTTGTGGGTCGGCAAATTATATCGTCGTAATGTAAATCTTGTTATTACAGGAAGTAACGCAAAAATGTTGTCAAGTGAAATGGCAACGGTATTGACAGGCAGATATATTCAGATAGAGATGCTTCCGTTTAGTCTTGCTGAGATGTTACGCTGGCATGACATTGATATTTCAAACATAGTAAGTGAACGTAAGTCTGAATCAATAGTGTTGATGGATGAATATCTTAGACAAGGAGGTTTTCCCGAAATAATATCGTCGCGTCAATTGGCGTATAATTATCTTTCTACATTATTCGATTCAATCCTGCTCAAAGATGTCGCTCAGCGTCATAACGTAAGACGAACAACGGAATTGTATAATATTGCGACATATCAACTATCGAATTTCTGTAATCTATTCACAGCTAATAGCCTTTCGGAAGAATTAGGAATAGCAAGTGTTACTACAACTAAAAAATTCTGTGACTATTTGTTAGAACCATATCTCTTTTTCTATTTGCCGCGTTTTAACAATAAATTGAAGATAATGCAGAGAGCTGCACAGAAAGTTTATGTGGTAGATAATGGATTTGTATCATCATCAGCATTTAATGTAAGTGATAATCTCGGGCGCTTACTTGAGAATCAGGTCTTTGTTGAGCTGTTAAGGAGAGGGTATGAAAGTGGAAAGACTTTGTTTTATTATCGATCACGCAACGATCGAGAGGTTGATTTTGTCACACGTAATGGAACTAGAGTGGAACAACTAATACAAGTCTGCTATGATATAAGTATGCCGAAGACTAAAAAAAGAGAATTGGACGCACTCGTAGAGTGTTCTCACGAACTGAATTGTGATAGATTACTCGTTATTACTAATAATGAAGAAATGACAATCTCATATAAAAATAAATCTATAGAGGTATTGCCTGTTTATAAATGGAATTTTAATAAGTGATTCTGTGCAATCTGTGGTTATGCAAAATATATTAACGAAAAAAGGAAACCAACCTTCGTTGATTTCCTTTCGTGAACTGGGCGGGAGTCGAACCCACAACCGCCTGATCCGTAGTCAGGGACTCTATCCAATTGAGCTACCAGTCCAACTGATTTCGAGTGCAAAGATACACCTTTTTTCTAAACAAAAAACAAAAAAAATAAACTTTTTTTAAATTATTTTAACTCTCTGATTATTAACTTCTAAAACTTGATAAACCTCAGTGTTTACTCATTGTTACAAGCCTTACTTAAACACTCTCCAACAAAAAAAGACAACCGAAATATCACGATTGTCTCTTTTTTTTATGTCAACGGTCAACAGACAACAGTCAACAGTCTTTGTCCATGTCAGTGTCAATTTTCGATTGTTCAGACGTGTCAACGACATATTGTTTAATTTTATTGGTGTCGTTGACGCGTCTCTACCAATTTTCAATTACCATTCCACCGCGTCTCTATGCAATGGCATCGTCATGCAACGTGCGCCACCGCCGCCACGTGAGAGCTCGTTGCCTTTGAAAGCGACAACGCATTTCTCGTAATCGTCAACGCTGACTTTGCCAGACGCTACATCGGCTGCTGTCAACACTTCAAAGCCGTGTTTGTTGAGGTTTTCTATTGTGTTGTAATTTCTTTCGTAACCTAAGATTTTTCCAGGAGCGAAGGTGAAGAAGTTGGAGCCGCTGTGCCATTGCTCGCGGAGCATATTGTATTCATCGTCGCCGCCACAGAAGATTGGTTCCAAGTCCATGCCGAGTTTTCTCAATGCCTCGATGAGGTTTTCTTCTTCATAAACCTTGACTTCTCCGTTTTCAAAAATCTCGTAATGAACGGTTTTGTATTCAGGATTTAAAATGACAGGCTTAAACACCATGCATTTATTTACATCTAACAAAGTGAATACCATATCTAAGTGAATGAAAGACTCTGGTTCTAATGGCAGTTCTTGTGAGATGAGATGTCTGTGGTCGCCTTTTGTCTTAAGATGTTCCACCATCGCCTTGATGCCTTCGACGCTTGTTCTTGCGCCGCAGCCACTCAAGATGATGTCGTGGCGAGCCATCAAGACGTCGCCGCCTTCAACTCTTCCTATTCCGTTTGGAGCGTATTGCTCGACCGGGTTGACGGTTTTTACGTCGAAGATAGGGGAGTTGTTGTAGATGGCTTGAAGAAGGATGCTTTCTCTGTCGCGTACCGTCGTGGCCATCTTGCTAATCATGATGTTGTCGTACATCGTAAAAGATGCGTCTCTCATGAAGAAGAAGTTTGGTGCCGGCGGCATGATATATCTTTCTTTGATGTTGTCGTTTTCAAGACCTTCGATAAATGCTTTTGCCAAGTCGGAACTTGAAAGGCTTTCGAGTTCGTTCTTTAAGAAAGTGAGGTTCTCTCTCTTGCAAATCTTGTCGATGAGTTCTAACTTAAGGTCTTCTTTTTTGAGGATGTCTTCAAGGAGTTCTCTAACAGTAAGTACGTTGGCTACTTTCTTTAATGTGCCTTGAAAATCTCTATAATCGTTGTAAGCTTCGCGTTGGTTTAACATGTCGCTGAACAGAAACTTATGAGCGTTTTCTGGTATCATGTGCTCTATTTCTGGTCCTGGAGCGTGAAGCAATACGTAGTTCAACTTGCCAATTTCTGATTCAACACATGGTTTTATACGTCGGGAATAATCCATAAAAATATAATTCGTGAAACAATGAGAGAGACTTTTACATCTCTCCGTTATCGTTTGCAAATTTACGTTTTTTTATCCAAATAAAGGTGGCAATATACTAATTTTTTTTACTCGTCATATAAGTCTATGAATTCGTAACCATTACCCATCGCGTCTAAGAACTTTATCAAATCGTCCTTGCTGATGACGCAGGTGGCGGTGTTGTCGTTGGGATGGAAACTGAGTCGTTCTGCCTTGAGGAGATTCTTGTCGATATAAAGATAGACGTGATGTTCTTCGTCGTTGATGATTCCGAAAGGCGAGACGCTGCCGGGCTTGAGTCCTAAGTATTTATCCATCCTCGCTTCTGATGCGAAACTCAACTTTCCTTGTTTCAGACGATGCTCTAAGTCGTGGATGGCGAGTTGTTTCATACAATCGAAGATGACTAAATAATGACGGTTGCCTTTATGATTTCTGAAAAACAAATTCTTACAATGTGTCGAATCGAATTCTTTCCAATAATTCAAGGCTTCTTCTATCGTTGGAATCGGAGGATGAAAATGAATGTCGAAAGGAATCTCCAATTCGTTTAACTTATCGACTACTTTTTGTTGACGTTCTGTGAGGTTCATTTTATGAGATGTTGAGAAGCTAAGTTACTAAGTTGCTAAGAAACTATGAGCTTGGTTTTCTCAGCAACTTAGCACCTCAGTAACATAGCAACTTTTATTTATTAAAGATATCCTTAATCGTTCCTAAAGAAGCGAGCATATTTGTTGCTTCGTAAGGGATATAGACGGTCTTGTTGTCTTTGCCGCTGACCATTTGTTCCAATGTCTGGATGTATTTGGTAGCCAAGAGGTAAGATGCTGGATCTGTCTTTGTGCTTTTGATAGCTTCTGCAACCAAAGCGATAGCCTGTGCTTCTGCTTGAGCTTGAAGAATCTTAGCTTGAGCTTCGCCTTCCGCCTTAAGAAGGACAGCTGCTTTTTCAGCTTCAGCGTTGTTGATCTGTGAGGTCTTTTCACCTTCCGACTTAAGAATTGCTGATGTCTTTTCACCTTCTGCCTTTAAGATTTCAGCACGTCTGTTACGTTCGGCTTGCATTTGTTTTTCCATAGCAACGCGTACCGATTCAGGAGGTGTGATGTCTTGTAACTCAACGCGGTTCACCTTGACGCCCCATTTGTTAGTTGCGTCGTCGAGTACAGCGCGAAGCTTAGCGTTGATGGTGTCGCGTGATGTCAAAGTCTCGTCTAATTCGAGTTCGCCGATGACGTTACGGAGTGTTGTCTGAGTCAGTTTCTCTATAGCATTAGGAAGGTTTTCGATTTCATATACCGATTTGATAGGATCGACGATTTGGAAATAGAGGAGAGCGTTGATTTCTGTTGTTACGTTGTCTTTTGTAATAACGTTTTGTTTTGGGAAATCATAGACTTGCTCTCTGAGATCGATGCAGCTTGTCATGTAAGATCTGCCTCTTTGGTCTCTGACTGTTATAGCTTTAGGACGGTCGATGATAGGCCAGATGATGTTAAGACCAGCTGGAAGAACGCTGTGGAATTTACCGAGACGTTCAATGATTTTTGTTTCTGATTGTGGAACGACTTTCAAGCCGCTGAGGGCGAATATAACTACTATTAAAGCTATAATGCCAAAGATAATTGCTGTTCCCATATTGTTTATTTTTTAACGGTTAATATTACACTTTCTTGAGATACTATCGTGACTTTCTCGCCGACTTCAGCCTCGCCGTCGTCTTCCATGCGAGCTTTCCAATCGTCGCCGTCGATTTTCACGCGGCCGTAACCATCATTTTCAATCTTTTCAGTCACAACGGCTTTACGTCCGATGAGATTGTCGGTATTGGTTGTGACATTGTTCTTATTAGCATTTTTATTCATAAGCTTAAGAACCAATGGGCGGATGAAGATGAATGCGAGAAACGAACCCAAAGCGAATAATCCAATCTGCCATGCTAACGACAATTCAAATGCTGAACCTACGGCTGCAAATAAACAACCGACAGACAAACAAGCAATTGCAAATCCGCTTGTCATGATTTCAACGATAAACAGCACCAATGCTGCGATAACCCAAATTTGCCAAATTTCCATAATAAATATATTAAAATTTTTACTATCAATAATTGTAAAGACTTGGTTTGAAGACCTTACAAAGTTAATAGAATTTTCTGATAGTTTTAAATAAAAATGATATTTATTTTTGAGAGAAAATGAAATAATTTAGGGGATTTCTATAAATTGCTTTGCGAGTGATTTATGAATTTATCTTTGAGAAGATTTTTGTTTTTCTTGAAAGAGCATAGCGAGCTATGTGATTGAAAGAAAGGCAAAAAGATTCCAAAGAGAAACATAAAGCACGCAAA
>JAFTUF010000063.1 GCA_017466405.1 Bacteroidales bacterium
TGCTCCTCAGCAGAGCCTGTTTCCGTTTCCATCCGATACCACAAAGGTACGAATTTACCGAACCTAATTTTTAACCTATCAAAAAATTATTGCAGTATTAAATTTATTATTAATTTTGTAAACATATTTTAGGACGGGTCATTCTGGACATTACCTTTTGCCTTTAGACTTTTGTCATTAGCCAGACTGTTTTCAGATTTTGAGGTTTTCAGATTCTCAGTTTCTAAAAAAGTTGTCTGTTGACTGAGTAAAGCGAATAATATGTAAAGCAGGAGCATTCTCATTGTTGCGCAAAGATAGCAAAAAATAGCTTCCTTTGAACAACGATTTTCATCAACTCTCCTTCGTACCAGGTTCGTACCAAGTTCGTACCAGGTTCGTATCAGGTTCGTATCAAGTTCGAGTGTAATTTTTAAAAAAATCTGTTGTCTTTTGTCGTTAGCTTTTTGTCTTTTTTATTAAATTTGCGTTTTAATATTATTCACAGTGGCAGATATTCTACAAGGTTTAAATAACCCTCAAAAAGAAGCAGTTACTACAGTTGAGGGTCCGGTGATGGTTATAGCAGGCGCAGGTTCGGGAAAGACGAAGGCTCTCACCCATCGTATCGCTTATATGATTCAAGAAGGCATCAACCCTTTTTCTATCATGGCTCTTACTTTTACTAACAAGGCTGCAAAGGAGATGAAAGACCGTATTATGAAACTCGTCGATCCTCATGCTGCTCGTAATGTTTGGATGGGAACATTCCACTCCATCTTCGCTCGCATCCTCAGAATAGAAGCTCAACATCTCGGCTTCACTCCAGATTTCACAATATACGATACCGACGACTCTAAGCAGCTCATCAACGCTATATTGAAAGAAAGAGAACTCGACACCAAAGCATATCCTGCCAAATATATTCTGCATCGCATCTCAATGGCGAAGTCGGCTCTTTATACACCGGAAGATTATTGTAATAATTTCGAGATACAACAGCAAGATTTAAGAGCCAACAAACCTTTGGTAGGAGAAATCTTCAAGTCATATAATAATAGGTTGCAACGCGCCAACGCGATGGACTTCGACGATATATTATTTTATACTAATGTGTTGTTGCGCGATTTCCCTGAGATACTTTATAAATATCAGCAGCGTTTTGAATATATCCTCGTTGATGAGTATCAAGATACGAACTACGCACAATATCTCATCATCAGAAGAATTGCTGCCATGAGAGAGAACATCTGCGTTGTTGGCGACGACGCTCAAAGTATTTACGGATTCCGCGGCGCGAACATACAAAACATCCTTAACTTCAAAAACGATTATCCGGAACAGAAGCTGATTCGCCTGGAACAAAATTATCGTTCCACAAAGACTATCGTCAATGCTGCCAACAGCGTAATAGATCACAATAAAGATCAGATTAAGAAAAAAGTATGGTCTGATAAAGAAGAAGGCGAACTGATAACCGTTTTACGCGCCACTTCAGACAACGAAGAAGGAACTTTGGTAGCGAATTCCATTTTCGGATACAAAATGTCGCGTCAGCTCAACAACAAAGATTTCGCGATTTTATACAGAACCAACTCGCAATCTCGTTCGATAGAAGAGGCACTTCGCAAGCAAGACATACGTTATAGAATCTACGGCGGACTTTCTTTCTACGACAGAAAAGAAGTGAAAGACCTCCTCGCCTACTTCCGCGTTGTGATAAATCCGCACGACGAACAGGCTTTGTTACGTATCATAAATTATCCTGCAAGAGGAATCGGAAAGACCACAATAGAACGTTTGATGGTCGTGGCAGACGAACGTCAGAAAGGAATTTGGGACGTCATTGCTTCAGAAACGGAACCGATGCCAAACGACTTCAACAGCGGCACTGTGACGAAACTGCGTAACTTCGCGACGATGATAAGAAGTTTTCAGACGCTTCTCGACAAGCAAAACGCTATTGAACTCGCCAAACACATCTGCAACACTGTCGGAATAATCAAGGTTTTGAAAGAAGACGACACACCGGAAGGCGTCGCTCGCGTACAAAATATCGAAGAGCTTCTCAACGCCATCATGGAATTTTCCGACAAACAAGTCGATGAAGTGACAGGAGAACAAAATACAGTCACCTTAAATAAATTCATGGAAGACGTCGCGCTTCTTACAGACCAAGACAAAAAAGACGACGAAGACGATGATTACGTCACATTAATGACGATTCACAGTGCAAAAGGTCTGGAATTTCCATACGTCTATATCGTAGGTCTCGAAGAAAATCTTTTCCCAGGAATACAATCATTAAGCACACGCGAAGATTTGGAAGAAGAAAGACGATTATTCTACGTAGCCTTAACTCGTGCCGAGACTAAATTAGTTCTCAGTCATGCTGAGAGTCGTTATCGCTGGGGAAATTTAACATTAAGTGAGCCATCTCGTTTCATCGAGGAAATAGACCCGTCTCTTATCGAAAGAACCAAGAAAGCATCTTTCAGAGGAACCTCATCATTCAACGAAGGAGTCAACTTCAGCAATCCATTCTCAAAAAGTTTCCAGACGACAAGAGAATTTCAGAAGAGAACGACGCAATCAGATACACCTTATATTAATAAGAGCGCACAGAAAACAGAAAGCAGCGAGAAATTTAACAGTTCCGACTTCAATCCAGCATCACCCGATGAGATAGTCGAAGGCATGATAGTGCTTCACCAGAAATTCGGTCAGGGAAGAGTTGAAAAGGTTGAAGGCGTCGGACCAAATAAAAAAGCCAGCGTTTTTTTCGACGAGTGCGGAACAAAACAATTAATGCTTAAATTTGCAAAATTGAATATCTTGAAACAATAAACATTTTTCTATCACATACGTTACTAATTTAACAAATAGAGACTAATGAACAAAGAAGGATTAAAATACAACACAGAGAGAGAAGATTTGATAATATCGGAATATGGCCGTAACATCCAGATAATGATTAAGCATCTTTTAGAAATTGAAGATAAGAAAAGAAGAACCGACGCTGCTCATTTCATAGTCGATATTATGGCGCAGATGAATCCTCAGGTTAAAGAGTCGAACGACTACATTCATAAATTATGGGATCACCTTCACATTATCTCAGGTTATAAATTAGACGTTGACGGTCCTTTCGACCCACCACAACCAGGAGTCATTGTAGAGAAACCAGAACACGTCGGTTATCAGAAACGCGACATCAAACACGGTCATTACGGATTTTACACAAAAGAGCTTCTTAAAAAAATTGAAGAAGTGGAAGAAGGCCCTAAAAGAGACGCTCTCCTGCTCGCCATGGCAAACCAGATGAAAAGAGATTATCTCAACTGGAACAGAGAAACTGTCAACGACTTACTTATCCTCGACGATTTGTACAAACTCTCAGGAGAGAAATTTGTGATGCCTATGGATACAAAACTTACTTCTACAAATGAAATCCTCAACAAAAACGTAGAAGTTCAACAGCAAGCTGCAAAGAAAAAGAAAAACAAGAAACAGCCTGCTAAGAAACAACCGAATCCGAATAGACCGAATAAAAAATAAGATACTAAGTTGCTAAGTTGCTAAGTTGCTGAGTTGCTGAGTTACTGACATATAAACTTAGAATCTAACAACTTATAAACTACTCTAAACTCTACACTATAAACTTTAAACTTTTAAAAAGAAGAAATGGGAAAATTTAAAATCGTTGGCGGAAACAAACTTCATGGCAGTATCGTCCCGCAAGGTGCGAAAAATGAAGCGATGCAAATAATCAGTGCCTGCCTTCTCACAGAAGAACAAGTCACAATAACCAACCTTCCTGACATATCAGACATCAACAACCTTCTCGATTTGATGAAGGAGATGGGCGTTGTTGTCGAAAGAATATCAGCCAACGAAGTAAGGCTTCAAGCCAAGGAATTAGATTTCTCATATTTCAACACACAGACATTCCAAGAAAAATCCACCCGACTCAGAGGCAGCGTCCTGATATTAGGACCTATGTTAGCTCGTTTCGGAAAAGGTTTCTTGCCAAAACCAGGTGGCGACAAGATAGGACGCCGCCGTCTCGACACACACATTATAGGATTACAAAAACTCGGAGCTACTTTCGAGAACTATTCATATTGCCAGATAGCTACAGCTCCTAACGGACTCAAAGGAACATACATGCTTCTTAACGAAGCTTCCGTCACAGGCACCGCCAATATCATCATGGCTGCTGTCATGGCAGAAGGAGAAACCACAATCTTCAACGCTGCCTGCGAACCATATATCGTTCAACTTTGCAGGATGCTCGTCTCGATGGGAGCTATCATCAGCGGAATAGGTTCTAACCTTCTCACAATAAAAGGCGTGAAGAAACTCCACGGCACCACACACCGTCTTCTAGCCGACATGATTGAAGTGGGAAGCTTCATCGGAATGGCAGCTATGACAGGTTCCGAACTCACTATAAAAAACGCTGGCATCAAAGACTTAGGCATCATACCAGAAACATTCCAACGTCTTGGAATTAAAATGCAGTTTATCGGCGACGACATCTATATCCCTGCTCAGGAACATTACGAAGTGGAGACTTTCATTGATGGAAGTATCCTGACAATTGCCGACGCTCCTTGGCCGGGATTCACACCCGACTTAATCAGTATCATCTTAGTCGTTGCTACACAAGCAAAAGGAACGGTACTCATCCACCAAAAGATGTTCGAGAGCCGACTCTTCTTCGTTGACAAGCTTATAGATATGGGCGCACAGATTATCTTATGCGACCCTCACAGAGCCACAGTTATCGGTTTAGATAGAAGCCAACAACTGCACGCCGTAAAAATGGCATCGCCTGACATCAGAGCCGGCGTCGCCCTCCTCATAGCAGCGTTGTCGGCTAAAGGAACAAGCATCATAGAAAACATAGAACAGATAGACAGAGGCTATCAAAACATCGACGGCAGACTCAGAGAATTAGGAGTCGATATTGAGAGAATTGATGGTTGACTCTGACTTGGACTCTGACTTGAACTTTGACTTTGACCAAAAGCTAAGGTCAAACAGTTTCACTCGGCGACTCAGTGACTCGGTGACTCGGCGACTCAACGCATCTGCCATTTTGACAAATAATATTATTTCAAAAAACTGGCAAATTATTTGATAAGCCCGAGACGTCTTACTTTGTTAAAAAAAATAAATAATTATATATCATGGAAGAAAAAATGGAAGAAGGTAAAGTTAACATCAATGAAAATCAAGAAGATGTTAATCAGCAAAATGCAGTTCATGAAGAAGAATCAAAAGGCAGAAGAAACAAGAGAAACAAAAACGACAAGCAGTTGGAAGAGTTGAAAGAAAAGAACGAAGAGTTGAACGACAAATACTTACGTCTTTTCTCAGAGTTTGACAACTACCGCAAACGCACAGCCAAAGAAAAAATAGAATTGTCGAAGACAGCAGCCGAAAGCATCATGGTAGATTTACTTCCAATCCTCGACGACTTCGAACGCGCGCTACAGACAATGGAAAATAAAGAAACCGACGCCAACTACGAAGGTGTTTCATTGATTTATAACAAGTTCAAACGTACTCTCGAACAAAAAGGTCTCGAAGAGATAAACGCTCAAGGCGCTACTTTCGACACAGACGAACACGAAGCACTGACAAATGTTCCTGTCACTGACGAAGCTCAGAAAGGAAAAGTCTTGGACGTAATTCAAAAAGGTTATAAACTCAACGGCAAAGTCATCCGTTATGCTCGCGTCGTTGTAGGCGGTTGATATTAAATAAAAAACAATGGAGAAAAGAGATTACTACGAAGTACTGGAAGTGCCTAAAAACGCTACCAGTGAAGAGATAAAGAAAGCCTATCGCAAGATGGCTATCAAATATCACCCTGACAAAAACCCTGACGATAAAGACGCTGAAGAGAAATTCAAGGAAGCAGCCGAAGCATACGAGGTCTTAAGCAACCCTGACAAACGTTCACGTTACGATCAATTTGGTCACGCCGGTTTACACGGACAGCAAGGATTCAGCGGAATGGACGACATCTTCAGTCATTTCGGTGACATCTTCGGCGACCTCTTCGGTGGCGGAGGTTTCGGATTCAGCAGCGGATTTGGAGGTGGCCGTCAGGCTCAACGTCACGTCAACAGAGGAAGCAACCTGCGTCTTCGCGTGAAACTCAACCTCAGCGAGATAAACGAAGGCGTCAAGA
Organism: Bacteroidales bacterium; assembly: GCA_017466405.1. Classification (GTDB taxonomy): domain Bacteria; phylum Bacteroidota; class Bacteroidia; order Bacteroidales; family F082; genus Limimorpha. Next base: position 6,185 of record JAFTUF010000063.1, read on the forward strand.
AGAAAGTAAAAGTCAACAAATATGTTCCTTGCCAACACTGTGGTGGCAGCGGCGCAAAAGATAACAGTTTCGAGACATGTCCAACATGTAACGGAAGAGGTCAGACCGTAAGAGTACAGAACTCTATCTTCGGACAGATGCAGACCGTAAGTACATGTCCCAACTGCGGCGGCGAAGGTAAGATAATAAAGAACAAATGCCCTGAATGTCAAGGCAACGGCATCGTAAAAAGCGAAGAGATAATTGAACTCAACATACCTGCAGGCGTATCAGAAGGAATGCAGCTCTCAGTGAGAGGCAAAGGTAACGCTGGCGCAAGAAACGGCATCGCCGGCGACCTCATCATACTCATCGAAGAAGAGAAAGACAAAGAACTCGAACGCGATGGCGAAAACCTTCTCTACAACCTCTTCATCAGTTTCCCACAAGCCGCTCTTGGAACGACAGTAGAAATTCCTGTCATCAACGGCAAGACAGAACTGAAGGTGCCAGCAGGAACACAAAGCGGAGAAGTGATAAAACTCAGAGGCAAAGGTCTTCCAGAACTCAACGGCTACGGCAGAGGCGACATACTTGTCAACGTAAATGTCTGGACTCCAAAGAAACTCAACAAAGAAGAAGAGAAGATAATGAAATCGTTGCTCGACAGCGAAAACATGAACCCTTCTTCCGACAACGACAAAAACCCATTCAAGAAATTTAAGAAATTCTTTAGTTAATGTAATAAAGTTGAAAGTTAATAGTTTATAGTTCAAAGTAGTTTTATAGTACATAGTTGAAAGTTTTTTAGTTAAGAATTTCCAATAAACTTTTAAACCAAACAACTTTCAACTTTTTGACTACTATAAACTATTAACTCTAAACTCTAAACTAAAAAAACATGGACAACTTCATCGAAATAAACAACGTCAGCAAGACGTATGGCGATTACAAAGCACTTAATAACATCAGCATCAAAGTACCACGACAAAGCATTTACGGGCTACTCGGTCCTAATGGAGCGGGAAAGACGACGCTGATAAGAATGTTAAACCAGATTACCGCTCCCGATGAAGGCACCATCATCTTCAACGGAGAGAAACTCAATCGAAACCACATCTCTCAGATAGGCTATCTCCCAGAAGAAAGAGGTCTCTACAAAAGCATGAAAGTAGGCGAACAAGCCATATATCTCGCTCAGCTGAAAGGCGTAAGTCAGAAAGAAGCAGAGAAAAGACTTAAAGCATGGTTCAACAAATTCGGCATCTTGAACTGGTGGGATAAGAAAGTTGAAGAACTCAGCAAGGGAATGCAACAAAAAATACAGTTCATAGTAACAGTGATACACAACCCACAACTGCTTATCTTCGACGAACCATTCTCAGGCTTCGACCCTATCAACGTAAACCTCCTCAAAAAAGAAATCTTAGAACTGCGCGACAAAGGCGCTACCATCATATTCTCAACACATAACATGTCTTCCGTAGAAGAACTCTGCGATAACATAATGCTTATCAACAAAGGTCAGAAAGTCTTGGAAGGCAGCGTTTATCAAATCAAACAAGACTTTAAAGATAATAAATTCGAGATAAAACTCAGAACCTCAGCAACTCAGCAACTCAGCAACTCAGCAACTCAAGTTTTACCTAAGGGATTTTATTTAGAATCTGAAAAGACTGATAACAACGGCGAGTTGGAACTTATTGTCAGCGCCGATAAAGATATAAATCCTAACATATTGATAAACCATCTTTCAGAACAAGGAACTATAATATCATACAGAGAATTACTTCCTTCAATGAACGACATATTCATTAATAAAGTTAATAGTTTATAGTTGATGGTTTATAGTAGTTGAAAAGTTGAGAGTTTTTAAGTTTGAAAGTTTATCTGATAATAAATATAAATAATAATCGACAAAGTCTGTTGACTGTTGACAGTTGACTGTTGTCTTTCAAAAAAAACAATCATGAGTAATTTTAGCATAATATTAAAAAGAGAATATCTGACAAGAGTCAAAAAACGTAGTTTCCTTATCATAACTTTTTTGGGACCGCTATTGTTTGCAGCATTGATGATAACCCCTTCCCTGCTCATGCTGAATTCCGACAAGATGGAAAGCAAGAAGTCTATCGCAGTGCTTGACGAGACCAATTGGTTTGATGGAGCGATTGAAAACACCGATGCCAACACCTTTATATATCAGGACATGAACGAGAACGTCGATAGTCTGAAGAAACTCGTCTTTGAAGGAATATACGACGCCGTGCTCTACATACCAGCAACTACTCTCAATGTTCCTGTCAATGCTAAGTTATACAGCAACAAGCAGATTCCTATGACTTTAAGCAGCCATATCGAGAGAGAGGTGAAGCAAGTTGTTGAACATAAGAAGCTACTCGCTTCTGGCATCGACCCTGCCGTGGTGAAGGCAACGAAGGCTAACATCAATATCGCGACTATACGCATGGATGAGGAAAGCGGAGAGAAAACAAGTTATGCCGAGATAGAATATATCATCGGATTCGTATTGGCATTCGTGATTTATTTCGCTGTGTTCTTGTTCAGCAGTCAGGTTATGCGCGGCGTCATCGAAGAGAAGACCAACAGAATCATAGAAGTCATCATCAGTTCGGTGAAGCCTTTCGAGTTGATGATGGGAAAAATCGTCGGCATTGCCTTAGTAGGTCTCACTCAGATAGTATTATGGATAGTGCTGACAGTAGCCATCTACTTCGTTGCGAGCGGCGTCATCTTAGGACCAGAAATCATGTCGCCATCAGGTACCGTCATGACCGAACAAATTGAACAGATAACAGAGATGAGCAAAGGACAAGATGTCATGCTCGAGGCTGTCAACATGGTTCAGTCAATCAACTTCAGTGCGATATTATGGAGTTTCTTGTTATATTTCGTTTTCGGCTATCTACTCTACGCAGCCTTATTCGCAGCCATCGGCGGCATGGTTGATAACGAGACCGACAGCAACCAGTTCAGCACAATAGTGTCGATACCTCTGATAATAGCCATCGTCTGCGCCCCGACAATGGTCAACAACCCTGACACAAGTTTGGGAATTTGGCTCTCCATGATACCATTCACCTCACCAGTCTCCATGATGTTGAGAGTCCCATTCGGAGTACCATATTGGCAGGTTGCAGTATCGCTCGTATTATTGATATTGACATTCATCTTGATAACATGGTTAGCTGGCAAGATATACAGGACAGGAATCTTGATGTACGGCAAGAAACCAAGTTTCAAGGAAATATGGAAATGGCTCAAGTATTAGAACCTGAGAACTTCAGAATCTGAAAATCTGAGAAATTGTAGGGACACATTGAATGTGTCCGGTAGAGACGTATCAATTACACCATTGAAAATAAATAATTTGTAATTGCTGCGTCTCATAATATAATAATTAAAAATTGAAAAACCTTATAAAGATATTACCAATATTATTTTTGCTGACGGTTTCGTGTGCTCGTCGCGATGAGGCATTACGTCTGTTGGAGAAGGCACAGAGTCACATCGAATCTGCTCCCGACAGCGCATTGCTGTATTTAGACTCTATCTTCCTGCCGGAGAAATTCCTCAGCAAAGAAAACTATATGGAATATCTCGTAACGAACGTACAAGTCAAACATAAAAACTTCAAAGATATCAAAGACGACACACTAATCTTTGAAGCAAAACGCTATTTTACCCAAAAAGCTCAAGACTCAAAACTCATTGTTCAGAGCTATATCTACAGCGGTTGCGTGCATGATGAAAGACAAGACTATGGCAAGGCATTAAACGACTACAATTTAGCGTTTTCAGCAGCAGAACTACAGCATGATTCTCTCATGATGTATCTAAGCACTTCATATATTGCCAACATCTATAACGAACAAAATTATTTCGACAAGGCATTGGAAAAACATCTGCAAGCTATCAATTATATCAAAAAGGAAGATAAGGAAAAGTTGGCAACATCTTACGCCAATATCGCAAAAGGGTATTTGATTTCTCTCAACAACGACAGCGCAATCTATTATATAAACAAGGCATTAGACATTGTTGCTGATAGCGACAATAAAAAATTATTATCATCCGTATATCAATTCGCACACGTGATTTATAGAGAATGTAATAGAATTGAAGAAGCAAAAGATTTTCTAAGACTGTCGATTGAAGCGAACGGAGATTCTTTGGCAACACCTCTGTATAATCTAAATTTGGCTGAATTATATCTTGAAACAGAAGAACAAGATTCCACAAAAAAATATACTCACAAACTCATAAACGAAATAGACAATATAAACGATATGGTTTTCTTGGCAAGTTCGTATGGTTTTCTTTCAGATTATTATTCCTCGCTCAACATGAACGACAGTGCTTTATATTATCAAGACAGGCTCACGAGAACCATCGACAAGATTAGAGAAGACAACATGCAGCAGAACATATATGAGGTTGAGAAAAAATACAACTACGAACATCTCAGCAACAACTATCACAAGAAGCTGAACAGACAGTTCAAGATGATAATAGTGATGTTGCTAATTCTTATAATTCTTGTAACGATTATTTCCATGCTTATCGTCAGGAAGAAGAAAGGCGAGATTGCCTTGATGAAAAAGAACGAGCAGCTTGTTATTGAGATGAATAGTCTAAAGAGCGAATACAATATTCTCGAGGAGTTGAACAATGACATCAAATCGTCTGTTGGCAATATTCTAAAACAAAGGTCCAAGCTTATTGTCAAGGTCAACAATATTGAGAAGAAACATAATGATACCGACAAGGATATTGTCAACGAGTTAAAGAGTCTTGTTTATGGTTCGAGGAATAAGAGCGGTTTGATAGCTGCCATCGATTTATTAGAAAACACCTACGAGAAGCTGCCCACTTTCGTTAAGGAAAGATACAGCAATCTAAACGAGACCGAATACAATGTATGCATTTTGTCGATGCTACCATTAAGCAGCAGAGAGATTGCCGGCATAATAAACCTTGGAGAAAGCTCCGTTGCCAAAGCACGCACCAACATCAGAAAGAAAATAGGAGCCGAAGGCTATGGAAGCGACATCTCCGATTTCATTTTTGAAGAATTTTATAAAAATCTGAAAAATTGAAAAACTGAAAATCTGAGAACTTATAGACTCGGAGACGCTTCAATTACATATTGTTTATTTTCAAGTGAATTGTTTTATATCGAATTCATGTTATTTAGATGTAATTGATACATCTCTACCCTTGGAGACTTAATTTTTTCAGTTTTTCAATTTCTTAGTTTCTCAGATTTTAAAAATAAACTTGTAAACCACCTCTTTCCCATTCTCTCATAAATCATTGAGCAACAATATTTTTCTCAAAACAAATTTCCTTCATCTTAAAATAAACTTGGAAAGCGCTTGTGATGACTTCCAAAGTTAGATTGCAATGTCATAATTTTGTTGCGAAAATTTTAAATGAAAATTGATATGAGAAAAGTAGCACTTATGATTATGCTGTTCGCATTCGGGATGAGCGCGAACGCATCCGATTTATCGGTCAGAAAAAATTACGGCGACAAATTGCCTATTGCACTAAAAGGTAGCTTTTTTAATGCTGATTGTGGTACTTGCACACCTCAGAATAGCACTTGTACTCGACAACCAGGTTCTTGGATTGAGCCTACAATTACAGGTGTTTTTAGCGTACTTGTTGTTGTCATAACCTTATTGTAAAAAACCTTAATTTTTTTATTATGAAAAGGGTAATATTATCATTCTATATACTTGTCCTATCATTCACGTTCTGCACTGCACAAGAAATAGACAAAGATGTCAAATCAATAAGCACAATAAAATTTTTAAAAAACTCCCTAAAATTGACAAATCATGAATGGTTAAGCTTTAATGTCAATATGATTGCACTAAAGGATGGTAAATCTTGGTACAATCGGGAATATGAAGTCATTCTACATTATGACAAAAAGAATCCACTTGTTTTTGTATGCCACAAAGATAAATTCACCGACAATATTTTTCTTATGGATAAAAATAAAGTTACAATTATTGACAAATTTACCAATGAGTTTACAATATACGATGACGGGAAGAAGAAATACGGAATGTATTCTTTTTACGGAACATTAGATTATCTAAAAAAATATTTTGCAGGTCTAGGATATTATATTGTCCCTATGTCCTCAAAAATTAATGGTTACCAATATACCACACCTCCTATAAAATATTACAAAGACACCGTATTAGACAATATTCCATATAAGAAATATACAGGATTCACTCCAGAAGTATATACAAAAGCTGTTTCTGAAACTGGTGAAAAATACGAATACGAATCATACGACAGAATTGACAATTACATTAACGATGAGAATTTTCTATTAGATAGTGTATATTGGATCACATATTATACAAACTCCTACGACAACTCAAAGGATGAAAAAAAAATCAAAATCGGCAATTACAATTTTGACAACAGACAAAATTACATAGATTCTATTTTCAACATCAATAATCCTGAATACGCAAAATTCAGCAGACATAATCAAGATAACATACCTATGAGCAGACGTCTCTCAAAGAACGAAATCATCAATGATTCAATATTGAACTTTCCTTTAGTGTCGTTAGACTACGATACAACTTATCTTAATGAAAAAAGTTCCTGGACGCTGCTGAACCTTTGGGTTCACAACTGTGCCCCGTGTATTGAAAACCTTCAAAAATACAAACGCGAAATAGATTCCTTAGGTTACAGAATACTTGAAAACAACGGAATTGAAATTCTGGCGATAAATTATCAAACAGACAATATGAAATTGATCAACAATATGGCAGATAAAACAAACTCCACTGACATCATGTATTCTGCCAAAGGATTAGGGAATTCAATACGTATTCCATCTCTCGGCTATTATTATCTCATATCTCCAGACAAGAAAGTCGTTTTTAAAGATTATAAGTTAGGAGATTATTCAGAATTATTAAAGGCGAAAGAAGAATATGAAAAGAAAAACAAATAAAATATTGTTATTGTTAACGATAATGGTTTCAACCGCTGTATCGGTTTACTCTCAAGAAGATAATGGTCCCATAATTTCTTTTGAAGAGAACAGATTCAGTTTCGATACTATAGCAAGAAATTCAAATGGCGAACATAACTTCTTCTTTGTAAATGCAGGTTCAGAACCATTGTTAATAACATCTGCCTTTTCTTCATGCGGTTGTGTTGTTCCTGAATTTCCGAAACAGCCAATACTTCCTGGTGAAAAGTCAAGCATCAAGGTAAAATACAACACCAACATTGTCGGAGATTTCACAAAAGTAATCGTTGTTAAATCCAATGCCAAGAATAATTCCAAGTCAATTTTAAGAATCAGCGGAGTTGTTATTGAATAGAAACTGAAAAATTGAAAACCTGAAAAGCTCAAAACTTATAGACTCGGAGACTTGGTAACTCGGAGACGCTTCAATTACATATTGTTTATTTTCATAGGTGTAATTGGAACGTCTCTACCAAACTCATAGACTTATTGTCTCGGCGTCTCGGCGACTCGGTGACTTAGTGACTCGGAGACTCAGCAACTCAGTCACTCAGTCACTCAGTAACTCATTATTTTCCGTTTCTCAGTTTTTATAAAAATTACTTGTATCTGAAATAAAAAAATCGTATTTTTGCACCCCAAAAAATTATATTCTGTCAGAAAAGAAATAAAATAATTAATTATAAAAAATAGATTTACAATGCAAAACAAAGGAGTTATCAAGCTTTTAGCAGTTATCTTGGCTGTGTTCTCTTTGTATCAATTGTCATTCTCAGTTGTTACAAGAAACGTCGAGAAGAAAGCAGCAGAATATGCTACTAGCGCAGAGTCAGTGAAAATGGCAGAAAGCCTTGCCCAAGGCAGCCAAAATGCTTACGATTACTTATTAGATTCAATTCAAGGTGCTAGAGAAACCTACTACTTAGACTCAATGAGCACCGTGAAAGTTTATCCAATCTTCGGACAAACTTATCGTCAAGCAAAAGAAATGGAAATCAATTTAGGTCTCGACCTTAAAGGCGGTATGAACGTCATGATGGAAGTCTCAGTTCCAGACATCATCAACGTCCTCTCAGGTCACAGCACAGACCCAACATTCGTCGAAGCTTTGAGAATAGCTAACGAACAACATCTCAATTCACAAAGAGATTTCGTTGACTTGTTCGGCGACGCTTTCCAACAATTAGATCCTAACGCTAAATTAGCTCCTATCTTCTTGTTCGAATTCAAAGACAAAGGCATCACAGTAAACTCAACAAATGCTGAAGTCTTAGACGTTATCAAAGATGAAACAAACAGCGCTATCGACCGTTCTTACCAAATCTTAAGAACTCGTATCGACCGCTTCGGTGTAGCTCAACCAAATATCCAAAAATTAGAAAACTCAGGACGTATCCTCGTCGAACTCCCTGGTATCAAAGATCCTAAACGTGTTCGTAAACTTTTACAAGGTACAGCACAACTCGAATTCTGGGAGACATACAACTTCACAGAACTTTACAACTTCTTCGACGAAGCTAACAAACGTCTTGCTGAGATAAACAAAGCTAACGAAGGCTTAGAAGAAAAAGTAGAAGAAACAAAGAGTGAAGACGAACCAGCTCTCTTGGCTAACGACTCATTGAAAGCTCAAGAAGAAGCTATGGAAGAAATGAGAGCCAACTTCCCAATCTACAACTACTTAACACCTTCTTACTATCAAAACGAAATGGGTCAGACTTATCCTGCACAAACAGCACGCGTTGGTATGGCTTTAGTAAAAGATACAGCTAACATCAACAGAATGCTCAAGCAAGTCAAGAACATCTTCCCACGTGACGTAAGATTCGCATGGTGCGTAAAACCAAACGTCAGCGCTGACGGAAGCCAAGAATAGATCGACCTCGTCGCATTGAAAACATCACGCGACAACAAAGCTGCTCTCGGCGGTGAAGTAATCGTTGACGCTCGTCAAGACTACGACCAAAACGGCCGCGTTGAAGTAACAATCCAAATGAACAGCGAAGGCGCTAAAGCATGGAAACGCCTCACAGGTGAAAACATCGGCAGACAAGTAGCTATCGTTCTCGACAACTACGTATATTCATATCCAGTCGTTAACGACGAAATCCCAAGCGGTCGTTCATCAATCTCTGGCGGCGACATGACAGTTGAAGAAGCTCAAGACTTGGCTAACATCTTGAAAGCTGGTAAATTACCTGCTCCAGCAAGAATCCTCGAAGAAAACGTCGTAGGTCCTTCATTAGGTCAAGAAGCTATCAACTCAGGACTCTGGTCATTCATCATCGCTTTCGTCCTCGTGCTTATCTATATGTTATTCTTCTACAACAAAGCAGGTATCGCAGCAGACACAGCATTGTTAGTTAACATATTCTTCATGTTCGGCGTGTTGGCATCATTCGGCACAGTATTGACATTGCCTGGTATCGCCGGTATCGTATTGACACTCGGTATGGCTGTTGACTCCAACGTCATCATCTTCGAACGTATCAAAGAAGAATTACGCGCAGGTAAAGGCTTAAGAACAGCTATCGCCGACGGTTATAAAGCTGCTTACTCAGCTATCCTCGACGGTAACATCACAACATTCTTGACAGCTTTCGTATTGTTCGAATTCGGTACAGGTCCTGTTCAAGGCTTCGCAACAACATTGATGATCGGTATCGCTACATCATTGTTCACATCAATCTTCATCTCTCGTTTGATATTCGAAGGCTGGTTGAAGAAAGACAAGAACATCAACTTCTCAAACAACGCTACACGCAACTTCTTGAAGAACACTACATTCGACTTCATCAAGTTCGGTAAGACAGCAGCTATCATCGCTGGCGTATTCATCGTAATCAGCGTAGGTTCTTTGGCAGTTCGCGGTTTGAACTTAGGTATCGACTTCAAAGGTGGACGTAACTATGTAGTTCGTTTCGACAATGACGTAACAGTTAACGAAGTACGTAACGCTTTAGCTAACGTTGAAGAATTTGAAAACGTTCCTGAAGTTAAGACATACGGTCCTAGCCGTCAAGTTAAGATAACAACAGACTATAAGATTAACGACAACACACCAGACGTTGACCAAGAAATCCAAGGTCTTATCTACAACGCTCTTAAAGGTCTCTATGACACAGATATGACATACGAACAATTCACAACAGATTCAGACAAGAGCAACGTATTACTCGGTATCTTGAGCTCACAAAAAGTTGGTGCTACAGTAGCTGACGACGTTACACGTAAAGCTTTCATCGCTGTTATCGTATCACTCGTTGTTATGTTCGTTTACATCGCTATCCGCTTCAGAAGATGGCAATATGGTTTGTCAAGTATCATCTGTTTGACACACGACACATTGTTAGTTATCGGTATGTATTCGTTGTTCAACAATATCTTACCATTCACAATGGAAGTTAACCAATCATTCATCGCTGCTGTTTTGACCATCATCGGTTATTCTATCAACAACACAGTGGTTATCTTCGACCGTGTACGTGAAAACGTTACATTGTTCCCTAAGAAAGGTTGGAAAGAACGTTTCAACAGCGCAAACAACAGCACATTGTTACGTACAATCAACACATCAGGTACAACAATCGTTGTATTGTTAGCAATCTTCATCTTCGGTGGTGAGACAATCCGCGGCTTCGTATTCGCATTGTTAGTCGGTATGATCGCTGGTACATTCTCATCATTATTCATCGCTTCACCTTTGGCATACGCTTTATTCAAAGGTAAGAAATACGATGAAGAATTAGAACAAGTAGCTGATAAGAAAAGAAAATAATAAAAGGCTAAAGTCGAAAGACTAAAGTCAAAAGGATAGAAGAGCTCTTAGAAATAGGAGCTCTTTTTTTTGTTGAATCTGAGAAATTGAGAATCAGAAAACCTGAGAAGTCATGACTTGTCCAGAAATAAGTTTACGTAAGAAGTAAAGTTATGTCAGGACAAGTCAATTTCTTTCAGATTTTCAATTTTTCAGTTTTTCAGTTTCAAAAAAATCTTTCGTCATTAGTCTTTTGACAATAACGATTTTTTTTATACTTTTGTAGAAATAATTACGTTACCCTTACAAAAGGTTTTTATATGTTGAAGAAATTATTTCTATTATTCATAATCACTATCATAGGCATAGCACAACCTGCTAATGCTCAGAAACGTAACCCGAGCAAATCGGCAGACATCGCCTTCGAACGCAAACAGTATAACGTAGCTATAGAACGTTACAAGAAGGCTTACAAAAAGACAGGCAAGAAAAAATACGAACAGGAACGAGTCTATATCACTCACCAACTCGCAGAATGCTACCGTCTCACAGAAGCAAGCAAGTTGGCTGAATCACAATACAAACGTCTAATGCGTACCGAGTATCCAAAAGAGAATCCTATCGTTTATCTCAACTACGCCAACGTCTTGAAGAGAAACCAAAAGTATGAACTCGCAGCAGAATATTATAACATCTACAACGAATTATTTCCAGACGACCCAAGAGGCTTCGCTGCTTTGGAAGACTTACAGCATATTCAGGAATGGATAGACTATCCTTCAAAATATGAGGTGACACGTCTGAAGAATCTCAACTCAAGAGCTTCAGACTTCGGCGTCAGTTGGATCTCAAATAATTATAACGAAGTGCTTATCTCTTCTGCAAGAGAAGACGGCGTGAGCAAAGAGAAAGATGCCATCACAGGTCAACACTTCCCTGACTTTTATGTGGCACGTCAGAACAAACAAGGCGAATGGGAAGACCCAGAGTTAGTTGACGAAGACGTCTTGAATTCAACAGGTAGCGAAGGCACTCCTTTCATGAACAGCAAATTCAACACATTATATTTCACACGCTGTCCTAATCACAAGAAACGTGAATCGGGATGCCAGATAATGAAATCGTCACGCTCTGGAAGTTCATGGGGAGAACCGATAACCGTCGAGATAAAAACCATCGATAGTTTAGACGTAGTAGGCCACCCTACCCTATCGAGCGACGAACTCACACTCATATTCGCCTCAGAGAGAAGAACAGGCATAGGCGGTAAAGACCTCTGGATTTCTGAAAGAGAAAGCACATCGGAAGAATTCGGCAGACCAAGAAACTTGGGTATCAATATCAATACAGAAAGCGATGAGTTATATCCATATCTCAGAAACGACAGCACTCTCTACTTCGCTTCTGACGGTCACGGCGGAATGGGAGGACTCGACATCTTCGTTTCTACCTTAGACTCCATCGGCGAATGGACAACACCAATAAACCTCAAATCGCCTATCAACTCAATAGGCAACGATTATGGAATCAGTTTCCACCCAACAGAAGAAAGAGGTTTCTTCATCAGTAACAGAGACACACGTCAAGGCTTGGACGACGACATCTATTATTTCATCGAACCTCCAATCTTATTCACTGTCAGCGGTACAATAAAAAATGCCAGCAGCTTGCAGTTTGTAGAAGGTGCTACCGTTAAGATAGAAGGCTCTGATGGTTCAAGCTATACAACAAACAGTAGCGAGAAAGGCGCTTTCTTATTCACCAACTCGCAGATAAAATTGAACAACACTTACATCTTGACGATAGAGAAAAACAACTACTTCTCATTCACCGACACCATCAGCACAGAAGGTCTCGAGTTCAGCAGAGATTTCGCTGAAGACTATGAAATAAGCGTCATCCCTGACTTACCTGTCGTGCTTCCTGATATTTTATACGAATTGTCGAAATGGGAGCTTCGACCACAATTTGAAGACTCATTGAGAGGTCTGATTGAGATGTTACAGATAAATCCTAACATCACTATCGAGTTAGGTTCACATACCGACAACCGCGACACTCACGAAAAGAACGACATACTCTCACAGAAACGTGCTCAGTCGGTTTGCGACTATCTCGTCATCAGAGGTATCGACCCTCTACGACTCACTGCAAAAGGCTACGGTGAAAGAGTTCCAAGAACCTTACAGAAAGATTATACGTTTAAAGATTTCACTTTCAAGTCGGGAACTACACTCACAGAAGACTATATCAAATCTTTGCCTAATGACGAGGTAAGAGAATACGCTCATCAACTTAACCGTAGATCTGAGTTCAGAGTCATCAGCAAGGACTACGTGCCACGTGAGTTCATCAGCGACGACCAGATGGCTATCGTCGATATGAGACATCAAGACAATGCCGTCGATTTCGCCACCGACAAACAAGGATATTTGTCATTCAAGGCTATCATCAACGCCTACACAGAATACGTCACTTACGACCAAGGTTTCGAGTTCGGCGTCTCGCAAAAAAAAGTGATGCAAATGTTAAATGACGGACTCATCGGCAAGGAAGATTTCATCGGCGACAATATCGACAGAATCATCACCACAGGCGCCGTCGCCGACAGAGCAGAGTTCTACATCAAGGAGATGTGGATCGCTAACCGTTCAGTGAAGAAAGTAAAAGTAAGAGTATATAACAATTTGAGAACAGACTGGCTCATCGGAGAGAAGACACTCAAACAATTCGGAGAGTTCACCTTCGACACCGACAGTATGAAGCTCATCTTTAAATAAAAAAACAATGTCAGTAGAAAAACGTTATCAACTTCGTGGCGTCTCAGCCGAAAAAGAAGACATCCACAACGCAATAAAAAATTTAGACAAAGGATTATATCCTAACGCTTTCTGCAAGATCATCCCTGATGTATTAGGTGGCGACAATGAATATTGTAACATCATGCATGCCGATGGGGCCGGAACCAAGTCATCATTAGCTTATCTTTATTGGAAAGAGACTGGTGACTTATCGGTATGGGCAGGTATCTCACAAGACGCTATCGTCATGAACACCGACGATTTATTATGTGTCGGCGCAACAGACAATATGTTGTTATCATCGACAATAGGTCGTAACAAGAACCTCATCCCTGGCGAAGTCATCTCAGCCATCATCAACGGAACAGAAGAGTTCTTAGAGAAATTGCGTTCTCTCGGCTGCGGCATCTACCTCACTGGAGGCGAGACAGCCGACGTCGGCGACTTGGTAAGAACAGTAATCGTCGATAGCACAGTGACAGCTCGTATGAGAAGAGACGAAGTCATTGAAAACAAAATACAAGCTGGCGACGTCATCGTAGGTTTCTCATCATCAGGACAAGCCACCTACGAAGACAGATACAACGGCGGCATGGGCAGCAACGGTCTCACCTCAGCACGTCACGATGTCTTGAATCATTATCTCGCTGAGAAATACGAAGAGAGCTACGACCACTCAATACCAGAAGACCTCATCTACTCTGGTCCTCATAAACTGACAGACGCCACTGAAGTAGAAGGCGTTGACGTAGGTAAGATGATACTCTCCCCTACCCGTACCTATCTTCCTATGATGGTGCCTATCTTGAATAACTTCAGAAAACAGATAAACGGAATCATACATTGCAGCGGCGGCGCCCAGACCAAGGTGCTCCACTTTACAAAAGACTTGCATATCGTTAAGGACAATATGTTCAAACTTCCTCCACTCTTCAGAATGATTCAAGAGTCATCGGGAACCGACTGGAAAGAAATGTATAAAGTCTTCAATATGGGACACCGTCTCGAGATTTATACCAACGAGAAAGCTGCCGAAGAGATGATTCAGATTGCCAAGGAATTCAATATCGAGGCTCAGATTGTCGGTCACGTCGAAGCATCAGAAAAGAAACAACTTACCATCAAGAGTGAGTTCGGTACTTTTGAATATTAATAAAAATTAACCTACCAAAGATGGAAATCATTGATAAGTTAGAAGATATTAAAACCAAATGGGAAGCCTTAGGCGAACAGCTCAACGACCCTGAGATTATTGGCGACATGAAACGTTTCGTCAAGGTCAACAAGGATTATAAAGACTTGGAGCCAATCGTCATAGCTTTCAAAGAATATAAGACACTGTTGTCTAATATAGAAGAAGCCAAGGAAATCTTGAAGAACGAAAAAGACGAAGATATGCGCATGATGGCTCAAGAGGAGTTGGAGACTGCGGAACAAAGATGCGAGACATTAGTAGAAGAGATTCGCGTCATGCTCATTCCTAAAGATCCAACCGACGATAAAAACGCTGTCATGGAGATACGTGCCGGCACAGGCGGCGACGAGGCTTCTATCTTCGCTGGCGACCTCTACAGAATGTATGTAAGATATTGCGAGACAAAAGGCTGGAAGATAGAGACTGTAGAGATGAACGAAGGCACAGCCGGCGGTTTCAAGGAAATCGTCTTCAACGTCATTGGCGACGGAGCCTACGGACTTCTTAAGTTCGAGTCGGGAGTTCACCGCGTTCAGCGCGTGCCTAAGACTGAGACACAAGGCAGAATCCATACATCAGCAGCGTCAGTCGTAGTTCTTCCTGAAGCAGAAGAATTTGACATAGAGCTCAACGAGAAAGACATTCGTAAGGAGACATTCTGTGCATCAGGTCCTGGCGGACAGTCGGTTAACACCACATATTCAGCCATCAGACTGACACACATTCCAAGCGGCATAGTGGTTTCTTGTCAGGATGAGAAGTCACAGATTAAGAACTTAGCCACCGCGATGAAAGTCTTGAGGACACGTCTCTACGAAAGAGAATACAACAAATATCTCGAAGGCATAGCTTCAAAGAGAAAGACGATGGTCTCGACAGGCGACCGCTCCGCAAAGATCAGAACATACAACTATCCGCAAGGACGCGTCACCGACCATCGTATCAACCTCACGATTTATAACCTGCAAGCTATCGTCGATGGCGACATCAACGAATTCATCGAGAAACTGCAGATGGCAGAAAACGCTGAGAGACTTAAGGAGAATTGATAATTGAAAACTGAAAGTTGAAAATTAACAGATGTAGAGACGTATCAATGTTTCCTGCAATATTAACAAACATTGATGCGTCTCAACGAAAATAAAAAATATATCACCATGAACAAAAAACAATTAGTAGAACTGATATTTGCGAAGAAGTCATTTCTTTGCGTTGGTTTAGATACCGATATCAACAAGATTCCACAACATCTCTTGGAATGTGAAGATCCAGTCTTCGAGTTCAACAAACAGATTATCGATGCAACAGCACAATATACAATAGCTTACAAGCCTAACACCGCTTTCTATGAAGTTTACGGCGCTAAAGGTTGGGAAAGCTTAGACAAGACAATAAAATACATCAAGGCTAACTATCCTGAGATTTTCGTCATCGCTGACGCTAAGAGAGGCGACATCGGCAACACCTCAGCCAACTACGCAAGAGCATTCTTTGAGTCAATGAGCAGCGATGCTATCACAGTAGCGCCTTATATGGGATTGGATTCTGTTGAACCATTCTTAGGTTTTGAAGACAAATGGGTTATCTTATTAGCTCTCACTTCAAACAAAGGCTCTAAAGATTTCCAATATCTCAATATCGAAGGTCACGAGCTTTACAAAGAAGTTCTCGCTAAATCAAGCACATGGGCTGACGACAACAAGATGATGTATGTTGTTGGAGCAACACATCCTGAAGAATTAGGCGAGATAAGAAAGATGTTACCAAATCATTTCTTGTTAGTACCTGGCGTTGGAGCACAAGGCGGCGACTTGGCAGCAGTGGCAAAATACGGTCTCAACAAAGACTGCGGATTGATTGTCAACTCCTCAAGAGGCATCATCTATGCTTCAAAAGAAAAAGACTTCGCAGAAAAAGCCGCTGAAGAAGCGAGAAAATTACAGGAACAAATGGCAGAATTCCTTTAAGAGTTGAAATTAGAAAGTTGAAAATTGAAAATTAGGTAGAGACGTATCAATGTAACCTGCAAATAAACACACATTGATGCGTCTGAATAATAAAAATTGAAAGTTGACAATTGGTAGAGCCGTATCAACAATACCTATGAAAATTAAAGAATGTTGATGCGGCTTTTTTTATGTCAACGGACAACAGACATTGTCCACGAAATAATTGGTAGAGACGTATCAATTACACCTAAATAAATAAACAATATGTAATTGCTGCGTCTCTTCTCTTTAAATAAAATTAACAATTAAGGTTTAAGGTCGAGATGACTTTAGGCCTTATTTTTATTAATAAGTTCAACAATCTCTTTTCGTTTTGGGGAACTGATGACAAAATAACTATTATCTTTCTTCTTTATCACGAAACATTGTTCTCTGTGGGTGATGAAACATCTTAACTTTCCAAGTTTATCATGTTTGAAATGACCTAAAATACCATACATACCTCCACTGCCAAATCTTCTAACGCCGCTATTAAAAAAAACGTCGCTGTCTTCTATCATCCAACATGATTTAATATCTGACATCTGAATCTTAACCCTTCCGTAAAGTCTTCTTATAATTACATTCTCATTGGTGACAATCAATCTAAGTGGTAGAAACAATACAGGTATTGTTATAAAACACAATGAAATGATTTCAAACAACATGACTTCTGTTCTAAAAGCATCCAAAACACAAAACAGAAATATTACATTCATAATAACTGTAATTACGCTTATCAATGAATCCCAAGGAAAGAATGATTTGATTTTCATTTTAATTTTAATTATGTTAATATATATCACAAAAGTAAAAATATTTTTTATTCTTGTCATTAATTAAATCATAAACTATGCTATCAAAACTGTTATGAGATGCAGCAAAATTCTATCAATTTTGCTGCGTCTCTACAAGATGTCATTCCGTTATATAACAAAAAATCCTCAGAATCTTTACTCTGAGGATTTTTGATTTTTATGTTATTTCATTTTAATGTTGGATTGAAACCTTTGTTGAAGTCATCTCACCTTTATCGTTTGTGATATTGATGAAATAGATTCCATTGTTCAAATCATCGACATTAAGTTTAAGTTCGTCTGTGTCGCAATCAATAGATTTAACCATCTGTCCTAAAGCATTGAACATCTTAACATGACTCATATTATTTCCTTTCACTGTCAAGATATTTTCAGCAGGATTTGGATAGATACTATATGAAGATACAGGCATTTCTCCGACAGATGCGCCGAGTTCAACAGAAAGAATACTGTAAGCCATATCAGTGAACTCACCGCTGCCATCAATGATGATATTTCCCATATCATCTATGATTCTGTAATAACCGCCTTCCAAGCCGTTTCCATAGCTGTCATAGATAACAAACTTATAACAATTGCCAGCATTAACAGTTACAGTATATGTATGTAATTCAGAGTCGGCATTAGGCAGATAGGTATAACTATCAGAAGCTAAAACAGTATTATCAGATGATAAGAACTCCCAAGTTGTATGATTGCCATATTTATCCTGAAGGATTTCGATTGTTATCTCTCTTTCTTCAACACAAGCTAACAATAAAGTATTCCATTCGTCGCAAGTATATGTAACAGCCTTTGAATATTCAAAAGCCTCACCATTGACTTCAACGATATTGAATGTAACCTCACTTTCACCTATTGGGACATCGAAAGTAAAGTCGATGCGTTCAGTCTGGTCGTAAGCGATATTACCGTTCCATTCTTGTTCAACAGTCTCGCCGTTTTCCATACTGACTTCAAACTTCATTGAAGTAATGTCGTCAGTACCGATGTTTCTCACATAATTCTTGAATGTTCTTTCGTTTTTGCAGTATATTCCTTCATCGACTACGATTTCAGCCATATAAGGAGAAACAGCTGTTCCAGAAGAGAAGTTTTGTGAAAGTTTGTTAACATTAAGTATTGGACGTGTTCCTATGCCTTCATATTTCTCTGTCACGAAAGCGATGAAATAAATATTATTGAGGTCAACCGTTACGCCATTAGGGTCGCCAATAATCTCAGGAATTTCATATTCGTATGTCTTTGTCACCAAAGAACCTGCTGCTGTTGGAGCTATCTCATCGCCCCAGTTTTCAGTAACGACATCACGAAGGACGTGCAAATGGCAATATAAATCTTCACCAATTACTTGAGCAGGATTTGTATGGCCGTAAGCCTGTTGTCCTATGATACTATCTTGTACCATTACTATTGTGAGGTAGTTTGAACTCTCTGCGCTGTTTGCTGTGTAATAAACCTCTGTTGTGATAGAAGCCACGCGAGTGACTGGGTTTATGGTGACATGACCAGCAACGTTACATTCTGCTGCTTGCTGTAACACTTCAGCTGCCATTGTTCTCCACTGACCGCGACCTACAGCTTCTGTAGTAGAACGGTTCAACACAGCTGCTGGATAACCTAAGCCACCTGTCACGTCATCGTAAGGGTCAACGAAAACGGCGCTGATGTCAGTGTTCATATTAGGATAAGTCGTTGGAGCGAAATAACCTGTGTGGATTCCCATCGACCAAGCATGACCTTCGTTGTCGTGAATTATCTCTGTCGAGATGATATGACCCGCAGGACAGTTAGGACAATCTCTACCTGTAAATTCCTCTATGAGAAGGTTTCTGTTTGAAGCCTCCGTCGAGACATATTGCTGCGCATTAACATTAAATACGGCAGTCAATACAACTAAAAGCAATGTAAATCTTTTCATTTGTCATTATTTATTTTGTTGATTCATCAATGTAAAACTGAAATCTTAGATGTTGTCACAAACGATTTCTCATCGATAATATTCAAGACGTACATTCCATTTTGGAGATCTTCAATATTTACAGATGTAGAATTCGTTGTAGGTTTAATGCTTCTGACCAACTGACCCAAAGCATTGAATAATCTTATCTCTGAGATATTTTCACCTTCAATCATAATCTTGTCGTTGGCAGGATTAGGATATATATTATAAGGTGTAATGCCGTTTGCTGTTTCTTCAATAGCGTCGTCATAGACTATGTTAAGTAGGAAGAACGCCTCGCTGCCGAAGTCGCCGGCTCCATCAACGATAACATTGCCATTGCTATCGAGCAGTCTGTAGTAGCCTTCGCCGTTGTCACAGCAGATGCCGTTGCCTTCGCTGTCTCTGATAGTAAACTTAATACAATCGCCACCGTTTAACACAATCTGATATTCATGTAATTGTGTTGTTCCACCAATCAAGGTGCTATACGGTCCATCTGAGAGAAGTGTTATACCATCAGAAGAAACTAAATCCCAAGTTATCTGCTTGCCATTCTTATCTTGCATAACCTCAAGCATAAACTCCTGAGAAGCAACGTCCATATAGACATTATCGAATTCTTGTGTCTCAACAGATGTAGTATTTTCCATATCGAAAGCGATGCCGTTAGCTTCGAGTATTCTCACTTTGACTTCATGAACGCCCATAGGAATATTGACGTCATTATCAATTATCAATATCTCACCAGATGCTATATTACCTTCCCAGAGATATTCTGTCGTCTCATTATTATCGACGGTATATTCAAATTTTACCGAGGTGATATCTTGTATTCCGCAGTTGTTAACCTCAGCGCTTATCGTACGTTGGTTAGAACAAGCCACCTGCGACTTAGGGAAAACGCTCTTAAGATAAGGCAGCACTTCTTCGTCTGTTCCTGTGAATGTGTTCAATACATCAACGTTAAGAACAGGACTTGTTGCATTGCCTTGATGTTTTTCTGTTACGAAAGCGAAAAAGTGAATGTTATCAAGATCCACTTCCACTCCGTTAGGGTCACCTATTATAGTAGGTATTTCATATTCGTAGGTTTTTGTAATGAGAGTTCCTGCTGTTGTCGGAGCGATTGCGTCACCCCATGTAGGAGTAATCACGTCGCGGAGAACATGGAGATGACAATATTGATTGCCATTGATAACTTGTTCAGGATTATAACCATGACCTGTCTGTATTCCGACGATACTGTCTTGCAACATATATATTGTGAGATAGTTTTCGTCTTCATTGCTGTCGGAAGTATAATAAACCTCCACTGTGACAGTAGCTACGCGTGTAACAGGATTTATCGCCACCTGACCAGCTACGTTACATTCCGCAGTCTGTTGAAGTTGCAAATCGACGGATGTTTCCCAATTGTTATATGGAGCAGCGTTTGGTGCCGAGCGGTTTATCAGCGCTGATGGGAAAAGAGCGACATTGTACGCGAGGAGAAGCGAGTCACCCACATTAGTATTGAAGTTTGGATATGCTGTAGTGGAATAATATCCAGCGTGAACATTGACGACATGCACTCTGCCTGGATTTTCGTCAACCAACAGATTTGATTCGACATGACCGAGAGGACAATTGATACAAGCCTTGCCTGTAAATTCTTCGATAAGGACATTACGTCCTGCGATTTCTGTCGAGACAAATTCCTGAGCATTGATATTTATTATACACAAGAGCGAGGCGCATATCGAAAGTAATAGCTTCTTCATCTGATTAGATTTTTGCAATTAAGAAATATATGCTAATTCTTTTAACAAAAAAGAGACGCTGCCTCTTCAGCAACGTCTCTTCTTTATTGAAATTATGTATTAGTGTAAAACTGATACTTTTGTTGTTGTCATTTCACCGTTGTTGTCGATAACGTTGATGAAATACATACCGTTTTTGTATGAGTTTACGTTAACTTTAACTTCGTTTTCTGTAGTGTTGATTGTTTCAACTAATTGACCGATTGAGTTATAGATAACTACTTGGCTCATATTTTCGCCTTTAACTGTAAGAACGTCTTTTACAGGGTTAGGGAAGATATTGTATTCTGAAGCTACTGTTTCAGCTACTGATACGCCACCTGATACTGATAACAATACGCTTGCTTCTGAACCGAAGTCACCGTCACCGTCAACTATAATGTTACCTTTGCTATCTTTGATTCGGTAGTAACCTTCACCGTATTGGCAGCAGATACCGTTGCCGACAGCGTCTTTGATAACGAATTTAACACATTCGCCTTTAGCTACAGTAACCTTTGCTTGTTGCATTTGTGTTACTGCTGAACCGCCAACCAACATTGTGTAAGGACCACCTGTTGCGAGAGCTGTACCATCTGAACCGATGAGTTCCCATGTGATTTGGTTACCATATTTATCTTGCATGATTTCGATTGTGAATTCTTCTTCTTCGCCTTCAATCATTACATTAGCCCATTCATCGAATGATGTTGTAACTGATTTTGCGAATTCGAATGCTGTGCCGTTAGCTTCAACGATTTTGATTTCGACTTCGTGTGAGCCACCAGGAACATCGAGTTCTACATCAACCATTGTACCTGCGTATGAAACGATACTGCCTTCCCATGTAAATTCTTTTACCATTTCACCGTCAACATAAGCTTCCATCTTAAGAGATGTGATTTCATCCAAACCGCCGTTTGTGATAGCGATATTGAATTCTCTTGTTTCTGAACATGAGATACCTGATGCTGAAGCAACTGCTGTGATGTATGGGAATATAGCGTCTTCTGTACCTTGTAATGTTGTCAATTCGCAAGCATTGAGGATTGGACGTGTTGCATTACCTGGAGTTTTAACGCTTTCTGATACGATTGCGAGGAATGTAACATTGTCGATATCAACTTCAACTCCGTTAGGTGAACCTATCGATGCAGGAATTTCATACAAATATTCTTTAGTAATCAAAGTACCTGCTGTTGTTGGAGCGATTTGGTCTCCCCATGTAGGAGTTACTGTTGAACGAAGGATATGCATGTGGCAGTAGTTACCATTTACATATTGTTCAGGGTTTGATGCGCCACCTGATTGTGAGCCCCAGATACTATCTTGCAACATCATAACTGTAAGATAGTTGTTATCTACTGAGCTATTGCCTGTATAATATACTTCAACAGTGATTTTAGCAAGACGTGTTGCTGGATTAATAACAGCTTGACCAGCGACATTACATTCAGCTGCTTGACCTAATTGTTGTGATACAGCAGCAGCCCATTGACCTCTGTTCAAAGCATTATATTCTGAACGGTTAACTGCTCCTGATGGGAAACCAGAAACACCAAATCCATTAAGGATTGTGTTGCTTTCTGTTGTATTGAGGTTAGGGAATGAGTTTGGTGAAAAACCACCTGCGTGAACGTTAACAGCCCATACTCTGCCTGGGTTGTTGTGTACGATTTGGTTTGCGATAACGTGACCATCTGGACAGTAACCACAGTTTCTTCCTGTAAACTCTTCGATAACAGCATTTCTGTTAGCTGGAGTTGTAGAAACGAAATCCTGTGCATTAACTTGCATGCAACAAGCTAACAAAGCACCTGCTAAAAAGGATAATTTTTTCATTTGGTTAAATTTTAATTATTACTATTACAATTTTTTCTAAAAAATTAGGCTACAAAAATACACATTAATCAAAATAAAATCAATAGTTAAAATGTATTTTTTCAAGTTTTTTTTACGATAAAAAAAAAGACGCCATGTTGGTCATGACGTCTCTATAAATTTAATTTTATCAGACGCATCAATGGTATTTATTTGCAGGTTACATTGATACGTCTCTACATTAACTTTCAGCTTTTAAATTTCAACTTCTGTGATCCATCCGTATTCATCTGGCTCAGCACCTGTTTGAATACCACGGAGTTTGTTATACAATTTCTCGCTTTGTGGACCTGGTTTGCCATCACCGAATGTGTATGACTTGTTGTTGTCTAAGTCGTCGATGCGTGAGATAGGGCTGATAACAGCTGCTGTACCGCAAGCGCCTGCTTCTTCGAATGTAGCGAGTTCGTCAACATGGATAGGACGACGTTCTACTTTCATACCGAGTTTTTCTGCCAAGAACATCAAGCTCTTATTTGTGATTGAAGGAAGAATTGATGTTGACAATGGAGTGATGTATGTGTTATCTTTAATAGCGAAGAAGTTAGCTGCGCCAGCTTCGTCGATATAGCATTTTTCTTTAGCATCCAAATAGAATTCGCAAGCGTATTGACCGCCGTGACAAGCTTCAACGTGAGGACGCATACTTGCTGCGTAGTTACCACCGACTTTGAAAGTACCTGTTCCGAGAGGAGCTGCACGGTCGTATTTACGTGTGATGACGTAAGGGTTAGCTTGGAAACCGCCTTTGAAGTAAGGACCTACTGGTGTAGCAAATACTAAGAACAAATATTCGTCAGCTGGGCTAACACCAACGCGGATACCTGTACCGATGATTAATGGACGGAGGTATAATGATGCGCCGCTTTCGTAAGGAGGAATGAATTCTGAGTTAAGTTGAACACATTTGATCATAGCCTCTCTGAACTTCTCGATTGGGAATTGTGGCATCATGATGCCGTCGCATGAAGATTGCAAACGTTTTGCATTCTCTTCTAAACGGAAGATACGAACTTTACCGTCAACGCCGCGGAAAGCCTTCAAACCTTCGAATGCTTCTTGTCCATAGTGCAAACATGTTGCTGCCATGTGGATGTTGACTGTTGTTTCTGAACTTACTTCGATTTCGCCCCATTGTCCGTTTCTGTAGTAACAACGAACATTGTAATTAGTTGGATAATAACCAAAAGGCAATTTTGACCATTCAATGTTTTGCATGATATTTATTTTTAAAACGTTAATTACTTTGTTATTTTTTCAAGTCCACGAAGATAAACATTTTTATTTAGATAGGAATAATTTTTTAAAAAGATTTTTTCGTCTATTCCGTAAAATCCATATTCATTTATTAACTTTCTATTCTCAACTTTCAACTTTTATTATTCAGACGCATCAATGTGTGTTTATTTGCAGGTTACATTGATACGTCTCTACAAACTTTCATCTTCCAATTTTCAACTTTCAATTTAGTAAAAGCGCTTTCTCCAAATAATGTCTCTCAATGCCGTATCTTTCTTTGATCAATTTTATCTCACCAAGAATCCTAGCTTTTTCTTCTTCATTAGGTTCTCCAACTTTTCTTCCTACGAGAAGCACGTTCTTAGGAGTATGTTCCATCTCGATAAACTCCATCACCTGCGTCTTATATCCAAAATATTCTAATATCAAAGCGCGTATCGTATCAGTTATCATAACAGCCTGACGCTCCATAAAAATTCCGTAACGTGTGATAGAATCAACGACTTTCGACTTCTCCATCTCCTGACGAATCTGCTTGTGACAACAAGGAGCGCATATTATCAGTTTCGCTCCCGATTCTATACCTTTTATAATAGCGTCGTCGGTGGCAGTGTTGCAGGCATGAAGAGCGATTAAGATATCTATAGAATCTGAAAAACTGAGAAACTGAGAACCTGAAAAATTGGACGATGTCTGTTGTCTGTTGTCTGTTGTCTGTTGACAAGCGTAAGCTTCTATACTGCTTTCGACAAAACGGAAGTCTTTCATATCAGATTCCTTGATTATCTCATTTATCTTCACGACTAAGTCTGGACGGATTTCAACGCCTTCCATAGCGATGTCGTATTTGCATTTCTGCGTGAGATATTCATACAGAGCGAAAGTAAGATAACCTTTTCCTGCTCCCATATCAGCGATGCGAATCTTACCGTTGAACTTCACGTTTTTCATCACACCATCGACAATCTCGACATATTTACAAATCTGCTTGAACTTATGCTGCATATCAGCAGTGACTTTTCCTTCGCGAGTCGTGAGTCCTAACTTAAACCACCAAGGGTTCTCCGGATTTATCAAACGATTCTTGACTTTGTCGTGTTCCACATTTTGCACGCGTTGTTCCTTAACGGATTTTGTCACGATAGAGACTTTACCTTTTTTGCTTACCATCATGCTGATGTCTTCGGTCAAGGTAAACAATGATGCATTGAGAAATATCTCCGTGATGAGATTTGTAATTATCTCTAATGTTTGCGTAGCGTCATAATTCTTGGTTTCGTCGCGTCTCTCGTAACGATATGTAAAAGAATACATTTTCTCGTTACGAAGGATTATCGGCTTGACGTAAACATTACGGATATCGGCAGACATACGTCCGTATGTCTCTACGTGAGATTTATTTGGCTTAGAAAGTGTCAGCTTAACAAAGCTTCCGTCTTTCAACGATGATTCTAATTTATTTATGAATTTTTGCATAGTCTTTATTTTATGTCAACGGACAACTGTCAACGGTCAACAGACTTCTTCCACATTATCAACCATTAGTCTTTTGCCTTTAGTCATTCGACTTTTCATTCTGCAAACATACTAAAAATCCCTCAATGAGTATTTGATTTTAATATTTTTATCATTCAATGAGGGAATTTGATGTAAAGTGTAGAATTGTTTAAGATTTAAGAATAATTATTACGCAAAAAATCTTATAAAACACCTTTCGTTTTGAGAAAAATATATACTTTTGTCACAAGAACTTTAAAATTAAAATTTATGCCAAAAATTTACGAATATTTTGGGTTCATATTCTATTTTTATTCAAACGAACATGAACCGATACACGTAAACATAAATCAAAATCACCATGAAAAATCTTCAAATAATTAATGCCGTCATTGCTGGAGACTTAATGATTCGTTTATTCTTTAACGACGACACCATTCAACTTATTGATATAGGGGATTTCATCCGTCGTCATCCACATCCACAATACAACAAATATCTTGATCCAAAACTATTCAGTTGTTTCAGTATTGAAAACGGAAATATCGTCTGGGGAAAAGATTGGGATTTGATTTTTCCTATTGAGCAACTTCACAAAGGAGAGATATTATAGTATCAGATTTAAGTTTTCAGCTATTAATTCATGTCAATTTTCAATTTTCAATCTCTCAGACGTGTCAACAACATTATTGTCTATTTTCATAGGTGTTGTCGACGCGTCTCTACAAACTTTCTATTTTCAACTTTCAAAGGCGTATGCGATACGCCCCTACAATCATCGTGGACAATGTCTGTTGTCCGTTGACTGTTGACTGTTGACAAGCGTAAGCTTCTATACTGCTTTCGACAAATCTGAAATCCTTCATATCAGATTCCTTGATTATCTCATTTATCTTCACGACTAAGTCAGGACGAATTTCAACGCCTTCCATAGCGATGTCGTATTTGCATTTCTGAGTGAGATATTCATACAGAGCGAAAGTAAGATAACCCTTTCCTGCGCCCATGTCAGCGATGCGAATCTTGCCGTCGAACTTCACATTCTTCATCACGCCATCGACAATCTCGACATATTTGCATATCTGCTTGAACTTATGCTGCATATCAGCAGTGACTTTACCTTCGCGTGTCGTGAGTCCCAACTTAAACCACCAAGGATTCTCCGGATTTATCAGACGATTCTTAACTTTGTCGTGTTCCACATTCTGCTCGCGTTGTTCTTTGACAGATTTTGTCACGATAGAGACTTTACCTTTTTTGCTTACCATCATACTGATGTCTTCGGTCAAGGTAAACAATGAAGCATTGAGGAATATCTCCGTGATAAGATTTGTAATTATCTCTAATGTTTGCGTAGCGTCATAATTCTTGGTTTCGTCACGTCTCTCGTAACGATATGTAAAAGAATACATTTTCTCATTACGAAGGATTATCGGCTTGACGTAAACATTACGGATATCGGCAGACATACGTCCGTATGTCTCTACGTGAGATTTATTTGGTTTAGAAAGTGTCAGCTTAACGAAGCTTCCGTCTTTCAACGATGATTCTAATTTATTTATGAATTTTTGCATTTCCTTTAGTCTTTAGTCTTTTGCCATTAGTCAAATAAAATATCAATAGTTCATTCCGAAATACCATAACGGAATAACATTGCCGTGACCCAATTCAATATCGTCTTTTACGACGTAAGAATCTGAAATATCAGTGATTTGTTTTTGTTTCTTATTCTTGCCTCCAACTTCGAAAGTAAAATTATCTATTACAAAATCAGCTTTTTTTGATGATATAACATCGTTCATCACTCGCATCTGATTGTAGAAAAACGTCTCTCTGACATTTCCAGTATCAGGATTTCCTCCCGAAAGAACATTCATCAGATTCGGATTATCAACATATACTTTCTCAACTTTACCCAATCCTCTCAATCCTCCTGTTTCATCTCTCAACATACCAATCATTCCGGCTTTTTCCAAATACACCAAATAGTCGGAGATATTATTTTTACTAACTCCAATTTCTGTCGCCAAACTCTCGGCATTAGGTTTATACGGAGCCAATTGTGAAATCACGACAAGCATACGTTTCAACTTTCTCGCTGTAGAAGCCTTCATATCAGCATACTGAGGAATATCCATTCCAACCGTCTGATCTATGATATTCTCCATTCGGATTTGAAAACCATCTTCCTTAGAAAAAGGGTAATATCCCGTCTTCAGATATTCCTGGAAAAGAGGCAACGGATGCTCCAACTCTTTCAATTCGATCTTATGTTCAAGCAGATGAGGCAAATCGAATGATGGAACATTTATATTATGGAACAATCCGAGATATTCGCGGAACGATAATCCCTGCATAGAATACATCAGAGCTCTTCTACTCAAATCAGCCTCGCCTTCAATAATATCCAAAACCGAAGAACCTGTAAAAACAATCTTTAGATTAGGATAAACATCATACGCCTGCTTCAATTCCCTCGACCAAGTCTTGTATTTATGAACCTCATCAACGAAAAGACGTGTTCCACCATATTTTACGAAATCATCAATCAAATCGATGAGACTATGATTTGTGAAATACGTATGATCTGTAGAGACATAAAGGTATTCTTTGTCATTTCCATGTTCTTTAATATATTGCAGCAACATTGTAGATTTCCCGACACCACGAGGTCCGACAACACCGACGAGTCTGTTGTTCCACGCGATTTTATCATACATATAACGCTTAAACCCCAAAGGAGTCTGTTTAAGCATCGAATCCATGTATGAATATAACGAAACGTCAACCATATTTTAATTTTTTGCAAATATACAAAAAATCCCTCAATGAGTGCTTGATTTTTAAATTTTCGTCACTCAATGAGGGAGAATATTATCATATCACATCAATCGCTGATATATAATATAGCGGAATATTTGTCATCCAATCTTGCTCAGCATATCCTAACATTGAAAATCTGACAGCTTACGATTAGAATCATTTTTCCATCGCAATAATTCTTCGTATATATCTCTTTTCATAAAGCAATATCATTTCTGCAAAATTACACTTTTTCGAGGATAAAACAAATCATTTACCACACTTTTTCGAGGATAAAATTGATATATTACTACATTTTTTCAAAGATATATAATTATTGTTGTACCAGCTTCAAGAAGTAGACACTAAAAATCCCTCATTGAGTGCTTGGTTTTTAAAATTTTGTCCCTCAATGAGGGAGATTGATTTAAATAAAATTATCATAATCCGTTTAAACATTTGAAAAAAAACTTAAATTTGCATAAATTTAAACTTAATACTATGAAAAAACTATTATTTGTATTGGTGTTTGTAACTATGGCAATTGCATCACAAGCCCAATTATTTGTCGGCGGCTACTTAGGTTTTAATCGCACTGGTGGCAACTCAGAGACTACCATAGTAACAGGTAGCACCACTGTTATTGAGACTGACTACAGTCCTCGTGTTTCAAATTTCGACATCCGACCAATGGTAGGATACATGATGTCTGACGCCATCGGTTTCGGTGTTACTGTAGGTTACGAAAATACTACCACAAAAGAATGTACTAACGTTGAAAATAAGGAATTTGACGCAAAAACCACCGATTCAGGATTTGGTCTCGCTCCGTTCTTCCGCTATGTATTCGGCGACTTCGAAAAAATCAAATTGTACGCCGACGCCAAACTTCCTCTCGTTTTCGGAAGCAGAAAGTATGAACACATCGTTGGAGACAACTTGGTAAAAGACAAAGGTCCTAAATTGTTTGAAATAGGTTTTAATATTGTTCCTTCTTTCTCATATCAATTCAACGACCACATCTCTTTCAATGCTGAACTCGGTATTTTGAGCCTTGGATGGAACCAGAAAAAAGTCTCTACATCAAACGAATATGAATTAGGTGGCGTCACTGTAACTGAAGATTCTTATAACAAGACAAGCAATTTCGGCATCGGCGTCAACAACCGTGTTCCTGTTCAATTTGGTCTCATCTACACATTCTAAGATATAATCAAAATTATAGGGAACTTCTATAATTATCAGAAAGATAGCGACTCTATTGGGCCGCTATTTTTTTATATGAGCCTTCAATATATTTCTACGTTCTTCCGATATAAATATATATATATTGTTGTACCTACTTTTAAAAAAGGTACTACAAAAATTATAAAAAAACAACATTCCATAAAGAATATTTTCATTAGATTTGCAATCAGGAACTCTAAACTTAAATTTATGCCAAAGATCTACGAATATTTCGGGTTCATATTCTACTTTTATTCTAACGAACATGAACCAATCCATGTACATGTCATTCATGGAGACAAGGAAAGTATTTTTGATTTGATAATTCAAAACGGAGAATTAAGCAAGATTAATGTTCGAAGGAAGAAAGGTGCAGAAATGTTGAGTGAGAAAGATAGAAATATCGCCGAAAAATTCATTTTTCGATATCATAAAGAAATAATCGATAAATGGATTGCATTCTTTATTTTAAAACAGAATATAAAATGTAATGTTATCACAAAAAAAATATAAGTATGAAGAATCTTCAAATTATTAATGCCGTTATTGATGGAGAATTAATAGTTCGCTTATATTTCAACGACGACACCGTTCAGACTATTAATATCGGGGACTTCATCCGTCGCCACCCTCATCCGCAATACAACAGATACCTTGATCCTCAGTTGTTCAGCTGTTTCAGTATCGAAAACGGCAATATCGTATGGGGAAAGGACTGGGATTTGGTATTCCCTATCGAACAACTTCACAAAGGAGAGATCTTGTAGGACTGATTTAAACCAAGAAGAGAGAATACTAATACAAAAAATCCCTCAATGAGTGCTTGATTTTAGAATTTACGTCACTCAATGAGGGATATATGTCAAAAAATATATTATTATTCTGATACAGGTCGTATTGGCAAGCCATATAAACGTTCGCTATGAGCCATTCCTTCATAAAATCCAGTATATACATCATAGCTGAGAAAATAGGCGAATATATTTTCAGAACTATCATACGGCGATGAAGACCAATAATAGCATCCATAATCTACAAAATATATCCATGGTCCATATGCATGACCTGCAGCTGGAAGGAACAAACAATTTCCATTAGGGCCCGTAACTTTTACGCCCAAGACACCATCTTTCTGTACAGAATTCCATTCACACAGAGTCATCAATTCTTCCATCTCTGCTTTTGTTGGCATACGCCATGTGTCACCCCAATTAGAAGTAGCAGCGTCATATTGCGGATTTCCAGAAAAATCCGTCATTTGGACTCCCATAGTAGAACTTGTATTATATTCATTCTTAGGACTTATCTCACCCCATGAAAAGTAATTACCATATTTTTCAGGAGCGTTTGCTCCAACATTATGTGTCGCCCACTTCAATCCGCTTGGTAAGCCAAGGTCAACATATTCATAACCACCAATATTACCATCGGGAGCATAAATATCTTTTACAGTAGTAAAAGTTTTCTGTTCACCGTATGTCACAACATCATCAACTTTAGCATAAGCTTTTACATAATATAAGGTGTTATCTGTCAAGCCTGTCATATTACATGTAAAACTACCATCGCCAGCACCGCCTACTACACAAGAAGCATATACATCCGGCTCTGGAGTTGTACTATAACATATTCCTCTTTCATATATGTTTTCTGGTTCTGTCGAAGTAATTTCACCACCGCAACTTGCACTATTTATGGTTATGTTCGTCACATCATAAGTCGTAACTATAGTCTGTTGCTCGCCAGTTCTGAAAGTTTTCTGTTCACCGTATGTCACCACATCATTAACTTTAGCATAAGCTTTTACATAATATAAGGTGTTATCTGTCAAGCCTGTCATATTAGAAATAAAACCACCGACACCGCTGCCGTCAACCGTGCAGAAATCATCAATTGTAGGTTCAGGAGATGTGCTCCAACAAACACCTCTGGCTTCAATTGTTTCTTCACCTTCATACTTAATGTTACCTCCACATTGTGCCGTTGTTTGGGTTACATTTGAAATCTCATTAGTAATGACTTCTATAAGGTATTCTTTTTCCTGAGTGACAAATTCTTTTTGTTCGCCATACGATAGCCCTACACTATTTGTCGCATATGCTTTCACATAATATGTAGTATTAGGCTCCAGACCTTTTATCTCACATTCAAAATTTCCTATTCCAGAACTAGCTCCCATGCTCATAGCATTATCAATGGTAGGATCAACATTTGTGCTCCAGCATACACCTCTGGATATCACCTCTACGCCTCCATCATCGGTGACACTGCCAATAACTTTTGCTGAAACTGATGTTATTGATGTAACTTCTTTTGTTATAACCGTTGCCATTTCAGGTTCAGGCTTACATGACACAAGCATCAAGCTTACAAGTATCACAATAAAACAAATCTTTTTCATAACTAAATGTATTTATGTATTTATATCGCTACAAATATAATAATTAATTCATATTAATTCAAATTAATTCAAAGAATCACACCATGGGTAAGAATTGTCAACCTTAGACTTTCTTTCCTCTTTAATCTTATGTCTTTTTGTCAGTGACATTTTCATGGCATATTGTTTGACAAACGTCGCGGCAGAAAAATCAACAATTTAAAATCATATAGATATGCAAACAGGTTCAATAGGTGTAAAAACGGAAAACATTTTCCCTGTAATCAAAAAGTTCTTATATTCTGAAAACGAAATATTTCTTCGTGAAATCGTAAGTAACGCCGTCGATGCGACAAACAAATTAAAGACTCTTGCATCAGCAGGCGAATTTAAAGGCGAACTCGGCGACCTCACAATAAAGGTCGAGATTGACAAACAAAAGAAAACTCTGACAATTCGCGACAACGGCATAGGAATGACAAGCGAAGAAGTCGATAAATATATAAACCAAATAGCTTTCTCCGGCGCGACAGAATTCGTTGAGAAATTCAAGACACAGACTGAAGCAGAAGCCGCTAACATCATAGGTCACTTCGGATTAGGATTCTACTCTTCCTTCATGGTTTCTAACAAAGTGGCTCTCATTACAAAATCATTCAGACAAGCTGACGACGAGAAAGGCGTCATCTGGGAATGCGACGGCAGCCCGGAATATACAATGAACGAGATTGCCAAAGGCACTCGCGGAACTGACGTGATACTTTATATCGCCGACGACTGCGCCGACTTCTTGGAAGAAAGCAAGATCCGCGAACTGTTAAACAAATACTGCAAATTCCTCTCAGTGCCAATCCAATTCGGAATGAAGACCGTCAACGAACCTATAGAAGGCGAGACTGACGAAAACGGCAACCCAAAGACAAAATCTGTAGAGAAACCTTGGATTATCAACGACGTAGCTCCTCTCTGGAAGAAATCACCATCATCGATAGAAGATAAAGAATACGACGATTTCTATCACGTGTTATATCCGATGAACTTCGAGACTCCGTTGTTCCACATCCATCTCAACGTAGATTATCCTTTCAACTTGACAGGTATCTTATATTTCCCAAAAATCAAGAATAGATACGAATTCCAACGTAACAAGATTCAGCTCTATTGCAATGAAGTCTTCGTAACAGACTCTGTAGAAGGTATCTTACCAGAATTCCTCAGCATGCTTCACGGCGTCATCGACTCACCTGACATCCCTTTGAACGTAAGCCGTTCGTTCTTGCAAAACGACCAGAACGTCAAGAAGATTTCAGGATATATCACCAAGAAAGTAGCTGAAAAACTTGAAGAGCTCTTCAAGAAAGACCGTGCCGAATACGAAAAGAAATGGGACGACATCAGCGTCTTCATCCAATACGGAATGATTGCAGATCCAAAGTTCTTCGAAAGAGCTGAGAAGTTCATGCTTTTCAAAGACACTGAAGGCAAATATTATACAATAGAAGAATACAAGAAACTCATCGAAGAGAATCAGAAGAACAAGGATAACAAGCTCGTTTATCTCTACGCCACCGATGCTGACGAACAATACAACAACATCGAAAACGCTAAGAACAAAGGCTACAACGTTCTTTTGATGGACGGCATCTTAGATTCTCACTTGATGAGCACTCTCGAACAAAAATTCGGCGACTGTTCTTTCGCTCGCGTTGACTCTGCTTCTATCGACAAACTCATCGATAAAGAAGGCGACGCCAAAGAATCAAAACTCAGCGACGAACAAAAAGAAAATATCAAGAAAGCTTTTGAAGAAGTCATCGACAAGACAACTTACAACGTAGAGTTCAGCAGCTTAGGCGAAGACGACGATCCTGTGGAAGTCATTCAAAACGAATGGATGCGTCGTATGAAAGAGATGAGCGCGATGAATGGAATGTCGATGTGGGGCACAATGCCTGACAGCTACACTCTCATGCTCAATGTCAACAATCCTGTCGTGGCAGGTCTTGTCGATAAGAGCGAAGAAGAACAGAAGAATATCATCAAGAACTTATACGACTTAGCACGTTTGTCGAAAAATCTCTTGAAAGGTAAGGATTTAAGTGAATTTGTAAAAAGAGAGTTTAGAAAAAACTGAGAATCTGAAAATCTGAAAAATTGAAAAATCAAGTAGAGACGCGTCAAAAACCTCTGATTTTGACACGTCTCTTATAAGATTAAAATCGAGAATTGAAATCATAACACAAAAAAATTAACGATATGAAAAACAAAAAGACTAACACCATTATTTTAATCGTAGGTGTTGTTGTATTGATTGCCTTCTGGTTTATTGGCAAATACAACGGATTGGTTAACAAGGAAGAGAATGTAAATTCAAAATGGGCTCAGGTTGAGAACGTATATCAACGTCGTGCCGACCTCATCCCTAACTTAGTTGCAACAGTGAAAGGTTACGCTGAGCACGAACAACAGGTTCTTACAGATGTTATCGCTGCCAGAGCAAAAGCAACATCAGTCAACTTCAACGCCGACAATATGACAGAAGAAAACATCAAAGCATTCCAAGCAGCACAAGATCAGTTGTCGGGAGCTTTATCACGTCTCTTAGTCACTGTTGAGAAATATCCTGATTTGAAAGCCAACCAGAATTTCATGGAATTACAAGCACAATTGGAAGGCACAGAAAATCGCATTTCAGTCGAGAGAAAGAACTTCAACGATGCTGTCAAAGACTACAACACAGGATTACGCAGATTCCCTACCAACATAGTAGCCAATATGTTTGGCTTTGAGAAGAAAGCATATTTCGAGTCGGCAGCCGGTTCTGAGGTAGCTCCAAAAGTTGAATTTTAAATATTTTGAGATGTCGGCAAGATCATTTTTTTCTAAGGAAGAACAGCAGAAGATTGTCGCCGCCATCAAGGAGGCGGAGCTCAACACATCGGGTGAGATAAGAGTACATATCGAGAACCGCTGTAAGGAAGAGGCACTCGAGCGCGCGGCAGAGATATTTTACGAATTGAAGATGCATCACACTGCCGCGCGCAACGGCATCCTCTTCTACTTAGCAGTCAACGACCATAAATTCGCCATCATCGGCGACGAAGGAATAAACAAAAACGTAGAACACGACTTCTGGAACGACATCAAAGACGAGATGACATCAAAGTTTAAGAACGGACAATTCACAGAAGGATTAGTTTCCGGAATATTGAGATGCGGAAATAAATTGAAACAATATTTCCCATATCAAAGCGACGATGTAAACGAGTTGAGCGATGAGATTTCATTCCAATAAAATGTCAACAGACAACGGTCAACAGAATTTGAAAGATTGAAAAATTACAATTGACAATTAATGTAGGGGCGTATCGCATACGCCCAATAAAACAACAATCGTATAAAAAACACAGCGTTTTATTCATAGTAGCGTTTTGCGTTAGGGATTGAAGCGGCATCCTTTGAGAGCGGGAGGCGGAGACGGGAGCGAGCAAAGATATAGCGGAAAGCCCGACGGCGATAGCCGAAACGCCATGATTAAGAAACTGAGAAATTGAGAAACTGAGAAACTGAGAAACTGAGAATTAATAATTAACTGTGACAATGACATCAAACAAGAAAACAAACAATTCGTGTAAATTAGCGTGGATTAGTGGACTACTTCTATTGTTATTCGTGGTCTCTAACTGCTACGCTCAGCAGATTCCGTCGCGTCCTACTCCTCCACGACTTGTAAACGATTTCACAAACACTTTGACAAAAACTCAGGAAAATGGACTCGAGCAGAAGTTGGTAGCTTATAACGACAGCACCTCTACTCAGATTGCCGTAGTTTTCGTCGATGACTTACAAGGAACTACAGCAGCCGACTTCGCATATCAGCTTGGAGAGAAATGGGGCGTAGGAACGAAAGAGAATAACGGAATTGTGATTTTGGTAAAACCTAAGAACGACACTAAAGGCGAGGTCTTTATCAGTGTCGGATATGGTTTAGAACCATATATTCCAGATGCTATAGCAAAGAGAATCATTGAAAACGAGATGATTCCTTCTTTTAAAGAGAACGACTATTATCACGGTGTAGATAAAGCCGTTGACATAATAATAGGTTTAGTATCGGGAGCCTTCACTGCCGACGAATATTCCGTCGATGAAGGAGAGATTTTCATCTTGGTGTTCTTCATCATCATGACAGCTTTGATGTGCGTATTCATTTCCTTGGCTGGCAAGATGAAGACATATTCCTCAAAACACGACGACTCATCAATATGGAAAGCTTTGTTTTGGGCAAGTGTGTTTTCCAATAGCAACCGTCATAATCATCACAGTCATTGGAACGATTTCTCTGGAGGTTCAGGAGGTTTTGGCGGCGGCTTCGGAGGAGGCAGCTTCGGCGGTTTCGGCGGTGGCAGCTTCGGTGGCGGCGGCGCCGGAGGAAGCTGGTGAAAACAAGTTGAAAGTTGAAAGTTGAAAATTGAAAATTTGTAGAGACGTATCAATTACACCGATGAAAATTAACAATATGTAATTGCTGCGTCTGAATAATAAAAATTGACAATTTGTAGAGACGCGTCGATCACACCGATGAAAAATAAACAAGAATGTGATTGACACGTCTAAAAATATTATATTTGCACAAGTAATTAGAATTCTATTTCATCGATGAAAAGCGTCATATCATTAAAGGAAGCTGCTATATTTCAGCATAAGAAATGTGTGTTGAAGGATGTAAATTTTGAAATCAACGAAGGCGAATTCGTATATCTGATTGGAAAGACAGGTAGCGGCAAGTCATCATTGCTAAAGACTTTATACGCCGATCTTCCTGCAAAACAAGGTGAAGTGAAGATTGTGGATTACGACCTCCGCAAAATTAGACGTCGCGACATTCCTATGCTGAGAAGAAAGATTGGCATCGTATTTCAAGACTTCCAGCTTCTTTTCGACCGCAGCGTTGAAGAAAACCTTGCCTTCGTATTAGACGCTACAGGATGGAAAGACAAGAATGCCATCAACAAAAGAATCGATGAAGTATTGCAACAAGTCGGGCTTCCTCACAAGCGCAAGTCGATGCCACACCAGTTATCTGGCGGAGAACAGCAGAGCGTCGCTGTGGCAAGAGCGCTGCTCAACGACCCAGCTCTCATCCTCGCCGACGAACCTACAGGTAACCTCGACCCGGAGACAACAAACGACATCATGAATCTCTTGATGGAGATAAGCTCAAAAGGAAAGACAATTTTGATGGCAACGCATAACTATAACCTCATCTTGAAATATCCTTCAAGAATCATCAGATGCGACGAAGGAACGGTGATTGATAAGAAAATTGAAAGTTGAAAATTGAAAGTTTGTAGAGACGTATCAATTACACCGATGAAAATTAACAATATGTAATTGCTGCGTCATTTTTTTGTTTTTGAATTACACTTTAAATCCTAAATCGTTCAGGAATTTTTCTTTGTCGTTGAAATAGTCGAAGCACAGAGGAAGCAGTTCCAAGTCGCTGCGAAGTATTTTGTGGGTGTTGAAGATATTTTTGAAAAGCCAATTCATGAAATCGGAATTTAGAATATCACATACTTGCTCGTATGTCAAGGGAAAATCTTCATTTAAGATAAATAAGTTAGCGCTGTTCAGAATATAACGCTGCTCAGTATCATGATGGCAGACAATCTTGTCTGAAATAAACCTATAAACAATCTTATCCTTCGCCTCATAAAAATCCATGTCGGCAACCTGACGGCATCCTTCTAATTTTTTATTAATAAACAAAGATGGCGGAGCAAGCTCATCTGGAAAAATATCCTTTCCCCTATAAATCGGGACATCGTCTTGAAGTCGCTCTTTGTGACAATGTTTCGCATTATTTCCAGTAATGATTCCTAAAGCCCATTGGGCATTGTCTTTCAAAGTGATATGCGGAAGAGAAAAGACACGACGTATGATATCGTTTTCTTTTTCTTCAACATGAAAATTCAAGATATGCTTTGGAATATCGAAGAAACTCTTCTGTGAACGCAAATGTCCTTTAACATTAAATATCTCACAACTCACCTCCCATCCACCTTCCGACTTTAAGTTTGTATCATTTGTCGCCACAAAAGCCATCGCCTTTGTCATAAGACCATTGAAGGCTTTTCCGTAATCAATAAGACGATGTATCTTCAGATTCATCAGCGACTTTCTCGCGTCTTCAAAAGTAGTGATGTTGAAGAAAGAATCCGGCAAGAGAAAAGCAATAGTTCCATCATCTTTTAGCAATTTCAAAGAAGCGAAATAAAATAATGACGATGTGTCGCAGCTATTTCCTGTATCATAAATTTCAGAATAGATATTTTTATCTTTCTTCTTGATTTTCTTTCCCCAAGGCGGATTTGTAAATATATAGTCGAACTTTATATTCTTAAAAATGTACAATGTCTGTTGTCTGTTGTCTGTTGTCTGTTGACCTAAATAATCTTCACAAATAATATTATCACTCTCGTAACCGCTTATCTCCTTGATTCTTTTTTTTGTGATAGCGACAGCATTTGCGTCTGTATCAAAGCCGTAAACATTTTCGGGAGAGAACCCCATCTTTATCGCCTCAATAATAAAATTGCCGGAGCCGCAACAAGGATCGAGGAAAGTCTTATCCTTAAAGTCTTTAATATCTTTCATCATATCCTCAACAATATATTGAGGCGTGTAATAGATTCCTTCTTTATTTTTGTATGATTCCGAAAGCGACGACTCGTAGTCGTTTGATATTTCTTCTCCTGACATGTCAGAATCAAGATTACGACTTATCATTTCCGACAAGGATTTATGATCATGAAGATCTTTATATTGCTTATTGGCTCTCGACGATAACTTAATATTTTTTAGGTATTTCTCCTTAAACTCGTCAATATCGCTTTGTGTCAGATGATTATCAGTCTTTTTCAAAATTCCTTCCTTAATCCAATTGTGCAAACTCACAACAGAAACGTTGAGTTGCTCAGCAGCTGATTTTAAGGAAAGAATTTTCATAATAATATAAAGTTTAGAGTTAAGAGTTTATAGTTCATAGTAGTTTTAAAGTTTAGAGTTGTTAGTTTTAAAGTTTATAATCTTTTTAATAAATTATAAAACTATAAACTATTTAACTACTATAAACTATCAACTATTAACTATTAGTTATCAATCTCATCAACAGATCCGTTGCCTTTTCTATGTCGTAGAATTTCTTCATGTTTTTTCTACGGCGTTCAATCTGACGAGCGTCAAATCTTCTCGGCATCAACTCATCGACAGCGAAACGTATGGAGTTCTGGTCATTGACGACATAACATAAGCCATTGACATCTAAGCCTTCAACCATCTTGTCATTTACCAGACAGAAACGTCCGTTATAAAGAGTGTTCAATAGTTTCAGCTTAAGTCCGGTTGCTTGTTCTGTCACCAAGATATTGATATGAGCGTGACGTATCAAATCGAAGAGCGTCTGGTCGTCAGGACTATCGACGAGTTCAACATTAGGCACTTCTTCTATAACTTTCTGAAGATGAGGAGGCGGATTCATTCCTGCGACTATAAGCTTTACGTTGATTTTTCTGAAAGCATCGACAAGATATTCTGCCGCCGAATAGTTTTCTGCCACAGAGAGATTTCCATGATACAAGACATAATCGCTGCTGCCTTCAAGTATATCAACTTCTGTATAAGCATTATACGCCGTGACCTTATGAACGTTTTTGTATCTGCTTGAAAAATAATCGTAGTCTTTTTGAGAAATTGCCAAAATAGCTCTCGCCTTATTCAATATAGGTTCGAAGTCTTTCAATTTTGTAACTTCTTGTTTCAGATACATCTTCTTTTTCGCATCAACTTCAGCCTTAGCAAGATGCTCGTAATATTCATGTTCCACATTATGGGCTCTCACTATCACGTTTCTCTTCTGTATCTCTTCGTATGTTAGCAACTTACAACAATGCAGTCCTTCCAACAATATTGGATAATCGTCTTTCTTAAGATTCTCTAACAATTCTTGCGAGTCGCGAGAACATACGATATACGGAAGCGAGTTGAACAGCTTTCCCAACTTAGTCTCTCTTTTATAATAATTTACCGAGTAACAGAAGCTCTCGAGATATTCCGAATGTTCGCGTCCGTATTCGTAACAATGTAGATGAATTTTAACGCCTCGTTTTGCAAGTTCCTTTATTCTAAAAAAAAC
The DNA here is from genome assembly GCA_017466405.1 of Bacteroidales bacterium. GTDB lineage: Bacteria > Bacteroidota > Bacteroidia > Bacteroidales > F082 > Limimorpha. The sequence continues at coordinate 46,708 of JAFTUF010000063.1, forward strand.
GTCGATAACTCCGCCATAATTGGCTGGATACGGAATGTCGAAACTGACGATATGCAAGTGTGTATCAGATGTAATGCTCATAAATCTCAATCAAAGTTTTTTCTTCGTTTTCCCAACATAAGTCTTGAGCTGCGAAGTTAAGATTATTTTTCCAAGTTTTCAAGGTATTTTCATCGGCCACGACTTCCTTTATTTTCTCAGCGATATGTTCAGGATTATGGTCATCGATGAAAGTTCCTATGTTATATTCTCTAATGATACGTTCTATCTCAGGCAGATGCGAGGCTATGATAGGAACGTTAGCTTGTATGTAATCGAACAATTTATTTGGCAGACTGAATCTGTAATTTAGGTTAGTGTCTTTATCTAAGGTAAAACCGACTTCAGCCAGACGCGTTATCGCCATCATATCTTTATAAGGCATCCTCGGATAGAAGCGCACTCTTTCGTCCCAATGATTCTCAGCGACTTTTTGTTTCAGTATCGGCAAGACGTCGCCACCACCTATTATTAATAGGATACAATTGTCGAGATATTGCATTGCATCGACGAGTTCTTCCGAGCCGCGATGTATATTAATTCCAGAGCCTTGAAGTATGAGGATGTGTTTGTCATCAGGGAGATTCATAGCCTCACGCGTCGTCGGTTCGGGGAGCATCTTACGCATAGGGATGTTTCTAATCACATGAACCTTAATACCATATTTCTCACGAAAGAGATTGGCGATAGACTCGTTAACGGTAATCATCTCTTTCATCTTAGGCAAGACAAACTCTTCAATCGCACGCCATACTTTCTGAACCTTAGGACGATTCACGAGTTCCGGAACTTCAGTAAAATATTCATGACTGTCGTATATGAGCTTAGTTCTTTTAATCTTAGAAATTAAAAACGAAGGTAATAATGTATCCAAGTCATTCGACAGAAGACAGTCGGCACGATGGAAAAGCAAAAAGAGAAACAGCCTTATGTTGTATTCTGCATAAAACAAAGGACCTTTCTCAAAGATGAGTCTCATCCTATGAGAACGATATGGACGCTCGTCCATCTCAGGACTTTTTCTCTGCTTACGACCTACCAACAACACCTCGAATCCTGCTTTCTGAAGTGTAAGACACGACTTATTAACTCTCTGATCTGTCACTAAGTCATTGATTACTGATACAATAACACGTTTCAATTTTATAACATTTTTGACATTATAAATTTATATCTTTTATTTCTTGATTTCGCAAAAATAAATTATTTTTGAAAAAAATTATTTCAATGAAAAAAGAATATCCTCTCAAAGATTTGAACACAATGGGTTTCGACATCGTCGCTAAATATTTTTATGAAGTAAACTCATTGAGTGACATTGACACTCTTATTGAAAAAGAAGAATTTAAGGATGTAAGGAAACTTATTTTGGGAGGTGGCAGTAACATTCTCTTTGCAAATGAATATTACGATGGAATGATTATCCATTCAAACTTAAAAGGTATTAATATTATCGAAGAAAACGGCGATGATGTCGTTGTGAGATGTATGTCGGGAGAGGTTTGGAAAGACTTCGTTGACTTTACCGTCAGCAGAAATCTTTACGGTTTAGAGAACCTAGTTGATATTCCAGGCAGCGTCGGGGCGTCGCCAGTTCAGAACATAGGAGCATACGGCTGCGAGGTGAAAGACAGTATCGTTTATGTATATACGATAGACCTCACCAATGGACAGAGACGCGTCTTTAAAAATGAGGATTGCCATTTTGCATATCGCGACAGCATTTTCAAGAGAGAAGAATTTAAGAAGTATTTCATCTGCGCCATTGACTTCCGCCTAAAGAAAAACGCCGCTCTTAAGTTGGAATACGGCAATGTTAAAGAATATTTAGAAAGAAAGAAGATAGAGTCCCCTACTCTATCTGAGGTCGCTCAGACTATTAAAGAGATTCGTGCGGAGAAGTTACCCGAAGTCGGCATTGTTGGCAGCGTCGGCAGTTTCTTCCAAAATCCAATTGTGGAGAATAAGGTGTTTGAGAAGTTAAAAGAATCTTATCCTGAAATGCCTTCTTATCCAAATGAGAAAGGCGTCAAGATTCCAGCGGGATGGCTCATCGACAAGGCTGGATGGAAAGCATATAAGGAAAATCATGTCGGAGTGTGGGACAAACAAGCTCTTGTTTTGGTTCATTACGGAGGCGGCAAGCCACAGGAAATCCTCGACCTGATGAAAAAGATTCAAGATAGCGTTAAAGAAAAATTCGGCATCATCATCAGACCGGAAGTCAATATCGAGTTTTAAGCATTCTGTTTTTTCTGCAAAAATTGCACTTAGCAAGTGCAAAAAATTACAAAAATTGCACTTAGCAAGTGCAAAAACGCAGTTAATTTCCACTAACAAATAAAGGGTTGCTCAAACGGCAACCCTTTTCAGTTTTCAGTTTCCAACTTTCAACTTTACTTAACAACAGTGACGCGTCTTACTGCAGCAGCGTTTTCTGTTACGATGCGTACCATATAAACGCCAGCTTCATATTGCGACATATCTATAACTTCTTTATCGCCATTAGCTTCTTGGTCATAGACGACTTGTCCCAAAGTATTTGTGATGACGACACGTGTCATTGCTTCAGCCTCGACATTCAACATATTCATTGTTGGGTTAGGATAGATTGACATATTGTCGATTGTATTTTCATCAACAGACTCTGTCTTTACTTCAACAACGACATAATTCTGTCCTTCTATTCCGTAAGCTGATGCTGGTTCTGATTCACATTCTTCGCCTTCTTCAACATAAACGGCTGTCACTTGATAGTAGTAAGTTCCTTCTCCAACTTTGTCGAAATAAGTACCTTCTGTTGTCTGAGCTACATATTCAAAGTCGTTGGCTGATGTTCCGCGATATACATTGTAATGAGCTAAAGCACGTGCGTTCTTAGCGTCGTCAGCTACGTAGGCGCGAACCATCCAGGAGTAGTTCAAGCCATAGTCGAGCATATCTTCCCAAACGACACCGTCCATTGAAATCCAGCGTGAGTTAGGATCGCCACAGTTAGCGCTCACTGCTGCTGGGAATAAAGAAGCTTGATTTGTGTCGAATACAACCCAGAGGTTCTTTGTTATATCGAGAGGAAGAGCTGTTGTAAGATTGAACTCTATAAACTCTTCTGAACCTGATGTTGAATAGCTTTGAGTATGAATCTTTGTTCTTGGTGAGTTGTAACCGCCAACATAGATACTGAATGTACCTGTCGATGGAACTACGTCATATAATGCTATTTTAGTAATAGAAGTTTCTTGATAACCGATGAGGTCTTCTGCTGGGAACATAACAGCCCATGAGAAAGTTCCTTCTGTACCGATAGCATCTATCTTAACGCCATTGTCATATTGCAACCAATTTGTTGTTGGTTCTGCGTATGGCCATACAAGACGTACGCCGAGCTCATCGCTGTCGTTAGCTGACTGAATGCCATATAAATCTTCTGGAGGTGTACATGTCACTTGAGCATCAACAGTGATACATTCAGGACATGACATTGCGTAATATGTCTCATTCATTTCGCCGCCATAAACGACTCTTACACAGTATTCACGTTGTGTCAAGATTTGCATTGGTTCTGTAAATCTACCTGTTGTGATTGGTTCTGGAGTTACCAACTCGCCATCGCGATATACCATAGCTCCGATAACGTCTTCGTCATTCTTGCTGAACAAAGGAACAACGTCAACGAGTTCTACATCATCAAGGAGCAATATAAACATATCTGTTGTATTGAAGTGACGGATAGCGACCCATATTTCCTGACCTTCGTATAAACTTAAGTCGGCTTCATATTGATACCAAGTACCTTGAGATGTTGTTCCGCGTTGTGTCTTAACGCCTGTCGATTTTGCTATCAATGTCCATTCTGATATAGTTGCGAAGTCGTTAGCAGAAGCATTGCCTTCTGTAGATACTGCCACGCCGAAATGTTCACCTGCGTAAGAAGCGTCTTGTGCCGATACCCAGAAGGTAATCTTTGAAGTAGCTGTTGCAACAATTTTTTCTGGAGAAATGAGATAATCATCTGGGAAGAGAGCTCCTATCACATTACAATAAGATTCTGAACATAAATGACCGTATCCAGTATGTGACTCAACACTTTCAACATTATGATTTGACTCACATTCTGAGTCGTGGTACCAAATATGATCATCGCCATTAGCGTCGATTGTTGTCCAACCTTCGAGATTGTTTTCAAAGCTATATGACAATGTTTGTGGTTCTAAAGCATCCATACCTGGAGTCAACCAGTTGAGGACAGCCTTACCGTTAGCATATTTAGCTGTAAATTCTGTTACGCCTTCATAGTCTTCGCAGCCTGTATATGTCCATGTGTATGTTGCAGGAGCACTCGACTCTGTATAGTAGTTAGCGATGACTTTTGTTGTATATGACTGACCTACCGTAACATTCTCATGTTGATAATATCTAGTTGTAACTTCTTCTTCTAAGACATCATTCAAATAGACTTCATAACTCAATGCATTGTCGCCATCGATGCTCCACATTGCCCATGCTGTTGGAGAGACGTAGAGTTCTACTGCAGCAGCGACTTCTTCGAGTTCACATTCTATATTAGCATCAGCCCATATCTCCATAACTTCATTTTCAGCGCATGACTCATAACCAGGTTTAGAGATTGTAACTTCGTAAGTACCTTTACGGAATTTTGCCCATGAATAAACGCCGCTTTCATCTAAAACGATTTCATAGTCATAACCCAAGCCAGGCTCCGACATATTAACGAATTTCACTGTTGTACCTTCAGGAGAAGCGTTGTTGTTTGTTGTAACTTCAACATTGACATTAGCAATCATATTCTTGTCAACATTTTCAGACCATACGATAACAGACTCGTCATCATTTTGGAACGAATAGTTTTTAGTTCCTTGTTTTGCATTTTCATAAACAGCAGCAACACCCCATTGATAGACGCCATCTTCTAATGAAGTCCATGCGTTGTCGAGATATAATGTGTCTGTGATACCTGTTGCTACAACATCAACTGTTTGTTCTGAAATCTCACCTGCGAAGCATTCGTAACGATATAATTTATATGATTTGAATGTAGCGTCTTTTGATGCTGAGTTGTCTTTTTCGAGTACTACTCTCTCGCCTTTTGAGCCTTCGAGATAACCTCTAATCATCCATGAATAGTAAGAAGGCAAGACATCGTCAAGGTGACTCCATGTTACTCCGTCGTATGAATACCAATCGCTGTTTGAATCATCGACATAGTTACATACAGTAGCTGGAGCGTGGATACCTTCAGCATAGAATGAAATCCAGAGAGGTTCTGTTCCATCGAGTTCTACAGGTGTATTCAATTCAACTTCTACCATCTGACCAGCACCTGTCAATTGTGTTGTTGCTGTAGAGACCAATGTACCAGGAGCGTCGGTTCCACCGAGATAGATATTTGCGGTGTGAGTTCCGGCGTTATTAGATGAATGGTCATATATTGCAACCTTAGTAAGTGTCAATCCAGCGTAAGCTTCTGTGTTAGGGAACGAGATAGCCCAATGCATTGGAGCTCCGAAAGCGCCTGTTGAACCGACGCAATTGCCGTCATCGTAGAAAATCCAACCGCCTTCGTATGATTCTACCTCGCCATAAAGTTTCACATTATCAAGATAGAAAGCATCCTCACCATCATCATAATTATTATCTTTAACATATTCCCATCTGTAAGTATGTGTTCCTTCGCTAATCTCAAATTCTCTATATCCCCATGCATGTTCGCCTGATGTTTCCATCATCATGACATCGTCGATATAGAAACGACCCAAGTCGTAATCTTTCTCGCTGGAGATTCTACAGTCAAAACCCATGATTCCTTTGTAAGGGACTTCGACAGTCACTTCGATAGCTGAAGTAGTGTTTGGTATAGCTTCGTTTGTTGATTTGATAGCGTAAGTTCCTTCGTAAGCATTCTCTGTGATAGCCCATGGAAAAGTGGAAACTTCATTGTCGAAATCTGTATCTGCCAAATCACCTGTCTCGAAGTTGATAAGATATTTGTCAGGAATGATTTCGTTCCAGCTCCAACAAGCCTTAACAGCATTGTCGTCAACTACCACTGCATTAACGTCAGCGACAGGTGTGAAAGCATCATTTTTTGAATCTTTAGACGAGACTTTAAGCTCATCTGCAATTACGAAATTTGGTGTTAACAAAAGCACCAACACAAGATTTGTTAAAAACCTTCTCATGATAATAATGATTAAATTTGATTAATTATAGTTTAAAATATTCTATTCAAAATATATCTTTATGTCCAAATATAAGGTCTAAAAATTAAGGCGCAAATTTACAAAATAATACATAAATCATATAAGCAAAAAACAAAAAAAAGGAACGCAAAAAATTCACGTTCCTTCTTCGACTTTTAACGATAAAATATCGTCGTATTTTATTGTTTTACTGTCTTGAAAATCTTAGAACCGTTGTCGGTTGTTATCTTCAAATAATAAACACCTGATTTATAGTCGCTCATATTTAAAACATAAGTATCATCTGACACCATGATGTTTTGCAATGTCTGACCATTAGGCATAAAGACAGTAATTTCTTTCATTCCAATACATTCAATCATCAACTCACCTTCTGTTGGGTTAGGATAGATTTTTGTCATAGCCAAAGCATTTTCACCAATACCAACAGTAACTGTAACTGTGACTTCTGCTTCAGATTCACAGCCGTCTTTTGTTCCGACGACAGAATATTTTGTTGTCGATTCTGGACTTACTGTGATAGAAGCTGTTGTTTCGCCTGTTGACCATTCGTAAGAATCAGCGCCACTTGCTGTGAGTATCGTGCTTTCGCCTTCAGCGATTTGAGTGTTACCATCGATAGTAACATCTGGATTTTCTATAACAGTAAGGGTTAAGTTGACGATACTGTCGCAGTCTTCTTCTGTTTCGAGTTCGAGTGTCTCGTTATAGATTCCTGCAGCGAGGTTGTTGAGGTTGAAACCGTTTTCCTTATAATCTTCACCTTCGCAGATTTGAGCTTCAAGTTCTATATTATAAGAAGGTGTCACTGTAAGATTCATCACGATTGTACTGTCGCAGCCATGTACTGATTGAAGCACGTTTTCTTGAGTATGAACGCCAGCCGAAGGATTATCGAAGTGGAATGCTCCGTAGTTGAAGCTCTCTCCTTCGCATATTGTGTTGTAAAGGTTACGTGTATGAGTTGGGTAAACTGCGAGATAAAGTTTCACGCAGCGGCCGTCTTCATTGTAATATTCTTCATAATAATTACCAACTTCTGGGTTGTTGATATTAAATCCGTTTTCGTTATAGCTTTCGCCTTCACAAATAGAGACGTTATATACTAAAGGTTCGAGGCCGGCAATCTTACATACGTTAAGGATAGGACGTGTCGGGTTACCTTGATATTTTTCAGTTACAAAAGCAATAAAATAGATATTGTTCACATCGACATCAACACCGTTAGGATAACCGATTGTTTCAGGAACTTCGTATGTATAATTCTTTGTGATTAATGTACCAGCTGTTGTTGGAGATACAGCTTCACCATAGTATGTTGTAATGACATCGCGGAGAACATGCATGTGGCAATATGTTCCGTCAATGACTTGAGAAGGGTTATAACTTGAGCCACTTTGAGTACCCATGATGCTATCTTGAAGCATGTAAATAGTGAGATAATTCGTAGATTCAGCACTATTAGCTGTATAATAAAGTTCTACTGTCAAGTCTATAGTACGAGTATCTGGATTATATACCATATCACCGCCTATATTGACTTCTGCTTGTTGAGCAATCTGTGTATTTACGTGTGATGACCATGCGCCTCTGTCCAAACCATAACCTGTAGTGCGGTTAACAAGACCTGCTGGAAAACTTGTGATAGAGAAATCGCTTGCATAAAAAGGTCCTGCAGTGATATTAAAGTTTGGATATGTCATGGGAGCAAAACCTCCTGTATGGATATTTACAGCCCATACTCTACCTGGATTGTTATGTACAAGTTGATTTGCGATAGCATGACCGTCAGGACAATATCCGCAATTTCTTCCTGTAAATTCCTCTATAAGAACGTTTCTGTTTGATGGTGTTGTAGAAACGATTTGCTGAGCGCGTAAAGAGCCTAAAGCAACAGTTAATAAAAGAGAAAGTAATAGTATGTTTTTCTTCATCATTTGATTTTTTAGTGGTATTTTAAAAAAAATTGTAGAGACGATGAAACACCGTCTCTACAATTAAGGTTATGTTATCTGACAACAGTTAAGCGTTCTACTGCTACACCGTTTTCAGTTGTGATGCGTACCATATAAACACCACCTTCGTATTGTGACATGTCGAGGACCTTGTTGTCGCTGTTGACTTCTTGGTCATAGACTGTTTGACCCAAAGCGTTGGTGATTGTTATACGTGTCATAGCTTCAGCTTCGATAGTTACCTTATCTGTTGTTGGGTTAGGATAAACCATCATGCCTTCAACACCGTTTTCGTTGATTGATACAACATTAACGACTACGTAGTCTTCGTCAGTGTCGTAAGCGTTAGCTGGGTCTGATTCGCATTCGTCGTTACCGCTAACGTAAACAGCTGTGACTTGGTAGTAGTAAGTACCTTCTTCTGACAATTCATCGAAGTAAGTACCTTCTGTTGTTTCGCCAACTAATTCGAAGTTGTTGCTTGAAGTACCACGATATACATTGTAGTGATCTAATGTACTTGCTTTAGCACCAGCTTTTGCTAATTCACCTTCACCTACTGTGTATTCATAGTCTGTGATTGGTGTGAGTTCTGAAACTTCTGACTTGAATTCGTTAGTTACGTAAGCACGAATCATCCATGAATATACTAAGCCGGAGCCAGCCAAGTCTTCCCATACTGCGCCGTCCATTGAGATCCAGCGTGAGTTAGGATCGCCACAGTCGTTAGCGACTGCTGCTGGGTAGCTAGCACCTTGGCTTGTGCTGAATACTATCCACAAGTTTTGTGTTTCATCGATTGGGAGTGCGCTTGTCAATTCAAATTCTACATAGTTGTTAGTACCAGATACTGAGTAAGCTTGGCTGTGTACCAATGTAGCAGGAGCTGAAGTACCACCGTAGTAGATATTGATGTCGCCTGATGATGCTGCGTAGTCAAACAATGCAACTTTAGTCATGTATGTACCAGCGTAAGATGTGAGTGATTCAGCAGGAATCATGATACCCCAATAGAATGAAGCAGGGCCACCAATACCATCGACGAAGTTACCATCATCGTAGAACAACCAGTCAGAAGCAGGTTCTGAGTAAGGCCATACCAATGTAGCGCCGAATGTTCCGTCAGCATTGAATGTTGCTTCACCGTAGAGGTTTTCAGGAGCGTCGCAAGCCATAACAGCGTCGATTGTCACTGTTTCTGGGCATGACATTGCATAGTATGTAGAATCTTTTACGCCACCGTAAACAACTCTCAAGTCATATTCATATTCGTTGTTGTCTTCAACAGTTTCTGTGAATGATGTTTCTGTGAGAGGTTGTGGAGTGAGGAGTTCACCGTCGCGATATAACATAACACCGAGGATTTCAGCGATAGCTTCGCCGCCTTCATTGTTATCGTCGCCAGCTTCTGTATCGAAGTAGCCGCGGATCATCCATGTTGCGTCGAGACCAGCTTCTGTTACATCGAACCAACCGTCACTTGCGAGGTAGATCCAACGGCCGTCTGGGTCACCTGTGTTAGCACATTCTGCTGCTGGATAGTTAATACCGTCGTCTGTGTTGAATACAATCCATACGTTTTGACCTGCTGGGTTGACAGCTTCTGTCAATTCTATTTCAACGAAATCGTTAATACCTGTGAATGTATATTCTTGGTTAAGTACTGATGCACCTGGTTCATTGTCGCCGCCTAAGCAGATGTCGAATGTACCGCTTGTTGAAAGTCTGTCATATGCTGCTACCTTTGTCAATGCGCCGAGGTTAGCGATGTCATCTGCGCGGAGTTTGATAGCCCAGCTGAATGATGCAGGACCACCGATAGCGTCAACATTGATACCATCATCGTAGTATGCCCATGTACCTTCTCTTGTTTCTTTAGATGATGTGATTGCTATATCATCGACATCGAGGAAGTATTGGTCTGTACAGTTGAAGTGACGGAGAGCAACATAAACTTCTTGACCAGCGTATTCGCTTAAGTCAGCTTCATATTGTGTCCATGCTGATTGACGTAATGATCTTTCACCTTGTCTGCTACCCTTAGCGTTGATTGTCCATTCTGAGATTGTTGTAAAGTCGCTTGCTGATGAGTTGCCAGCTGTTGAAACAGCAACACCGAAGTGTTCGAATGGATAGTTTTCATCTTGAGCGCATGCCCAGAATGAAATCTTAGTACCTGCTGATACAGAAATCTTTTCTGGTGATACGAGATAGTTATCTGGGTTGAGTGGTCCAACATAGTTGATGTATGATTCTGACATTGCGAAATAGTTGCTGCCATTGTAACCGTTACCTTGTCCTAATACTTCATTTGAGTTGAGCCAGTTGTTACCATCGCCGTCAGCGTCGATTGTTGTCCAGCCACCGAGTGTACCATCTTCGAAATCCCATGACATTGCTACTGGGTCATCATTGTCGTCATCGTTGTCATCATCGTCATCATTGCCTGCTGCTGGTAATGTCCAGTTGAGAACAACAGTGCCGTCGTTGTATTCACCTGCGAATTCAGTAACACCTGGATACTGGTTGCAACCTGCGTATGTCCATGTGTATGTGCTTTCTTCGCTGACACCTGTTGTGTAGTATGTTGTAACAGCTGTTGTGTATTGTTCACCGATGATGAGGTTTTCGTGTTGATAGTAAGGAACTGTCACTTCGTCCTCTGGAACGCCGTTCAATGAGATTTGATAGAATCCAACTGACTTAGCGTCTCTTGTGTTTTGCAATGTGACATCGTCAACCAAGATTACGTATTGGTCGCAGCTGTTGAAGTGGCGGATTGCCAACCATACTTCTTGACCTGCATAATCTTTAAGATCGACTGAGAACTTATACCATGAACCTTCACCTCTACCTGAAGCGTCTCTACCAGCTTTTGGATTAGGAGTACCCTTAGCTGTCAATGTCCACTCTGATATTGTTGTGAAGTCGTCAGCTGAGGTGTTACCTGTTGTTGAGATAGCAACGCCAAAGTGTTCGTATGGGAAGTTTTCGTCTTGAGCGCATGCCCAGAATGAGAATACTGAACTTGAACCGATGAAAGCTTTAACAGGAGATACTAAATAATCGTCTGGAGCGATTGGTGTAGCAATGATGTTACAGAATGATTCGCTGTACATGTGACCTGAGCCAGTGTGTGAAGCGATTGAAGTAACACCGTGTTGTGTTGATACTGAGTTGTGATACCATGTATGACCATCTGCGTTAGCGTCGATGAATGACCAACCTTCTGGGCTGCCTTCGAAGCCATATTCAAATTCGTCACCGATAACTGAGGTACCGCTTTCAATCCACATTGCCCAACCTGTTGGTGATACGTAGAGACCAGCAACTGGAGCGATTATCTCTGTGAGTTGACAGTTGATTGCTGTTACGTCCCAAATTTCAACTATTTCACCCATAGCGTCTGAAGCGAAGCCAGATTTTGTAATTGTCAATTCGTAAGTACCTTTACGGAATTCTGGCCATTCATAGTAACCTGTCTCATCTAATGTTACTTCGTAGTCGTAACCCATTTCTGGTTCGCTGATGTTTCTGAATGTCACCAATGTGTTATCTGCTGGATCTTCACTGTTTGTTACAGCTGTAACGCTAACAGATGTCACCATGTTCTTGTCAATTGTATTTGACCAAACGATTGGTGATTCGTTGTTAGCTTGGAATGGATATGTTGGGTCGCCTTCTTCGTAAGGGATGAAGAATGATGTGATTTCACCTGTGTTGAGAGAAATCATTTCTGCTTCAGCTGTTGTTACGTCAACTTTGTAGAGACCCATATCGTCTGTTGAATAGAATTGGAACCAGTATAATGTGCCGTCGTTGTGATCGAAGCCAGCGCATTGTACGTAGTTACATCCCATATTTGTTGAACCGATATATTCACATGTTGCATCGTACAAGTTGATTGCATACAAGTCACCATAACCGATTGCGATACCGTAAGCGTTACCAGCCAAGTCGATAGCGAATGCCATGATTGTTTGACCGAGTTCGCCGATGAATGTTGATTCACCTGTTTCGATATTGATTGTATATAAGTCACCGCTATAGATACCGTACATTGTGCTTGTTGAATAGTCGTAAGCCATTTCAGTCATGTATCTTGCTACTGGTGTTTCAGAAACGATTTCACCTGTTTCAGCAACGATCTTATAGTACTTATTGCTTGAGCTATAGCCATAGAACATACCGTCATAGTATTCACCAGCTCTGTCAACAACTGTTGAGTTGATTGTAACAGCTTCTAATGGTTTTTCGATATCTAATGAGAGGTAACCTAATGGCATGTTGTTAGCGTAGAGGTTGTTAGCGTATGCTCTAGCTCCACGGAACATTGTGCCGTCGATGTTAGCGATTTCAACTTCAGCGTTGCATGGAAGTGTTGCGTCTGGATAAGCTACGAAGTCTTTATCGAGTTCGATTGTTCTTTCGTTAGCTTTTCTGTTGCCTTCGTAAACTGCTGATACACCCCACTTGTAAACACCTGTTTCTAATGTTGCCCATTCTGTATCGAGTAAGAATGTGTCTAATACATTGTCACCGAGGAGTTGAACTGTTTCAACAGTATATTCATTGTTGAGGTTGTTAGCGCGATATACCTTATAAGATTTCATTTCGCGTGACATATCGTCAGCCATTGTTTCGTTTGAAGGAACGCCAACGTTGATTGGTTGAGCAGCTGCTTTAGCTACAAACTCACCTGTTGATGTGCCGCCGACAAACTTAGGAGCTTCGCTTGCTCTTGAGAGTTCACGAACTTCACCCTTAGCATTTTCAAGATAACCTCTTGCCATCCATGTGTATGTCAAGCCATAGTCGTATGCATGTTCCCAATATGAACCGTCTAATGACAACCAGTCGCTGTTTGAGTCGCCCATGTAAGCGCAACCTGCTGCTGGATATGTAATGTCAGCTGTGTAGAATGTAATCCACAATGGTTGTGTACCATCGATTGCCACAGGAGTGTTGAGTTCTACTTCAACGAAGTCTGCAATACCTGTCAAGGCAACTTCTTGTGTTGATACTAATGTACCTGGTGATGATGTGCCACCTAAATAGATATTGATTGTGTAATTACCAGCGTAATCAGGAGCAGCATCGAATAAAGAGACCTTTGTCAAAGTGAAGCCTGCATAGCGTTGTGCATCTGGATAAGAGATACCCCAATACATTGGGCTTGCTGAGCCTAAACCGATTGATGATGCGTATGTACCATCGTCATAGTATAACCAACCGCCTTCAAATGGAGGAATTTCTTGGTAGAATACGATATTATCTACATAGTATGTATCTTCGCCATTATCGTAGCTGCTGTCTTTTAAGTACATCCATTTGTAAGTATGTGTACCTGCTGATACTGGGAATTGTACTTGTTTCCAATCCATTTCGCCTGAGTATGAACCTTTAAGTTCACCGTCGATGTAGAAGTATGCCATATCCCAGCCTGATTCTGAAGAAACTTTGTGATAGAATGATACCATTCCGTCGTAAGGTACTTCAACTGTTGCTTCGATTGAAGACTCGCCACTTGTAACGCCAGCGCATGATGACTTGATAGCGTAGCTGCCTTCGTAAGCTTCTTCTGTGATAACCCATGGATAGTTAGGTGTTACTTCATTGTTGAAGTTAGCTTGGCTGAAGTCGCCTGTTTCAAAGTCTGCCATCATTGTTTCTGGTATCATCTTGTTCCAGCTCCAATATACATTGACATTTGAATCTTCTGTTTCTTCTGCCTTAACTTCGCATAATGGGTTATAAGTTTCAGTCAAAATAACATTGATGTTTTCTGTCATTTGATCGAAAGCAACTGCGAAGTATTCGCTTTGAGCTTCTGCGTTGTAGTATGAACCTTTTTGGTAACCTTCTTTAGAAACTAACACTTTGTAGCTACCTGCGAGGACGTCGCCGCCATAGTAACCTGAAGCGTCTGTTACATATTCATAGAGGTGTTGTCTGTTATGTTCATCTCTACCGATTGCCATTACAGAAGCGTCTGCTATAGGTGTAACGCCGTCTAATTCATAAACGAAGCCAGCGAATGAGCCGTTGTCTGTAACTTTAACGAATACTGGGTCTGAGAATGCTGATTCACCTTCGTCATAAACAGCTGTTACTGTGAAGCAGTAGCCAGGTTCCATATTGTAGGTGAGATCTTTTACTTCGTATGAAGAATCAGTGATTAAAGCATTATTAACTTTAACACCGTTGTTATAGACATTGTAACCACGATATGTACGGTCTGTTGGTACTGATGTCCATGTAACGATTGCGCTTTCGCCTGCGTAGATATTTGCTTTTTCAACTGCTACATCTTGAGGAACGTCTAATGATGTTACGAATCCCCATACTGGACCTGCTGTAATGCCTGAAGCATTGCGTTCGTTAACTTGCCAGAAGTAGTTTGTGTTGTCAGCCAAATTGAAAATATTCATACCGCTCACGAGTTCTGCTGACCAGTCTTGGACAACTTCTGTTGGAGGATATGTTGTGCCGAATAACACTTGATATTCTGTTGTATATCTGCCTAAGTTCCATTTCAATGTCATAGGAGCTTTAACGTCTTTAGCGCCGTCAGCTGGATATACTGCTGTTGCTTGTTCAGGGAGAGGAATTGTTTCTGTATTGACATTAACAGTAAACTCTGAGCTTGTTGAAGATGCTACCAAGTAGTAAGTACCTGGAATCATTGTCATGTTAGCGATTGGGTTTGTACCGCCTGTTGACAATGCGCCTGAGCGTAATCTGTCAGCGTAATCGACTTCTGTTGCAGAACGATGTGCTATTTCAGGAGCAGCGCCTGTAGCTTTAGGAAGTTCTACAGATTTAGCAACTTCGCCGTCGCGTTGTGTGAAACCGCTTCTGAGAATCATAGGAACGCCTTGTGGATATGTGTCAACCATTTCACTCCATACGCCGTAGTATCCTTCGTAAATCAAACCGTTACCTGTTTCTGTTGCACCCCAGATTGTTCTTGGGATACCGTAAGCATAGCCAAAGTTTTCATTACCGAGAACTGAATATTCAATCCAGTATGTGCCAGCAGGAAGTTCGATATTAAGACCTGAAGCAACAACTCTCATGATAGGATATTCAGAATCTGTTTCAAAGTTTGGAGAAACTCTGTAAACGCCTGTCCATGACGAATGTGTGAGGATGTTTGTTTCTAAGTCACCCCAGATAACTTGACCGCCTTCCATTGGATTGCCGTCATAAATCTGGACATACAAAGCTCTCATTGTTGATGTTGTGAGTGCATTTGTTTGGTATGCATAGAATTCGACTTCATTGATAACGATATCTTCTTCGCTATAGAAGTCGTCTGCCATTGTGTATGAATATGATCTATCTACTGACCAGCCCATGTAGTTTCCGCAAACAGAGATGTCGGCACCGTTTAAACCTCCACCTGGATGTGTTATAAATTGAGCTTGATCGAAATAGAACTGAGTACCTGCTGTTTCATTTACGATAGGACCTGTGTAGTAGTTATCATCTGATGGATATGCCTCGCCATATAAGTCTTCTGTATAGATAGCGACTTTTGGATTATCACCGCTAACTTCAGCATTTAACAATACGTCATCTGTTATAGTGATTTTGTAAACAGCGTCAGCACCTGCGATACCATCACCTGGTAATTGATAGTTAGCTTTAACGTCTTGTGTACTTGCTGTAACTGATGCAGGGAAGCTTGCTATTGTTCCGTATGCTTCAACAACATCTGGAGCTACTGGGTTGTATGCACGTGCTGTGATGTCTGTTACTGACAAGCCACGTTGTCCCCAAAGTATAGCCATTTGTTCTTCTATCATTCCTTCTGCGACTTCAGCATCTGGATTTGTTGTAACATAAATGTCAACACTTTCTCTTGCTTCGATAGTGAGTGGCATTTCTGGATTGTTAGAATTTTCATCCAACATAAAGAATGATGATCCGAATTCAATGTATGATAAAGTAAGAGCATTTACGCTAGTATTTGTCAAAGTAACTTTAACAGGAGCCATTTCTGCGCCTATTGGACGGAATCCCATTGCTATAGTTGAAGGATATACGTCCAAACCAGGAGCATTACCGACATTGAATGTAGGCATGTTCTTGTTGTTACCATAAATATCTTTCTTCCATTCGTTTTCACCATAAGCTTCGTATGCGTTCAATGCTGTGAGCAAGTCTGTTGTGCCGTAATGTTCTTCTGACAAAACGAATTCATTTTCTGCATCACCTGCTGTGAAGCTGATAGCATCAAATAATCTTGTAGTGTTGCAACTTGTACCATAAGCCAATTCATGTGTGCCTTCCAAATAGTAGGCGTGTCTCATTGTACCTGATGGGTTGTAACCAATGAGTGAACCTGTATTTGTCAACCAACCGTTTGTTCCTACAACAGTACCGCCGTTATAAACGTTCTCGATTCTACCGTGGATTGTATCGTTTGATTGGAAGTAACCTGTAATACCACCTGTGTTGTGTGAACCTTTAACATTACCAACGTTATATGAGTTGTAGATATGAGATTTGTTAACATGACCTGTAACACCACCTATGTATGCTCCGCTAGCGTCAACATCACCAAAGTTAGCACAGTCGATGATAACTGAATAGTTAACACACTCTGATGAGATACCACCTGTGTATTGATAACCTTGAACTGTACCGTAGTTTGTACAATTCTTAACATAACCGGTGTTGTTCATGTAACCAGCGATACCACCGTGCCAGTTACCATAACCTACGATGTCACCGTAGTTGACACAGTTTTCAACAAGGCTATTAGATTGAACGTAACCAGCGATACCTGCTGTACAACCGCTAGTTGATTGGATTGTTGCATAGTTGACGCAGTTTGAGATTAAAGCGTCATTATACATACAACCTACAATACCACCATTGTATTGGTTGTTAGAAATAATCTTACCTGTTGTTGTAACATTTCTTACGATAGAACCTGCGCTCAAACTTGCGAACAAGCCTTGGTAGCCACTACCTGAGATATTCATATCTACCGAATAGCCGTTACCATCCCATACGCCCTTGAATGATGTTCCTGGAGGACAGATAGCGACATTCAAGTCTTCGATATTGTTCATTTGTGAGAAGTGGATTCCTTCTGTGCTCCAACCTCTCTTCATAAGTTGGTTCAAGTCTAAGATGTCTTTTACAGAATAGAAAAGATATGGATTCTCTTCCGAACCATCACCTTCCCATTCTGGGAATGTGAATACACCTTTAGATCTCCAGTCGCTGGCATTGTCACCGCAGTTACCTCTTACCCAAACATTATACTCTGTAGCTCCAGCTAATCCTGTGAAAGTATAAGTAGTATCTGTCACATCTGATGCTGTAGGAACTGTAAATTCATCTGGAGTAACGTCTGCTGTTGCGATGAAGTAATCCCATGCAACTTGACCTTCTCTTGGAACGATGCTAACCTTAACAGAGTTGCTTGTGTACTCGTCGATGACAACTGATTTCACCTTACCGCAGTAACCATCCAATGAACCCAACTCTAATTTGATGTTAGCTCTTTTTGATGATTTATATCCTGAGCCATTGCCTGGATGATAACCGTAAGCTGAATTGTAGTCATTCTGACGATACAAAACAGTATTATCTGTCCATGTGTAAGCCCATTTTTGGCTGTAAGTGTAATTATCACTTACTCTACCTACGGCAACAATAAGATTATCTGCACCATCATAAACGAATGGCTCATCCAATTCGAATGTTTGCCAACCAACCTCTTGACCCAATGTAAGGTCTGATGGTCCTTGATAAACCAAAGTAAGTTCTGACTCAGGAAGCCAGCCTGTTGTTGATGTTTGACTTCCCTTTTCAGACACGCCCATATAGATTCTCAAATCTTGGCATGATCTTGCTTGTGCATTTGTACAATAGAACGAAATCTCGGTAATCAAACCGCCGCCACCTATCTCATGTGAGTAGTAGATAGCTTCCGTCCATGAATTTTTGTAGTCGAGCGCGAACGGATGTGTATAGGACGCATCCATCGCTGTTCCGATGGTAACTTCATCGGCGCGTGCTGCAAATGGGAACATCAACGCCATTAGCAACACTAACGATAAAAACTTTTTCATAAGTTAGTGAATTAGTTAATAAATGAAATTTGTTAAGTGATTTTTTAATAAAACAAAAATATTGTTTTTTTAGAGATGACAAGCATAAATCCGCGTATAATTTATACGACATAAAATCATTGTTGCTCAAAGCATAATTTCGTTTCATATTCATTTCGCAGATATTATGTTATATCACGTTCGTGCGTGAAGAAAAATAAGGATATAACGTCACGCATATTAATTCCTGCAAAGATAAGAATTTTATCATTGTTTTTATAAAAAACAGTAAAAAAATTATTAAAAAAATGGGACATTAATTTGTCGTTTTCATCAACAAATTCAATGTCCCTAAACCGTTTTATATTTAGACTTTGTTATGAGACGCAGCAACAACCTATTGTTAATTTTCATAGGTGTTGTAGATACGTCTCTACGAAAGACTACATTTTCACTATCTTCTTTATAGCATCTCCGCTCTCGCTGACAATCTTCACGAAATAAATTCCCGAGTCATAATTGCTCATATCCATAATATATTCATCAGCGTTAAGAACCATCTGCTCAACGACTTGTCCGTTAGGTTTGTAGATGATTATTTCTCTCATCTGCTTGCAGTCTATCTTCAACTCGCCTTCTGTCGGGTTCGGATATATCGAAGCATTTACGAATACTTCTTCAATACCAACAGTAACATTGACAGTTATCTCCGCCTCGCTCTCACAACCTTCCTTAGTTCCAACAACTACATACGTTGTAGTCTCCGCCGGACTTACCACAATAGTGGCGGATGTCTCTCCCGTTGACCATAAATATGTTTCAGCGCCGCTGGCTGTTAATGTCACGCTTTCTCCTTCAAAAATCTGCGTACTACCTTCTATCACCACTTCCGGTTTTGCGACAACGGTGAGCTTCAATATCTGCAACACTCCGTTGTCATCGGTATATTGCTCTTCATGATAACCGACTTCTGGATTGATGACATTAAATCCGTTTTCAGTATAATCTTCTCCTTCACATATCGTTGCTTCTATCGTATTGGTCTGAGTTTCTGAATATACGACTGAAATAAGATGAGACGCCTCGCTGCCGAAATCACCAGCGCCGTCAACAACAACATTATCATTGCTGTCTAATATCCTATAATATCCATCTCCAAACTGACAGCATATTCCATTACCGCCTTCGTCATAAATAGTAAACTTGACACATTCGCCGGCAGGGATAGTCACATTCTCCTGATGTAATTCCGTCGCTGTCGAACCAGGCAAGTATCCGTAAGGTCCGCCGCATGCAAGAACGGTATTATCCGATGACTTCAACTCCCATGTCGTCTGAAGTCCGTATTTGTCCTGCATAACTTCAATGGTGATATTTTCCTCTTCCGAAGATGTCATTATCTCCGACCATTCATCAACAGTCAAAGAGACAGTCTTGCTCGTCTCAAAAGAAACGCCATTAGCCTCAACGATTTTCACCATAATATCATGCTCACCTGCTCCAATCTGAATTGGTATCTCTACGTATGAAATATTATGCGACGCAATATTTCCTTCCCAATCATGGGTCTTCACCATAGCATCATCGACATAAATCTGAAACTTCATAGATGAAAGCGACTGCATACCTCCGTTTGTCACAGTAACCTTAATTTCTTTGTCGTTGGAACAATAAGCCGTTGGAATCATAACATCTGAAATATAAGGATATATGGCTTGACTTGAACCTTGGAAAGAGACGAGTTTATTTACATTAAGTATTGGTCGCGTTGGAACGTTCTGATATTGTTCAGTAACAAAAGCAAGAAAATAAATATCGTCCAAATCTACAGTTATTCCGTTAGGTGAGCCTATTGTTTGCGGTATGTTATAAGTATATGTTTTGGTTATGAGCGTACCTGCTGTAGTTGGAGAAATAGCGTCTCCCCATGTCGGAGTAATGGCGTCGCGGAAAGCGTGCATGTGACGATATTGTCCGTTTACACATTGTTCCGGATTTGCCGAGCTACCTGACTGCGGTCCCATAATATTATCCTGTAACATTATCACATTGATATAGTTTGTATTCACCGAACTATTTGCAGTGTAATAAACCTCTACGGTGACAGATGCTGTTCTAGTTTCGGCATCGATAAAGACCTGTCCCGCAACATTACACTCGGCGTCTTGCTCAAGCTGTGCTCCCGCATGAGGTCCCCAGTCGGTCCTGCTCAGACCTTCTGCCGTAGAACGATTAACTACTCCTTTAGGCCATGACGAAATATTAAAGCCGTTGGAGATAGCCTCACCATCATCGGTATTGAAGTTAGGATAATACATAGGAGCATAACTTCCGGAGTGGATATTAACCGACCATGCTCTGTCGGGATACGCCGATGTTATCTGATTAGCTATCAAATGACCGCTCGGACAATTCTGGCAATTGATACCTGTAAACTCCTCAAGAAGGACGTTTCTTTTCTGAGGCTCTGTAGTGACAAACTGTTGCGCGCCTAATCCAAGAGATGCCAACAATAATAGTAGTAATGTAAAGTTCTTCTTCATATTTTTAGCATTAAAAAAAGCGTAAATAAATACGCCTTAATATTGATTATAATTTGATTGACTTGATTAATGTTGTTCCTTCTTCAGAAACGACCTTGATATAATAAACTCCTGAGTCATATCCGCTCATATTCAAGACATAAACATCTCCCGAGACTGACATTTTTTCTCTCATCTGTCCGTTAGGCATGAAAACCACAATCTCACTCATACCGCGACATTCTATCTTCAACTCGCCTTCGGTAGGATTTGGATATGCATTTACAAACGAATCTACATTTTCTTCTATCGAGGTGTCGTCTATCTTCATGGAAATAATATGCGACGCTTCAATACCGAAACTGCCGTTTCCATCTACGATAACGTCACCGTTTGAGCCTAATATTCTGTAATATCCTGCTCCATTGTTACCATTGATTCCGTTACCGCCAGCGTCGGTGATAACGAACTTAACGCAGTCGCCTTTTGCTATTGTCAATGTCTCTACGTGAAGTTCTGTGCCTACATCGTTCAACATTGGATAAGGACCGCCTGATACCAAAATCGTGTAGTCAGATGTCAAGACAAACCACTTTGTTTGATGTCCGTATTTATCTTGCGCTACTTCTATTGTAAGAGTCTCTTCTTCAGCTTCAAGGTCAAGTTCAATCCACTCGCTCATCTCCACTTCTATAGATTTTGAGATGTTAAATTCATTGGAATTCACCTCTACAATCTTTGCAGTGATATTATTGATTCCCACTGGATTTGTCATATCGTATTCTACAACAGCATCTCTGTATGAAGGGATATTGCCTTCCCATGAAAACTCCGAAACTTCTCCATTGACATCGACTTCAAATTTCAAAGAAGTGATATCCTGTTTTCCTGCGTTAAGAACATTTATCTTCAAGATATTGCTTTCGCGGCATGAGGTATATGAAGAAGGATAAACCGCTGTTATCTTAGGATTTACACCTTCATTTGTATCAATGATGGTAGGCAGTTCATTTACGTTAAGAACAGGACAAGTCTGATAACCGTCGAAATATTCTGAGACGAAAGCCACGAAAGAGATATTTTCTAAGACCGCCTCTGCTCCGTTAGGACTGCCTATAACTTCTGGAATTGTGTAATTGTATGTCTTTGTGATTAATGTTCCTTCTGTTGTTGGACTGAATTCTTCGCCAAAGGTAGGAGTTATGACATCGCGAAGAACATGATTATGGTGATATTGTCCGTCGATATATTGTTCAGGATTAGCGGCTGCTCCTTCTTGGTCGCCGATGATGTCGTCTTGAAGCATCATCACTGTGAGGTAATTGCTCGATTTCTCGCTGCTTGAAGTATAATAAACCTCCACATTGATTGTCGCTTGTCTTGTCTGAGGATTTATCACAACCTGGCCATCAATATTACATGTTGCCGCTTGGCTCAGTTGTTCCATAGTGTACATCGACCATTGCTCGCGACCGACAGCATATTCAGAGACTCTGTTGACATAACCTGCAGGAAATGAATACAACTCATTCGACACGACCATTTCTGTGCCGTCGTCAGTGTTGAGGTTAGGGAAAGTCGTAGGTGAGAAAGAGCCAGCATGAATATTTACCAAGAACACTCTTCCTGGATTTGTCTTTGCCACGCCATTAGCAACGACCTGACCTTCAGGGCACCATGTACAATATTTTCCGGTATATTCCTCAAGAATGACGTTTTTGTTCTGAACTTCTGTAGATACAAACTGTTGAGCGTTCAATCCGCCTATTGCGAGCATCGACAGCAGCATGATTATTAATGCATTTCTTTTCATAATTTTTAAATTATTTTTAACGGTTACAAAGATAAGAAAAAGACAACAGTCAACAGACAACAGTCAACAGATTTTTTTGTAGCGGCGTATCGCATACACCGTAGAGGGTTTAGAGGAACAGAAGGAACAGAGTAGAGACGTACTAATTACACCTATAGAAAATAAACAATATGTAATTAATGCGTCTCGTATTTGAGTTTCTGAGAAGCTAAGTTTCTGAGACAATCTCACGTAGAGTCACACGGACGTGTGACTAAATTACACATTAAATGTGCACAAAGCCTATTGTCCGTTGACTGTTGTCTGTTGACAATAGAAAAGAGCTCCTATCTCTAAGAGCTCTTCTATCATTTTATTCTTTAGGCGTATGCGATACGCCCCCTACAAATTGTCAATTGTTAATTGTCAATTGTTAATTGTTATATTCCGCCAAAATTCCAGCTACCTTATCTGGTGTCACGCGGCCATAGACCTTGTCGCCAATCATCATGACTGGTGCCAAGCCACATGCTCCAACACAACGTAAGCAGTTCAACGAGAACTTGCCATCTGATGTTGTGCCACCTACTTGTATTGCAAGCTGACGTTTCAACTCATCAATGACTTTTTCTGCGCCGCGGACATAACATGCTGTACCGAGACATACTGAGATAGGATAACGTCCTTTTGGTGTCATGGTGAAGAACGAATAGAACGAAACGATACCATAGACTCTTGCTACTGGAATACGTAATTCTTCTGCCACCAATTCCTGAACCTCTGCCGAGAGATAACCGAACTCGCCTTGCACTTTATGAAGGACATTGATAACCTCGCCTGGTTCGTTGTTAAAAGACTTACATATATCTTTTACGAAATTTATCTTGGATTCTGATAATCTTATAACTGCCATAATATCTTATTTTTAATTTTTTAACAATTATTAACACTTTTATTCACCAATCTCGACATGGTCTGACTTATCGAAATAGTGTGTATGTAAAAGTTCATGCGACTTATGTCCGCATGGTTCTCCAAGAAATTCCTGATACAATTTAATGATTGATGGATTCTCGTGTGACTTACGGATAGGTTTGTTTCTATCTTCTTCGTATGTTGCATCGAAACGTTTCTTGATGATAGCGCTGTTACCATGATGATAAGGCTGACCTGCGCCGCCGATACAACCGCCTGGACATGCCATCACTTCAATAGCATGGAACTGCTCTTTGCCTTCGCGTACTCTTTCTAACAATGTACGAGCGTTCTTCAAACCGTGAGCTATACCGATATGAATTGGCGTTCCGTTGAAATCGACCCAAGCATCGCGGATTCCTTCTAAGCCACGCAACTCTGTGAAGTCAATCTTTTCTAATTTCTTGCCTGTAAACACCTCGTATGCTGTACGTGTAGCAGCTTCTATAACACCGCCAGTGACGCCGAAGATGACAGCAGCGCCTGTTGATTCGCCGAGAGGATCGTCGTAGTCTTGTGGCTCTACTTCTTTAAGGTCTAAGTTGAATTGTTTTATCAAGCGAGCCAACTCACGTGTTGAGAGCACGTAGTCAACATCTGGATTGCCACCGACTTTGAATTCGTCGCGCTTGCATTCGTATTTCTTAGCAAGACATGGCATGATGGAAACGACTACTAAGTCTTCGCGATTGATACCCATCTTCTCTGCCCAATAGCTCTTAGCGATTGCACCGAACATCTGTTGTGGTGATTTTGCTGTTGATGGAACGTCAAGCATATCAGGGAAGTTATGTTCGAAGAAGTTGACCCAGCCAGGGCAGCATGATGTCAATATTGGAAGACGCACTGATGTGTCGCCTTTTGTATATCTGTCGATACGTTGTAGCAATTCTGTTCCTTCTTCCATGATTGTCAAGTCGGCTGCGAAGTCTGTATCGAATACATAGTCGAAGCCTAACTGACGTAACACTGAAGCCAACTGTCCTGTGACTATTGTTCCAGGTTCCATACCGAACTCCTCGCCTATCGCAACGCGTACTGCTGGAGCTGTTTGAACAACGACAGTCTTCTTAGGATCGTTGATAGCCATCATGACGTTACGAGTGTCGTCAACTTCGCTCAAAGCGCCAACAGGACAAACTTGAACACATTGACCGCACATTACGCATGGAGAGTCAACCATATCTTGTTCAAAAGCTGGAGCTACAACTGCTTGGAATCCGCGGTTCACAGCTGAAAGGGCGCCAACACTTTGGATGTTGTTACATACGTTTTCGCAGCGACGGCACATGATACATTTGTCAACATCACGGATTATTGAAGGTGACATATCGACACGATATGTTGATTGTTCGCCCTTGTAAGGGATTTCACGTATGCCGAGGTTTTGTGCCAATTTCTGCAATTCGCATTGTCCCGACTTAGCGCAGGTGAGACAGTCTGTCGGGTGGTCGGAGAGAATCAGTTCCACCACGGTGCGACGTGCATTGATGACGCGTTGTGAGTGTGTGAGGACTTCCATGCCATCGACACAGTCTGTTGCACAAGCAGGTGCTAAGTTACGGCGAGGTCTGCCGTTGAAATCCTTAACGACTTCCACGACACAGACGCGGCATCCACCCGGTTTGTTTTCAAAATTCATTCCTGCCAAT
Source organism: Bacteroidales bacterium (assembly GCA_017466405.1). Classification (GTDB taxonomy): domain Bacteria; phylum Bacteroidota; class Bacteroidia; order Bacteroidales; family F082; genus Limimorpha. The sequence goes on from JAFTUF010000063.1 coordinate 71,937, forward strand.
TCAAAATAACATAAGGTAGGAATATGTATGCCGGCTTGACGAGCAGCTTTCAAAATGGTTGTGCCTTCTGCTACTTCAACCTGTTTGTTATCTATTGTGAGTTTTATCATGATTCTATTCCTTTCTAATTATTTGATTGAGATTGCACCGAATTTACATTTTTCATAACATGCACCGCACTTGATACATTTGAGGTTGTCGATATGATGTGCCATTTTCTTTTCTCCTGAGATAGCGTCTTGAGGACATACGCGTTTACATGCGCCGCAGCCAATACACTTGGTAGGATCTATTTCATAACTCATCAACGACTTACATACGCCAGCGCGACATTTCTTATCGACGACGTGTTCGACGTATTCATCCCAGAAGTTGTCTAATGTAGAAAGGACTGGGTTTGGTGATGTCTGTCCCAAACCGCATAATGCTGTGTCTTTGATAACACCAGCGAGGTTACGTAACTCTTGAAGGTCTTGCATCGTTCCATTACCTTTAGTAATCTTATCAAGAATTTCAAGCATACGTTTGTTACCGATACGACATGGTGAGCATTTGCCGCAGCTTTCTTCGCAAGTAAATTCGAGGTAGAATTTAGATATTGCCACCATACATGATGTCTCGTCCATGACGACCATACCGCCTGAACCCATCATAGAACCTGCTGCCACCAAGCTATCATAATCGATAGGTGTGTCTAAGTGTTTTTGTGTCAGACAGCCTCCTGAAGGACCACCTGTCTGAACAGCTTTGAACTGACGGTTATTTTTGATACCGCCACCTATTTCGTATATAATATCGCGGAGTGTTGTTCCCATAGGCACTTCTATCAAACCGACGTTATTGATTTGACCTGCCAATGCGAACACCTTTGTTCCTTTTGATTTTTCTGAGCCTATGCTTGCAAACCAGTCGGCACCTTTAGTGATGATGAGAGGTATGTTAGCAAATGTTTCAACGTTATTAACATTAGTTGGTTTTCCGAGGTAACCCGACACTGCTGGGAATGGAGGTTTGAATGTAGGTTCACCGCGTTGACCTTCCATTGAGTGGATGAGAGCTGTCTCTTCGCCGCAAACGAAAGCGCCGGCGCCATAACGTAGTTCTATGTCGAAGTCGAAGCCGCTGCCGAGGATATCGGTTCCTAGGAGTCCATATTCTCGAGCCTGACGCAATGCTATCTGGAGGCGTTCGATGGCGAGAGGATATTCAGCGCGGATATATACCAAGCCTTTTGTTGCGCCAATGGCATAGCCGCATATCGCCATAGCTTCAATTATTGAGTGAGGGTCGCCTTCCATGATAGAACGGTCCATGAAAGCACCTGGATCACCTTCGTCGGCATTACACACAACGTATTTCTGGTCGGCGTCGTTCTTAGCACAGAGTCCCCATTTAACACCTGTAGGGAAACCAGCGCCTCCTCTACCGCGGAGTCCTGATGCTGTCACTTCAGATATAACTTCTTGAGGTGTCATCTCTACCAAGACTTTAGCAAGGCCTTCGTAACCGTCACGTGCTATGAACTCGTCAATATCTTCAGGATTGATAAAGCCGCAGTTACGCAAAGCTAAACGAAGCTGTTTCTTATAGAATCCCATGTGTTTGGAGTCGGACACATGTTCCTGTGTCTCTGGATCTACATAAAGAAGATCTTTCACCTTACAACCTTGAATAATATGCTCTTCGACTATTTGTTTAACATCAGACGGTTTTACTTGGGTGTAAAACGTATTGTCTGGTATCATTTTGACGATAGGTCCTTTTTCGCAGAATCCGAAGCAGCCTGTCTTTACGACTAAGACTTCATCTTGCAAACCTTTCTCTTTTAGCAATGAATTAAAGTTTGCGACGATTTCGTCACTTGCTGATGACTTACATCCGGTACCGCCACAACAAAGCACATGCATTCTGATTTTTGCATTTTCTCTATCAGCCATGGCATCTTCAATCTGAATCGACGTTTCTGGATTTTCACTCTTTTCACGAAGATAGAGATTCGACTGAAGTCTTTTTTTCATTTCCTTCAGTTCAACTAATGATTTAATTTTTGCCATCTCAATTTAATGTTTGTTAATGTATTAGTATGATGTGGCAAATATAACAAATCATTTTTTCATTTCAAATATCTTTATTGATTTTTTTCAGGATTATTTTTAGGCATATTATTGAGACTAAACTCGCAGCCACAATACTTTTGATTATAGAAATTATATTCCTTTATTATCTCTATGCGGCGCTCGCTCAAGCCGCCTTTACGCCAGTTCTGCGCCCAAAAAGTTACATCGGGGAAATGACTCTGGGCAAACAATCCTGCTTCTTCAATTTGTTCCAACGATTTCCATCTACTCGATGCCAAGGTAGTGGTGAAGGCTGTTATTCCTCTCTCGTGTGCGAATTTCGCTGTCTCCAAAAGACGCAGCTTAAAACATTTGAGGCAGCGCGGGCTTCTCTCCGGTTCTTTTTCCAAACCTTTCATCTCAGAAAGCCAAGCTTCATGATTATAGTCGGCATCGACAATTTCCAATCCCAAACTCTCCGCATAACGAGTACACTCGTCTTTTCTGATGTTATATTCCTCTTCCGGAAATATGTTGGGATTGCAATAAAAAATAAGAGGCATGATGCCATTCTGCATCATGCACTCTATTATTGCCGAGGAACAAGGAGCGCAACATGTGTGAAGAACGACTTGTTTGCCTCCACCTGGCACTTCTATGTTCATCTTTTTCTTCAATTTCAATTATCAGTCTTTAACGATTTTTTGAACTGCTGTTGCGCCGTTGCTGTGTAATCTCAAGAAGTAGATACCATTTGAGTAGTTACTCATGTCAACTTTTACAGAGTTTCTAACTTCTGTAGCATAGATTTCTCTTCCGTAGATGTCAAGAACTTCAACGTAATCAAGTTTTTCTGATTCAATCATTACGTAATCTTGAGCTGGATTAGGATAGATTCTTGAGCTTGTAACAATGCTGTTGACAGATGTTGTATCGTCATCGCCACCGCCATTTTGAAGTACTTCATATAATAAGAGGTAGTCGCAAACATATACAAGACCGCCACTTGTTTGGTCTATTGTCCAGTATTCGTATGAGGTCAACATATTATGCATCACAGGAAGTGTTGGGAAGTCATTTTCAGGATTTGGATAGAAATAGATGTCTTCAGCCAAAACTTTGTCATCATATTCATAAACTCTTCTGTCTTGAACTTGACCTGATGGAGTTACCAATTCAACTTTTGTACAGTTACCGACTTCGTCGAATTCATACATTTCCATTGATTGCATAGTCCAATCATTGATTTCCAAATTCCACGTGTAGATATGTTTCTCAACCATATTGCCATTATCGTCATAGTAATATTCGATAAGGAAGTCATTTTGGAAAACTCCTGTAAAAGGATTTGTTGAAACCAATTCTGCTGCTAACTGACCTTGTTCATTATATGAATATTCACCTTTTTGATAAACTATATCAACGAAGAATAATTCCCAACCTGTTTTGTTGCCTTCTTCATCATAGAAATATGTATAAATACCACCGAGGTTTGGTTCGCCAGCATATACGTTGTAATTTGTACGTGAAGTTCTCAAATTCATTTCGTTGTAAGTATATTCAACCCAACAAACTAATTCCCACACACCATTAAGAAGTTGATAAGTGTCGATTTTTGTAATGTTGCCATTAGCATCATAACGAAGAGAGTCGATAACTTCCATTGCTGGTTGTTCCAACAAGTCTACTTCATGGATGGCTATCATATCAGAGCCATCAGGTGTCAAATATTGATAATCTAATGTTTCAAGAGCATCTTCTGACATGAAAGAGTCGATGCGGTAAGAATAGCTTTTTTGTGCAAATGTTGGTAAAGCTAAAACAACCAACAACATAAGTAAAAATCTTCTCATGATTTAATTTAAGTTTAATGATTTAATTAACGTTTATTTTTATGATTTAATAATGGCTGCAAAGATAACATCTTTTTCATTAGAAAAAAGAAAAAAATCGAACATTATTTAATAAAAAAAACGCTATAAACTTTATCTGATTTTAATACATCCCAACAGAAAAAAGTATTACATTTGCATGCGCTCGAAAGCATCATATTTTTGAAATAAATAAACTAATCTTAATCATTAATAAATTCAAAAAAATGAAAAAAAATTTACTTATGTTTATGCTATTGGCAATGATTGTTACGCCAATGTTAGCTCAGGGAGATTACCAATACCGTATCTCTTTATTTATGTCTGATGATGGTTTTATAGCAAACGGTTATCAGTATTCCTCATCAACAGGTACAGACCTTCAGGGCGTACACAGAATCGATTTAGCTCAAGGTTTGGAATTAATTGACACTCTCGTTTATGATAATGATGGTCGTATTATTTCTGTACAAACTCATCAGCTCTTCGATTATGGATGGCGTAAAGTATGCTGGATTGATTACACTTACAATGAGATGGGCTTAAGAGCTACACGTAAAAACTACAACGACTTCGGTGATGGCGCTGGCGGACTCCTCGGCGGAACTTACTATTACACATACGACAATGAAGGCAAATTAATTCAAAGAGACTTGGAGTTCAATAATTATATGTATGAGAAAATTGAATATACCTACAACGAACAAGGTCTTCTTGAATCTGAACTCACTATGATTGACGCTTTCATAGGAACATACGAAAACAGCGTACTCTTAGAATACGCTTACGATGACAACAACAACCTCATCACTACAACATCATACACATGGCAATACGACTGGTATATCCACGCTTGCTTCGCTCAAGAATATGACGAATTCGGCAATTGTATTATTGCACAGACTTTTAGTCCTGAAGGTCTAACTCTTGAAAAGAGAGTTTACCAATATGATATGGATGTCACAAACGATAAAATCTTCCATTTCATAGACCCAGAAGGTGGATTCCCAACACTTCCTCAAATGCATAACAAATTGGATGCTTATGAACATTGGTCAGTAAATCAAAACACAGGCGAACTCGTTTATCTCAGAGACTATTTGTTTACGTATGATGTGATAGGTGATGATGTTGCTGAAAACGAAAGCCCTGTCAAGGCACAGATATATCCAAACCCAACTCAAGATTTCGTTACCATCGAATCGGAAGACGTTGACTTCGTACAAGTATTAGACTTCAGCGGTAGAGTATTGTTCGCTACTGAAACAAGCGGCTCTTTAACTATCGACATGAACGAGTATGAAGCAGGTGTATATTTCGTGAAATTACATAGCAACGGTTCTACATCAGTTCAAAAAGTTATCAAGAAATAATTTTCATTATCAATATAAAAAGGCGTGATACATTTTGCATCACGCCTTTTTTTGTCTATGTCTGCTCATTACATACTAAGTTCCCTTTCTTGTTTTCTCTGAGCTTTTCTCATTTGTCTTCTCTTCATCCTCTCTTCTTTCTTCTTGGAATAATAACTCAATATCAAGACTAAGGAAGCGCCAACTATAGCCATCACCAACGCCATAACGAACTGTCCGTTCATCGGAGGCAGATGGAAAGTATAGTCGTACATTCCAGGCAAAACTTCTTTCCAAGGATAAACAACAGGAAGACTTCCTATCATAAATCCCGACAAAACCGACAATGTCTCATTTCTGAATTTCTTCATCAGCCATGACAAAAGATACGATATTGAGATGATACTGATGACTGCACCTATTACAAAAGGCAACAATATCATCATGCCTTCACTGAATGTAGAGAGTTTTGCGATAGCTGGCAATGCGTGAGTGACTATAAGTTCATAATTACCCATCACCATCATAAGGTGTGAACCAGAGATTCCAGGCACTATCATTCCCAAAGAACCTACAATTCCACAGAGCATCAAATAAAGAAAATTATCGTTTGGATATGGGTTGCTTTTTATAGAGAGGAAAAAAGAGATAGCCGCTGCAACTATCATAAGAAGAATCATTTTGGTAGATTTCTTTCCTATCATGCCGAGGACATAAACCACCGACGCTATTATCAATCCCATAAAGAAGGCGTATGCCAAGGCTTCATATTGTTTGAAGATAGCTTTGAGCGAGATGGCTGTCAGTATCATTCCTGCCATAATGCCAAATATCAATGTCAACAAGAATTTAATGTCAGTCCTTTTGGCAAATTCAGAGAACTCACCTTTAAATAACAATTTGAACGCTTTCAAATTCAACGATTTTATCGAATTTATAAAGCGTTCAAAAACACCTATGATAAGGGAAACTGTTCCACTTGATACAGGAATGACATTCACTATTCCCATTGCCATTCCCTTAAAAAAAGTCGAGATGTATTGTCTTGTTGTCATATTTGTTGTTTTGCCCGAATTGCTTCAAGTTTCATTCCACAAAACGCAAAAAAATAACTTTTGTTTTACATTAATTAAAATATTTTTACAAAAAGATTTTTTTGATAAACGAAGAAGGACACGTCGTTCAACGTATCCTTCTAATTCTTAATCTGACACTGGTCTCACAGGTTGCCCATAACATCTGTCATCATATCCCATACTAAGATTCAACTCCATATCAAAGAAGAAATCATACGAATAATTCTCATAACTGCTAATAGGAGTCGATGTCCAATAATAACCAAAGTCTTGCATATAGAATAACGTTCCATATTGATAACCAGAGATAGGCATAAAGATATGATTTCCGTTAGGTCCAGTCACTTTCTTTCCTCCCACTCCGTCGCGTACTTCCCATTCCCAAGTACAATTATTCATCAACTCTTCGAACTCTTCTTTTGTAGGCATTCGCCATGATGAACCCCATTCTGCACTTGCTGCATCATATTCCGGATTGCCAGAAATGTCTTCCATATTGAGTTGGTATGTTGTGCAGTTTGATTCCGTATATTCTGCCTTAGTAACGATTTCTCCCCACGCATAAATATTGCCAACTTCTGTTGGAGACGACGCTCCTACATTATGTGTTGCCCACCTCACTCCACTAGGTAAACCCAAATCGACATATTCATATCCGTTGATAGTTCCGTCATCTTGTGTAGTGAAATACAAATGTTCACCTGTTGTCTTGCCCTCACTATTGATAGCGTATGCATATACCCAATACTCAGTATTCGGAAGCAATCCTGGTAAGGTATATGTAAAAGTTCCTACACCTGCACCGACTTCTACACTATAATCTTCAATTGTAGAATCATCCTCGAGATGGCATTTATTCCATACGAAACCGCGAGATGTCACTTCAGCTCCTCCATCAGATACCACTTCACCTGTAACAACAGCAGCATAAGATGTCATGTCTGAAACCGAGACCGTCACCACCTCTGGAAGTTCAATTGTCACTTCTTCCAATGTCGTGAAAGAAAGTTCTTCTCCATATTCAGTACCTTTTTCATTGGTTGCGTACGCTCTCACGTAATATGTCTTGTTAGGATATAATTCTGTTATTTCAGATGTAAATTCTCCAATACCCTTGCCATCTCTTGTATGGTTATGACATAATGTAGGATAATGATTTACGCTCCAACAAACACCGCGTGAAATAACTTCAGCTCCTCCATCAGAGACTACATTACTACTTACGACAGCAGAAACACAGCTTACGCTATCCACCGACACAGTAGAAACTGTTGGATGTAAAATTTCGATTTCTTCTTCATCATCACCGTCATCATCTGGTTCTTCGGGATTCTCTGGTTCTTCAGGTTCTTCTGGATTATTGTCCTCTGTATTCAATGTCATGAAGCTTAATTCCTCACCGTATGATATTCCAATGCTGTTAATAGCGTACGCTCTGACATAATAAGTTGTACTGTCGTCCAAATCAAACATATTTGAAACAAACGTTCCGACACCGCTACCATCATTGGTGCGATTGTCGTCAAGAGTAGGATTTTGATTTAAGCTCCAACATACGCCTCTTGAAGTGACATCAGAACCTCCATCGGAAATGACATTACCACCACAAACAGCCGAGTTTTCTGTTATTTCTGTAATCGCAACAGTTCCAACCGTTGGAACAACTGGATCAGGCTTACATGAAAACATAATGCAAGCGAGACTTAAGATTAAAAGCAAATTTTTCTTCATGTTACTATAAATAAATGTCAATTTTTCAATCTTTCAGACGCAGCAATTACATATTGTTAATTTTTTATTGGTGTAATTGATACGTCTCTATAGGACACATTCAATGTGTCCTTACACTTTCAACTTTCAATTTTCAGCTTTCAATTTTCAACTTTTAATAGCTTCTCCGTAAATATCAAAATAATCAGCCTTAACTAATTTAGCGTTGACGAAATCTCCGATATTCAAATCTGCGCTATCGACAGGAATGAGAATCTCGTCATCAACTTCTGGTGAATCGTATTGTGTTCTTCCGATGTAATAATCACCTTCTATTCTGTCAATCAAAACTTTCTCTATCGAACCGACTCTTCTTTCGTTTGTCTCTAAAGAAATATTCTGTTGTATCGCCATGATTGTATCGACGCGTTCTTGCTTCACTTCATCTGGCACGTCGTCTTCCATTTCGTATGCCGGCGTTCCTTCTTCAGGTGAATAAGCAAACACACCTGCTCTCTCAAACTTCATCTCTCTCATGAAGTCGCACAGCTCTTCAAACTGTTCTTCCGTCTCACCAGGGAAACCAACAATGAAAGTCGTTCTGAAAGCGATACCGGGAACTCTGTTACGAGCATTTTTCACAAAGTTGATTGTCTGCTCCTTATCGACGCCGCGTCTCATATTCTTCAATATCGGCGTGCTAATATGTTGCAAAGGAAGGTCGATATAATTACAGATTCTTGGTTCGTTATTCATCAAATCAAGGAGTTCGTCAGGGAAACCTTGAGGATAACCGTAATGAAGTCTTATCCATTCAAACTCTTTAATCTCGAGAAGACGCTTCACTAACTCAACGATGTGAAATTGTCCGTCAATATCGCGTCCATAATAAGTAAGGTCTTGTGCGATAAGTATCAATTCCTTCACGCCTTTCTTAGCGAGAAGTTGTGCTTCTTCGATAAGGTTCTCTATCGGCACAGATACATGCTCTCCTCTGATGAGAGGTATAGCGCAGAAAGCGCAGCGACGGTTGCAGCCTTCGGAAATCTTCAGATAAGCGTAATGACTTGGCGTTGAGAGATGTCGCTCGGGATTGTATTTTAAAGTCTCCAAGTCTCCAAGTCGCCGAGTCTCCGAGTTTCCGAGTTTTAATATTTCTTCTGCGATAAGTTGTACTGATTCTACTCCGAAGAATCCATCTACTTCATGGATTTCTTTTTGTAGGTCTTTGCGATAACGTTGCGAGAGGCAACCCATCACATAGAGTTTCTTTATCTTATTGGCTTTTCTTAGTTCTGCGTATTCTAAGATAGTATCGATAGACTCTTCTTTGGCGTCGCCTATGAATCCGCAGGTATTGATTATCACGACATCTGATTTTTTATCGGAGTCGTGCATTATGTCGTAGGTATTACTGAGCGAGGCTGCGAGGTGTTCTGAGTCAACCTTGTTTTTTGAACAGCCGAGCGTAACTATATTGAGTTTTGGTTTCTTCATCGACAATTAATTTCTTCCTTCAAAAAGACTGTTGACGAAATCGTTTCTATCAAATATCTGAAGATGATCGATGCCCTCTCCCACTCCGATATATTTTACAGGAATCTTGAATTGGTCTGATATTCCTATCACCACGCCGCCTTTTGCTGTGCCGTCGAGTTTGGTAAGAGCGAGCGCATTGACTTCTGTAGCAGCCATAAACTGACGAGCCTGTTCGATGGCATTTTGTCCTGTTGAAGCGTCGAGAACAAGAAGTACTTCATGTGGTGCGTCTGGAATGACTTTCTGGCATACTTTCTTAATCTTTGAAAGCTCATTCATGAGGTTGACCTTGTTATGGAGACGACCAGCAGTATCGATAATCACGATGTCGGCATTTTGTTCTACCGCAGTCTTCACTGCATCGTAAGCGACAGATGCCGGGTCGGCATTCATTCCGTGAGATACGATTGGCACGCCGACGCGTTCCGACCAGATGGTGAGCTGATCAACAGCAGCAGCTCTGAAGGTATCAGAAGCGCCGAGTATCACACTCTTACCTGCTTTCTTGAAATTATGTGCTAACTTTCCTATTGTGGTTGTCTTTCCTACGCCGTTGACGCCGACGACAAGAATGACGTAAGGTTTCTTATCTGATGGAATGTCGAAAGTTGTTCCATCACCAGAGTTGTTTTCCTGCAACAGAGCAGCGATTTCTTCTTTGAGGATTCGGTTCAGTTCATTAGTACCGACATATTTATCACGAGCCACACGTTGTTGGATACGTTCTATAATCTTCAAAGTTGTATCAACGCCAACATCTGAAGTAACGAGAATTTCTTCCAAGTTATCGAGCACTTCGTCATCGACTTTCGATTTTCCCATTATAGCTTTAGAGATTCTGTCGAAAACGCTCACGCGTGTCTTTTCCAATCCTTTGTCGAGTTCTTGTTTCTGTTCTTTCTCGACTTCTTTGTTTTTCTTAAAAAATGAAAATATGCCCATACATTTTATCTTTAATCTTGCAAAGATAATAAAAAGTCTAAAGACTAATGAAGAATGGGGAAAGATTTTTTTTAAAACTGAAAAACTCAGAAACTGAAAAACTGAAAATAAACCTCAGCAACTTAGCATCTCAGTAACTTAGCATCTCAGCAACTTAGCGACTTGATGACTCGGTGACTCGGTGACTCGGTGACTTAAAACTTAAAACACAAAAAGCTCCTTCGATTTCTCGAAGAAGCTATTGTATTGTGTCTGAATAGAACTCTTATTATTTCTTTGCTATAAATTCTTGAACTTGATCGATTGGAACGATTGTTTCCTCGAAATAATAAGCGTTAGTTTTTTCTGATCTTTTCATTCTGATAACCTTTGAATACTCTTTACCGAGAGTACGCAATGTTGCAACAACTTTCTTTGCCATGGCCTAATCTTATTTAATTTCTTTGTGAACTGTCATTTTCTTTAAGATTGGGTTGTATTTCTTAAGTTCCAATCTTTCAGGGGTATTTTTCTTATTCTTCGTTGTAATGTAACGAGATGTGCCAGGCATACCGCTTGCCTTGTGTTCTGTACACTCTAATATTACTTGTACACGTGCGTCTTTTGTCTTCTTTGCCATTTTTTTCTCCTTTCAGAATTTGGATTGCAAAAATACACATTTATTTCTTAAATGCCAATACTTTTTTTCCAAATTTTTATTTTTATTATTCAACAATCATCAATTCTGATTATCAAATAATTACTTATTCTTTGTTGATAATTTTATTAACTTTCTCCAAGAGTTCTGTCTCTTTTTCGATTGCTTTACGCTCGATTTCAGCACCTGCTTGTATCATTTTTTCTGCAAACTCTCTGTCTTTTATACCTGCTGCATTGATCTTGACATTCAAGAATGCACCCATGACAGCGCTTCTGCAGCACATTGCTCCAACGCCTGCGTCTGATACTGAAGCTGGGTTACCGTCGTTGACCATTGCCTCGACAACTTCAAATGCCGAGAATGCTACTTCCATAGTCTTGAATGGAACTTCGATAGCGTATTTTGATGCGTTTTCCAAAGCTTCTTTGCGAGCTGCCTTTTCTTCTTCAGTCTTCTTTGGCATTCCGAGAGCATCCATAATCTTGTTGAATGCGTTGGTATCTTCGTCAACTAAAGCGATGAGTTGGTTCTTTATGGCTTGACCTTTTTCTGCCCATTGTGAGAAGAATTCCCATCTATCGTCCCAACCTGGTTTGTGTGATGACAAGTTTGCTACCATTGTTGCCAATGATGCGCCGAGAGCTCCCATATATGCTGAGATAGAACCGCCGCCTGGAGCTGGACTTTCGCTTGCTGTCTCGTCAGCGAAACCTGCACATGTCATGTCAACTAATTTCTTTTGAGAATGGTCTTCAATCATGAACTCGATGACTTTTTCTTGTGGGTTGAAAGGTTTTAAATCGTCGAGACCCATTGATTTGATAGCTATCTTCATGATTTCATCTTCGCTGACGCCTAATGAGCGTTCTTGTTTTGCGAGATAGAAACGGCCAGCGTCGATGAGAACGCTCTTAGGAACGAGACCTACTATTTCACAACCTGTCACGCGTACACCACGTGCTGCTGCCTTAGCGCATACTTCTTCGAAGCAAACATGGACTGGAGTCTTAGCGATGTTGGTGATATTCATTGAAACTTGAGCGATGCCGTATTCTTCAATGAACCAGCCGATAGCTTTTGTTCCTGGCAATGAACCTGGAATCATGACTGGGTTGCCGTTTTCGTCTTTTACAGGTTTGTCTGTCACTTTAGGACCTTGACGCATTGGACGACCTTTTTCACGAACGTCGAAAGCGATAGCGTTAGCGCGACGTGTTGATGTTGTGTTCAAGTTGTAGTTGATAGCGACTAAGAAGTCACGAGCGCCTACTGCTGTTGCGCCTGTTGTAGCGACGCGAGCGTTGAATTCTGCAGGACCGAAATCAGGTTTGCATCCTGAAGAGAATCTTTCCGACAAGGCTTCATATTCGCCGGCGCGACATACTGCGAGGTTGCGTCTTTCTGGGCAGAAAGCTGCGTTTTCGTAGCAGAATACTGGGATTTCCAACTCGTTGCCGATTCTTTCGCCAAGTTGACGTGCGTATTCAACGACTTCGTCCATTGTGATGCCTGCTACAGGTACCAAAGGACAAACGTCGGTAGCACCGAAACGTGGGTGATCGCCGTGATGGTTGCGCATGTCGATAAGCTCAGCTGCTTTCTTCACAACGCGGAATGCTGCCTCGCAAACATTCTTAGGCTCGCCAACGAAAGTGATAACTGTTCTGTTGGTCGTTGCACCTGGATCGACGTCTAGCAATTTAACGCCTTCTACTTTTTCAATCTCTGCTGTTACTTGATTGATAATGTTCATATCGCGACCTTCGCTGATATTAGGAACACATTCAATAATTTGTTTCATATAGCTTATTTTTATATAACTTCAAAATAAAGAAAATCAAGGCAGAAACCCCACCTTTCTTTCGGTGTGCAAAATTAAAAAATTAATTGCAAGTATTTATAAAAATGAGAATAAAATAATTAGGAATTTTTTGACTAAAGTCTAAAGATTTTTTAATATATCACACTACAAATTTTCAATTTTTCAGCCACACGTCCGTGTGACTCTACATGAGATTCTACAAATATTCAACTTTCAAAGACATATGTGAATGTCCCAAATTTATCATTGACAAAGTCTGTTGACTGTTGACATAAAAAAAAGACGTGTCAATTATGAAGTAACCCCAAAAGTTTGGACAAAAAACTTTTGGGGTCACTTCAATTATTTATTCTGCAACGGGACGAACGGTAACGCCACTGAAACGATAGCCGTATGATACACGTTGATAATCAATATTGAAATATAGAGTGTAAGCGTATCTATCTTCATTTTCGTGATCATCGTCGATATTAGGCGTTGAGCTCCAACAATGACCGCTATCACCATAATCGTATAACGACGTCCCCACATAATAACCTGATGCAGGAAGAAATATACTGTTTCCGTTTAATCCTACACCTTTAATTCCATTCACTCCATTTACTTGTATCCATTCCCATTCGCAACAAATCATAAGCTCATTTATCTCTTTATTCGTTGGCATTCTCCAGATTCCTCCCCAGTTGGCTGTAGCTGCATCATATAAGGCATTGCCAGAGAAATCACCTATTTGTTGTCCGTATGTCACACTATTTTCTTCTGTATATTCAGTCTTTGAACATGTCTCTCCCCATGCGAAATAGTCACCGCAACATTCTGGAGAATCTGCACCAACATTGCAAGTAGCCCATTTCAAGCCTGAAGGCAAACCAAGGTCAACATATTCGTGACCATCAATTTCACCGTTATCATCTCCTCCATCATTACCACCGTCACCGCTCGATGTCATAAAACTTTTGTCTTCACTGTATGAAACTCCAGCACTGTTTGTAGCGTATGCTCTTACATAATATGTTGTATTGGGTTCAAGTCCATCAATATCACATTCATAGTTACCGATACCAGAACCAGCCTCCATACTCGATGCTGTCTCAATGGTAGGATTCTCGGAAGTATCCCAACATACTCCTCTCAAACTAACCTCAGAACCGCCATCATCGGCAATATTACAGACAACTCTCGCCGAATTTATTGTAATATCTGTCACTTCTTTTGTCTCAACCGTTGCTTTGTCAACTTCCGGCACACACGACACCATCATCATTGCAAGCAGTGTCATAATAAAATAGATTCTTTTCATAATTTTTTAATATTAAATAGTCTCGTATGAATTATCATTTGAAGCTCTTATCTTCTATTTGACATTTGATTTAACATTGTTGTTTGTTTGAATTGCGAAGATAAGAAAAAAAAACAAATGTGATTGAGGTATAAGGAATAATTTTACAATCAACATCCAATTGTCAATTATGAATAAAAAAAGGCGTATGCGATACGCCCTTAAATTATCGTGCACAATGTCCGTTGTCTGTTGACTGTTGTCTGTTGACAAAAAAAAAGCCGCATCAACATTCTTCTATTTTCATAGGTATTGTTGATACGGCTCTACATATTTTCAATTTATAAAGGCGTATGCGATACGCCCTTACAAATTTTCAACTTTCAATTTTCAACTGTCAACTTTCCATTGATAATGACTTTCTCTACTTTGTTAGCACCATAATAATATGGCATGAATTCGAGTCCGTTCATCGGCTTGGTGATTATCACGTTGGCGAGTTTGCCTTTTGTGATAGAGCCGAGTTCGTGACTTACGTCCATGGCGTAGGCTGTGTTTAATGTGGTGGCGTTGAATGCTTCTTCTGGTGTCATCTTATATCTGATACAAGCCGCCGACATTATAAACTGCATATTTCCTGATGGCGATGTTCCTGGGTTGAAGTCGGATGCCATAGCTACAGGAAGTCCGGCGTTTATCATATCGCGTACCGGCGAGAGCGGGAGATTCAAGAAGAAGGCGCAGCCTGGCAACACTGTCGGCATCGTCTCCGAGCCTTTGAGAGCTTCTATCTCTTCCATTCCCATCTGCTCAAGATGATCGACGGAGATAGCTCCGTATTTCACACCGACCTGAACGCCACCAGAGACAGCCATCTCGTTGGCGTGAATCTTAGGACGCATACCGTATTTGATACCTGCCATAAGGACGCGTTCTGTATCTTCGACGGTGAAGAATCCTTTGTCGCAGAACACATCGACGAAATCGGCAAGGTTTTCAGTAGCAACCAGAGGCATCATCTCGTTGATGACCAAATCGACATATTCTTCCTGACGTCCTCTGTATTCCATAGGGATTCCGTGAGCGCCAAGGAAATTGGCTTTTATTGTCAATGGTGAATTTTCTTTGAGGCGTTTTATGACGCGTAACATCTTAAGTTCGCTTTCTGTCGAGAGACCGTAGCCGCTCTTTATCTCGACGGCGCCTGTTCCCATGCGCATCATCTCATTGAGACGTGTCATCGCTGATTCGTAGAGTTCATCTTCTGTGGCAGCTGCTGTCGCCTTAGCAGAGTTAAGGATTCCACCTCCCCTCTTGGCGATTTCTTCGTAGCTGAGACCTTTGATCTTATCGACGAACTCCATCTCTCGTGAGTTGGCATATACGATATGAGTGTGCGAGTCGCAGAACGTTGGCATCACGATACCGCCTTTAGCGTCAACGACTTTTCTTTCTTTCTGAAGATATTGCTGATATTCCGGAGAATCCATCGTGCCGTAATCGGCGATTTTCTTACCTCTTATATATAAGAACGCATTAGGTATGCGATTCACTTCCGACATGGCGGCGCCAGCTTTCATGAGACTTCCGTCTTCAAGCACGCCGACTAATTCTTTGATATTTGTTATTAACATAAGCTATGACTTTTAGGAATGACAAAGATAATAAAAGTCAACAGACAACAGACAACGGACTACAGTTTTTTTTGTAGAGACACCGAGTCTCTGAGAAGATGCTAAGTTACTAAGTTACTAAGTTGCTGAGATGGTTTTGAGAAAAAGAGACGCCGTATTTGAAACGACGTCTCTAACTTATTTAAATTGTGATAATCACAACAGTTCTTCTATCTCTTCTTTTGTCAATCCTGTGGCATTTGCGATAATCTCTATGCTCATACCAGCCGATTTAAGATTTGCGACTATATTTTTTATAGTTTCTTCTCTGCCTTCTTCTCTACCCTTCTTAAGACCTTTTTCTATTCCTTTTTCCAAGCCTTCAGCCAGACCTTCTTCTCGACCTTTCTTTAGCCCTTTCTTGATTCCTTTCTCCATACCTTCTCGCATCCCTTCTTTTCTTCCCATCGCTCTGCCTTCAAGCATGCCTTCTCCACGAGATGTGTAGATATTGTCTTTCAATATCACCGTATTATCCAAATGACGATAATACGCCGACAACTCGTCTTTACTCATCAATGCCAACTCTAATTTCTTCCTTGCTTCGTTAAGTCCTGGAGCGGTAGATCCATTCGTTATGTCGCCAGTACCAAGATAATATATCCATTCCTCTAATGGAGTATTCGGCTCGCCTTTGAAATCGTTAACTTTCAAAATGTAATATTCGGGATACAACTCACTGACGACATCGACATTAAACTTCTGTCTTTGGAACGGACTGAGATTTAAAACCTCACCAGTGTTGACTCCCAAGAACTCAGTCTTGCCATGATAAAGATAATCCTTGCCTTGACCTAAATCGAAATAGACAATATTGACACTGTATATCTTCTTGATATTCTGATAGCCTTCTCCTCTGTTAATATACTCTGTTACCAATTTAGAGACTCCAAACAGCATCCTCTGGAAATAGGCGTACTCGTCATTGTTCTGAACCTCGATGATAAACAACTCTCCTTTGCTGTTCTCCGCAAGAATATCGACTCTATTATACTTATCGAACTCGTCTTCTTGGTTACTCTCGCTTTCTAAAAGTTTGTTGATAGAAATTTTCTCTTTGAATAAAGTTGTCAGGAGACCTTCCAAAACTGCGTAATTGGCTTTATCGCGAAGCATACGCTTCATAGCCCAATCGAATCTAATGTATTTTTCCGTTTTCATAAAGTTTGAGTTTTATTAGTTTTGCAAATATAATAAAAAGTCGAAAGACTAATGATAAAAGACGAAAGATTTTTTGTCCAAACTTTTGGGGTCACTTCAAAATTAGCAATATGTTGTTGCTGCGTCTCACCTCTCGTAGATGCGCACGGACGTGCGTCTTCTTTGACCACGAATTGGCACAAATCTTCACGAATTGTGAGACGCAGCAAAATTCGTTTTTATATTGCAATCTCGCTTTCTTATATCGTATGGGAATTTTGATACGTCTCTACTGGATGCAGCATGCCACGTCCGTACAGTTTTTCAGATTCAAAAAAAGAGCCGCCATTTTTCATAGCAGCTCTCTTTAGACTTTCGTCTTTAGACTTTAGACAATTATTTCTGATATATCTTTTGCCAGTTTTTGTATTCTCTTTCCTGCCATGGTCCGTTGTGATATACGTATGAAGCAATCAAAGGAATGACTGTTGTACCTTCAGCGTAAACCATTTGTTGGAGTTGGTGACTTACCTTACCCCATGAACCTGCTTCGAGTAATGTTGATGAAGAGCAAGCGCCGTCGCGGACGTCAGCGACAGTGATTTGGATAGCGTATTTGTGCATTGGGACATCGTAGCCAAGAATTTCAGCGCAGACGACTGTGTCTTGTGCGAAGTTCTTAGGAGTACCGCCGCCAATCATGAACAAGCCTGTTTCAGGAGCTTGCATCTTGATTTGTGTCAATTCTACGAAGTCTTTCACCGAGTCGATTGACAAATATTTTTCGCCTTTTTGCATTCTTTCCCATTGGTGTTTACCGATACCGAAGCCAGCTGATGAGTCGCTGAATGCTGGAACGAAGATTGGCACGCCGCATTCGTAGCAAGTTTGGATCAAGCTGTCTTTCTTAACAGCTTTGCCATTATGTAACCATTTACCGATTTCATAGATAAATTCACGTGATGAGTAAGGACGTGCTTCGAGCATATTAGCGAGTTCGTATGTTGAGTGGTCGCAAGCTTGAAGTTCTTCTTCATCGATGTATGTGTCATAGATACGGTCGATGTAAAGGTCTCGTAATGTTGTATCTGGAATAACGTTTTCTTTTTCGCCGATGTAGTGTTTGTAACCAAGAGCTTCAAACAAGTCCATATCGATAATAGAAGCGCCTGTTGCAACAACGACGTCAATCATCTTATTACGAACCATGTCAACATAAACCTGCATACAACCTGCTGCTGATGTTGAACCGGCTAATGTCAAAATGTTTGTACATTCTTTTTCTTTACACATCATCATCAAGATATCAGCAGCGCGAGCTGTATCGCGTGATGTGAATGACATATTACGCATTGCATCAACTAATTCTGTTGAATTGTAACTTTTTATGTCGATGTGTTTAATAACATCTTTCAATAAATCTTTTTTCTCCATTGTTATTAAATTTTAATTTGAAACTCAATTTTGTGGTGCAAAGATACATTTTATTATTTACATTCACAAGCAAAACAAAATCATAATTTCTTCGTTCTTTCTAAAAAAAGAATGTATCTTTACAGAAAATTAATTTTAACCATCAATAGAAATTAAAATGAAAAAATATCTCATCCCTATCCTGTCAATCTTGTTACTGAGCGCATGCGGAAGTTCAAGTAAAGATAAAAAAGAGAACAAAGAAAATGAAGCTGTTCAGCAGGAGGTTAAAGTTGAAGACAACAGCCTCGTCAAAAGCATCAACTACAATTATTTCATCAGAAATATTTGGAACTTAGAAAAGTATCCTGATTCTTTTGCATACGAGAACAAGCTCCCTTGTATCATCGACTTCTATGCCGACTGGTGCGGACCTTGCAAGAAAATCGCTCCTATCATGGAGGAGTTAGCTCTGGAATACGAAGGCAAAGTCTTGTTTTACAAAGTCAATGTTGACACCGAACGTAAATTAGCAACGGTATTTCAGATAAGAAACATTCCTACGGTTTTCTTCCTTCCTAAAGAAGGCCAGCCTATGTCGCAAGTGGGAGGTCTCACAAAAGAAGATTACGTCAATATCATCAACGAACACCTTATAAATTAATGCAACAGATTTTTCCAACAGCATATTTGCCTTCGATAAAATACGTCTCTCTTTTTCTTGAAAGCGATAATCCTGTAGTCGAGTTATACGAGACTTATCAGAAACAGTCGTGTAGGACGAGATGCAGAGTCATGACCGCTAATGGAATACAGACTTTGACGATTCCTGTCGTAAAAACCAACGGCAACCACACTTTGACAAAAGACATCGAGATTAGTTATAAAGAAGCATGGCAACAAGTTCATCTGCGTTGTTTAGAATCGGCATATAGAAAATCGGCTTACTTCGACTATTATTTTCCTTACTTTGAAAAGATTTACAAACAGAAATTCAACACTTTGGTTGAACTGAACGAATATTCTTTCAAAGTAATATTAAAGTTAATGAAAGTCAAGAAAGAATTTTCATACACAAACGACTTCGAGAAGATAACAGATATTAACGATTACAGAATCTCATTATCTAAAGACGATGTCAACTACGCCGACTTGAAACCTTATTATCAAGTCTTCGCCGACCGTCACGGCTTCGTACCAAATCTATCTATAGTCGATTTACTCTTCAACGAAGGAAACAGTTCAATTAACAATTTACAATTAACAGTTAACAATTAACAAATGTCAATGTCAACGTCAGTGTCATTTTAAACAGGGTATGCTATCCTGACGTGATACATATTCATTAGTTTTTTCTTGAAAACCTTCTTAACCGTAGTAATGTCACGGAATGTCAAATCGGTATTAACAAACTGATTATCTTTCATCTGAGTATCAATAATTCCATCGACGAGTTTACTAATAGATTCTTCAGTTTTATCGACAAGGCTACGAGAAGCTGCTTCCACCGAGTCGGCCATCATAAGAACAGCTGTCTCTTTTGAGAAAGGAATTGGTCCGTGATAGCGGAAATCTTCCTCATTGACTTCTATATCAGGATTTGACTTAAGTTCCATCTGATAAAAATATTCGGTTCGTCTTGTTCCGTGGTGAGTTCTCACAAAGTCAATAATCTGTTCTGGAACATGATATTTTCTACATATCTCTATACCATCAATGACGTGATTTATTATTATCTGCGAGCTTTCATAATATGACATCTCATCATGCAGATTAAACTTACCACTTTGATTTTCTGTAAAGAACAAAGGATTTTTTATCTTTCCGACGTCATGATACATAGCACCTGTACGAGCCAGCAGCATATTACCGCCTATAGCAAAGAGAGCCTCTTCACAAAGGTCGGCGACTTGCATAACATGTTGGAAAGTACCTGGCGCTTCAGAAGCCAACTTTCTCAACAAAGGCGAATTTGTATTACTTAACTCAAGCAAAGTCAAATCAGTAACAAAGCCAAAAACTCTTTCGAAGAGGAACGACAAAGGAAGCGTCAACATCGTGAAGAGAGCATTCATTGCAAAGATGCCGACATCTCTCCAACCGAAGTTTTCCAATCCAGCGTCGAAGACCAGACTAATGCCAATTCTTAAAACTATATATGAAACTAAGACGGCAAAATAAGTAAGGAAATATCTGGAACGAGAAGTGTTTCTCGACAAGACGAAGATGGAAATCAAAGAAACGAAGAATTGTATAACGAAATAGCGGAAAGAGTTCGGCACAGCCAAGCTAATGATTATCAGCGTAAGTGTCTGGACATAAATCGCGACTTTGGTATCGAAGAATGTAACCAACAACATCGCCAAGATTGGAATCGGCATCATATAAATCATGTCGGGATAATGTTTGATTATCCAGAAGGATGGAATTATCATCATCAACATCATCACCAGAATCATGCTTAGAGAACCTGATTCTTTATATATGTCAGAACGTAATAATTTCAGCGCTATAAATAATAATGCCATGACAACAACAATAATGATAATCTGACCATAGAGATTCTGGTTTCTATTAAACATATTACCATCATCGTGAGAAGCATATTCTATTTTCAATGAGTTGAGAATGTTGTATTTCTCATCGGTGATAAGCTCACCTTCCGAGATAATGAGCTCATCTTTCTGAACCATTCCGAACGTCAATGAAATCGTAGATAAGGCTTGTTCCTCCGCTTGTTTCGTCAAATCTTCCGAATAAATAACATTCTGGTGAAGACATTCGAGCAATAGTCTATTTATTAATATCTTATCTATCTCGGGTTCTGCATCTGTCAGATATGTTGTAACAAAATCCGTAGCTGTCTTCATAGTATAGAAATCGCGCAACTGCTTGGTCTTAACTACTCTTTCTCTAACAACATCTATCATCGACTCTGGCTTAAGATCGTCATATAAAGATGTAAGTGCAATAACACCACGATTTTCTATAGTGTCATATAACTTTTCAAGCAACATGATATTGGCATCTCTGTATTCATCCGGACCATTCCATTTAGCATTGAATTTTTCCAGCATCAGTTCCCTATTGTTCTTAGTGAGAGCAACATCATAAACGTATATCGGATAGAAATCCTTAAGACTATTCTCTTCTTCCAATTCAAGTTGTTCGCTTGATTTATAGATAGGAAAATTGAACGGAGCATAAAGAGACTCATACTGCCATGGTCGCATTTTCTGATATTCGTATTTAAACTTCACCGTTCTTGGCATCTGCCATACTATCACAATGATGACCGCAAGAAAAAGCAAAACCCTGAAGACCACCTGATATGAATGAGCCAACTTCGTTAAAAAAGATGATATTTTACTCATATTCAATAAATTATTATTCTTACAAAATTATTATTTTTTTTGTTTAAAACAACTGCTAATATACAATTATTTTTTCTATTTTAGCAATCATAACAAGTGAAATTAAAACTATGAGACACGGAATTTGCAAGTTATCTGTAGTACCAATGAGAAGAGAGGCTTCACACACGAGCGAACTCGTCTCCGAACTGCTATTCAACGATATATATGAAATTATAGAAGATAAAGACGAATGGATTTTGATTCGCTGTTTATACGACACCTACGAAGGATGGATCAGAAAGCTGCAGCATCATGAACTCAGCGATGAAGAATTTAACGAATATCTCAAAAAAGACAAATACATAATCAACACAGCTATAGCGTCTTATCGAAATATGATTCTCAGTTTTGGAAGCAAGGTTTTTGAAAAGACAGAAAACGCTATAATTCTCAGAAAAGACTTCGACTGTAATATAATGGTAGAATCAGCAATCAAGATGCTCGATGTTCCATATCGATGGGGCGGCAAAAGCGCGATGGGCATCGATTGTTCTGCATTTGTTCAGTTATGCGCCAAAGTTGCAGGATATAAACTACCGAGAGATGCGTATCAGCAGGCTCAATGCGGTGAGTTGGTTTATTATATCGTTGAAGCTCAAGCCGGCGATTTAGCTTTTTTCAAAAATGAAAATGAGAAAATCACTCATGTTGGAATCATGCTTTCCAACGACAAGATAATTCACGCCTCAGGAAAAGTCCGTATCGACACCATCGACCAGACCGGCATCTTCAACAAAGAAAGCGAACGTCACACTCATATTCTCAGTTGTATAAAAAGGATTCGTTAAAATTTTAATCATTATATTTTTAACTTTCATTTTTGAAATAAATAAATTAAATTTGTACCCATAAACAAGAACACAAACATAAAAAATAACATTATGAATAACGCATTATTTCAATTTGCAAAGCCTGCCAACGAAGCTGTAAAAGAGTACAGGCCTGGCAGCCCTGAGCGTTCAGCTTTAGAGAAAGAACTTGAAAAACAATCGAAAGAAGTCATAGAAATACCTATTATAATTGGAGGTAAAGAGGTTCGTACCGGTGACATGGGCGAAGTTGTGATGCCTCATAATCATAAGCATGTAGTCGCCAAGTATCATAAAGTCGGCGAGAAGGAAGTCAACATGGCTATTGAAGCAGCTCTTAATGCCAAGAAAGAATGGGAGAATACCCCTTGGGTAGAACGCGCTTCTATTTTAGCACGCATCGGTCAGCTTATCGCAACAAAATATCGTGCAAGAGTCAATGCTTCATGTATGCTCGGACAAAGCAAGAACGCTTTCCAAGCAGAGATAGACTCAGCATGCGAAGCCATCGACTTCTTCCGTTTCAACAATTATTACGCAAGTAATCTATATGCTGAACAACCATCATCATCACCAGATCAGTTAAACAGAACTGAATATCGTCCATTGGAAGGTTTCGTGATGGCTGTAACTCCATTCAACTTCACCTCTATCGCTTCCAACCTCAATATGACACCTGTCTTAATGGGTAACACAACGATATGGAAACCATCAACAACAGCATTGTTATCCAACTATCATCTCATGCAGATTTTCATGGAAGCCGGACTTCCTGCTGGTGTCATCAACTTCTTGCCAGGAAAAGGCTCTCTCATAGGCAATGTCGCTTTGAGTAATCCTAATCTTGCAGGTATTCACTTCACTGGTTCAACTGCAACATTCCAAGGCTTATGGAAAGGCGTAGGTGCAAATATAAGCAACTATAAATCATATCCAAGATTAGTTGGAGAGACCGGCGGCAAGGACTTCATCTTCGCACATAGTTCAGCTAATCCTCGCGAAGTAGCTACTGCTATAGTTCGAGGAGCCTTTGAATATCAAGGACAAAAATGTTCCGCAGCATCACGAGCATACATCCCTGCTTCCTTATGGAACGAAATCAAACAGCATGTCGGCGAGATGCTCAGTACCATCAAGATGGGCGACGTCAACGATTTCAGCAACTTCATCAACGCTGTCATCGACGAAGCTTCTTTCGACAACTGCAAAGGTTATATCGACAGAGCAAAAGCTTCGTTAGAAGCAGAAGTTGTATTCGGAGGAAACTGCGACAAATCAGTAGGTTATTTCGTTGAGCCTACTGTCATCTTAACAACAAATCCTAAATACGAATCGATGGAACAAGAAATCTTCGGACCTATCATCACCATCTTCGTATATGATGATAAGAACTATGTTGAAACATTGGAGCTCTGCGACAGCACATCACCTTACGCATTGACAGGAGCTATCTTCTCATACGACTTACAAGCATTGAAGATTGCCAACGAAAAATTAAGATATTCAGCAGGTAATTTCTACATCAACGACAAACCTACTGGTGCTGTCGTTGGATGTCAGCCGTTTGGTGGTTCACGCGCTTCAGGAACAAACGACAAAGCAGGAGGCTTGTGGAATCTCATCCGCTGGACCAACCCTCGTTCAATCAAGGAGACATTCGTCCCAGCAACAGAATACGGCTACCCTTTCTTAGCTAAGTAAATTCATAAGAAACATAATGTAAAGAGGCGTGCACTCATGTACGCCTCTTCAATTTATTAAACCATATCATACCATGAGAAAATATTTATTACTTGCCGTTATATTATTAATATGTAAATTCTCCATCTCTCAAGAATCACAAGAGGAGATTAATGTTTTATTTCTCGGAAACAGCTACACATTTGTCAACAATCTTCCCGAAATGATTAACGAATTAGCTGAAGGAAACGGCAAGATTGTCAAGCATGAGTCTGTTTGTCCTGGAGGACACACTTTTTTCCAGCACGTAGCAAATCCTACATCACAAGCTAAAATACGCGAAGGCAAATGGGATTACGTCGTGTTACAAGAACAAAGCCAACTTCCATCAATAGATTATTACCGTCATAACTCAATGAGACCCAACTACCAAACATTATACGACACCATTATGCATTACAATCCAGAAGCTAAGGTTGTCGGCTATATGACATGGGGACGACAGTACGGAGGTCAACAATGCGTTAACTATGGGGAAGGTTTGTATTGCAGTGCCGATTTTGTCGATTTCAACCACATGCAAGACACAATGAGTGTAGCATATTGTGAAAACGCATACGCCACTGACTCATGGGTGGCTCCTGTCGGCGATGCATGGAAAGAAGCTTTCGCTCAGGATTCTTCTTTGGTTCTTCATAGCTCTGATGAAAGTCATCCTAATTACGAAGGAAGCTATCTCGCCGCATGCGTATTCTATGGAGTATTCTTCAACGAAAGTCCAATAGGCACCTACCATAGCGAATCTATCAGCGATGATAAGGCGCTCTTTCTTCAAACAGTAGCCTCTGACGTTTTTTTCAACAATCTTGAAAAATGGAACATCGAAATAGGAACTATCATCGACACTACTAATATCGATACAACCTATATAGACACCACTAACATTGTAACACCCGTAAGAGTGAAAAATTATGAAATCATCAGTAATCCTAATGACGACAGCTTAATAATTAAAAACAATAACAAAAGCTCGATGACAATTAAAATTTTCGACCTTAACGGTGCCATAATCTTTGAAAGGAGAAGTAAAGACGATGAAGTCTTCAACCTTAATAATTCAAAAGGTGTTTTCATCATTCAACTTTTCGACGAGAAAAATCAAAATAAATTTGTTGAGAAAATCATCAAGCAATAATACCCTATTTGTTAAAAAAAGAGCGTCTTTAGTTAAAAAAGTGTCGTTTTTAGTTAAAAAAGTTAATTTTTTTCGCCCCTAAAAATGACACTTTCACGTATTTTTAGCTTTTAAAACGCCATAAAAAACGAGTTTTTTCAATTTTCAGTCCCAAAATCTTCCTTTCCGTAACTTATTTTTTTCTCTTCGTGTAAATGTGAAACTTTTAACATTTTTTTATGTTTCTTTGCATTGAAACAAATATGGAGATGGAAGAAAAAAGATTATTTGACATTTTAAAATTATACGTCAGAAAATACCCTGAGCAAGAGATTGCATTAGCTAAAAAAGAAAGCGGCGTATGGAGAAAGTTCAGCATACAAGAGTATGTTGAAATGACAAATTACCTTAGTTACGCTTTCATTGAATTAGGCATTGAGAAAGACGACAAAGTTGCTATTATTTGCAGCAACCGTCCTGAATGGAACATGCTCGACATGGCTATTATGCAAGTAGGCGCTATCACCGTTCCTATTTATCCAACCATCAGCAAAGAAGACTATCGTTATATTATTAACGATTGCAGCATAAAGCTTATAGTTTTGGAAGGTCAGGGAGTGTTGCAAAAGATTGAAAGCGTAAAAGACGAATGTCCTAATCTTAAATCAGTTTACACAATCTCCACAAAAAGCGATTACCCGACCTTTGACCAATTACTAGAGATTGGCAAGAACCATATAAATCAAGAGAAACTTAAAAGACGTGAAGACAGCATAGACGAGAAAGAATGTGCGACAATCATATACACCTCTGGAACCACAGGCAATCCAAAAGGCGTAATGCTTTCTCACTACAATATAATGAGTCAGATTCATAATCTGAAACAAACTCCTTCAAAATGGTCGAGAAAAGCTTTCAGTTTCCTACCTATATGTCACGCATACGAAAGAATGTTGGTGTTCCTATATCAATATTTAGGAATGTCTATCTATTATGCTGAAAGTCTAGCCACAATAGCCACCGACTTGAAAGAAGTCAAACCTAGCATGATGAGCGCAGTACCTCGTCTTCTCGAAAAGATTTATCTTAAAGTAAGACAAACAGGAGCAAGCAATAAAGGTATCAAGAAAGCCATCTTTTTCTGGGCTTTAAACTTAGCTGAAAGATATAGAATAGATCCTTGCAACCGCACTTGGTTTTACAATCAAAAGCTTAAGATAGCTGACGCATTAGTGTACAAAAAGATTCGTCAAAACCTTGGAGCAGAAAGATTTGATATTGTAGTGTCGGGAGCTGCAAGCATACAATCTAATATAGCATCATTCTTCTCTGCTATAAAGATGCCTGTTTATGAAGGTTATGGCATGACAGAATGCTCACCTGTTATTGCAGTGTCGTGCAACGAGCCTCATGGCCGCGAAGTTGGAACAGTAGGTTTTGCATTGCCAGGCGTAGAAGTAAGATTGACAGAAGAAAAAGAAATAGTATGCCGCGGACATAATGTAATGATGGGTTATTATAATCAGCCTGAACTTACCAAAGAAGTCATCGACGAAGAAGGCTGGCTTCATACTGGCGACCTCGGAGAGATAAACGAATACGGTCAGGTAAGAATCACTGGCAGATTGAAGAATTTATTCAAGACATCATTGGGAAAATACATTAACCCTGACGTGATAGAAAACAAATTCGCCGAATCAGGATTTATCGAAAATATAGTTGTTGTCGGAGAAAACCAGAAACATGCCGGTGCTATCATAGTCCCTGACTTCGCTTTCCTGAAACAATGGTGTCAAAAACATGAGATAAAATTCACCACTCCTCAGGAAATGATAAACAACAATGACGTAAAAAAACGCTATGCAGAAGAAGTTAAAAAGTTAAATCAAAACTTCGGCGACACTGAAAAGATAAAATGCCATGTGTTGATAGCAGACGAATGGAGTGTCAACAACGGAATCCTAACACCGACATTAAAAGTAAAGAGAAAAATCGTTAAAGAAAAATACAAAGACTTAATCAACAGTATATATAAAGATTAAAATTCTTTAACAAAAGTCATAGAGACTCTCCTATTAAGAGCTCTTAGTTCATCATCAAAGTTATTAGGAAACAAAGGTTGCGAAGATCCGCAGCCTTTTGTTTTTATCCTATCCGAAGAAATACCTTTATTAATTAATGCTTCTCTCACACTC
This sequence comes from Bacteroidales bacterium, assembly GCA_017466405.1. Taxonomy (GTDB): domain Bacteria; phylum Bacteroidota; class Bacteroidia; order Bacteroidales; family F082; genus Limimorpha. The sequence continues at coordinate 99,725 of JAFTUF010000063.1, forward strand.
TCGGCTCTTCGCTCCGACAATCGCCAATTATATTCCTCATCTCCCATGTCATCGGTATGTCCGGAAAGTTCTATGCCAACGTCAGGATAATCATTCAAAAAAGTTGCTAAAGCATCCAATCCTTTCTCCGAATCTTGTCTAAGTTCATAGCTGTCAAATTCAAAATAAATATCCCTCAATGAGATGCTTGTTCCTTTTCTCATTGCAGCTGCATATAAATCTTCTACAGAAGGAATCTCTATTTCAACAGCTTGCGGTCTATACTCATCTTTTAATTCAAACTCATAGATGTCATAACCGCCATAACCATCAGCTCGCTTCGCAGAGATAAAAGCTTTCACTGCATCATTGGAAACGACCAAATTTATCTCATCGCCATTAGTATTTATCGGATATCCTAAATTCTCCGATTCAGTCCAATCGCTATTATCATCTCTGCGAGCGACAAATAAATCGTAGCCACCCATTCCTTTATGACCATCAGAAGAGAAATATAAAGTCTTACCGTCATGATGAATAAAAGGAGCCATTTCATTGCCATCGGAATTGACATTATGATTAAGACGCTCAGCCTCATTCCAAGTCCCGTCATCATTTCTTTTCGAGACAAAAATATCAGACGTCCCTTTTCTAGAATCGAGTCTGACAAAATAAAGTTCATTACCATCATGACTTATACAAGGCTGCGACTCCCAAGAAGAAGTATTTATTGCTCTGAGATTTATCGCTTCGCTCCACTGTCCATTACGCAATTCGGAGTAATAAATATCGCAACTTCCTAAGCCGTCTTCTCTACCGCAGATTGAGAAATAAACAGTATTGCCGTCGGCACTTATATTAGCAGCGCCTAAATCATCAGCATCTTTTCCTTCGAACAAAAAAACGGGAATAGTGAATATTGAATCAATAACATTTGTTACAAAGATATTTTCCTTAAGATAAATATCGTCAGGAGAGTCTGACTTATAACGTTTGGTAAATATCAATTTAGATTCATTAACATAATATTGATTAACATATTCATCTGCTGAAGTATTGACGACATCACCAAGATTACGAGGATTATATTCGACAGGATTCTCAAACAATTCTTTTCTAAACAGACATAGTTGGAGTTGTGAATCGGCATATTCTCTCAACGATTCCTTTTGGTTATTCAACGAGAGAAACCATTGCAATATATCAACCGACTTATCATAAACATATCGATTGTCATAAAGTTTCGACAAAGCCAAAGCAGCGCGAGGAAACGCCATGGAATCAGTCTTAAAAAGAAGTTCATACGTCTCTATTGCTGCTAAGTCATCATTCATCTCTGTCAGCAGCTCTGCCTTCAGCAATATCGCATCTGTGAAAGAAGAATCGCTACGAATAGCTTCATTTACATACGACAGACTCTTATCATAATCTTTATTAAGAAATGAAGACATAGCTTTCTCAAAATTCCTTATCGCTTTTTTGGAAGACGAACGTACATTTTGTGCAAGAGATATATTTGTCGATATAACAAGAAATATCGACAGTAACAGTGGTTTCAATATTTTGGCGAGAGACAGACTCATATATCCATTAACAAACAATGAAGACTTTAAACATAAAATCTTCATTGTTAAAACTTCATTATTTAGTTTTTATTATTTGCGTTTCTTTGCTGCCAACAATGTGTTATGGAGCAGAGACACTATTGTCATCGGGCCGACGCCGCCAGGTACCGGTGTTATCATAGAAGCTTTCTTATATACCTCTTTATAATCGACGTCACCTACGATATGATAACCTTTTTCAGAGTTATCTTCGATACGGTTGATACCAACGTCAATAACAACAGCTCCCTCTTTAACCATGTCAGCTTTGACAAATTCAGGTTTACCAATAGCCACCACGAGGATGTCGGCTTGACGTGTAATTTCTTCCAAGTTCTTGGTTCTGCTGTGGCATATTGACACTGTTGCATCCACTCCTTTTCTTGAGAGCATCACACTGATAGGAGTGCCAACGATGTTAGAACGACCCAGAACGACGACATGTTTTCCTGCCACCTCGACATTGCTGCGTTTGAGCATTTCCAATATACCGAATGGAGTTGCAGGAAGGAAACAAGGTTCGCCAAGCTGCATCAAGCCGATATTATGCAATGTAAATCCATCGACGTCTTTATCAGGGCTTATTGATTGAATGACTTTTGTCTCATTGATATGCTTTGGCATTGGAAGTTGCACGATAAAACCATCAATTTCAGGATCGTTGTTGAGGAAGTTAATAGTATTGAGCACTTCTTCTTCCGATGCTTTTGCGCTCAATCTATATACAGAAGAAATCATACCGACACTGCGACAAGCTCTTTCTTTAGATGCCACATAGGTAAGGCTTGCACCATCTTCACCTACTATAACCGCTGCGAGATGAGGAGCGCCTTCTCCTTTATCAATCATACCAGCTACTTCAGCTGCTATTTCTTTTTTTATTGTATCGGCAATAAGTTTACCATCAATGATTTTGTTATCAGCCATAATATCAAGATTTTATTTTCTGTTTCTCATTTGCGACATCATTTGCATCATTTTCTTTGCTCCGCCTGATGTCATCATTTTCATCATCTTTGAAGTCTCTTCAAACTGTTTTATAAGTCTGTTAACTTCCACTATATCTGTACCGCTACCCATCGCTATTCTTCTGCGACGGCTGCCGTTCAAGATTTTAGGGTTCTCGCGTTCGGCAGGAGTCATTGAACCGATGATAGCTTCAATGCTCTTGAATGCATCTTCATCAATATCTTCATCGCTGATCTTATTCATGCCAGGTATCATAGCTGCGAGGTCTTTAAGATTACCCATGCGCTTGATTTGCTGGATTTGTTTAAGGAAGTCGTTGAAGTTAAATTCGTTTCTGGCAAGTTTTCTCTTAAGCTTGGCAGCTTCTTCTGCATCGAATTGCTCTTGGGCTCTTTCCACGAGGCTGACGATGTCACCCATACCGAGGATTCGGTCTGCCATACGTTTAGGGTAGAATATGTCGAGAGCATCCATCTTCTCGCCGAGACCAACGAATTTAATTGGCTTATCGACGACACTGCGGATAGTAAGAGCTGCACCGCCGCGAGTATCACCGTCCAACTTGGTGAGGACGACACCGTCGAAGTCAAGGCGGTCGTTGAAAGCCTTGGCCGTGTTGACAGCATCCTGACCAGTCATGGAGTCAACGACGAACAATGTCTCATGAGGATTGACTTTTGCCTTGACAGCTGCTATCTCATTCATCATCTGCTCATCGACAGCAAGACGACCTGCGGTATCTATGATAACTACATTCTTGTTATGATCTTTTGCATATTGAATAGCGTTCTCTGCAATCTGAACAGGATTCTTGCTTTCTATCTCTGAATATACCTCAACACCTACCTGTTCACCCAAAACTTTGAGCTGGTCGATAGCAGCAGGACGATAGACGTCGCCCGCCACGAGCAAAACGCTCTTACCTCTCTTGCTCTTCAGGAAATTGGCAAGCTTCGCTGAGAAGGTAGTCTTACCAGAACCTTGAAGACCTGCTATCAAAACAATAGCAGGATTTGCTTTTATGTTAATCTCGGTATGATCTCCGCCCATCAACTCAGCTAACTCGTCATGTACGATTTTAACCATAAGCTGACCCGGAGAAACCGATGTCAATATCTTCTGTCCTAATGCTTTTTCCTTGATAGTATTGGTCAGGTCTTTAGCTATCTTATAACTAACGTCAGCGTCTAAAAGAGCCTTGCGGACTTCTTTCAAAGTCTCTGCCACGTTAATTTCTGTAATCTGTCCTTGACCTTTTAATATCTTGAACGATCGTTCAAGTTTCTCACTTAATCCTTCAAACATATTCTCTTATATTTTGAGCGCAAAGATAATTATTTTTTTCAAACTATCCTATACTTTAAACTATGAACTTTAATAGGAATTAAACAAGTCGAAATGATATTGCATATACGACTTGCCGTCTTCTACCACGCTATCTCTTATATTCTCAGGTAAGTCGTTCTTAATGAAGTTGCCTGTATTGGAATAAACGAATTCTCCTTCTGGCGTTTTCCAACCCAATCCATTGTTAAGTTCAAAAAACGCGAATGGCCTGTAACACAAACCGAACATATTCTTGCTCCATATAAACTCATCATGAGGCAGACCCAGCTGAGCCATTATCATCGCCGGCAAATCGGTATTGCCACATATCGCGTCGAAGGTCTTGCCTCTCAAAGAATCTTGAAGAGGCTCGCCATAAATAAGCATAGGAATCTTATGATGATCGAAGGATTCCATCCTGTGGTTCTTATATGACGCATGACTATGATCTGCCACAAAGATAAACAAGGTGCTGTCGTACCAATCTTGCTGACGTGCTTTTTCCATAAACATCTTGATGGCAATATCGGTATAATGTCCCGAGTTGACGTATTGTTTTTCAATCTTAGGCCATTCTATCTCTTCGAACATCTTCGGATAATCGTATGGCGAATGAGTGCTTTGAGTGAAGAGCGTACTGAAGAAAGGCTGCGGATGCTTCGACACCTGCTCAGCATACCAAGGCATCACATCAGCATCGTGATAACCGAGCTTTCCCTTGAAGTAGCCTTCGTTAATATCCTTAGCCTCTACAATCTCATCAAATTCATTATAACGAAGATATGACAGAATATTTCCGTAATTCAGTTCTCCTCCGAAATAAAAACTGGTGTAATATCCTATAGAATCCATCTTCTTCACTAGAGAAGGAACTGCATAATATTTATCAGGATGATTGGTGATTGTGGTGACCGGCATTCCAGGCAATCCGCCGAAAAGCGACGACATTGCGTGTTGGGAGCGATTTGCGCTAGCATAGATGTTTGTAAACAACAGACCGTCTTCTTCCAAGTCGCGGAAGTTTGGCGTGATACCAGGCTCGCCACCAAGCGACTCTATCAAGTCGGCAGACCAGCTCTCCAAGAGAATCACCATGATATTAGGTCTTTCCATCTTCAAGATAGAAATCGTCGAGTCGCAATCTACCTGATGAAGTCCTTCCACTCTTTTCTTTGCCGACTCGAAATCCATATAGTTGAAATGAGCCCGCGACTCCACCTTCTTGGAGTTTAATATATTCTCGACAAGATAATAAGCCGGATTGACACACATCTCGTTAGCCAACTTATGACTGCTGTAATATACCTTGCTCGATGTTATAGGTATCTCATTGAAACCACCTCTCATTCCAAGGAAAAGCAATCCAACAACTAAGACAAAACTTCCCGACATGACAAAAACATTAGGCTTGCTTTCTTCCCTATTCGATTCAGGATTCTGAGGCTCTACATATTTAGTATATAGCCAACAGAACAGAACCGTGAAAATGCTCCATAAGACAATCAGCAATAATGTCTGCTCTGTCTCCGCTGTATTTATCACTTCGGATGGATTCTCCAAATACATCAAGGCTCTGTACGACAGTTTTGTTCTCCATTCGCCATAGATACCGATGTCGCCGAAAGCTGCGAGATTATATACCGCCACAAGCAAATAAAAAAACCATCTCAAAGGCGCGAAGAGCGTATCCTTATTGATGGCAAGAGTAACGAACATATAGATAGCAGGCAATGCCAACATAAAACTTGCTGTTGCAATGTCGAGTGGCAACGCCGACCAGAAACCTTTCAATATTTCCTTAAATGGAATCTCTCCCAATGTGACTAACGACCAATATTTAACAATGAAGATAACTCTCATCGTGGCAAAAAGCACCAACAAGAAAACCAACATTTTCAATAAAGTGACCCAAATCTTTTTCATATAAATATTATTTCCGTAAATATAACTATTTTATTTATCATTTTTCCATCACAAGCCTAAATCCATAACACACATCGCTCCACGACGGTGTTCCACTGAAACGGTCTGCCACTCGACAATAACTGTCGCTGTAACTGAACGAGCCTCCTCTAACGACTTTATTATTACCTGACTCAGGTCCTACAGGATTTGTCTGAGCCGAGCTATTATAACTTCCATACCAGTCGGAGCACCACTCAAAGACGTTGCCGCTCATGTCATAAATACCAAGTTCATTAGGTATCTTAGTCTTGACATCATGCGACACATAAGAGCTGTTATCATCATACCACGCCACGTTATTTACAGAGTTACTGCCTGAATATTTGTAATTATTAGTTCGATTACCACCTTTTGCCGCATACTCCCACTCCGCCTCTGTAGGAAGTCGGAAAGTCTTGCCGCTAAGATAACTCAGCATTTCAACAAACTCCTGCGCCATATCCCAACTGATATTATCTACAGGTTTGTCATCGCCAACATTATGACTCGGGTTATCACCCATCACAGCTTTCCACAATGACTGCGTCACTTCAGTCTCGCCAATGAAATAAGTGTCAAGTGTCACGTCATGAATCGGGCTCTCGTCTATGTTAGATCCGACACCGCTTCCTCCCATCGCGAAAGTGCCGCCTTCAACTTCCACCATCACGAAAGAAACACCATTGACAGTCACGGTTTCAGTATTAATAGGATTCTCTTCTTCAAGAGTAGTGAAACTTGTCTGTGCGCTATAAGCAATACCTTCGCTGTTTTCAGCATAAGCTTTTACATAATATTTGGTGTTTGGAGTTAAATCTGTGATGCTGTTATAAAACTCCCCGACTCCAGAACCGCTGTTAACTGTATTGTTATTTATTGTCGGATTCTGAGTCTTGCTCCAGCAGAAACCTCTACGAGTGACATCAGCGCCACCATCTGCAGAAACAACCGCTCTGAATACCGCCGTCGTTTGCGTCACGTTATCAATAGTTTTCATAGCAACAGATGGTAAAACCACGACATCACCTCCGCCATTGTCATCTTCCCCATTATCACCACCGTCATCATTATCACCTCCGCCGGTTTCAACTGTATAGAAATCATCGATTTCAGTCTCAAAAGAACTTAATGGCGCTGTAAATCTTATCTTGAAATAATATTTTGTATTGGAATCAAGTTCTGTCAATGTGACATTAAAACTATTGCCGTTGACATTCATCTCCACATTCTCCGAAGACGTGAGGTCTTTGCTTTTACCATAAATCAAGACGATGGCATCGGCTGGCATATTATACTCGTATGTTCCTTGAATAACGGCTGTCGTCAATGTCGTTGCGACTTCATCAAGATTAACATCAACGACTTCAGGCATATTGATTTTCTTACATGCCATAAAAACAAGAAGCGGCAACAATATCAGGCAGAGTCTTTTCATCTTTCTCATTATAAATTAACACCCAATCCTAATTTAAATTCGAGGTTATTTAAGTTGGTAGTTACAACATCAAACGACGCATTAAGTTTCCCCAACTTCAGCATAAGACCGGCATTGGCATCAACGCCGTTATCGGAATAATCAACGTTCTTAACCAAATATTTATTGGTATCTTCCCAGGCAATATTATAGTGTCCAACGCCAACACCTGCTTTTAGATACACAGGCCCAGCGACTTTAAACATAAGACCCAACAAAAAAGAATGTCTAATTTTCTCCACATTTCCTGTGTAATAGTGTGTCTTACCATCGACAAGTCCGTCTTTATCACATTCCAAATCGCTTATTGTTTTGAAGTTAAAATTACTCATCAGGTTTATGTACCAATTGAGTTTTTTAGATTTAGTAGGTGAAGGATGAAATCCGAACTCACCAAAAGTAATACCATACGATGAGATTCCAATATCGGTACACGCGTAATTGACACTAACGAAGAAGTCACGTTTCGGTTCATTCATACCAACGGCATCTTTCATTTCTCCCATAGTCGGAACATTCACATATACTAGTTTTTCCTCTACAACTCTCTCTGTCTTATAGTCGCTCACCACGACCAACTCATAACCGCAGAAATCACATAAGTCTTCAGGCAGCCAATATTCCGTCTTGCCATAGTCGGGATGATGTATCTCCAAGAATGTCGCTGTCGTTGAGAGATAAAGATGAATCTCCGAAGGTTCAAACTGCACATCGAAATAAGTAGCGAGGTTTCCTTTGAAAGTCATCTTCCTTCTTTCTTCTGCGCTGATATTTTCGGTCGAGATTTTTATCAATGCCATAGGAACATTATTGTCATCGAGATGATCCATCTTATCTAGCATCACATAACCATCAATCTTATGGAACGAGCCCTCCTTGACATGAATCTGCGAGAAAGACGTCAACGCAGCGATTATGAGGGATAGTAATAGTATATATTTTTTCATGGATGAGGTGCTGAGTTACTAAGTTACTAAGTTGCTAAGTTGCTAAGTTGCTGAGTTGCTGAGTTGTTATAAATTTGAGATTCTCAGATTTTCAGATTCATATAGAGTAGTTTCTCGCGCCGAATATTTTGCTGCCGACTCTTACCATTGTCGCGCCTTCTTCTATCGCGATTGGATAATCGTCTGACATTCCCATTGAGATTTCCTTGAAAGCAGCATCGTCTTTAAAATAATTCTCCTTCAAGAAATCAAATATATCTTTCAAAGATTTAAATTCGTTTCTTACCTGATTAGTATCGTCGGTGAAAGTAGCCATTCCCATAACGCCGCAGATACGGATATTTTTCAAGTTCTTATATGACTCCGATTCTAATAATGATTTTGCTTCTTCTAAGTCAAGTCCGAATTTCGTTTCTTCCTGAGCTATATGAAACTGCAGCAGGCAGTCGATGACACGCTCTTTTTTAGCAGCTTCTTTGTTGACTGCCTCAAGCAGCGATGCGCTATCGATGGAATGAATCAAGGTAACGAAAGGAGCGATATATTTGATTTTGTTAGTCTGAAGATGACCTATGAAATGCCAATGAATATCTTTAGGAAGTTCCTGATGTTTGTCTCGCATTTCGAGAGCCTTATTCTCTCCGAACACACGCTGACCAGCGTCGTAAGCTTCCTGTAAATCAGGAATTGGTTTTGTTTTGGATACTGCTATAAGAGTGACATTTGAAGGCACTGTTGCCCTGACGATATTTAAATTTTCTTGTATCATTGTTTTAAAATTTAAGAGATACAAAGGTAAGAAAAAGACAACAGACAACGGACAACAGACAACAGATTTTTTTTGTAGGATCGTATCTCATACGTCCATTATCTCTTACGTCTAATACAGAAACGTACAGCCGCTGCTATCACCAAGACGTACACACTCCATAATAGTATCGTTTTTGGATAGTTGACGCGGTCTAATCGCTGCTTAACAATAGTCGCGTCTTCGTGACGTGTTATCGGGTTGAGATATAATGTCGTTCCGTCTTTGAATCGAAGTTCGGTTCTTACGTAATTGTCTTCAGGCTGGATGATATAAAACGCCGACTTTTTATTCTTCTGGGAGTTCAGTTCCTTGCCTTCTTGTCCGATAAACTTAATCTTTGAGAAAGTCTTTGAAGCTGCGACAAACAAAGTGTCGCCTTTAAGCTCAACCTGCGTGATATGTGGAAGGTCTTTCTTCAAACGATTTATCTTCTGCTCAAGAGTCTCGTCTCTTTTGACAAGAAAATCGACGCCGACGGCATTTCCATTTTCCAAAGCCTGAAGAAGCTGCTCAGCCTCGTTCTCAGGAGCGTTAATCATGGTGAAACGCGTCGCCACATCGGTGATGTCGGTCACGTCATGCGAGTCGTCGTTACCTATCAGATAGACGAGATGTCCGTTGGAAAGAGCCATATCCCAATGAGCGCAAGAAATCCTGAACCCATTCAGCACTTCCATAAGCTTATAGTTGCTGAGATATTTCATATCCTCAACAAGATAGCCTTTCTTCACGAAAGAAGGATGAGCCGGTATAGCGAGACGCGTCTGTTTCGCGAGACGATTGAGAGTATGCTGTTTCATGCTGAGATTCTGGAAAGCGAAATAATCGAGTTTTCTCACTTTCTCCGCGCCGATGCAAAGCTGATGTATCTTAAAAATTCCGTAGCCATGTTCGTAAGCCGGGATAAAGCTACGGTCTGAAGAGTCGTAAAAATTAATCTTGTTATAATCAGAGATTCCCACGTGGTCGAAGCCGAGAGCAGAATAAACGCTGTCTAACATCTCGTTGGTGTTAAGTCTTCCATTGGTAAGTCCACCAAACTGACGAGTGTGAGCGTGGAAATTCGCCTGAACCCAGTTGTCAGGATTCATGTCATTATAAGGATTATGGAGGTAAGTTCCCTGAAAGGGTGTAGGTTCATCGAATGAATACGAAGGTCTGAAAATGCTTGTCAGCAATACTATGGATACAAATCCTAAGATGATATATAATAAAGACTTAAAAAATATTTTTACGAATCTCACGAGTCAAAAAAGCATTAATTAATATGAGTGCAAATATAAAAAAAATGGAGACTCAAATTTTAAGAGTCTCCGTAATTTTTAGTCTAAAATGATATTTTCCTGTTTAAGCATTTTCACGAGATTTTCGTATTTGCTTAAGTCTTCATTCTTATATTTTCCGTACGTTGTCGCATCGATGAGAACCACTTTGAAAGTCATGTCGGCGCCATAAAATTCGCATGGATTCTGATGTTGTTGTAAGTCTGAGTTTGTCCAAAATACTGTCACCCCGTAGTCGTAGTAAATAGTTTCCAATGTTGCAGAATACTGGTCGTTAGGATAAAGCGTAAGAGGCAGCTGATGCCATCCGTAGAAGTCGCCCGGGTTTTCCATATAAACGAGCACTGCGCCGTAATCTACCATATCTAAATCTATGGCGTCCCATTGAAGGTCAAGATACCAGTTAAGAGCGTTGTCATCCCAGACCCAGTCTGAAGCTTTTATATCCACCGTTGCAGATTGGACGTTAGCGTTTCCGTCGTGACCAGGAGGACCCGGCTCTCCTTTTGGACCTTCACATGAAACAATGGTGAACAATGACATCACCAATAATAATCCGAAAGATTTTAAAATTTTCATAGCGATTAAGTTTTAATTAATAAAAAAAACAGCCCGATTTTGTTCAAATATTATGCCATCGAAAGAGAAATTTTGAAATAAAATCTGGAATGAAAAATTGTTGAAAACTTCTACAAATACATCGTGATTTTTCACAATAAAAATTGTACCTTTGTAGTTTAAAAAGATAAATCAACAAGATATGGGAAAGATAATAGCGATAGCCAATCAAAAAGGCGGTGTTGGCAAGACAACCACAGCCATCAACCTTGCTGCAAGTCTTGCAGTTCTTGAGCATAAGACACTTTTGTTAGACGCAGACCCGCAAGCCAACTCGACATCGGGTGTAGGCTTCGACCCTAAAGAGATAGACGGCAGCATTTACGAATGTATCATCGATGGCGTCAACCCTAAAGACATCATCAAGGAGACAGAGACTCCCAACCTGTATCTCCTGCCAGCGCACATCGACTTGGTCGGCGCAGAGATTGAGATGATAAACCTGCCTCAGAGAGAGAGAATGATGAGCGACGCACTCGCCTCCGTCAAGGACGAATACGACTATATCATCATCGACTGTTCGCCATCGTTAGGTCTCATCACCGTCAACGCACTCACGGCATCCGACTCCGTCATCATTCCCGTACAATGCCAATACTTCGCTCTCGAAGGTCTTGGCAAACTGCTCAACACAATAAAAATAGTGCAGAGCCGTTTCAACCCGCAGCTCGACATCGAAGGCATCTTGTTGACTATGTTCGATTCAAGAACAAGAATATCAAAACAAGTCGTCAGTGAGGTGAAGACCCACTTCCAGTCGATGGTGTTCGACACTATCATCAACGTCAACACACGACTCAGCGAGGCCCCGAGCTTCGGACAGACCGCCATCATGCACGACGCCACGAGCATAGGCGCTATCAATTATCTTAACCTTGCAAGAGAAATATTAAAGAACAACGAAAATGTCACTACAGAATAAGAAAAGAGGATTAGGTCGCGGACTCGACGCTATATTGCAGAGCCCAGAGACAGACATCACATCAACTGATATATCAGGCAATTACGTAGCAGGTGCCGTAGCGGAATTGAATATCGACTTCATTGAAGCTAACCCATTCCAGCCAAGAACCGACTTCGACGACAACGCTCTCAAAGAATTAGCAGATTCGATAAAGACACAAGGCGTCATACAGCCTGTCACGGTGAGAAAGATGGGTCGCGACAAATATCAACTCATCTCAGGAGAACGTCGTCTGCGTGCATCGAAACTCGCAGGACTCAAGACGATACCTGTATATATACGCGTCGCCAACGACGAGCAGATGTTAGAGATGGCTTTGATAGAGAACACTCATCGGGAAGGTCTTAACGCGATAGAAGTAGCTCTCTCATATCAGCGTCTCATCGAAGAATGCAACATCACACAAGAAGAACTCAGCGAGAAAGTAGGTAAAGACAGATCGACAGTGACCAACTTCCTCCGTCTCCTCAAATTACCTCCTGAGGTACAAGTGGCACTACGCGACGGATACATCTCCATGAGCCAGGCACGCGCCATCATCAACATTGAAGATAAAACAAAACAACTCATCATACTAAAAGAGATAATCGACAAAGACTTAAGCGTAAGACAAGTAGAGGAACTCGTTCGCTCGCTTAACAGCAAAAACAATAAGGTCAAAAAACAAAAGACCGTATTACCAGAGGCTTTCATCTTAAAGACAGAAGCCTTAGCGAAATCTCTTAACACAAAGGTAAAGGTTGACCGTAACAGCAAAGGCAAAGGCTCTTTGACAATCAGCTTCAAAAACGACGAAGAATTTGAGAGACTTATTTCTTTAATCAATAAAGACTGATTCCTAAGATGCTGAAGCGTTTTCTGATATTATTGCTGATGTCGTTTGTGACAATTGGAAACATAATGGCACAAGAAGAGAGTGTCGTGATACAGAAGAAACACAATCCCAAAAGAGCGACATTATATTCTGCCGTGCTTCCAGGTCTCGGTCAGGCATACAACAAGAAATATTGGAAAATACCTATCGTATATGCAGGCATAGGAGCGATATATTACATTGCCGACATGAACGGCGACTACTACAGAGAATTCAGAGATGCATACGACTATCAGTCGGGAATCAATACAAATGTCAGCGAAGAAGCAATAGAATATGCCAGCAAATATTCGGCTAACAATCTCATCACTTTGAGAGACAGCTACCGACGCGATATGGAACTAAGCTGGATTATCATGGCACTATGGTACGGCATCAACATCATAGACGCCACCGTCGATGCTCACTTCTTCGAATATGACATCGGCGACGACCTTACTCTGAAAGTAGAGCCTGTCATACAAAACAACTTTGGCGAGACAGCATATAATCACAATTATAACGCAGGATTATCACTAAAACTAAAATTTTAAAACCATGAAGATTATATTGTTAGGATATGGAAAGATGGGCCACGAGGTAGAACAGATGGCGCTTCAAAGAGGACATGAGATATTGGCAAGAATAGATAATGATGATGATTGGGAGAGATTTAGAGTCACCAAGTCACCAAGTCACCAAGTCACCAAGGAATTCTCAGATTCTCAGATTCTCAGATTCTCAGATTCTGACAAAGTTGTTGCTATAGAGTTCAGCACACCGGCAACGGCTTTGGACAACATCAACCGTTGCTTCGACATGAATATCCCTGTAGTATGCGGAACGACGGCATGGTATCAGCATTTAGATGAGGTGAGAGAAAGATGCTTGAAAGAGAATCAAGCTTTATTCTATGCTCCTAACTTCAGCATCGGAATGAACATCATGTTCATGCTCAACCGTCAGCTCGCTAAGTTCTCGGAGAGATACGACTACAAACTGAATCTCACAGAGACACATCATATTCATAAATTAGATAAACCAAGCGGCACCGCGGTGAAACTTGCAGAAGACATCGTAGAATGCAACAAGAACTACAGCTCTTGGGAATTGACAATGAACAATGAACAATTGACAATTAACGACGTACTTCCTATAGAGTCAATTCGTGAGGGTGATGTTTTCGGCATACATCAGGTGAGCGCGACATCCGACTGCGACGTGATAAATCTCAGTCATGAGGCATTCAGCCGCAAGGGTTTTGCAAAAGGCGCAGTGATAGCAGCCGAATTTCTCGCAGACAAAAAAGGAATATTTACAATGAACGATTTGTTAAACAATTAAAAAAATAAACAACATGTTAGCATTCATAATATTAGTACCGGCATTATTCACATTGCCAATAGCCTTCTGCTGGAAACTTTTCAAGAAAGCAGGTTTTAAGGGTTTCTACTCGATAATACCATATTACAACATATACATCTTGTCGAAGATTGTCAACGACACCAAATGGTGGTGGTATCTGTTTATGATAGTTCCATATATCAACTTCTTCACCATGATGCTTATGTTCATCGACCTAGCAAAAGCATTCGGAAGATTTAAGGTATGGGAAGTGGTATGTGCTGCCGTAGTTCCATTCATCTTTTTCCCTATCGTCAGCATGCAAGGCTCAAAATACAGCGACCCTAGAGTGACAGAATATCCAAAGAAAAGCTCAGCCCGCGAATGGATCGACTCTATAGTGTGGGCTGTCGTCGCCGCATTGATAATAAGAACTTTCATGTTTGAGATGTACACCATCCCATCATCGAGTATGGAGAAATCACTGCTCATCGGCGACTATCTCATCGTGAGCAAAATGGGTTACGGACCTCGTATCCCTAACACGCCTCTTGCTTTCCCATTCGTACATCATACATTACCAGGAACCAAGACAACAAAATCTTATATTGAGAAGCCACAGCTTCCTTACAAGAGACTTCCTGGAACGACAGAGATAAAACGCAACGACCCGATAGTGTTCAATTTCCCTGCAGGCGACACCGTGAGTGAGGTCTATCAAAGCAATGTCACTTATTATCAGCTTTGCCGTTATTTCGGTAAAGACAAGGTGATGAGCGACAAGAAACAATTCGGCGACATCATAACACGTCCTGTCGATAAGAGAGAGAATTATGTGAAACGTCTTATCGCTATGCCAGGCGACACATTACAAATTATCGATGGCGTCGTTTATATCAACGGAGAAATTGGTGAACAACCTGAAGAGATGCAACATAACTATAAGGTAAAAATCACAGGCAATGGCATCAATCCTAAGATACTGGAAAAATACAATATCACCGAAGGATACAGAACAGCACATCAAGACGAGTTGATTTTCAACATGACAGGAGCCATCGCCGAGGAATTCAGAAAACTTCCTTTCGTGGTATCAGTCGAGAGAATGATAGCTGCACCAGGCACTGAAGTATCGGACGACATCTTCCCTAACGACACTACTTATTTCAAATGGAATGCCGACAACTTCGGTCCTATCGTGATACCACAAGAAGGAGCTACGGTGAAGATTAACAAAGAAAACATAGCTCTTTACGACAGAGTGATAAGAGCTTATGAACATAACGACATGAAAATCGTAGGCGATAAGATTTATATTAACGGAGAAGAAACCGACGAATATACATTCCAGATGGATTATTATTGGATGATGGGCGACAACCGTCACAACTCACAAGACTCTCGCTTCTGGGGTTATGTTCCAATCGACCATATAGTTGGCAAACCTGTATTCGTATGGTTGTCAATAGACAAAAACACAGGAAAAATACGTTTCAACAAAACATTCAGATTTGTAGATTAAGATTATGAGTTATAACAAAAACAAGCCGATAGTAGAGACTCCGAAAGTTGAAGAGGTAAAGACGGAAGAGAAGAAGGTTGAGAAGAAAGTTGAAAAAAAGGCTGCTTCTACAAATGCCAAGGCTAAGAGCAAAGGCAAGAAGGACAAGCCTAAGAAAGCCACGACAGGAGCACGCAAGAGAGAAAGAGACCCACGCGTAAGAGTCGCTTTCGGTGTGTTTTTTATGCTCCTTAGCTTATATATCTTATTATCGACATTTTCATATCTCATCAACTATAATCTCGCAGGTAATTTCGGCGACATTATAGGAAAATACCTCAGCGAATATTCCTTCGGCTTGGGCTCAATATATCTGATAGCATTGTTGGCACTCGCTGGCTCTCTCCTAGCTTTCAAAGGACCTAAAATCAAAATTATAACAATATGTAAATACTGCTTGATATCTCTATTATGGCTGCCTCTTTTCTTGGCTACCATACTTCCGCAAAACGGAACTTGCGAGAAACTCTACGGATTGGTAGGAATAGAGATATATCAACTTATAGAACAATATGTCAGCGAGATAGGAATTTACATCCTGCTTTTCTTCACTGCATTCTTATATGTGATATTCACATTCGACATTAAGATGCCTACGATTAATTTTAAAAGAAAAGACGAGGACGAGGACACTGACTCTGACGAGGACAATGACACTGACTCTGACGAGGACAACGACACTGACTCTGACGAGGACATTGACGATGTAGTTCCTGAAGTTAAGGTGAAACCTGTTGCTATAAATACATACATAGGTGATGATGAGGACAATGAAGATGAAGATGTCGATGAGGATGAAGATGAAGATGTTGAAATAACCGTTAAGCATATTGAAAGAAAACCAGAGCAAACATCAACAGAGATTGAGATAGTACCTGAAACAAAAGATGACGATGACGACGGCTTTGAGGACGCGCCAAAACCACAGACGCTGCCTTCAAATGAAATAAAAAACAAAACCGACGAAGTCAATGCCGACGACATCGATATGGAAGTGACAGCTCCAACTGAAGAGAAACAAGCCATCGAGATTGGCGAGCATTTTGGTTTAGACACCGACTTCGACCCAAAACTCGAGTTGTCTAACTTCAGTTTCCCTCCTCTTGATTTGCTAAAAGACTACGGCGATGGAACAAGTAGCGTCAACAAGGAAGAACTTGAAGAAAACAAGAAACGCATCGTCGATACTCTTGCGAATTACAATATCGCTATCGACAAGATTAAGGCAACCATCGGGCCTACTGTCACATTATACGAAATCATACCAGCTGCTGGTGTAAGAATCGCAAAAATCAAAGGGCTTCAAGACGACATCGCTCTTTGCCTCTCAGCGATTGGTATCCGTATCATCGCTCCTATCCCAGGCAAAGGAACTGTCGGTATCGAGGTTCCTAATCAGAAGCCACAGACTGTTTCTATGAAGAGCGTTCTGAGCTCAGAGCGTTTCCAGAAATGCGGTTACGAACTTCCTATTGGTATCGGAAAAACTATATCTAACGAGAGTTATGTCGCCGACCTTGCCAAGATGCCACACATCTTGATGGCAGGCGCTACTGGTCAAGGTAAGTCTGTTGGTATCAACGCTATCATATCTTCATTGTTATATAGCAAACATCCAGCTGAGCTTAAGTTCGTCCTCGTTGACCCTAAGAAAGTTGAGTTAAGTCTTTACAAGAAGATAGAACGTCACTACTTAGCAAAACTTCCTGACGCCGAAGAAGCTATCATCACCGATGTAAGAAAAGTGGTTCGCACGCTCAACTCATTATGTATTGAGATGGATAACCGTTACGAGCTTTTGAAAGACGCACAAGTACGTAACATCAAGGAATACAATGCTAAGTTCATCGCAAGAAGGTTAAATCCTTACGATGGTCATCGATTCCTTCCTTATATAGTTCTCGTCGTTGATGAGTTCGCCGACCTTATCATGACAGCTGGCAAGGAAGTGGAAGCGCCTATCGCACGTCTCGCCCAGTTGGCTCGTGCTATCGGCATCCACCTCATCATAGCGACACAGCGTCCTTCGGTAAATATCATCACCGGTACCATCAAGGCTAACTTCCCTGCACGTATCGCGTTCCGCGTTATCTCGCGTGTTGACTCAGGTACAATCCTCGACACCAACGGTGCAGATCAACTCATCGGTCGCGGCGATATGCTTTTCTCAACAGGAAACGACTTGGTTCGTCTGCAATGCGCCTTCATCGACACTCCAGAAGTGGAAGAAATTACAGACTTCATCGGCTCACAGAGAGCATATCCAGAAGCATATAACCTCCCAGACTGTCCTGATGAAAAAGACGAAGGCGGTGCGAAAGAAGCTCTCAACCCCGACGAGAGAGACCCTCTCTTTGAAGAAGCCGCTTATATCATCGTTCAAACTCAACAAGGCTCGACATCTATGTTGCAGCGTAAATTGAAACTGGGTTACAACAGAGCTGGTAGAATCATCGACCAGTTAGAAAAAGCCGGCATCGTAGGACCTTTCGCCGGAAGTAAACAACGTGAAGTAAGAGTCGCTAACGAAATGGCACTCGAACAGTTTTTGAAAGACCTTTATGATAATTAAACACTGACTCTGAAATTTGACTCTGACTTTGACTCTGACTTTGACAATGACTTTGACAATGACTTTGAAGATTTATAAATAAACTTTAGACTAAATAACTATCAACTTTAAAACTACTATAAACTATGAACTTTAAACTCTAAACTTTATGAAGAAATACTTGATATTAATAATAGGTGTAATACTCGGATTGAGAGTCTCGGCGCAGAATGCTGAAGACTTTCTCAACAAGGTCGTCGAGAAGATGAAGTCATATAATGACATCAGCATCATCTTTAACTATCAGATGATTAATACTGGTGCAGGACTTTATGAAAATGAAAACGGTTTCGCTTCAATGAAAGGTAACTCTTACGTTCTCAATATTGCAGGTCAAGAACTTATCAGCAACGGAGAAATACTTTGGACACATCTCATCGATGACGAAGAAGTGATGATAAGCGAAGTGACAGAAGATAACAATACCTCCCCTATCGCTATAGTCAATGCCTTCACAGAAAACATCAGCGCGACATTCATTGAAAGCGATGATAAAGACATCACAACTATAGAAGTGACAGAAAACGAAGGAGACAGTTTCGACAGAGTTCATATCAGCGTCGATAAGGATATGAATATAAAAAAGGTCTATGTCGCGACACCAGATGGAAACGAATTTATTTACGAGATAACAGATTACAAGACAAATCTAAACCTTCCCGACAGCATGTTTATCTTCAATGAAGAACAACATCCTAATGTGGAAGTGATTGATATGAGGTGATGTTTTACAATTAACAATTAACAATTATGGTAGAGACGTATCAATTACTCCGATAAGAATAAACAATACGTAATTGCTGCGTCTCATCAATTTACAAATATAAACTTTGAACTAAACAACTTTAAACTTTAAAACTACTATAAACTATTAACTATGAACTATAAACTATTATGGAATTAATAATTGAAATAATAGCTGTTATTACCGGATTGCTCAGCGTTTGGTTTTCAAAGAAAATCAACGTCTTGGTGTTTCCTGTAGGAATGATAAGTCTCGCTTTGTATGTTGGAATATTCATTCATAACGGATTATATGCTAATTCTGTAATCAATTTTTTATATTTCATAATCAGTATTTACGGATGGCGGAACTGGGTAAGACAACGGACAACAGTCAACAATCAACAGTCAACAGATGGAGGTGAATTAAAAGTTTCTTTCTTAAACAAGAAAGAGAATATTATTACAGCAACTATATTCTGTATCTCAATAATCTTAATTTGTGTATTTACGCCAAAGGAGTTATCAGTCAGACTTGATTATATAACAAGCGCTGCCGGTCTGATAGCGATGGTTCTCACTTCACTGAAGAAAGTCGATAACTGGATGTATTATCTTTTAGCCGACATAATATTGATTCCGCTTTGTATTTATAACGGATTATATCTGACGAGTTTGCAATATGTTGCTTACACAATCTTAGCGATTATGGGTTACATCAGCTGGAGCAAGGAGGCGAAACAAAATGTTTAATATTGCCATCACAGGTCCCGAATCGACGGGAAAATCGACGCTCGCCGAAGCACTCGCCAAATATTTCGGAACGGAATATATTCCAGAATATTCAAGGACTTATCTAGAAAACTTCGAAGGACGCTACTCAGAAGACGACGTCGTTGAGATTGCCAAGGGTCAGCATAAACTAATCGTCGAAAAGAAAGAGTATTCACAAAATATACTTATTGCAGACACCGAGATTATCGTATGCAAGATTTGGGTGGAATATGTATTCAAACATTCCAATGCTACAATCAACAATATTTTGAAAGAGCAAGACTTCGACCTTTATCTTCTCTGCGACATCGACCTTCCTTGGACTTACGACCCGCTCAGGGAGAATCCAAATCCGGAAGAAAGAAAAGAGCTCTTCGAGATTTACAGAAACACATTGACGCAGATGAATCTGCCTTTTGAGATTGTCAGAGGAAATGACGAGGAAAGAATCTCTAACGCGATTAACATCATAAAGAAACATCTTCATGAATAAGGAAAGAAAACATATAGTATTTCTAGCGCGATGGTATCCGCATCGCTACGACACTATGTTCGGGCTCTTCGTGCAGCGTCACGCCGAAGCAGCCGCCTTGTTCAATGATATTACGGTTATTTATTGTCAACAGACAACAGACAACGGACAACAGACTTCGTCCACAGACGATCAACCAACCGAACTGACGTATCGCACACGTCCATTTGAAATCGTAAGAACATTAGAAAACAATGTCGATACGATTCGTGTTTATTATAAGAAACCGAAAAACAAAATCTTATCCTTGCTGCGATTCTATCGCGCCAACATGATTGGATTGAAATTATGTAAACAAATAGATTTAATTCACGTTCATGTTTTGACACGATTAGGTGTGATTGCTTGGATACAGAAACTACTTCATAAGACACCTTATATTATTACAGAACATTGGTCGAGGTATTTGCCAGGAAACGACTTCGGCGGATTTTTAAGAAAACTCGCCACGAAGATTGTCGTTCGTAATGCAAAGACCGTCACTGTCGTAACAGAGAATCTCGGCAATGCGATGAAGAGTCATGGATTGAGAAACGACAATTATGTTGTTCTTCCCAATGTCGTGAATCTCGATATGTTTCATATCAATTGTAGGGACGTATCGCATACGTCCACCAAAATAATTCACATCAGCTGTTTTGAAGACAAGTCGAAAAACATAAGCGGACTTTTAGAATCGTTGAAGATAATTGACGACAAAGGCATCGACTTTCAATGTACGCTCATCGGCGACGGAATGGACTTCGACCTGATGAAAGCAAAAGCCGAAGAATTACAATTAATTAATAAGGTATCATTTACAGGATTGTTGGAGGGACAGAAATTAGCCGACGAACTCGCTTCAGGTGATTTCTTAGTATTGTCGAGCAATTATGAAAATATGCCTGTCGTGATTCTTGAAGCATTAGCCTCGGGATTGCCGGTTGTAAGCACTAATGTCGGCGGCATCAAGGAAATGATTGACGAGACGAAAGGAATTTTAGTCGAGCCGAGAGACAAAGAAGCTTTGGCAGAAGCGATAATGAAGATGATAGAGACGCATCAAAATTATGACGCTGAGTTTTTGAGAAACAGCGTCATTGAGAGATATGGATATGAGAGCGTCGGGAGATTTTTGGATAAAATTTACAATTGACAATTTACAGTTTACAATTGAGAGTTTGTAGAGACGCGTCGATCACACCTTCGAAAAATAAAAAAGAATGTGATTGACACGTCTGAAAGTTTACAATTGTAGGAACGGGGATTGTTAACATTGTACCACAGATTTCACAGATTTGCGCAGATTTTTATCATAGCAGCTGCCCAGCGTTAGGGATTGAAGCGGCATCCTTTGCGAGCTTTCGCGAGAGCGGGTGCGGGGACGGGAATTGGGGGGGCAGGTGCGGGATTTGGGAGCGGGGAAAGATCAGCGAGCAAAGATATAGCGGAAAGCCCGACGGCGTAGCCGGAACGCCCAGAAAAAAGTCAACAGACAACGGACAACAGACAACAGACTTTGTACTTGATAATTTAACGTGAGTTCTTGAGGTGTAATAAAAACAAGCTATTTTATATGAAACTTATTTTAATTCTTTGTCTCAATCTTTAACGCCCTAAATATGTTAAATACCAAATAACAAAAACTTAATACAAAAGTCCAATAGAACAGATGTGTGTAATTGGATTGGATTGTGAACGTCAATATTATTAACAGCAAAGAATAAAATATATTTGGAACGATAAATATCTTTCTTAATGTACTTTTATTAACATTTTGATATTCTGTCACAACAAATTTTGGCAATTGCGAAAAATCGTCCTTCGATTTAATTTTTTTGCATCTTAACAATATCAATCTTATTACACTTTCCATAACAAGATACGACACTCCTGCAATGGCAAACTCTTTAATATTTTTGCCAACATCGATTAATGGAAAAGATAACATAAGCCATCCCAATAAGGTTACTACAAGTAAAATCAATAGAACGTTGATAGGAGTAAATTTGATTTGGAGTTTTGATGAAATTAATTCTGTCATAATTTTATGATTTTATAATTATCGAGTTCGTCTCGAAACCGGCAGATCGTTCATCGATCTACGCTGCAAAATTATGTAGAATCAATTATTTCGCATTATGTTATATTATGTTGCCGTTATGTTTCTGTAAAAACGACTTCATATCTTCATTGATGTTATTCATCTTTGTTTTTTCAGATACTCTTTTCTTACGACTTACGCAACCTTGATACGACAAGCCTAAGAGCGCTGCCTTATGAATTTCCGAAACGCTTAGAAGCGAAAGCACGCAATAATCTATTTCTCCTTTATTCAATTCAGGGAAGGTCTTCTTGAGTTTATCGACAAAGTCTTTAAAACAAATATTTATCTCTTTTTCTAAATTCATCATCTCACTTTCCTTGAGACAAATCATGCTGGCACTGACATTAGCAGCGCTTAAATCAGATTCGCTCTCGCATTTGTCTTTTATGGAAACGAAAATCTCCGACGTAGTGAAACTGTTCCATCGCTCAGAAAAGTCGTCTTTTTTTTCTGTTTCTCTTTTTTTCTTAATGAAAATGACAATGAAAGAATTTACTATTATTATCAATGAAATAATGAGGAAAAAAGAGTTTCCGCCATCTTTCTCGCTTTCGATGTCCTGACTTTCTTTCTCATATTCATACAGAAGATTCTCTGTAGTCGAGGCTCTTCTTTTACATTCTGAAAATATGTCGTTTATGGAATCGTATTTTAAATCGTGATAAACCGATGATAATGTATCGCCATTGATGAGATATAAATCAGAGAGCTGCCCGTGAGCCGACATCAGTTTTTTTATATCGTCAGAATCAAGTGCTATTGTTGAATGCCTTATCGCATCCTTGATATTGCCTTCAATCTGATATAACACAGAAAGATAATTGTTCAAGGAATAAGTCATGGCTATTCTGTTGTCGGGCAGCAAACTTATACCTTTCATTCTGTTTGGAGACAGACCTTCTAACTTTTCTTTCTGATGAAATGCAGTCGTCAAAGCCATATATAATGCAGAAACCAGAGGTTCTTCTTTCTGCGCGAAATTCAAGCTTTTCTGCATATAATATTGCAAGGTATCTGGATTCTCATTCTCAGAAAGATAATAACAAATATTACCAATCTTACGATAGTTATGAACTATATTGTTTGAATCGGAAGAGTTAAGACAATAGTCCAACGACATAAAATACAAGTCTTTAGATAAGGTGTAATTCTCACAGTCATAGAAGACATCAGCTATGTTTCTATAAACTACACCTTTTATATTATAGTTATCTTCTATCTTGTCGGAAAATTTCAACGCATTGATATAACATTTTATCGCTTCATCAAAATGACATTTGGTGTAATGACAATATCCTAAGATGTTATAAGACTCAGATAAAAGATAATAATTATTAACATTTGCTTTACAGTCGCTGACTGAATCAATAAAATCATTGACAGAGATTATCAAATCATCATCAGCTACTTCATTGTTCGAGAAATAAACGTCAAAATCCCTAAATAACGTAATGTTACTTAAGGATTTTTCAGCTTTATTATTACAAGAAATCAGAGTTAGAAAGATTAAAAAGAATAACAAACGTCTCATATCATTTACCTTTCCTTTTAATCTTTCATATTTCATCTTTTATTTTTAATCGTGAGACGCAGCAATTACAGATTGTTTATTTTTATAGGTGTAATTGATACGTCTCTACAAGTTTTTATTCGAGGTTTTCGATAATCATTTTCACGAACTCGGTATTAGCGAGATGACCAGGTTTGAAAGCCTTCACGTGACCGAGTATTGGTTTTCCGAGTAACGCCATATCACCGATAAGGTCGAGGAGTTTATGGCGAGCAGGCTCGTTCTCGAAATGTAAAGTAGTGTTATTCAAGATACCGCCTTGATGAATACCGACAGACTCCATATTGAAGAGTTTTGCCACACGCTGAAGCTCGCCAGCAGGGACTACATCTTCAACAAATACGATAGCTGTGGAAAGGTCGCCGCCTTTGATGAGATTATGTTTCAACAACATCTCGAGTTCTTGGAAGAACACGAAGGTACGGCAAGGCGCTATTTCCTTTTCAAAGTCAGCCATACTTCTGAGAGTCGCCGATTGAGGTTTGAGAACCTGCGAGTTATAATCCACGCTTACTTCCATTCTGAAGTCGTCGGCTGGTTTGATACTAATCTCGCAACCGATTTTAGGATGGAAATAAGTCACTGCTTTTTTCAGGCGGAGATATTCTCTCTCAGCGTCTTGTTCCACTATGCCCGCTGATTTAAGAGCTTCTAACATATAACGAGCGCTGCCGTCTTGGATTGGAGGCTCTTCGCAGTTGATGTCAATCAATACGTTATCGACACCAGCGCCTCTTAAGGAAGCGAGTATATGTTCCACTGTATAAACTCTTATACCATTTTGAGCTATTGTAGTTCCGCGAGAAGTGTCAACCACATTTTCCACTCTTGCCTCGACGATAGGTTGTCCTTCTACGTCTATTCTTCTGAACTTGATTCCGTGATTAGCTTCGGCAGGATGGAATGTCAATGTTCCTCTCTGACCTGTATGTAAACCCGTGCCGCTGAGGCTGACGGATTGTTTTATAGTTTTCTGTCTTTCTATCATTGTTGTTTTTCTTTTAGTTGTTTTTCAAGAGCTTCGACACGTTTCACAAGTTTATCCAAGTTCTTGATATGTACTGAAGACTTCAGGTAATCTTTAATATTAAATGCAGGAGAACCCATCAGTTCTTCGCCGTTTCTCTTCACATTACCCAATATTCCAGATTGAGCGCCTATCTTTGTTCCGTCGGCGATATGGATATGACCTACAAAACCCACCTGACCTGCTATCACGCAGTTGGAACCTATCTTAGTAGAACCGCTGACACCTGTCTGAGCAGCGATGGCAGTGTTCTTGCCGAGTTCCACATTATGAGCGATTTGGATGAGATTATCGAGTTTCACACCGTCGTTGATTCGTGTCGAGCCCATTGTCGCGCAGTCGATACAAGTGTTAGCTCCGATTTCCACGTTATTGCCGAGAACCACATTACCAATCTGAGGAATCTTCTTGTAAGATCCGTCTTCTTGAGGAGCGAAACCGAAGCCGTCGGCACCTATCACGCAGCCGGAATGTAAGATACATGATTGTCCCACCACGCTCTGAGCATAAAGTTTCGCGCCAGCGTAAATGACGGTATCGTCACCGATAACAACGTCGTCGCCAATATAAACCTGAGGATAAATCTTGACACGATTGCCTATCTTAGCTCTTTCGCCTATGAAAGCGAACTCACCGATATAGACGTCATCGCCGTAAGTAGCGTCTTTAGAGATGAACGACAAAGAAGAGACGCCCGACTTCGACTGCATGAATTGTTGGTAGAGACCGAGCAGCTGAGCGAAAGCGTCGTAAGCGTTAGGCACTCTGATGAGTGTAGCAGATACTTTGTCTTGAAGTTCGAAGTCGTTGTT
Organism: Bacteroidales bacterium; assembly: GCA_017466405.1. Lineage (GTDB taxonomy): Bacteria > Bacteroidota > Bacteroidia > Bacteroidales > F082 > Limimorpha. Next base: position 125,537 of record JAFTUF010000063.1, read on the forward strand.
GATTAAGACTATCGAAGATTGTGTCGTATATAAATATTGGGAATATTTTGGGTTAGCGAGGAAGCTCAACATACCAGGAGCGCCCTCTTCTATCTTTGCCACGTTATAGACTTTTACATCCGGATTGCCTTCTATTGTTCCTGATAAAAACGTAGCGATTTGTGTTGCAGTAAATTCCATAATCATTTTTTATAAGGCATTAAACTCCTGCTTGATGCTTATCACAGCCTTCTCAACCATAGGGTTGTTGAAAGAAGCCAGTTTCTGAGCTATCATCGCGATGTCAGCATCAGGGTTGTCGTTGAAGACGGCGTTGATGTTTTGCAGCACCTCTTCTTTTGCCAAGACGACGAGACTCCAAGTATTTTCCGAGACATAGAGACGTTGAGCAAGATTATGTTCAAATTCGTCTTCCACATTTTGGAGCAGCGAGAACTGAAAATCGTTTCTCGATATTGCCGGGTTGAAAATACGTTTCACCAACACTGGAAACTGTATGCGTTCGATGTAAAGCAGCAAGCGTTCGTATGCCTGAATCTTAAGCGGGATTAATAATTTTGAAGAGACGACGGACAACTCATTATCGTTAGAGTTATTGTTTTTAGGATCTGACTGTTTTCTGTCTCTAACATGTTGAATAAAGAGAGACAAGGCCATCATTACTAACAATAAAATCAGTGCGATATTGATAAAATCCATCTTTAAAAATTTTTCGCAAAGTTAATCAAAAACATTTTAATAAATTATAAAATAAATGTGTTTTTTATCGCAAAAAATAGTTACTTTTGTGACATTGAAATTAATTCGTTTTTAACATAAATTTTAAAAATTCAGATTAGATGGAAAACATAGTTTTATCACAGAGAGTCAACAACATGGCAGAATCAGCCACTTTAAAGATGACTCAATTAAGCCGTGAATTAAAAGCTCAAGGTATCGACGTTATTTCTTTAAGTATTGGCGAACCTGACTTCAACACACCAGTCGCTGCAAAACAAGCTGGTATCGATGCTATCAACAACAACGACACACACTATCCTCCAGTACCAGGAACACCAGCATTGCGCAAAGCCATCGCTGAAAAATTAAAACGCGACAACGGCCTCGACTATACAGACGCTGACATCATCGTTTCTAACGGTGCAAAGCAAGCCATCACAAATGTTTTCATGGCTATCGTCGATAAAGGTGACGAAGTCATCATCCCTGCTCCATTCTGGGTATCATATCCTGAAATGGTGAAATTAGCTGACGGTACTCCTGTATTCATCAACACAACAGCTGAACAAAACTTCAAAATCACTGCTGAACAATTAGAAGCAGCTATCACTCCTAACACAAAAGCTTTCATCTTCAGCACACCATGTAACCCTTCAGGTTCTGTATATACAAAAGCTGAATTAGCTTCATTAGTAGAAGTATTCAAAAAACACCCAAGAATCATCGTTTTATCAGACGAAATTTATGAATTCATCCAATACGAACAAAAACACGAAAGTATGGGTCAATTCACAGAATTGAAAGACAGACTAGTCATTATCAACGGTGTTGCTAAAGGTTATGCTATGACAGGTTGGCGTATAGGTTACATCGCAGCTCCTAAAGCTATCGTTTCTGCATGTAACAAAATCCAAGGCCAATACACATCAGGTATCTGTACAATCGCTCAAGCAGCTTCTTTGGAAGCAGTCAAGATGTCTCCAGAAAACTCAGAAGAAATCCAAACTATGCTCAAGGCTTTCAGAAACCGCCGCGACATGTTCTACGATCTCTTATGCGAAATCCCAGGCATCAAATTGAGCAAGCCAGCTGGCGCTTTCTATATGTTCCCAGAAATCAAGTCATACTTCGGCAAGACTGACGGCGAAACAACAATCAACAACAGCGACGACCTCTGCTTGTACTTATTGAACAAAGCTCACGTTGCTTGCGTTGCAGGTACAGCTTTCGGTAACGGCGAATGTATCCGCCTCTCTTACGCTACATCAGAAGACAAACTTCGTGAAGCAGCAGCAAGAATCAAAGAAGCATTAAGCAAATTGAAATAATTTTTGAACAAATATAAGAGACGTGTTTTTTATAAGCACGTCTCTTCTCATTAATACATCCGACATTGGCAACAAAAGAAAACATAAACGAGCTGTTCGATTCTTTCAACAAACAAAGAATCATGGTGATAGGTGACGTCATGCTCGACATCTACACAAAGGGCAAAGTGGAGAGAATATCACCTGAAGCGCCGGTGCCTATCGTTTCCGTCACCGAAAGTTTCTCTCGTCTCGGCGGCGCTGCCAATGTAGCACAGAACCTTAAAGCCTTAGGCGCAGAACCAATTTTATGCTCCGTCATCGGCAAAGATGAAAAATCGAACGACTTGCTCCGACTGATGCAAGAACAAGGAATGACGGTATCAGGCATTGTGAGAAGCGACGAAAGAATAACGACGCGCAAAGAACGTATCATGAGCAGCAACGCTCAGATGCTTCGTGTCGATACTGAAGACACCTTCGACCTCAGCGAGAAAGAACATTCCGCATTGATGAGAGCTATTATGGAAATTATCGAAAATGATGAGATAGGCGGAATAATTTTGCAAGATTACAACAAAGGCGTCTTAACCGAAAACCTTATCAAAGAAGTAATAGAAATAGCCAAGACAAAAGGCATCGTTGTCGGCGTCGATCCTAAGAAAAAGAATTTCTTAGCATATAGAGATGTCACCTTCTTCAAGCCAAACCTCAAAGAACTGAGAGAAGGCATTGGAATGAACTCCAAGGAAGAAAGTATCGATGACATTTTGAGAGCTGTAGATACACTACATGAAAAATTGAATTGTAGATTTCTGATGACAACGCTGTCTGAACGCGGCGTTTTGATAAAAGATTATGAGACCGAAACATATCACCATCTTCCTGCGCATCTGAGAAAGATAGCCGACGTCTCGGGAGCCGGCGACACCGTCTTAAGCGTAGCAATCTTATGCTTGGTATGTCGGCAAGACGCACGTACAATAGCCTCATTATCCAACCTTGCCGGAGGATTAGTTTGCGAAGAACTCGGCGTTGTACCTATTAATAAAGAGCGTCTGTTAGAAGAATGTAAAAAAATTATTTAACAACAAACATACATCAATAATAAAAGACAATCTATTTCGTTTTGGGATTATGAGAAAGAAAAGAATAAATAGATTATTAGCCTGCATCTGCCTTTTGTTTTGCATGATGCCACAACTTTTGAACGCACAGAAGAAAGCACCTATCAATATGCAGAATTACGATAACGAACCATATCACTATGGTTTCATATTGGGTTACAACCAGATGCTTTTATCCATAGACCATATTGATAACTTTCATAACGTAATACACGACCCGGCAGAATTGCCATCAAGTGACGTACTTCCTGGAACTAACGACGCTTTTTTAAATTCACCATTCAGAGTAGATGAAATAACACCACATATGACTCACGGCTTCACTGTCGGTATAGTAGGCAACCTTCGTTTAGCAAAACACTTCGACCTCCGTCTCATACCTTCACTCAGTTTCGGAGAGAGAAAAATATCATACAAAATCATTTCAATGCAGGAAGACCCTATTGAAGGAACTCTCAATGAAGTGACAAAAACCATCCCCTCAAATACCCACTCCACCTTCGTGGAATTTCCTTTACATGTCAAATTCAGATCAAAGAGGAATCAGAACACAGCAGCTTATATAATCGCAGGAGCCAACTACAAAATAGACATGGCTTCACATAAAAAATTCTACGACGAGAATAACAATAAGCCTAAGGAATTAGTTGTAAACCGTCACGACTTAGCTGCTGAAGTTGGCGCCGGCTTCGATTTCTACACAGGATATTTCAAATTAGGAATAGAACTTAAGATGAGTTACGGACTTTTGGACGTCGCCAAAGACGATAAATATATGTACACAAACAGTTTCGACAGTTTGCGTAACAAGACATTCCAGTTGTCATTTACCTTTGAGTAATGGGGCAAAGACCAAAGACTAATGACTAAAGTCTAATGTTCTAGGTTCAAGGTTTAAAGATAAAGTTGTGATATTTCATAAATAAAGACGTTGAAAAAACACTTCTATTAAACCATAAAAACGGCGTGTAAAGATAAGTTACACGCTTTTTATTTATATAAGTCATTGAAAATTACAGCGATAAAAATTATTTAAAAAAAGTTATTATTTTTGTTGTACGTAAAGAAAATTTTTCTAATTTTGCAATCACAAAAATACGGCGGTCTCTTCGTCTAGTCTGGTCAGGACGTCAGGTTTTCATCCTGGTAACAGGGGTTCAAATCCCCTAGAGACTACAAAGTATCATAACATAATAGGGGCGGTCTCTTCGTCTAGTCTGGTCAGGACGTCAGGTTTTCATCCTGGTAACAGGGGTTCAAATCCCCTAGAGACTACAAAATTTCAAGAGCCATTAACGAGTTTGTTTAATGGCTTTTTTAGTGTTTACTAGTGCTCATGGTAAATTTGTTTTTATCAATAAAACACATCATCACACATAAAAAGAGATTGCTGTCTCTTTCAATATTTCTTTTGCTCCTACTGACCTTTCCTCATAACATCAACTCCCAAGAACTGTTATTCGGCTTCACCGGCGGTTTAAACATGAACACCATTTCAGCAAAGAACCACGACAGCGGTCTTAAAGTCGGCGTCAACCTTGGAGGAATATCACAATACAAGATTGACGACAAAAACAGTATAGTCGCAAATCTTAAATTCTCCACAAAAGGACAACAGTTTTCAAGAATTGAGGAAAGCGCAAACGAATATCGCAAAATATATTGCACTACTACATTATACTACATCGACATTCCTGTTTTATATCAATATTATTTTGAAGACCTGCTCGGCTTAGAAATAGGACCTACATTTAACTTCTGTCTAGGTGGTAAAGACAAATCCAAAACCGGCAACGAGCCTTGGGAAGTAAGAAAGTTTGAAAAAGGCACTTACAATCCTTTTGAGTTTGGTCTCACATTCGGAGTGTTCTCCAGCGACTTAGGACAGAGTTCATTCAACAATATCTTCATAGAATTCAGATATTTCATCGGACTGACAAGTTTCATAAAAGATTACGAACGCAACACTAACACAGGAGTATTCCTCAACATAGGATATATCTTCGAGAAACCTTTAAAGAAATAATTATAAAATGGCCGCCAAAAACGAAATCAAGATTCAAGTTGTCATTGGAAAACAATACAATCCATATTTGAATTTAGCAGTAGAAAGCAACCTTCTTGACAATTATTTAGAAAACACCGTGACACTTTTCTTATGGAAGAATCAGAAGACAGTCGTCATCGGCACCAATCAAAATCCATACAGCGAATGCGAGTTGGAATCTCTTCTTAAAGAAGGCGGCTACCTCGCAAGAAGAAGAACCGGAGGCGGAGCTGTGTTTCACGATTTAGGAAATCTCAACTTCTCTTTCGTCGCCGACAAGAAAATATACGACGTGAAAAAGCAGATGTTCGTGATACAGAAAGCCCTCTCCTACTTCAACGTAGAGACAGAAGTAAGCGGAAGAAACGACATCACTTATCAAGGACGCAAGTTCTCCGGCAACGCTTTCGCCTTCACAAGAAATCAAGGATTGCATCACGGAACATTATTAATAAAGACCGATGCTGAACTGCTTCAGAAATACCTTAAGGTAAAACCTGCCAAGTTGCATAAACACGGCGTTAAATCTGTGTCGAGCAGAGTGATTAACCTTTCCGAAGTAGCAGACATAACTTCCGACAATATAATTCCATATCTCATAAAGGCTTTTGAAGAAGTATATCAAGAAAAACCTGTCACCATCGACTTCGACATTCTTTGTAATGACGATGCTACAACATTGAGCAAAAGAATCGGCAGCGAAGAATATCTCTATGGAAAATGGAGAGAATTCAGCACTAAGAAAAGCGCCAGCTTCGACTGGGGCAACGTTGACATCGACATGAAAGTCAACGAAGAAAAAGGCATCATCGAAGATGTCAATATCGCTTCCGACAGCATTGAGCCTGTTGCCATTGAGACAGCGATCAACTTACTAAAAGGAGCCGACATCAAGACACGACCTTCTATCGTAAGCGACAATCCTATCGTCGGTGACATTTTAAACATGATTTATTAATTATGAAAGATAAAAACATTTTGGTTCATATCAGTGGTGTCGTCGCCATGATATTCTGGGGAATGTCGTTTATATGGTCAACACAGGTTTTCAATTATCTGAATCCAACGACAACAATATTCTTCCGACTTATCATCTCATGTGTTTTCTTGGGAAGCATATTATTTCTTAAGGATTTAAAGGGACAGAGGGAAAGAGGAGTTAGAGTATGGAAATCCAATTCTGGTAGTTTCGGTAAAGTAAAAGAAAACCTTAAGTTATTCGCATTGGCGGCATTATTCGAGCCTTTCTTATATTTCATCTTCGAAAGTTACGGATTATTAAACTCCGCTCCTGTAGTAAGTTCAGCCATCATTGCGACAATTCCGCTCTTCACTCCAATAGCAGCGTTTTTCTTCTTAAAGGAGCGACTCACAGCATGGAACATAGCCGGATTCATAATATCGTTTTTCGGTGTTATATTCATGCTTCTTAACAAAAATTTAGAATTGACGGTTTCTGTAAAAGGCATCGTTTTCTTATTCAGCGCAGTCATTGTTGCTGTTGCTTATTCTATTTCTTTAAGAAAATTAACATTGATATATAAACCCTTGACAATAACATTCGTACAGAATATAATAGGAATGATTTATTTCATACCTATGTTTTTTATTATGGAGAAAGTCACGCCATCGCAGATTGTGGAGATAGGCAAATATATAGTTCCATTATTGTCGTTAGGTGTTTTTGCAAGTTCTGTTGCTTATACTTTATGGGCATACGCTTTCAGCAAGTTAGGCGCTGCCAAGGCAAATATCTACAGCAACCTCATACCTGTCTTCACTGCCATTTTCAGTTGTATCATCATCGGAGAAAACATCAATATTCAAAAGATATTAGGAATATTATTGGTCATTGGCGGACTAATATTATCACAATTAAAATTAAAAAAGTCATGATTACAAGCAAAACAAATCCAAAGATAAAGAACGTTGTTAAATTGCAGAAGTCGTCGGAGCGACGCGAGCAGAACAGAATCATTATTGAAGGCCGACGTGAGATAGAACGTGCGCTTGCTTGTGGTTTCGTCATTGACACATTATTTGTTTGCAACGAACTCGGAGCTCAGAGTTCAGATATAAAAGCAAATGTCATCGAAGAAGTCAGCCTTGAAGTCTTTGAGAAGATAGCTTACAGAGAAGGCAGCGACGGACTTTTAGCTGTCGCCATCCCTCGTTATTCCGACTTAAAAGATTTTAAGCCTAAGAAAAATCCTTTGATAATAGTTCTTGAGACCGTTGAGAAGCCTGGCAACTTAGGAGCAGTGATGCGTACTGCCGACGCTGCCGGTGTCGATGCCGTCATCATCGCCGACCCGAGAACAGACCTATTCAATCCCAACGCGATACGAGCCAGCATAGGAACAATATTCAGTGTTCCACTCTTCGCCTGCTCATCAGAAGAATGTATCAAATGGCTTAAGGAAAACGACATAACGATATACTGCACATATTTGAAAGCCTCCATTGATTATCTCGATGCTGACTTCAGAAAAGGCTCTGCCATTGTCATGGGAACAGAAGCGACAGGAATATCCGACATCTGGGTAGAGGCGGCAGATCAGAACCTCATAATACCGATGAACGGAATCGCCGACTCGCTGAACGTTTCCGTGACAACAGCAATTGTGGTTTTCGAGGCAATCAGACAAAGAAGGAAAACCATATATAATTGACAATTAACAGTTAACAATTGACAATTATAATTGATGGTTAACAATTAGTTGTTAGAAGCAAAAAACTATTTCATCGAATAAGTTTTTTTGTATCTTTGCAAATTGAGCAGAAATAAAATTACTCGTGAATACTATATCTGAAATAAACGGAGTGCAGTTGTACAACAGTTTCATTGCTGGTGCGCAGAAAATTTTTGAAAACCAAGCACTTCTCAACAATATAAACTTCTATCCTGTTCCTGATGCTGATACTGGAACAAACTTGGCGTCAACTATGTATAGCATAGTCAACACCGTAAGACCACAAGAAGACGTTAAAGAAACAGCATTGGCATTAGCCGACGCAGCACTGATGGGCGCAAGAGGTAACTCAGGTATTATCTTCGCCCAATTTTTATATGGTTTCAGCAAAGACATTAAAGACAAGCCAACGATGACTATCAAAGAGTTTGCAGAAAACATGCAGATAGCATCGGAATGTGCATACTACGCTTTAGCTAAACCAAAAGAAGGAACCATAATCTCAGTTATAAAAGACTGGGCAATCAGCATAAACGAAGATAGCGACAGCACCGATGACTTCACCACATTATTACTCAACGGTTTAAATGTCGCTATGGAATCCTTGAAAGAGACTGGAAAATTCATCGCATCAAAAGCTAAGACTTTCGTCGATGCCGGCGCAAAAGGATTCGTCGTTTTCTTGGAAGGTATGTGCGAATATTTCCATAATGGAGGTCAGCCAGTACAAGTTGCAAATGCTGAAATCATTGACACGGAATGGCTTGGAGAAGACAACCACGAAGAGATAACATTCCGTTACTGCACAGAAGCGCTTCTCATAGGAGAAGATTTGGATAGAGATAAGCTAGCCTCACTCATTGAATCAATGGGCGACTGCATGGTGATAGCAGGTTCAAAGACAAAGATGCGTCTCCACATCCACACCGACCAGCCTTGGATTGTTTTAGAGAAAGTACAGACAATAGGAAGAGTCGTCTATCAGAAAGTGGAAGACATGGTGATGCAACACGATTTAGTTGTAAACCGTAAAAGCAAAATCGGCATCTTATCTGACAGCGCCTGCGACATCCCTAAAGAGTTATTAGAGAAATATCAGATACAGACTGTGCCTCTGACAGTAAGTTTCGGTGATGAGTTTTATCTAGACCAACTGACAATAAAACCAAAACAGTTCCTCGACAAGTTAGAGAAATCGACTGAGATTCCGAGATCGTCGCAACCAAGTCTGATGGACTTCACCAATAGATATAATTATCTCACAACACATTACGATTCCATCGTCAGCGTTCACCTCAACGGCAAGTTCAGCGGAATGATTAACAGCAGTAGGAAAGCTGCTGCTGCGGTAAGCAAGACCACAGGCAAAAAGATAGACGTCATCGACAGTCACAACGCCACAGGAGCATTAGGTCTCAGCGTTCTTAGAGTAGCAGAAGCAGCCATCAACGGAATGCCGCACGAAGAGTTAGCAAGCAAAGCTGCTGAATGGGCTGACAAGACAAAATTATTTGTTTCCTGCGTCAACACAAAATACTTGATTAACAGTGGTCGACTCACACCTTTCAAGGCGTTCGCTCTTAAGACTTTCAGAATAAAGCCTTTGTTCAGCTTAGATACGGAAGGCGAGTTAAATGTTGAGACCTTATCTTTCAGGACAAAAGACAACTTCAAAAAAATACTTGGCTTGATAAAAGAGAATTACGAGCATAAGAAGATTTGGAACTATTGTATTATGCACGTCGATAACATCGAAGCAGCTGAGTATTTAAGCCAAGAAGTTGAGAAACTTACAGGAAGAAAACCATTATATATTGAAGACGCTTGTCCAATGCTCGCCGGAAAAGTCGGGCCAAAGGCAGTGGCAGTAGCAATAATGGAAGAATGAAAATAAAACTCAGAAACTAAAAAAATCCAGAATCTCAGAATAGGACTCTGGATTTTTGCTTTATTTGGTCACACGGACATGTGACTCTACAAGAAATCCTCACAACAACTCAAACTCTCAGTAACTCAGCATCTTAGCAACTCAGTATCTTAGTAACTCAGCATCTTAGTATCTCAGCATCTTAACAAAGAAACGCCATCACTGCATTTTTGCCGTCATTTTTCATAATTTTAAAGAGATAACCTTCATCGGTTTTCTTTCTATAGATTGACAAAGTCTCACCTTCTAAACTCTCATTAAGATAAGAAATTTCAACTTCTTTCAAAGTCATAGATTCCAATTCCTTAACAGAGAATGTGTCAAGTAACATTGTGATATATGTAACATTATTAGTATGATGAGTGACATCGATATCGCTCGAACGTATCAATCTTTTATAGACGAAATCCTCTTCCGAGAAGTCATCTTTAAAACGTCTGAACCTCTCCTCCACCGATTTCTCTGTAATCCAGTCAATATCTTTTGGATAGGAAGTCGTTTCGACCTTGCGTAGCATTCTCGTTTCAGCATCGATGATAACCCATTCTGTTATAGCATTTATCACAGCCTTGCCATCTTTTAATATTTGGTAACATCTGTTACATCTCACGCCTTCAGCTCCCATAGGCCATGTCCTGATGCTTACCTCATCGTTCCAACGAGGCAGTTCATTGATTTTAACTTTTGTCTTAGACACCACCCAAAGAGCGTTATCTTTTTCTAAGAGAGAATAATCATCGATATCCAAAAGCGTCGCGTGACGACTTGCCACATCTTGAAATGCCATGAAACAAGCCTCCGCTCTTAAACGCATCAGGCTGTCGCATTGTCCAGAAAGGACTCTTGTGTCTAGTATAAGTTCGTTATTTTTCATATTTCCTAATGTCAACAGACAACAGACAACAGTCAACAGATTTTGTTCATGTTATATATTATAGTCTGCGTCAGTGTCGGATGTCAATGTTTTAGATTGACAAAATTACGAAATAATATTGTTTTAAGGATATACTTTCAACAAAAAGCTGAAATGATTCAATATTGTGACGGTATATTTTTTAATTTTGCGACAAAGAAACAGAAAATGAAGCATATCTTTATTGTCAACACGACTGCTGGAAAGGAGTCTTGCCTCGAGATGGTTAAGGATGGCATCTCACGATGTGAGGAAGTCGTGGATTATGATATATATACACCGACATCGTCAACTGAATCGATAAAGTTTATACGCACTTATTTGGAAAACCATAAAGATGAAGAAGTAAGATTTTACGCTTGCGGCGGCGATGGCACGATTAACAAAGTCGCTACTGGAATAGTAGGATTTCCTAATGCCAGTATGAGCGTTCTTCCATTTGGCAGCGGCAACGACTACGTGAAATATTACGGAGGGAAAGACAATTTCCAAGACGTCTGCAAAGTGATTCGAGGCACGGAAAAGAAAGTCGATCTGATGAAGGTTAACGACAAATATGCTTTAAACTCAACACATTTCGGATTAGACAGTGTCGTCGCCAAGGCGATGAATAAGTTAAGAAGAAACGTCATTTTCGGGAAAAAGAGAGCCTATCCTTTTGCAATAGCGTGGGCATTCTTAACAGGAATGCGCAACAAATGCACCGTTTATGCCGATGGTGAACGACTTAATAATGGTGATATTCTATTATGCACCGTCAGCAATGGCAAATATGTAGGTGGTTCATATTTCAACGCTCCCAACTCGCTCAACGATGACGGTTTATTGGAAGTATGCCTAGTCAAGCCAGTCTCGCGACTAAGGTTTTTAGGACTGATAAAATATTACGTAGCCGGCACGCATTTAAACAATCCAAAGTTCAAAGACATCGTCGTATATAGGCAAGCCAAAAAAGTAACTATTGAAGGAGCGAAAGGATTTTGCGTTTCCATTGACGGCGAAATTTACGAAAGCCAGCACATCGAGATTGACAATTTAGAAAGAGCGATAAGGTTTGTGACGCCATTAATAGATTATACTATAACTCATTGAATGTTAATAATTTTTAACTTTATTTTCCTTGACAGATATTGTTTTTGATTGTATATTTGCAAAGAAATTTAAAAACTGAAAATTATGTCAAGACCTATTAAAGAGACTCCGATACTTTATGGTGAAGACGCTCGGAGATTTGAAGAAAGAATGAAGGAAAAACGCTACGAAGATCCAGAAAAGAAAGCGAGACGTCGAAGAAATTATGAGATGATAATGCAAATCTTTGAGGAATAAGTTTATGGCAATTTTTCCTAATCCAGAATTCGGCACTTATAAAGTGCGGAGACTACGAAAAAACGAAAAGGTTAAGTCGTTCAACTGCGGAGATGACGATTTGAACGACTTCCTTTTAAACAGAGCCATTCACTACAGGAATGCATTATTAGCTGTAACATACGTTTTCGAACATATCGACTCAAAAGAAATAATCGGTTACTTTAGTTTAGCCAACGATCGTGTTTCTTTGACCGATTTTGAAAACAAAACTGAATTTAATCGTTTTCGAAAAAATCGTTTTGTCAATGAGAAAAGAATTAGAAGTTATCCTGCTGTCAAAATATGTCGCTTAGGAATAAATAGAGATTATCATGGCAAAGGCATTGGTTCTGTTCTGCTAGATTTCATCAAGTTATATTTTTTTGAGAACAACAAATCCGGTTGTCGTTTTATAACAGTAGATGCTTATTATAATGCGATTCCATTTTATCAGAACAATGATTTTCAATATTTAAGAAAAGATGAAGATGATATTGTAACAAGATTGCTCTATTATGATTTGAATGATATAGCGTAAAAAGATTTTAATTATACAAAACAGTGAAGTCCGTACGAGGATGGTATTGAGGGAAAAGGAAGATATCGCAATAAAAATTTCAGCGATAAAGATTTTCATTTAAAATATTTTATACATTTGCAAACGGATTGAGGCGACTCTTTCCGTGACATATTGAATAAATAAGAAGCGTTATGCTTATCTTGTAAGTTGAAAACCTGAGAAATTTTCAAAAATGAGCAAGGATAGCATAGTGGTTCTCACGCCATAGCGTGGGCTGCTATAGTTACATTTGCTCATAAGGTTTTCTCAGGACCTTCAACTTAGGTGTAAGTGTTGCAGTTCCACGTTTCTTTTTTAAGTTTAATTAAAGAATGTTTCTAGGAGCGGGAAACTTAGTCGTATTTATGAAAAACAAATTCATTTATCTAATTTGCACATTTTTATTATTATCAAATGTTATTCTTTTAGGTCTTATCTATTATAAAACTAATTTGATTCAACGTATTGGTGTAAGAATGGGATTAATTGAACAAAAACTGACAGATCGATCCGATTATTGGTGTATTCAAGGTTGGACTAACACACTAAAAAAGATGGATGTTGATTTCGATGTTGTATTTTTCGGCAATTCTATAACTAGAGGTAGTTCATTCCATGAATATTTCTCAGATGTAAAAATATGTAACTTAGGATATCCCGGAGACAACTTAGATGGCATGATACTTAGAGTTGACCAGATAAAAGCTGTAAAAGCGGAAAAAGTATTTTTAATGGCTGGCATAAATGGTTTACAGGTTCAAACACTTGATGTTTTTGAAAGCAAGTATGACAGATTAATAAAAGAAATAAAAAAGGCAAATCCAGATATTGTACTATATTTACAAAGTATACTTCCTGTAAACAATGATATCGCTCAAAACAAATACGCTAGTAACGAAAAAATCATGAAAGCGAACAACATAATTGAACGTATCGCTAAAAATAATGGATGTGAATATATTAACGTTTTTGATTTATATATTAAAGATGGCATGTTAGACTGTTCTGTTACTAAAGACGGTGTTCATCTGTTACCTAATGCTTACGGCAAATGGGCACATTTATTACGACCATATATTGAAAACGACGATATTCATTGCCAGTTGATTTTAGAATAAATATATTTACATAGAACTTGTGCCAAACCTCATCTCGAAGTTTGGCATTTTTTATTTTCCATATATACTACTAATTAATAGATTATACCATAACTCTTTGAATGTTAATAATTTTTAACTTTATTTTCCTTGACAGATATTGTTTTTGATTGTATATTTGCAAGACCAAAAATAAAGTTTATGGAAGATAACAAGCCTTTAAATCATCAGTATAATAATGCGGCAGAGATTATAAAGACCGCGATACTTCAAAGTCAGTACGAAGCTTCAAAAGACGTCAATCGCATTCAGTTAGGATTGTATTTCGGCATCGGAAAATTTCTTTCTGAAAAAACACGTAATGCGAAGTGGGGAACAGAAGCACTTCATACAATTAGCGACAAATTGAAAGCAGATCTACCTGGTTTAAGAGGATTTTCTGCAACAAGCTTGAAAAAGATGAGAATCTTTTATGATAATTGGAAATCAATCATTTACAATTCGTCCGTTGCAACGGACGAATTTAATGAATGTCATAATGAGCTCACAAAGATAACAGACATTAACAATAATATTATCATAATTAATGACATTAAATCGTTTCCAATGGAAAGTTTTTTTAAAGTTCCTTTCACTCATCATATTCTTGTAATAGGGATGGTTAAAGCAATAGACGCTCGTTATTATTATATTCATCGTACCGCCGAAGAACATCTTTCCGTTGAACAGCTGAAGAAGATAATCAATGAGAATGATTTTGAAAATAGAGCGACAATACCAAATAACTTTCCTCAAACAATTTCAAATTCTTCTTTGGCACGAAAGGCTGTGATGATGTTTAAAGATGAATATTTTCTTGATTTTATAAACGTCGAAGAGATAGGAGAACGAAATAGAAATGACATTGATGAAAGAGTAGTTGAAAAACAAATTATAGAAAATATCAAAAAGTTCATCATGACATTTGGGAAAGATTTCGCCTTTGTGGGAAATCAATATCGTCTTGAGATTTATGGAGAAAACTTCTTTCCCGACTTATTGTTCTTTAACCGTGATTTAAATGCATTGGTCGTTTTTGAATTAAAAACCGGTGACTTTAAATCAATATATTTGGCGCAGTTGATGACATATCTCAGGATTTTAGATGACAAAATACGAAAGCCTCACGAGAATCCTTCAATTGGAATAGTACTTTGCAGAAATGCCAATAAGGATTTTGTGAAGTACGTCATTCAAGATTATGACAAACCAATGGGAGTTGCTACATTTGACACATTGTCGGAAATGCCTGAGAAATTGCAGAACGCTTTGCCCGACATTGAAGAATTGAAGAAACTATTGTAAAACTGAAAATTATGGCAAGACCTATTAAAGAAACTCCGATACCTTATGGTGAAGACGCTCGGAGATTTGAAGAAAGAATGAAGGAAAAACGCTACGAAGATCCAGAAAAGAAAGCAAGACGTCGAAGAAATAGCAACTAAAATATTCCTAAATCTCCCTTAACAATTCTTCATACAAAGCCACTGGACCCAAGTGCCAAATCTTCGTACTTTCGTCTTGTAATTTTCTGTATAAATCAGAAGTGTATATTGTTTTTATAGCATCAACAATACTTAAATCCTTGTCCTCTACAAGCATATCAACCAGCCAACATATTTTGGAAGGTATCAAGAGGTACAATTTTTTTCTACTAAAACAAGTTAATATCCACATATTTCCCATTTCTATTTTTCTCAAACTTAAATTTCTTTCATATAGTTTTTTTTCTTACATTTGCGAAAAATGTATTATCACAGATTTTATTTATTTTTATTGAAAATCAAATATTTCAAAATATGATAGCACAAGAATTACTTAATCCTAAAAGTATTGTCGTTGTCGGTGCTTCAGGTGACACTCACAAGCCAGGCGGCAGCGTATTGAAAAACCTCATCAACAGCAACTTCAAAGGCGAGATTTATACAGTCAACCCTAAAGAAACTGAAGTTCAAGGCATAAAATGTTTCGCAAAAGTCGATGACCTTCCACAAGTCGATTGCGCAATCATCGCCATCGCCGCTAAATATTGTCCTGCGACAGTCAACACCTTAGCTTTCGAAAAAGGCACTAAAGGTTTCATCATCGTATCAGCAGGCTTCGGCGAAGAAAACGAACAAGGCGCTGAATTTGAAAGACAAATAGTTGAGACAATAAATAAAGTCGGCGGAAGCTTGATAGGCCCTAACTGTACAGGTTTCTTGAATCGTAACTACTGCGGTGCTTTCGACGCTCCTATACCAACACTCGACCCTCACGGCGTTGACTTCATCACTGGTTCCGGCGCAACAGCAGTGTTCATCAAAGAATACGGCATCACGAACGGTTTGACATTCAACAGCGTTTGGGCTGTAGGTAACTCAGCTCAAGTAGGTATCGAAGACGTCCTCGAACATTTAGACACCACCTTCGATCCTGAGACAAGCTCACGCGTCATCATGCTTTACATGGAAAAAGTAGGCAACCCTCAAAAATTGTTAAAACACTCACGTTCACTCATCAACAAAGGTTGCCATATCGCAGCTATCAAATCGGGAGGTTCTGCAGCAGGTAGCCGCGCCGCTTCATCACACACAGGCGCTCTTGCAACAGACGACGCTGTAGTAGATGCTTTGTTCCGCAAAGCTGGTATCGTCCGCTGCCACAACCGTCAAGAGTTGACAACAGTATGTGCTATCTTCATGCACCCAGAAGTAAAAGGCAAAAACGTAGCCGTCATCACTCACGCCGGTGGTCCTGCTGTTATGTTAACCGACGTTCTCTCAAACGGCGGAATGGACGTTCCTCATATCGAAGGTCCTAAAGCTGACGAATTGTTGGCAAAATTATTCCCTGGCTCATCAGTCGGTAACCCAATCGACTTCTTGGCAACAGGTACAGCAGAACAATTAGGTCACATCATCGACGCTTGCGAAAACGACTTCGACAACATCGACTGTATGTGCGTCATCTTCGGTTCTCCAGGATTGTTCCCTAACTGGGAAGTATATGAAGTCCTGAACGAAAAGATGAAGACTTGCAGAAAGCCTATCTTCCCTATCCTTCCTTCAATCATCAACGTAAAAGACGAAATCAACGATTTCATCAACAATAAAGGCAGAATCAACTTCCCTGAAGAATGCATCTTCGGTAACGCATTGTGCAAGATTTATAATACACCAAAACCACAACCAGAAAACGTTGAACTTCCAAAGGTTGACGTAGCAAGAATCCGCAAAGTCGTTGACAACTGCGAAAACGGCTACATCGGACCAGACGAAATCTACGAAATGTTAGACGCTGCTGGCATAGCACAAAAACAAATCCGCGTCGTTGACCAAAAACAACAGGCTTTAGACTTCGCTAACGAAGTTGGTTATCCACTCGTTATGAAAGTCGTCGGTCCTCTTCACAAGTCAGACGTCGGTGGTGTTACATTGAACGTCCGCGACATCGAGACTGTTGACAAAGAATTCGACCGCTTGATGGCTATCCCAGAAACTTACGCTGTTGAGATGTATCCAATGCTCGACGGTACAGAAGTCTATATCGGTGCTATCCGTGACGAAAAATTCGGTCATCAAGTATTCTTCGGTCTCGGCGGTATCTTCATCGAAGTCTTGAAAGACGTACAAAACGCCATCGCTCCTATCACAGCATGCGAAGCAAAAGACATGCTCGGCAAGTTACGCGGTTACAAGATTTTGGAAGGTGTCAGAGGTCAGCAACCAGTTAACATCGACATCTACGCAGAACAAGTTGCAAGAGTCAGCGCTTTGGTGATGGCAGCTCCTGAAATCGCAGAAATGGACTTGAACCCATTGCTCGGCAATCCAAAGAACGTCGTTGCTGTTGACGCAAGAATCAGAATAGAAAAATAATAGACAATGAAAAAAGGTGATATAATTACCACATTAGCAGTCTTGGCAGTGATAGGCGTCTTCGCTTTCGTTCCTGGAGCGATGGATTGGTTCAACGCCACCACTGCCGAGCACGGCATGATAATGAGTTTCTTCAAGTTCGCCATCTTAGGAACTTTCGGTGAAATGTTAGCTTTGAGAATACGCAAAGGCTGTTACATCGAAAAAGGCTTCGGTCTCTTGCCTAAGATGTTAGTATGGGGATTCCTCGGAGTCATCATAGCATCAGCCATGACGATATTCAAGACCGGCACTGTAGCACTCCTTGAAAAAGGATTCGGCGTTTCAGAAGCAGGCGCATGGTTCGGCGCAAAAGAATTGACATGGGGCAAAGCAGGAGTAGCATTGTTAGTCAGTGTTTTGATGAACACCATCTTCGCTCCTGTCTTCATGACATTCCATAAGGTGACAGACATCCACATCGCTGAGACAGGCGGCACATTGAAAGGATTCTTCTGCAACCAATTGAAGATTCAAGAAACAATAGCACACAAAATCAACTGGGACTTACAATATGGTTTCGTTTTCAAGAAGACCATTCCTTTGTTCTGGTATCCAGCTCACACAATCACATTCCTTTTGCCAGGCAACTATCAAGTGTTGTTCGCAGCATTCTTAGGAGTAGTTTTAGGATTGATATTGAGTATTAAGAAATAGAATCTGTAGGGACGTATCGCATACGTCCTTAAACAAAGAAAAAAGTCGTAAGAGTTATACTTTTTACGACTTTTTTGTTTTAACATAATTCTGTAACTACAGATTTTCAATAGATTTACATCTGGTATTATAATAATATTTTTTTCATATATTTCAACAAGATATGTAAAAAAATCTTACTTTTGGGGAATAATTCAAACCTCATTACTATGAAGAAATTACACCTCATCGTATGTATACTCGCTGCACTATTATTCTCAAATAACGTTAAGTCACAACAACTTAAAGTTTTAAACCAAAACAAGTCTTCATTATCAATAGAACTTACAATCGACAATTATAACATCAAGGAAATAATTGACGGAGATGAGGTCTTCCACGAAATCGCTTTAAACAGCATTATGATTCCCAACGACAAAGGCAAACCCAATCTTCCTTCTGTAAACAGATTCGTCGCTTTGCCTCAAAGCGCAAAGGCAAATGTCATAGTTGAGAGTTACGAAAAAGAAATCTTAAATAATATTAACATCGCCCCTTCTAAGGGAATTGTCTCTGAATATGATACGACTGACTATCGTTATGACAAAGATTTTAGCATATATTCAAAAGACGAATTATATCCAAATAACATAGTTTCATTAACAGAACAAATGAATCTACGTGGCATTGACGCCGTCGGACTAAGCATCGCTCCCGTACAATTCAATCCTGTCAGAATGGAACTTGTGGTTTATAAGAAAATCAAGTTAAGAATTGAATTTGAAGGCGAAGGTAATTTCGGTGACGACAGACTCCGCTCTCAATATTGGGATCCGATTTTGCAGCATAACATCTTAAACTACAACAACATTCCAGAAATCGATTATGCCAAAAGAATGGAAAGATGGATTACCGACGACGCTGAGGGCGCAGAATATCTCATCATAATTCCTAACAACGAATCGTTTAGAGAACAAGCTCAACGACTTGCAGACTACAGAAGCAAACAAGGCATAATCACAAAAGTATATTCTCTTGGCGACATCAATGTTAATTTTCACGAAGAATTACGAAATTGGATTGTTGATGCGTATAACAATTGGGAAATCGCTCCTGTAGCAGTATGTCTCTTAGGAGATTACGACACCAATCCAACTTACGGAATCTCAGCTTTTACTTTTGATTTCAACGGATACGCAACGTATATCAGCGACCGCCCATACTCCGACATCGACAATGATTTGCTTCCCGACATCGCCATCTCGAGACTTACCGCCGCCGATGCGTCAGAAGCTAAGATAATGGTTGACAAGCAAATCAACTATGAATTTGCAAATCCCGTTACAGATGAGAAATTCTACGAAAGTCCTATTATGACATGCGCTTTCCAAATGGAGAAATGGTTTCAGATAAGTACAGAAAGTGTTAACGGATATCTCAGTTCAATCGGTAAAGAACCATATCGATACACCATGCATTACTATTATGGAGATGAATATAATGGAGATGAATGGTCATCAGCGAGCAACACCGCACAAGTCGTCAATTATTTCGGACCCAATGGTTTAGGATATATCCCTTCGACTCCAGACGAGTTAGGAGGCTTCATCGAATATAATAGCGATGAAGAACCTCTTTTAAACAAGATAAGTCAAGAACCAGGATACATCCTTCTTAACCGCGACCATGGATGGTTCTCTATTTGGGACTGTCCGCATCTTTCAGCATATAGCATACCACATCTGACAAATTATGGCAAACTTCCTTTTGTGCTATCAATCAATTGCGCGTCAGGAGCTTTCGACCAATATAATTGCCTCACTGAAGCCTTTATGAGACTGGAAAATGCCGGCGCGGTTGGCGTCATTGCAGCCACATACGAAACACACACTTACACCAACGACTCCTATATCTGGGGTATCTGGGATTTCTTTGAGAACGATTTCCTCCCCGACTACGGGACTTCCGTCGAGAACAACAATAATTATATGCCCGCTTTCGCTAACGTATCAGCGAAACATTTTCTGTATCAGCAGAATTTTCCTAATACATACGAAAACACTCGCGAGCTGACAAGCAACCTTTTCCACGCACATTGTGACGCTTTTTTAAAGTTATATTCCGAAGTCCCACAACAAATGGACATCACACATGACGATATCTACTATTACGAAAGTCATAGCTTCAACATCAAAGCACCTCATGGTTCCACTATATGTATATCAACCGACGACTTAGGCGAGATCAAGACATTAGCCATCGCCGAAGGCACTGGAGATATGCAGTCTATCAATATTCCTAACAATGTAATTCCTGGCAATAAACTCTACATAACAGTCACAAAACCAAATCATATTCGTTACGAAGAGGATGTCATTATTTCAACAGATGAGGCATTTATAATGATGTATGACTTTTATCTTTATGAAGACAGTCAAGAGATTACATTAAATCAAGACACATACTTAGATTTAAAACTAAGAAACATCGGTAAGGAAAATGCTTCTTCAATCAATTTGTCGTTAAGCTGTGATTCCGATTTAATCGACATTACAAATAACAATAATATTATTGCAAATATCGGTGCCGACGAAATTGTCAATGTCGAAGACGCTTTCTATCTTGATATTATTGATGAGATTCCTAATGGCTCAACAATAACATTTACATTAAGCATAGAACACAATGGAACAAGTCATGACGAGAATTTTAAAGTAGCTGTAAATTCATACAATTTCAACATTATCAGCATCAGAGCAGAAGAGAGCGATGGTGACGGCAACGGTTTTATCGATCCAGGCGAAATTGCAAAGTTTATGTTATCGGTAGAAAACAATAGCAATTACGATATGGAAAACATTGTTGCAAACCTTATTAGCAATAGCGAATTTATCAGAGTGATTTCCAAAGACATCGTGATACCATCATTAAATATTGGAGAAGGAACAAACATAGAATTCGAGTTCTACCTCGAATGGAACATACTTCCAAAACCTGTTTCGCTCACTTTAGAATTCGATATTGATGGCAGTAAAATCAGACATAATTTCGAGAAATTATTAGGGACTCTTGCTGAGAATTTTGAGAACGGCGTGATTGAAAACGACTTATGGCAAAACGACTTCAGCAATCCATGGTATGTCGATAGCAACGAAGCATACGAAGGAAACTACAGTCTGCGCTCAGGAAAAATCGGTGATGAGTCTAACACTCAATTAAGCATTACGTTAGAGACATTCTCAGAACAAGTCTTTTCTTTCTATTATAAAGTCTCTTCGGAAGAAGGATGGGATTATTTCTATTTCTATATTGATGAGGAACAAAAGATTGCTGCAACAGGAAATACGGGATGGTTGTTTGCGGAATATCTGATTCCTGAAGGAACACACACTTACACATGGATTTACCAGAAAGACTTCATGGTTGAAGACGGCAACGACTGCGTATGGATTGACGATATAATTTTCCCTTGTTCGAGTTTTACTGATGTTAATGAAATGAACGACAACGATATTAGAATATATCCAAATCCTGCAAATTATTTCATCGACATTGAAATAGAAAACGATAAAGAGAAAGCAAAATCTATCGAGATTATAAACGAAATGGGAGTTACGGTTATAAGATCCAAGTTCAAGAACAAAATTGACGTAAGCAGTTTATCTCCTGGATTGTATTTTATAAGAATTAACTTCAAAGATTATGTTCACACCGCGAAAGTTGTTATTGAATGAGAAAGATGGAGTTCATAGGTGTAAGTTTCTAAGCAGTCTAAAAATAATTTTCTTAACTTTGTAACATCAAAATTGTTAATGAGAAAATAACATCCTAATGGAACAATTAAGAAAAATATCAAAGGAGCAAATCATAATGGCATTTGTCGCCACCTGCATTGAAGCGACAGCCAGATTGACTGACACCAATTACATTGATGTTTATAATCGGATGGAAAATGTCGGTTTGATAGAAAACTATATTGTTCCAAATTATGAAACACTTCACACCGAAAGCCGAGAAATATTAGTTAATCGTTTATTAGAATGTTTGAATAACTGGGAATCAAAATTATGAAATAATAAACAAATATCTCGTTTTTGATGGAACAGAATAATAACGATAATCCTTTAAAATCGCCAGTGATTCAAGAAATCATTATGAGTAATCGTATTGGTGCCATAGCTGTTATCTTGGCTAAGAAATTAGATATTGATAACGTGAAGGCACTGAAACTTTTCTACGAAAGCAAGACTTGCTCCAGACTGCACGACAAATCAACAGGACTTTATCTCTACAGCGACCTTTACATTGTTGACGACTTCCTGATGGAAATGGAAAATGTTTAAGGTAAAAAATTCCCTGCGACAAATTCTTGGTTAAAGAAAAGTGTCGCGACTATTTCTTAACCTCTAAATCTTAATTGTATCGAATTCGGTACAATTAAAAATGCAAATTGTCAACCGCTAATTAATTTCTGTCGTGCCTACAGCACTTCGATTATCTTGGATTCTTATTTTGCAGGGATTCCGCTGACGCTCCATCACCTGCCTATAATCTATCACCCTTTCAGGGTTAATTTACACAACGAAAAATAATTGCTTGGTTATACCGATAGTTCTTATTCTAACACACGTTAATTAATAGTAACGTACCACATGGGATACTTTAAGAGATTGATAATGACCATTTTTAGCACAATTTTTACAATAAGAGTTACCTGCACTAATAGGCTCATATAAATCGCATTTACAATGAACGCACTCTGCATAGTAAGATTGACGAGCTTTAAAACTTGGATTATAATCTCCACTTAAATCACCTCTATCGCCATCATTATCTAAATCAACATTCACATCATATAATCGATTCAAATTTCTTTCACACGAACTACAAGATTGAAACAAAAAAATTGATGATAAAAAAACCAATACTAAAAATAATTTTTTCATTTTTCTTTAATTTAAATAATTCATTTCCTACTCACTTCACGGCTTTTCGGTTACTCCGTCAGTACCTTTGAGAATCCAAAATACACACATAAAAAAACGCGGTACTTTTGTTTATTCCCATTTCGAGGTGTTTGGCGTAACCTAGCAGCAGAATAAAAGCTAAAACGCTTATCCAATATTTATAATGTGCGTATCACATACGCTAATCGTTCATAGGCAATTTATTTTAATTGATATTTTGTTTTATTACAGAAAAAAGTAATAATTAATTCTTAATAAACCTTTACTCTTTTTAACATTTTTTAACTTTTTGTTTCGGGTTATTATCTTTAATTTTGTGGCTTATCATAAAGTATATAACAATGAAGAAAAATGATATTGTAGTAAAAGAAGTTGTCATTAAGACAATAATTAAAGATGGAATTGATTAATTTGTATTACAGACATAGCCCGTCAGAAAAATAACGTTGAACCCAAGGATGTTGTTAAAAATTGGTTACGACAAAAAAACACATTAGAATATCTTGGAATATGGGAAAAACTAAATAATCCTATATTTAAAGGGGTCGAATTCGACCCCCTTTTAAACGAAGCTGGCAGCAATTCTTTTACTATGAGTCCACATTTATTATCGCAGGAAGCATTGACGCATCTCTACACTTTCAACATTCAATTTTCAACTTTCAACTCCCCAACAGTACTTCCGCTGCTTTCTTAGCTTCGGCTGTGACTTCAGAATTTGATAACATCTTGGCAATCTCTTCAATACGTTCTTCGCGAGTCAGGGATTTTATATTGGAACGCGTCTTGTCGTCAACGACGGTTTTATATACAAAGAAATGATGTTTCGCCTTACTTGCGATTTGAGGCAAGTGAGTGATACTCATCAGTTGCAAAGTCTCTCCCATCTCGTTCATGATATCACCGAGTTTGGAAGCGACCTCACCAGAAACGCCCGTATCTATCTCATCGAAAATCAAAGTCGGGATGTAGTTGCTTTTCGCGGCAATGCTCTTTATCGCCAACATAAGTCGTGAGAGCTCGCCGCCAGAAGCTGCTTTCGCCATATTCTCAGGAGCGTAGCCTTTGTTGGCAGAAAACATAAACGTCACTATATCAGTACCGTTCGATGTTAAATCTTTGGTATTTTCAACCTTAATTTCAAAGACGCCGTGAGGCATAGCAAGCTGTCGTATCACTGAAGTCACGTCTTTCTCAAAACTAAGTTTCGCCTTCATACGACGTTTGTTCAACTCGCCTGCTTTAGCGAACAACTCTTTTTCCAACGCCTTGACTTCTCTTTCCTTATCTGCGACGATGTCATCGATATTGTCAAACTCATCGACTTTACGTTTTATATCTTCTCTCAATTGAAGCAATTGCGGATAATCGTTAAGATGATGTTTCATCATAAGTCGCTGAATCATATCAAAACGCTCTTGTAAGGTCTCAAGAGAAGAAATATCTGAAGCGTCATCTTGAAGATTGCTCAAGTCGGAACAAATATCTTTAAGCTCAATCTTTACGGAATGAAGACGTTCCGCCATAGAATCTAGCTCTGGCATATATCTACCCAATCTTCCCACATTATTAATTAATGTGTTCACGCTGTCTAAAAGTGAAGTCTCGCTGTCTTCAATCAAAGTCGTAGATTCCAACAAAAGACGATTTATCTCTTCCTGATTTTCAAGCAACTCAATCTTCTGATTAAGTTCTTCGTATTCATTTTCTACGAGATTTGCTTTTAAAAGTTCATCAAGTTGAAACTTAAGATAATCGTTTTCATCGATATTATTTATTGCTTTTTGACGTAATTCGTCGAGTTCGTTTTTCTTTGTTGTATAAGATTTAAACGACTTTTGATAATCTAGAAGCAGCGTTTGATTATTGGCAGCGTCGTCTAACAATGACAATTGGAAATTCGGATTACAAAGAAGAAGAGAATCATGCTGTGAATGAATATCGACTAACTGCGAGCCGAGTTCTTTTAATATTTGCAAAGAAACCGGAGTATCGTTGATAAAGGCGCGTGATTTTTTCTGAGGATTGAGTTCACGACGGATAATACACTCTTCTTCATAGTCGATGTCGTTTTCGTCGAAGAAATACTTCAGTCTTTCATCATTAAGAAGAAAAGTCGCCTCGACTACACATTTTTTTGTCTCATCGAAGAGAATATTTGTATCGGCGCGATTACCAAGCACAAAGCCAAGAGCGCCTAGCAATATTGACTTACCGGCGCCTGTCTCTCCTGTTATGGCAGTGAATCCATTATCAAGATCAACTGACAAAGAAGCTATTAAAGCATAGTTTGATATTGATAATTTCTGTAGCATAATTATTTTCTACCCGACAATATTTCTTCGTATTCCGATGCGTGTGAAGGATCTATTTCTCTGAATATATTGACAGCTTTTGTCTTATCCTGTTGTGAGCCTTCTGAATAAACGCTTTTCCATTCGTTACGTTTAGTGTCGGTAATGACTTGCATGAACAGGACATTAGGTTTCTCAGAATACACTTGTTTTAGATGTTCCAACGATTTTGTTAAAGCTGCCTTGCCTTCATCAGTTTTTGTTGACATCACATCGAGACCGAGTCGGTGATATTCATACATAAACTGACGAATTGGTTTATATGCGGCGTTGGTCATATTTTCGCATAACCAATAACGGTTTCTCTTGTCATCGAAAGCTTTCCATCCGGTCTCGTCGGCGCTCTGAGCTGCTGTAACAATCTGATCGGCAACCTTAAAGAAATTATCTCCGCCATATAATCCGAAGCTATCGAAATATAATCCGAGTGAATAATAAGCATAGAAAGCCAATGTTGACGTAAGGTTCGACATATAAGAATTCTCTGCAAAATCGAGAGGCTGTGATTCTATGTACTCGAAAGTAAAGTCATCATCGACATAATTAAACAGAGGAGTATTGTAGTTTGTCTTATATGTCGGACGACGCACTGCGATATTAAGTTCCGCCTCGATGACATTATCGGTTTTATTTTTCACGTTGATGACTATCGCTCCTTCAAGACGTTCTTCAGGATTGAATTTCACGTTAGTCCACACTCTGTTATTCATGAAATTGACGACTGCTTCTTTGAGCGATTCGAAGGCTCTTTGGTCGGTTCCTGCTACCTTAGCTGTCGATACCGAAACATCGAAATTGAATTCCTGTGCTATTATGGACTTCATTCCAAAGAAAGAGCACAATATTAAAAGGAAGAAAATTTTTCTATTCATGGTTTATATATTGGTATATAGCGTTTAACACATCTAAAGCGACTTCACTCTTGGCTTTGAGTTCAAATTCAATCACCTTATCATCTTTTGTGATAATGGATATTTTGTTTGTCTTCGACTTAAACCCAACTCCTGATTCGTTCATCTCATTAAGAACGATGAGATCTATGTTTTTGGTATGCAATTTCTTTTTTGCATTTGTTAAACCGTTTTCCGTCTCAAGAGCGAAGCCCACCACTGTCTGTTTCTCGTTTTTCATAGCGCCCACGCTTCTCAGAATATCTTCTGTCTTAACGAGTTTTAATGTCATGGTATCGTTATCCGGATTTTTCTTAATTTTCTGATCAGCCACCATTTCAGGGCGGAAGTCTGCGACAGCAGCGCTCATCACGGCGATGTCGGTCTTAGGGAAGAATGTCATCACAGCATCATACATCTCCTTTGCCGATGTCACTGGCATAAGCCTTATATCTTTCATATTTGGGGAGATGTTTGACGGTCCCAGCACCAGAGTCACCTCAGCGCCTTGTCTTGCGAAAGCTCGTGCTATCTCAATTCCCATCAGACCTGAGCTATGGTTGCCTATAAAACGAACCGGATCAATTGCTTCGTAAGTAGGTCCTGCTGTTATGAGGACTTTCTTTCCTGTAAATCTGCGTTTTGTCTGAAAGAAGTCTTTTATTCTTTCGTAAATCTTCTGAGGTTCTTCCATTCTTCCTTCTCCGCACAAGCCGCTAGCGAGTTCGCCAGAAGAAGGAGCGACGAAGATACATCCTCTTTCTATTAAGGTTTTTATGTTTTGTTGCGTTGCCTGATGTTTATACATATCGAGGTCCATCGCTGGCGCGAACATTATCGGGCATTTGGCTGAGAGACATACCGTGAGAAGGTAGTTATCTGCCATTCCGTATGCCATCTTTGCCATTGTATTCGCCGATGCAGGAGCAACGACAAAAAGGTCGGCCCAGAGACCGAGTTCGACATGACTCTCCCATTTTCCGGTTTCGGGGTCGAAGCCATGAGAGAGGACAGGATTACCGCTGAGTGTAGATAAAGTAAGAGGCGTGACGAAATCTTTCGCAGAAGGTGTCATCACGACTCTTACGTCGGCGCCGTCTTTTTTCAAGAGACGCACCAAGAGAGGAATTTTATAGGCGGCAATGCTACCTGTGATTCCTAATAGAATTTTCTTTCCGGTGAGCATTGTAACTCCTTTATATTAAAAGTCTTCTCCGTTTTCCTTGTTAGGATTACGATAATAAATACGATCGTTCAAGAACTCATTGACAGCTATCAATGTTGATTTTGGCAATCTCTCATAGTATTTTGCAACTTCGATTTGTTCTTTGTTTTCAAAAACTTCTTCGAGGCTGTCGTTGATTGTGGTATATTCCTCAATCTTCTTGTTGAGTTCGCTCTTCATTTCAGCAGCAATCTGGTCTGCTCTTTTTGCCATGATAGCAACTGTTTCATAAATGTTACCTGTTCCTACATAAAATTGGTCTTTCTGACGTGTTACACAGGTTGTCTCGGTGTTAATCTTTTTGAAATCCATTTATTTAGTTTTATTATTTTTTGTTAATTCTACTTTTATCTTTTCTATTATTGGTTCCAACTCTAATATGTACGGACTCTCCGGATACATATAAGTCAAGGTGTTATACTTTTCAATAGCGAGTTCGTAACGTTCCTTTTGTTTCTCCAAAACACTGTTCTCCGCATAATTGTAATACGTAAGCACCATGTTTCTCATTATCTCTTCGCGATGTCTTGTTGCAGGATATTCCTTGATAAAATTCTCAAAACTCGTTATAGCTGCCTGATATTCTTCCATCTTGAAATACAACATACATGTATTGTAATCTTTCTCCGAGATTTTATATCGCAAGGTATCTATCAATTGGTTTGCACTATCGACCAAGACGCTCTGAGGATAAATATCCACAAAACTCTGGAACTCACTTATCGCTGTGTATGAATCCGTCTGATCAAGAGAGACACTTGGTGATTCCAAATAGAAACAGCATGCACTTCTGAAGAGAGCATCTTCTGCATTTTTTGCGAAAGGATAATTGACAACGTATCTCTTATAGTAATGACTTGCGATATTGTAGTCTCTCATTTTATAATAGCACTCAGCCGTAAGAAATGCTATGTTCTCACCCTCCGGCTTGCCTCTGTACGCTGCCTGCAAAACATCAAACAGCTGCAACGCTCTGTTATAATCTTTCTTCTCATAATAAGACAGCGCAGCCTGATATTTCTGCTCGTTATCAGTACTTTTGAGCAATTTATTATAGCTATTGCACGACGCAAAAGCCATCAAAGAAACTATTCCTATAAGTATATAAATCCTACTTTTTCGCATAGTGCAAAAATACATTATTTTATCTTTCAAAAAACGCCTTTGTCAATAAATTATTATCATAAAATTAATTTATTCTACAACGATTTTTCTAACGATTCTATTATCGTCAACGGTGATATTCAAGAAATAAAGTCCGCTCTCTACATCTTTCAAATCTATCTCGAATTTTGCAGACGACATTTCAGAGTTTTTAACTGTCTGTCCGCTCACATTCATCAAAGTCCAACCTATATATGAAGTTTCTTTGTTCAAGCTAACATAAACAACATCTTTGGCTGGATTTGGATAAATGTTAACATCATTTAAGATTTCTTCTCCAACACTTGTACAATCTTTCACCAATACAACAACGCTGCTTTCTTTAGTCGAGGTGCCATCACTTACCGTAACTGTAAATGTCATCTCACCTGCTTCTGTTGGTGTTGCCACTGTGTTCTGAGAATTTGGATTATCAAACAATTCTGCTGGCGACCATGAGTATGTATATTCTCCCGAGCCACCTTCTGCCTCAGCAAACAACTCAACGCTATCACCAAGACAAATCTCCTCTTCGCCAGCTTCTGATGTCACTATCATCTCACCGCCTATACATCTGACAACGGCTTTCCATCCAGGATTGTTCATAGAATAATCAGAAAGGAAACGGAATGTCAAAGCGCCTTCGGCGTTAGTTGCAGTATATATACCTGGCAATGTAGAACCGCTAAGTTCTGCCAAACATGGTGATGAACCGACTTCGCTTCCATCATAGATACGTAAGATGTCGTAATTAGCTTCAGTTGAGAATTCTAAAAATTCCACCTGCATCATAGCACCTTCTGTAGCAGGTTTAAATGTCATCACGTGAACATCGTTATCAGGATAGTTGCCGTTAGGTCCGCCGTAGTCATAGAACAATGCGCCGCATGTTGTTATGGTCTTATCCTGCATATTATACGATTCTGTGACGCTAATATATTTTCTCTTGGTAATTGTCTCGCTATCACCTGAAGCATTTGTTGCTGTTAAGGTTACATCGAAAGAACCTTCTTCTTCATATTTCACAACAGGATTCTGTTCGCTTGATGTCTCAGGATTGCCACCATCGAATCTCCAGCACCAACTCACTATATCAGCTCCCCATGTTTCATCGAAAAACTGAACGCTGCTGCCAAGAGAGACCTCTGTCTCTGAAGCAGAGAAATCAGGAATCAAACCTTCGCCAACCTCGAGTTCTACTGTCAAATTTGTCGTCTCTCCATCAACAACAGTCACTTCGTATTGTGCTGGATAATATCCATTTGCCTTTACTTCAACTGTATAAGTACCTGATTTTATTGGTCTATGAAAGTCGCCTATTGGAAGTTGTGATTCCACCATTGAATATTCTTGGTCATGATTTAAGATTTCAATAGTTGCTTGTAATGGTTCTTTTGTCTCAGCGTCAATCACAGTACCGTGAATACCGTACAATGCTTGGTTCATATAAGCGAAGATTGAGTTGTAGTTATAATCCCAGAAAGTAGGAAGTAATGATGGAGCAGGACATTTTGTTGAAGAACATTCGATAGTAACTTCTCTGCATTGATGATAATAGTTCATAAAGTCTTGACGACCACCGCCAATGGTGTACCAATCTGCACCGTTGGTGATACCATTCTCCATATCTGTCATATATTGTGAATTTTCTTCTTGACAAAGGTCAGCATACTCGCGGCTTACCATTTGCCACCAAGCGTCATCAGCATGACGTTCATAATTATTATCCCAAGGATAGTTCATCAACTCAGCACCTCCGTGATAATGAGCTGCCATTGTGAATTGATATTGTTCTGCGAAATCCATCCACCACTCTGTTTCCATAGCGTAAGCTTCTCCGTCAGGGTGAGCGCCATCGACAGGGTCAGGATAATTTCTATTCATATCGACGCCGTAAGCATTAGCGCGTGTTGCTCCGTTAACAGTATGATTTCCGCCATGATATGTTCCATCAGGATTTGCATTAGGGCAGATGAATATGTCTAAGTTAGCCAAAACGTTCTGTACTTCTGGCAAATCTTCTCTTGTCAAAAGAAGGTCAATCAAACGAAGCATCATAATGTAACCTGTTGTCTCGTCACCGTGAATTGTAGAACCGTATAAGAATTTAGGTTTTCCATCAGGATTACCATCATTTATTCTGACCAACAATATTTTACGTCCGCTGTTGAGAGTTCCCAAATCTATCAAAGTACATTTTTCTGGATAAGTCTCAGCGAACTCTTCCATCATCGCGACGTATGCCTCGTAAGTTGGATATTCGTCCCATTCATAATTGGCGCGTGTTCTTCCGTCATACATCTTATGAGTTTCCAACATTGAAGGCGGTGTCAACAATTCTGTTTCAATTCCTAATGTTAAAAATTTTTCATATTGTTGGTTATTGGCGTATGCTATAACGTTATTTCCCTCCAACTTATCGATTGAAACAATATCAGAAATCTTTTTAAGATTCTGCATATCATCTATTTCAAAACTGAAATAAAACTCATTGCGTTCTTTCATCATGCTGCTCAAATCTTTGTCTTGAGCCATCACGTTAAACGAAAAAACCGATAATAACAATAATGTAAATAATGTTTTCATAAGTCAATTATTTATTGTAGATAAAATTAAATTCGTTTTCTAAATCATTTTTAACATTTTCGTTGACAGGAACCAAAGGCAATCTCAACACATTTTTGCAGAGATTCTGGTAAGCCAAGAGACATTTTATTCCGGCAGGATTTCCGTCAGCGAAGATAAGATTATTCATCTTCAACAGTTTATAATGAAGAGGAAGCGCTGTTGCAGAGTCATTATTCAGCATAGACTTCACCATTTTGCAGAACAAGTCAGGATAGCCGTTGGCTGCCACCGATATAACGCCTTTTGCTCCGAGCGCCATCATCGGTTGTGTAATTCCGTCGTCACCCGACAAGACATCGAAATCGGTAGGTTTATCACGAAGGATCTCCATGATTTGCTGTAAGTTGCCAGAAGCCTCTTTCACAGCTATGATATTAGGATGTTTTGCAAGTTCCACGCAAGTCGCTGCTTGAAGGTTCACCCCCACTCTACCTGGAACGTTATACAAAATGACAGGAACTGGCGAGTTGTCTGCGACAGCTTCAAAATGAGCTTTCATGCCTCTCTGGTTTGGTTTATTGTAATAAGGAACTACGCTTAAAATTCCATCGACGCCTGTAAAGTCCTGATTTTTTATAGCTTGAATTAAAGTCTGAGTATTATTGCCGCCCATACCAAGCATTATAGGACAGCGTTTATTTGCAACTTTAATTATTGTTTTAAGGACTTCGTTTTTCTCTTCCTGCGTAAGAGTCGGAGCTTCGGAAGTAGTTCCAAGAGCGACCAAGAAGTCAGCGCCGTTCGACAAAGTAAACTCTACTATATTCTCAAGTGATTTATAATCAACAGAAAAATCTTCATTAAACGGAGTTATTAGAGCCACTCCGCTACCGATAAAAGGATTAGTCTTCATGTTTATTTCCTGATAACATCATTAAATATCTATTTAAAATCTTTAATCGCTGAACGTCATTCTTTTCGATTCCATAATCCAGCACCAAATCATGAATCTTCATATTGACATCAGAATGTCCTACCTTAAACGGAGATCTTAGGCAAGAAACGAGATAATCGTTAAGCAAGTTCTCATTATTATCAGACAAATTGATAAGCATATCATCAGCGAACATATTTATCGTATCTTGTTTCTCTTTCTTCAAAAGCCCCAATTTGTTGAAATCTTTTTCTTCAATGAAGACCATATATTCGCTTTGAAGAAAATCGTCTTTTACCGATTCGGTAAGGACTATAAAACGAATATTTCTGGGTTTCAGCGATTCCTTAAGCAAATGTTCCATCGCCTTAATATCCTTCTTCTGATTATCATCTATAAAAAGTGTAATTATTGGAAACTTATCAAAATCAGGAAATCTCATCAATCTTGCATTTTGAGTATTTTTCCTGATATTTTTCTTTCTGAAGAAAAGGATTATCGACTTTAACATTTTTTCGTATTTATGAATTGCAAATATACATTATTATAGTTAAATATCCTCACATTTTTTGCCAATATTTTTTATCTTTGCCACGATTAAAAATGCAATCTATGAAGGTAACAATTTTGGGCAGCGGCACATCACAAGGCGTTCCTATCATCACTTGCGATTGTGAAGTTTGTCGTTCTAAAGACGCTAAAGACAAACGACTACGAACATCCATCTTAATAGAGTCGGATGAAAGTGTAATCTGTATCGATGCAGGTCCCGACTTTCGTCAGCAGATGCTCAACGCCGGTGTCAAAAAATTGGATGCTATCTTGATAACACACGAACACAAAGACCATCTCGGAGGCTTAGACGATGCTCGTCCTCTGATTTTCGTACAACAAAAGCCTATGACTGTTTACGCGTCGAAATCAGCTCAAGAAGAAATAAAAAGAGAATATTCCTACGCCTTCGCCGACGATAACGAAAGATATCCTGGAACTCCTGTATTCGACTTAATTGAAATCACAGACGACTTAATAAAAATTAAGGATTTAGTCATAGAACCGATAAAACTAAAACACTTCACCTTGACATCATACGCATTCAGGATAGGAAATTTCGCATACGTAACTGATTTAAGCGAATTTTCCGAAGAAGCATTCAACAAGCTGCAAGGCATTGAATATTTAATCATCGAAGCTTTAAGAAAGAAAGAGCATTATTCTCATATCAACCTTTCACAAGCCATAGAGATTGCTCAACGTTTAAATGTTAAAAAGGCATGGTTCACGCATGTTAGCCATGAAATGGGGAAAGCCGCCGATGTCAATCCAACGCTTCCTTCAAATATGATGTTAGCATACGACGGCCTTGAAATAGAATTTTAACATCTTCTTAAAAATATTTGTTTTTGGACTTTATTCCACTTCAAATAGTCATATAATAGGAATTTTTGACCAATTAATAAGAAATTCGTAAAACTTCAGTTTTAGAATTCGAAGTAATTTTGCATCGTAAAATTTAACACGAAAAAAGATGAAGAAATTAGGTAAAGTTTTAGGTATTGGCGCATTATTATTAGGATGCAGCGGCGCATTGAACGCACAAGAGGTTTCAGACGAAGGCAAAAAAGACGGTCTCTTTAAAAGAGCATTCCGCGATATGAAAGAAAGCGCAAAACTCCAACGTCAAATCGACAAGGCTAACTATCAAGCAACTAAATTAGAAACAAAGGCTTTCTACGAAGAACAAAAAAGATTGTCAAAGCCTTCAGCAAGAA
>JAFTUF010000064.1 GCA_017466405.1 Bacteroidales bacterium
TATTTTAAAATCTTTTCGATTAAGGTTTTGACGATTAGGCAGAACACATATACCAGGATAGCGTAAAGAAGTATGTCGCGCCAAAGCTCGCGGGGCTTCTCGACATGGATCTTCTCCGTGACAATCTCCTTCCGGAAGTTGACATTGACGCTGTCGGGAGTGTAAACGACTTTTATCTCTCTCGAAGGCAGAAGCGTGATGGCGAAGCATCCTTCATTTGTCAAAATTTCTTCCGTCTGATTTTCAGCGACTTCGTCAAAAGCGAAAATAACGGAATCAGCAGCTGGTTTTACTGTCAGGACCGTGTCTATTTTCACCGTGTCGGGCGCGAGCAGTTCCGGATGCTGTTCCGTTATCTTATGGATGCGCTTTGACGCTCGCCTGGCACTGTTGCACGAGACGAGACATAAGGCGATAATCAAAATTATAAATTTATGGAAAAGTTTCATGGTTAAGGTGTTGAGAATTAAAAAAGTATTATCTTTGCAGACGAAACTTTAACAATTGGCACCACAGGGTTCATCTGTATCTTCCTGCTACCGGCTGTTGTTAAAGTTTTTTATCTATTAGAGTAGAAACTCTTCAAGATGTTAGTTCCAGTTTTGCTTTTCTTCAATGCGACCACCAACTTGAAAGTTTGTCCTTTTCTTTGCAAAGTATAAACCATCTTGTTATCAGAAACCCCTACATCTCCTTTTCTTATTATATCACAGAAGTTTACTATTTCTAAGGCATTAACCTTTCCAACTCCTTGATAATGTTTTAATAAAATATGAAGCACGCCGTCATCGAGTTTATTTGTGCACAAAACAAATCTGATAGTGTTGTCATACTTGTCTATTATCTCGAATTTGTACGGTTTGGATCTCCTGTAAACGAAAGCATTATATATTCTTTTCTGTTCGTCTGTCAGCGACGAATATTCAAGTTCTTTACAAAATTGCATTGTCTTCCGTTCAAGAATTTTTCTTTGACTTTGGTCCATAATCTTTCAATTTTCAGTTTTCAACTTTCAATTCTTCAGTTTTTCCGCTATTTCCATAGCGTCCTTGATGTTGTCGCACTTGATGATCTTCTCGGCGATGTCGCCTATTGTCTCAGGCACGCGCGCCGCAGGAGACTTTATCTTTGTATGGTTCTCGATGACCGACTTTCCTTCAATGAGTATCACTCCCAAAGTGGTGACGATGCAACAGTAAGGGATAGCGTACCAAGGGAAGCAGAGACCGAGCACGTCGATGAGGACTCCGAAGAACACGACGGTTAGATAGTCGATTATTTTAAGGATGGTGCGTCTCAGGATGTGGGACTGTATCTTCTCCTTCAGCTTCTTCGCCGCGCGCACGCCTGTGTAAAGGTCGAACACCACAGCGAAGAGCACGAGCATGAAGCATAGGAATATTATCATTATGCCATGTCCGATGTCTTGCGTTATGTTAAGGTGGAGGTTCATGGTATTAATTATTACAATTCTAAACTATTTCTATCTAAGAATGGTCTGACAGCAAACCATGTAAAATATGTATCAACACAATTAAAACGATAATTCAAAATCAATCTTTAGGATTGAAGACGAGCCAAGCTGTTCTATATAGATTCTTGTCACCACTGCCTAATACATTTTCCGCAATATTGGTTTTCGATAACTCTAATCTATACCCGTCATTCTCATCTTTTTCCGTCGAAGTCCAATAATATCCCGTATTACTATTCACAGGGTTAGTAACTAAAGGACTGTCATTCACATAACCAAAATGAGGCAACATTATACCTCTACCATTATTAGATAAAAAAGAGGTATAATATCTATCATTAATATTGCTAATTCCAGCAGTTGTGTTGTTTAACAATTCAGTCACTTCTTCAGCAGATGGAAGCCTCCATCTGCCACCCCATGATGCATCTATATCACGAATAGTGACATTAAGTCCAGCAACAGCGGCAACATATTTTGTTAGTGTAAAATTAGCATAAGCAATAAAAGGAATAGTTGCCCATATAATACCACTCGGTAATTCTAAATCAATTCCTTCATAACCATTTTCCCATACCCCTTCTTGTTTCTTCTCCCACACCAATTGACTACCATAATAAGCCTTTTTGATTGGAATACCTCCATAATTAACGTCTTTTATCTTTTTATCTCCGTAATACATTAGACCTCCTTTTTATTCGTCTGGAATCAGATATAAGACACCTGCGACAGGTTCAGATGGCAATGCTGATACTAATTGTATTCTCTCGTCGAACTGAGTGTCTGTATAAGTATTTGCGTCATTAAGATTATTGTCCGAATAGTTTTTAGCAAGAGTCAAAGCGTTATCAGCTTGTGAAGTTGCATAATTCTGTACAAATGTAGCAGCTCTATCAGTGTATGCTTTCAGCGTACTCTCAATATTAGATATATCTTGCAATATTCCGTTGACTACCATATAATGAGAGTCATTGTAAGAAAATAGTTTATCTGCTCTTGCTGAAATATCTGTACTATTTGATGTGTTGTAAAGACTGTAATTAGACCAATCCTTGTAATACTTCACTCCATCTGTCAGAAGAAACATTTTGTTTCTCATAGAATATACCACACTTCCACCTGAACCTGCAAATGTAGCATTTTCAATTATTATATCATCAAGATTGATAAATCCAGCAAACGGGGAAATAGTCTTTGTTGTAGCTGCAGCAAGTTCTTCAGCACCTCTTACCTGAGAAATATCAGTAACGAAGCCACCCTGTACACCACTTTTAAGTTCTTTAAAAATTAGTTGTTCATCCATCTTTAGTAATTATTTAACTTTTAAACCACATGATTAAATTGTATAATGAATCAATATCACCAAAAATAGGCGTCTCATAAACAATATATTGAAATCCGTTAACAGTTTCTTCACCTACAGATGTCAAAGGCATTATAGCTCCATCACATGTTAGTTGTAAAAACCTAAAATTTAAAAATAGGTCCTGATTATATTTTGGAACAATCAATGATTTTGGAATCTTTACCACTAATGAAGAATCACTCGGAATACCAACCAAATTGAAAGGCGATGTTGGTCCATCAGGATGAATTATCGTTCCTTGTACGTATGCTGGAGGCACAGCGCAAACAACACCTCTCAAAGCTGTAACAGTAGGAAAATTCAATTCGTCAGCAAATGAAACATTTACCCTATATTCATTAACACCCTCTAATAATAGATTACCATTTAGAGTTGAGAGTATCTGAGATGTTATATTTGTAATTTTAACGACAGATCCGCCGCAAACAACTTCAATACTTTTGATTATATCTATCAAATCAATGTCAAAAATATCGATGATAAATCTTGGCTGAGATCCACTGGTGATCAAACAACATTTGTCGATGAATTTAATAGAGAATCCGGCTAATTTTGCCTCAAGAAATTTTGCGACATCGTCGGTATATGCCCTTAGCACAGTCTCTATCTTGGATATATCTTGTAAAGTGCCATTGATAACCATATAATGTCTGCCATTATATGAGAATAGTTTATCTGACCTGCAAACAGCAGACGCATCACTTGTTGTGTTATACGAATCAGATGTTGGCCAATTAGCGTAAAATGTTCCCGATAAGTCCTTCCATACAAATCTATTATTATCAAGATCACACACAACATCACCATCAGTCGAATCAGTGGACCTTTCTATCACTGTAGATCCTATCGGTAAGAATCCAGCAAACGAGGAAATAGTACTATCGTTGATTACTCCACTACCACCTTCAATTTTTAAATCTATATTACCAGAACCAAGTAAGCTCTCTCCATTTATTGTTTTAATATTTTTACCAGGCACAAGTAAATCCTGTTTGAGTCCTACTTGCTCGTCGGTGTAGTCATTACATTCTGTCGATTTTTGTCTAATATAATTTGCGGTTAACTCCGGAACGCCCCAATCATCCTGTTCCCATAAGAGCATTGCTACATCTTCACCTGCTCGATAATATCTAATTCCATGGCTGTAAGCATTTAATATTTCATCATGTCCACTCCAAGAACCATTGGTGTAAACTATAAAATAAGTTGCATTAGATTGACTACTAACAATAAAGATAGTATCTCCTTCACAAGGCTCACCTGACCTAAATTTTAAATATTTTGGCAGATCTAATAATGAAATATCTTTTTGTAATGGATTTCCAAAATAGTTATTTCCTTTATATAGCCGCAAGAATCTGTTTGGATTCGATAAACCTATGAGAGTTGGATTCAAATATTGTACTACAAAGCTTAGATATAAAGATTCTTTCATGTTAACAATGTAGTAGTATTCCGGGTAGATATTATCCAGATCTCCAGACCACGTATTGGTAGAAGCATCATAAATTAAGGTTTGTTGTACGATCTCAGATCCATTATTATACAAACACCGAATATTATTGCACTTATCCCCTAACGCTTCCTTAAACTTATATAAGAAGCTTTTTTCACCTGAAAGAAAAGTGCTATTCAAAGGAACACTTATTATGTTGTTGCCTGTCTGTAGGGATAGTGCAAATTCTTTTTTAATTTCATCATCTACGACAAATTCATTCTTGTATTCTCCATTAACAACTTTTAAAACCTTACCATTATCTTCTGTACCAGCTTGAAGTTTAACAGCTCCTCTCACTTGGGAAACGTCAGTAACGTAGCCACCATACACTGCGCTTTCTAACTCCGAATATATTTTTGTTTTATTTGTAACAGACATATTAATACTTTTTAAAATGGGAGTTTAACACTCCCATTAATGAAAACTATGTTACTTTTTATTTATCACAACCTCAACATTTTTAACAACTGTTCCTGTAATAAAAGTTTCTTTTGATATATATTGCTGTATATTGTCATCTTTTTCCATCGGAATAGAAAACCCACAGGATTTAACACTGATTATGTCATAATCCTCACTATCGACAAATCCCAAAGCAAAATAGCTTTCTGCGTTCGAATTAATATTTACATCGCCAATGTACAAGGTGTGAGTTTGATGAACATCGATAATGTTGTGTGAAGTATTGTTCGTTGCAGTTAAACTATCTCCTATCCTTGTTATGTATCCAGATTGGATTGCAATAGTTTTCGTAACATTATCCCATTCAAGAGCTTGAGCTGTCTGAGCGTTTTGGGCACTATCTGCACTGTCTGCTGAAGTAGCGTGGTCTGCTGTTGCCGCATTCCCTGTGGTATCGACTTCGATTTTACCATCGCTATTGGTTTTAAGAACCTTATCAGCTCCTTTTGTAGCAACATCATTCTTATGTACGTAATCGCTCAGGTTTGTCTCCTTTCCCACCTGTGTCAACACTGCATTTTCTCCGACAGCATCCACTATATAAGCGCCTTTAGGATAAGTCACTCCGTCGATGGTGCTTGGAGCTGATACGGTAATAATGCTACCTACGTATGCAGCGGGTTTTGTCTTGACAAATTCTAAAGCAGCTGCATAATTAACGAATATTTTGTTGGCTTCTAACGGGAATCCGGCTGGCGCCAACTGAATACCGAAACCTTGTGTGTTTATGTTACTCATAATTTATTCCTCCTTCTTTATTATTTGCCAATAG
This sequence comes from Bacteroidales bacterium, assembly GCA_017466405.1. Classification (GTDB taxonomy): domain Bacteria; phylum Bacteroidota; class Bacteroidia; order Bacteroidales; family F082; genus Limimorpha. The sequence goes on from JAFTUF010000064.1 coordinate 5,573, forward strand.
TTATATTGTCAACAGCTGCTGCGCTTCCTGATGTGTTCTTCCAGTAGTATTTGGTATAGGAATGAGTGCTGCCGCCGCCGATTGTCAATGTCACAGTCTCAGATGTCAAGCTGCCTGTAAAGTCGAGGCCCATCTGTGTCGCTGTCTTCAAGGAGTAGCCAGAAGGCACAAGAATTACAAGATACTCTCCATCAGGAATAGATACAGATGCTATAGAAGCTGTATTGGTGAACTTCCATGTTGATGCTGTTGCAGTCACTGCGTTGCTTGCAGCTGCCATAGCATTCCAGCGATAATAACCGACGATGGTGTCGGAATTGCTTGAAGTAAGGGCTTTGTTAGAAGGCTTGCTGTCGCTTAATGTCGCGGAGACATCAGACAACACTTTCTTGGTGTTGGTTGAAGCATATACCTTTGTTGAAGGCAAGGCATCTACTGCCGCCGACATTCCCGATTGCGATACCGATAATGTGTTGGTGCCTTCTACGACCTTAAGCTTTGTCGTTCCTGAGGTGATTGCTGTTGTGGTGTTGTTCCATTTACAGCTCAGAGCATTGCTTCCAGAAGTGGTACCGGCTTTGGAAACTGTCTTGTTGCCAGACTGCCATTCGCCGTCTTCCGTAAGGAAGTGACCTTGCGATGCTGTACATGTTGCAGAACGTGTGTTGCCGCTTACGCTGTTGTTGACGGCAACGGTGGCTGTCACCTCTGTACCTACTTCAACAGGTCCGTTGCTTGACAAGGTCGCTGTTGGTTTGCCGATGGAAGGGTTCCACGATGGAGTTCCCCATGTTACAGTGCCGTTGATGACTTTCAGGAAAAGATTCATAAGAGCCTCCTGAAGTGTCACTCCTTCAGGAATGATACGGTTTCCGGCGTCATCTTTCCAGTCTGTAGGCCAGTTGTCGGATGAGTCGTCCGCCAAAGGACCACCGGCTACTGTGATAGTTTCTGATGTCTTGGCAATTTCATCGACTTCCTCCTTGTTGTAGAAGTTTGAAGGATTGAAGATGTCGGTAAGAGGGATAGAGATTGGATCTATACCGTCTTCGTTGAAGGTGAAGACAAAGTTTCCTTCCGAGATTACTACACTTTGCAACATGCCGTCCTTGATAAAAGGAGCTGCAGGGATACGGCACACTACTGTTCCCTTGCTGTTCTTTAACTCAATTTCGTTTGTTGTTGAATTTAGCGACGATTGGGTAATGTCGCCGGCTGCGATAGAGGCTTCTATTTCACTGATACCCCTAACTCCGCTCTTATCAACGACAAAACCGTTGACAACTCTGGATTCAAACTCTCCGAAAACTGGGATTTTTTGGTTTGATTCACTCATAGAATTACTTTTTTTAGTTAATAAATTAATTGATTTTTATAGAAATGTTTTCTATAGCACCTACGCCGAATGGCGCGATGGAATAGCAGACATTATATTGCTGTCCGTTGAACTCTTGCGTGCCGACAACAGCAACCGGAATGCAGATTCCGTTAGAAGCTATATAGTCTAAGCTGTAAGGAGACTGTACGCCGACAACCATATATTTACCTTCTGCATCGTTGTATATATCGGATATCACGGTCTCATTGGTAACGGAACACTGGTATTCAGTCAGACGCTCATTGTCTGACAGCTTATTGTCAGACGACATGCCGACATATACCGAACATGAGAGCTGCTCTACTTTATCTCCACTGGTACTACTGTTATATGCTACAATATCGAACTCCCCGCTTAACGGATTAAATACAAATTCTGTCTTCATAATCAAAAATATTTGTCGTATGAATAGCTTTCCTTGTCAATCCATTTAGCTCGGTGTACAATTCTCGTCTCTATTGTCTTGATACCGCCTTTTTCGTTTGTTACGATACGTTTAATACTCCATACAGGCTCGTCTGGTTTGGCATCTGCTGTGATAGGCTTGCCCATATAGATAACATTTCCGTCGGCTGATGTCTCCACCAGCGCCCATCCGCTTTTGTCGAAGCCCATTGCTTCCATGTTGTTTGCAAATCCGCTCATGTCATTTTAATTTTTTGATTAATACTATTGTTATCACCGCTGCCAACAGAAGCACTGGCAGCGTCAGGAGAAAAAAACCGTTCTTGTACAGGCTCCATTCCGCCGCACGTCGGCGCACCAGGCCTTTGAGGACTCTGCCGTTGGAGTGTTTCCATTTCTTCCACTCCTCTTCAAGCGTATCGTACGCCCTGGCATCCTGCTTCAGCAGCTTCAGCAGCGTGGAGTCTTGGAAGTTGCCCGAGCCAACGTTATAGACAAAACTCACAAGCGCGTCGAACTGGT
>JAFTUF010000065.1 GCA_017466405.1 Bacteroidales bacterium
TCAACGACGCTCAATATCAACGTCCAGGGCGCGACTGCGGTAAATTTTACACCTACGATGAAATTCGCGACCTTATTGCATACGCCAAAGAACGTGGCATCATGGTAATGCCCGAAATAGATATGCCTGGTCACTCCGCCTTTTTCAACAAGGCTTTCGGCTTCAGCATGGATTCAGAAGAAGGTATGAAGGTTCTCGAAAAATGCATCGAAGAGTTTTGTAATGAGATACCATCTTCTTTATGTCCTTATCTTCATATCGGCTCTGACGAGATTTACATCTCCGACCCAAAAGGATTTATGAAATTCACCGAAGGTCTCTGCAAAAAGCATAATCGCATCGCCATGGCATGGGACCCAGGACTCCCCTCCGACTCTACCACAGTACGCCAGATATGGAATACCGCTGCCGGCTCTAACGCTGCAAGCACTAAGAAAGGCGGCAAATATGTAGATTCTTTCATGGGTTATCTCAACTATTACGATCCTATCTATTTCACAAATAAAGTGTTTCTCCATAAAGCCTGCGCTCAGGATGTTCCCGACACAACTAACGCTCTCGGCGGAATATTATGTCTCTGGAACGACGTCCGCGTCGATGACAAGACTCGCATCGCTCTTCATAACGGCATGATTAACGGCATGATGGTTTATGCCGAACGCTTCTGGAACGGAGGCGAAGGCTCGCTCGAAGAGCTATATGCTTTTGAAGACAAGATGTCGTATCATAAGAAGAACTTGCTTCAAGAACATGACGTGCGCTGGGCTCCTAACGCACAGACAACATGGAAGATAAAGATTGGCAACAACGACACTCTCGTCGCACACGGAGGCGCCATCGACGTCGATGACATACTTACAGCCAACTCAATAAAAGTCGGCGACACTGTGTCGGCTTGGGCTTTCACTAATATTTATTCAGAAAAAGATACTGAGGTGAAGATGTGGGTAGGTTTTGAGGCAGCAGCACGTTCCAACAGAATTTCAGGTGGCATAGGACCGCAATGCAGATGGGAAAACGACGGAAGGATGTTTGTCAACGGCGAGGAGATTTTCCCTGCCAAGCCTTGGGACGAACCCGACGAATATGCGTTTTATTTCAACACATGGCATCGTCCAGAAGAAGAGATTCCATACACCGACGAGCAGTTCTACTGGATGCGAGAACCCGTGACAATGAAACTCAAAAAAGGTAACAACGAGATAAAACTCTATATACCAAAGACCTTCCGTGGACAAAGATGGAGTTTTGGAATGGTGAGGCTCTAAGTTACTATGTTGCTGAGTTACTAAGTTGCTGAGATGCTGAGATGCTGAGTGTGACGTATTGAGTACATCTAGTGTAGATATAATCATCATCCTAAGTATATCTTATCGATAAGATATTTATACAAGAATTCGTTTTTTGCTTTCAAAATATTAGAAATCTTGTTTCTCCTGCTTCTGATGGTGCTGTATGTAACGCCGAATAAGAGTGAGATTTGTTTGTCGTTGAGGTTTATCAGCAGCAGGCAGAGGTAGCATAAATCTTCCTTCTTCAACCTCGGATATTCCCTAGACATCTTATCAACAAAACCTCCAAGATTATGATTCGCCGACTGAAGCAGTAAGTCGAAATCATCTTGTCCCATCGGAGCAGTTTCGTCATTTAAAATCCTCTTACATATTTCGGAACCTAAAAAAGCATCCATACTAACAGTCATCTGTTCTTTATCTAATTTTTCCTTCATCGACAAAATCTCTTCGTTTTGTTTCTTTATGAGTTCCGCTTGCTTCTGCAATTCTGCGTTCTTGTTCTTTATCTTTCCCGTGATGAGCGAATGCTTGTAGCTGATATCTCTGATGACATCGTCCTTTGTATTGATATCGTCTGTCATCTCATCTATTTTCTTGAGAAGAACCTTGTTTTTCTTTAAATGTCTGTATCTGAAAAATATTGCTAAAGCAAGTATCAAAACCAAAAATATGAAGACTATTGATATAATACGTTTTCTTGCCTTAGCTTCTCTAACATCCTGTTTATGTTTGTTATATATGTCGTCAAGATTTTTAATACGTTCGACCTCAAAACCACCATCGAGTCTATCAATTCCTAATCGCGCCACAATATTATCGTAATAAGACTTTTTCTCGTAATCGCCTAGAGAATCATACACCCTCGACAAATTATAAGCAGAGCCTAACTGCACAAAATAGAGGTTGCTTTCCACCGACTTATTTAAGTAATAAATTGCCGAGTCGTATTGTTTGCAGTCGCACATCATCTCTCCCAAAAGCGCGTAATATGCTTGCCTTACATTTTCATGTTCTATTATGCTTAGATTTTTTCTTATTATGTTCAAGGCACTGTCTCTCTCGTTTTTCTCATAAAACAGCACCTCCGCTATCACTTTATCTACATCTATCTTATTCAGATGATTAGGATGAACATCAACGCATTTCTGGTAATAATACAGAGAAGAATCCACATTATATGCGAAATGTGCGTTACCCATGAATTTATATGCGAAGGATAAAAAATGGCTATCATTCAAGTCTTTTGCATAAGCCAACGCCTTGGTATAGTGCGACAACGCAATATTTGGCAAATCATATTCCAAATAAATATGGCCCACCATCCAATGAGCATTCAAAATCTCAGTAAGTTTTTTCTTGCTCTTTTTAGACCTGACAGAATCGTCATCCTCCAACATATAAATAACCTTGTAGAAGTTTTCGCAAGCCTCCACCATGCTATCCTGCTCAAACAAACTATTAGCATAATAAAACTGCGTCCTAGCGTCCATAGTGTCAAGGCTCTCCTGCGCATTGACGGAGCCATGCAAACAAACAAGAAATAATATTACAAACATCATAGCTTTCATAGTTTTGCAAAGATATAAAAAGACAATAGTCAACAGACAACAGACAACAGTTTTTTTATCGTAAAAATTCAGATAAAAAAACCTAAGATTTTTAAAATCATCATCTTAGGCTTAATTTGTCGATAAGATTCATGAACATTATCACAACGAAATCACCTCATCCATTACAAAGTCGTGTGGTTCTGTTGGGACTTCATCGACGAGTTGGAAGTCGAAACATATTCCGATCCTCTTGACTTCTATATGTTTGCTGAGGAATCTGTCGTAATAGCCTTTGCCTCTACCGATACGATTTCCATTTCTGTCGAAAGCAACTCCTGGAACGATAATCAAATCATAGCTTCCATTATAAGGTTCGTTCTGCGGTTCTAAAATATTGAAGTCACCGACAGCGAAATCCGTCTCTTTTGAAAGTTCCACTGGCACAATATCATCACCGACAACAGTAGGAAGTATGATTTTCTTCTCGTTACGCCATCTCTCCAAGAAGTCATGAGTATCGACTTCATCAGGAAGAGAGCTATAAAGCATAACAGTCTTAGCCTCAACAAACGATTTATGATTCTCTAATTTATTTAAAATCAATCGCGATTGTTCTAAAAGACTTTCCTTAGAATGTTGTTTCTTCAAAGTCTTTATAAGAGTTCTTAATTCTTTCTTATCCATGGCGATCATCTAAACCATCTCACGAGATTCTGTCTTGCAAACAAATAATAAATCGCTAATCCGATCCAGCTTAACACCAATAACAAGAAAATACTAATCACTTTACCGGCAGTGCTAATAGGCATCTTAAGAATTTCAAATATCGCAACAACGCCTAATACTGCTCCTAATAAATATAAAATTGCACTTAACATAACTTTAAATATTTTCCTGCAAATGTAAATAATTTTCTCTAATATCAATATTATTCCTTCCTTAAAAAGCCTTCAAAATATCACCTCTTTAAAGAACACTTTCTACAAACATTTTGTAATTTTGTGTGTTGAAATATCATAAATGTTTTATCATGAAACAGACTAAAATTGTTGCATCTATAAGTGACCTTCGTTGCGAGGTCGATTTTATTAACGAATTATTTCAAGCTGGCGTTAACGTTGTCAGAATCAATACCGCTCATGCTACACCCGAAGGCATCAGAAAAGTTATTAATAATGTAAGAAAAGTGTCGTCACATCTGGCGATACTCATCGACACCAAAGGTCCGGAGATTCGCACCACCGCCGTTGATGAACCTATATTTTTCAACACAGGCGACAAAGTCAGGATTTACGGTAATCCTTCTGAAACGACTACAAGAGAATGTGTTAACGTCTCATACGCCAATTTTGTAAAAGACTTAAATATAGGCAATGATGTCCTTTTCGACGACGGCGAACTTGCTATGAAGATAGTTGATAAAAATGATGAATATCTCTCTGCCATAGTACAAAACGATGGTCGTCTTGGGTCAAGGAAAAGCGTCAACGTTCCTGGCGTCCATGTCGATCTTCCCGCCCTCACCGAAAAAGACATCCGTAACATAAAACTTGCGATAGAAGAAAACATCGACTTCATAGCACATTCTTTCGTCAGAGACAAGAACGACGTCAAAGCTGTTCAAGACATTCTCGATGAATATAAGAGCGACATACAGATAATTTCAAAGATTGAGAATCAAGAAGGTGTCGATAACATAGATGAGATTATCGAGGCATCATACGGCATTATGGTTGCTCGCGGTGACCTCGGTATTGAAGTCCCGATAGAACATATTCCTGGCATTCAGCGTAAGATAATACGTAAATGCGTTCTCGCCAAGAAGCCCGTCATCGTCGCGACGCAAATGCTTCACACCATGATAAAGAACCCTCGCCCTACTCGCGCCGAGGTCACCGACATCGCAAATGCCATCTATTACCGCACCGACGCTCTCATGCTCAGCGGTGAGACTGCATCAGGGAAATATCCTGTCGAGGCAGTGAAGATGATGGCTTCTATTGCAGAGCAGGCTGAGAAAGACAAACTGCGTGAGAACGACATCGACATCCCGCTCAGCGACAGCTGCTGCGTGAGCGAGTATCTCGCCAAATGCGCCATCAACGCTACGCAGACAATGAGCGTCAAAGGCATCATAACCGACAGCAACACAGGCACGACAGCTCGTAACTTGTCGGCATTCCGCGGTCCTAACCCAGTACTCGCTATATGTTATAAAGAAAAGCTGCAAAGATTACTCGCACTCAGTTATGGCGTTATCCCTATCTATCAACATGATAAGGTACAACCTGACGAATTATATATCGCGGCATTGAGAATGTTGCGACAAAAAGGATATATCACAATGGATGATAGGATTGCCTACCTCAGCGGAAGTTTCGGCGAAGGAGGAGGAACTACATTCTTAGAAATCAATAACGTGAGAGACGTTTTTGAAAAAGGATATAAAAAGAGTCATTAAGTCACCATGAAGTTTTTCAGTTTTTCAGGTTTTTAGTTTCTCAGTTTCTAATTAAAGTCCGTTTCAAATAGTTTTTTTCCCATTTCGTCGAGATAGGCTTTCACGATAATTTCTTTATTGTTATTTTTGTGAAACTGTTGGGATGTGGCTTGCTGCGTCTTTATTAAGAATATAAAAAAATGAAAAACAGAGTCATTAAAGAATATCCTGATGTAAAGTTGATTATATATCTGTCGCTTGCGATAAGTGTGCTGATGCACTTGGCGATGTTTCTTTCTTTCAGCTTTGGCGACGGAATTGTTTATCAGCAGATTGGCGAACATAAGAAACCGCCGTTCCGCTTAGACGGATTCATGCTTAACGTCATCTCTACATTCATCTTAGCTTTCGTTTTGTATATATATAATATGTATATAGAAAAAACACTTAAGAAGAATAAAAATACAAAACTGCTGACGATGATATTGGGCTCTATCATTATCACGGTGATAATGAGTTTCATCTTTACTACGCTGCATCCATATATTCTTGGTCATGCCGAACATCAACTTAATATTGATAGAAAAGTGCGAATATATAGAAATGCTTTGATGAGCGATTTCTTTGTCACTATGGTGGTTGTCCTTTCGTGGCAGCTGATGATGTCTAATTATAGAAGCCGTAAGATTGCTGTTGAAAATGAATCTCTTGTTGCAGAAAATCTTATGACTCGTTATCATAATCTGAAAAATCAGATGAATCCTCATTTTCTCTTTAATTCCTTAAATACCTTACAATCGTTGATAGAGATTGACAAGGACAAGGCGAAAGATTATGTTCAGGAGTTGTCGAAGGTATTGAGATATTCGCTGCAAAATCAAGAGGTTGCTACGTTAGAAGAGGAGCTACGTCTTGCTAACTCTTTCTGTAATCTGATGGAGATTCGTTATGGTGAGAATCTTAAAATTAATTTTGATATTGATGAGCGTCTGACTAACGATGAGATAATTCCTCTTAGTTTGCAGGTGCTTATTGAAAATGCTATAAAGCATAATGTGATAAGCGGAAAACAACCTCTTACGATAAATATCACTTCCGATTATGAAAGTCGTTCTGTTAAGGTTGTCAATAAAATACAGCCTAAGCTGGATAAAAGCAGTGGTAATGGAATTGGCCTTGCTAATCTATCGGAACGCTACAGGTTGAAGTGGAATAGCGACATAGATATTATTAACAATAATGTCGAATTTTGTGTTGTCATTAAGTTGAATCCTCGTAAAGTAAATTGATTTTTAGATATGAAAGCTGTTATCATTGAAGATGAAAAAATTGCTGCCGATTTGTTGAAGTCTCTTATTGGCCAATTGGACGAAGATATTGAAATTCTTGCTGTTCTTCAAACTATTGAGGATAGCGTGGAATGGCTTAACAGCAATCCTCATCCCGATATGATGTTCGTTGATATTCATCTTGCTGACGGTTCTTCTTTTTCAATCTTTGATAAAGTGGAGGTTAAATGTCCGATAGTTTTCACGACGGCATACGACGAATATGCTCTTAAGGCTTTTGAAGTCA
>JAFTUF010000066.1 GCA_017466405.1 Bacteroidales bacterium
TTTCTTTCCAACAAATCCCGTATGTCGCGCAATGCTGTGGCTTGGGAAGTATGACATATCTTTGCATATTTGGATGTCGTAAGTTTTCCTTCAAAACCATCAAGCAGTCGATTTAAAATCTTGACTTGTCGCTCGTTAAAAGTGACTTCACTGTTGTTCTGCCAGAATATTGCTTTTTGACGCACCTTAGAAAGTGTTTCGTATGAACGCATAATGGCACCTTCCATTGTTTCTATAAACCACAATAACCAATCGGTGATACATAAATCTCCGCTCGTTGTTTTTTGTAGGATGTCGTAATATGAGTTACGCTTTCTCATTATCTCAGCCGACATACTGTAAAATCTCAGCCTTTGTCCATCAGATCTGGAAAGCATCATGTCGGTAATGGTACGTGTGAGTCTGCCATTTCCGTCATCAAAAGGATGTATCGCTACGAACCAAAGATGAGCTATAGCAGCTCGTAATACCGGGTCAATATCGCTCGATTTGTTTATCCATTCCAGAAACAAATCCATCTCATGAGGCACATTTGAACATGACGGAGCTTCATAATGAACTTTTTCGTGTCCCATCGCTCCCGACACAATCTGCATAGGTTCATCTCCTTGACGATATTCCGCGACTGATATTTTATACATACCACTTCTTCCTGTCGGGAAAAGCGCTGCGTGCCAGTCGCAAAGTCGTTCTTTTGTCAATGGCTCGTTGAAGTTTTTTATGGCATCCATCATCACTTCAACAACACCTTCGGTGTAATGATCAGGGGTTGGCAATCCCTGTGTACTTAATCCCAAACGAGACGCTACTGAAGACCTTACTCTTGCAGGATCTAACACAATACCCTCTATCTCCGATGAACTAATTACATCAGATGTTATGATTTCTAAAGATGCATTGTTTTGCAAATCAAAACCGAATGTGTTAAGTTCCCCTAATAATTTTCCCTGTAACAACCTCACATTCGATAATGAGGTAATGATTCTACTGTCGTCCCAGTAAAATTTAGGCCAGTTCATCTGTTGCCATATCCAAATAGCTCTCATACACTTTTTATTTCATGACGTGATTATTTATATTATTCACGTCAGATAATGACGTGAATAAGATTTGCAAATATAACATTTTATTAAACCAAAAATAGAAATAGAACGACAAAAATCATTATTTTTGTTGCAGAAAGAAAAAGATAATAATTAACTTTGAACGATGACTGTTGACCGTTGACCGTTGACTGTTGACAGTTGTCCTTAAAAAAAAAGAAATACTATGTTTTCAAAAGAAGTTTTTGCTGGCCGTCGCGCCGCTTTATTGAAATCAGGGCTTAAAGGAATAGCTTTCTTCCCTGCTAATGACGAGGCTTCCCTCAATTATCCAGATAATACTTATCGCTATCGTCAAGATAGTAACTTCGCTTATTTCTTCGGTCTCGACACTCCTGACCTCATCGGTGTCATCGACTTCGAGTCGGGCGAGGAAATTTTATTCGGAAGAGAAATAACAATCGACGACATCATCTGGTGCGGTAACCTTCCATCTCTTACTGAACAAGGCGAGATGATAGCCGTGAAACAAACCCGCGACATCAATGGTTTCGGCGAATATCTCCGCGAGGCTGTCGCTAAAGGTCGCCAGATTCATATCCTTCCTCCTTACCGTGGCGATATGAAAATAAAACTCGCTAAATGGTTTAACACAGACATCGATGCTCTCTCTAAATATGTAAGTCAAGAACTTATTACAGAAGTAGTTAAACTTCGTGAGATAAAATCTGATGTCGAGATTGAAGATATGGAGAAAGCTGCCAACACAGCATATTTCATGCATACCACAGCGATGAAGATGTGTAAGCCAGGCGTTATCGAACAAGAAATAGCTGGTGCTGTTGAAGGCATCGCGATTTCTAATGGCTACGGCGTTTCTTTCCCTGTGATCCTCAGTGTCGATGGTCAGACACTTCACAACCACGGACATAACAACATTCTCCAAGAAGGCAGAATGATGGTCTGTGACGCAGGTGCTGAGACAAAGAATTATTACGCTTCCGACTTTACACGTACAGTTCCTGTTGGTGGCAAGTTTAATTCACGTCAAAGTGATATTTATAACATCGTATTGAAAGCCAATATGGAAGTCATCAACAACACTCGTCCTTTCAACAGATATTTCGATATGCACGTCTTGGCATGTCGCACTATCATCGAAGGATTGAATGCTTTAGGTTTGATGAAAGGTAATGTCGAAGATGCTCTTGAAGCAGGCGCTCATTATTTATTCATGCCTCACGGATTGGGTCATGCTCTCGGCATGGATGTTCATGATATGGAAGGTCTTGGCGAGAATAACGTAGGTTATGATGCAGAGACGCCACGCGCAACAAAAGAAGGTTTCAGAGGATTACGCTGCGGCAAGGTCCTTAAACCAGGAATGGTTGTCACCGATGAACCAGGAATCTATTTCATCCCAACATTGATTGATATTTGGAAGGCTGAAGGCAAACATAAAGAATTCATCAACTACGATAAAGTTGAGACATACAAAGACTTCGGCGGAATCAGAATTGAAGACGATTTATTGATTACAGCCGACGGCAACAGAGTCCTCGGACGTCCGATACCAAAGACGATAGCAGAAGTAGAAGCCTGCTGCGCAGAAGGAAAAGAATGGATGCGAATTCCAGGGATAATATAAAAAAAGGGCGAAAGCCCTTTTTTAGTTGCTAAGATGCTAAGTTTCTGAGTCACTGAGTAGAGACGCGCCAATTACACTTTTGAAAATAAACAATATGTAATTGACACGTCATCGTCTTTTTTTTCATATTTTCAGTTTCTCAATTTTTCAGTTTTCAATGAAATCTCTCTTCTCCTATTGTCGTCTCGGGACCGTGTCCGCAGTAGCAGATGGTATCGTCGGGAAGTTGGAAGAGTTCGTTTTCTAAACTTTCAACTATTTCTTTATAAGAACCTCCAGGGAGGTCGGTGCGACCGATACCTTTTTTAAATAAGGTATCGCCTGTGATGATGAAATCTTGTTTCTCGCAATAGAAACAACAGCTGCCTTTGGCGTGTCCTGGCGTGAAAATGACTTCTAGCTCGTCATCTCCAATATTTATTATTTGATTATTGAATAATTCAATAGTTGGATATAAAGTCTCTTCTTTTTTATAGTTGATTCCGAAGGCTGAAGCATACGAATATGCGCTCTTGTAATACATCTCACCATCAGGGTGGGAGGCTAATGGAATGCCGTATTTCATGGCTGTTGAATAGTTCCCCAAGATATGGTCAATATGGCCGTGAGTGTTCAGAATCATGATAGGTTTCAATTGATTTTTTTCTATATAATCAAATAAAATATTATCTTCGCCTATATTATGATTTCCTGGGTCAACGATGACGCATTCTTTTGATTCATTGTAAATTACAAAAGTATTGACACATATCGGATTGAAAATAAAATATTTAATACTTAACATATCGTGACATTTTTTTAGACCTTAATTTTTGAAATCTCCTATGAACAAATTAAACGCCAAAACAAATTTTTTCAGAAGAAATTATCAACAATTTTATGTTGAAAAAAACATGAAAAATCGTTGACATTTTTTGTCGCTGACATCTTTCTCTTTTATAATTTAGCAAATTGAAAATCGGCAGAGGGGGTTGATTGTTTTTTTATATATAATCTGTTTAAAATCAATAATAAAATGGCAAAGAAGCATACAAAGGGCATGCAGGATTTGTTTTCGATTATGGAAACTGAGAGCGTTAGCGTCGAGCTTGAAAAATCTCACGATGCTGTTTTGATGGATTATAGAAATGAAAGCAAATTCACTCAGGAGCAGGTTTTGGAAAATGATATTGATAAAAAAGACATCACTGAAAATAACAAAGAAGACAACACTGAAGATATGGAGCACAAAGAATACAAAACTTATTCTATAGAAGAAGTTAAAGAGGCAACGATAAAATATTTTGGCGGCGACCAGCTTGCAGCCGACGTTTGGATGAACAAGTACGCTTTGAAAGATAGCGACGGTAATATTTTTGAGTTGACACCAGACGATATGCATCATCGTATCGCTTCCGAGATCGCCCGTATCGAGAAGACATATCCTAATCCTATGTCGGAGGAAGAAGTATATGAGGTTCTCAAGAACTTCAGATACATAGTGCCACAAGGAAGTCCTATGGCTGGTATCGGAAATAACTTCCAGATTTCTTCTTTGTCTAATTGTTTCGTCATCGGCACCGATGGCAGTTCCGACTCGTATGGAGCCATCATGAAGATAGATCAGGAACAGGTGCAGCTCATGAAACGTCGCGGTGGTGTAGGTCACGACCTCTCTCACATCCGTCCTGCTGGAAGCCCTGTGAAAAACTGCGCTCTTACTTCAACAGGCGTGGTGCCTTTCATGGAACGTTATTCCAACTCCACTAAAGAAGTGGCACAAGACGGACGTCGCGGCGCATTGATGATGAGCATCAGCATCAACCACCCAGACTCGGAGGATTTCATCGACTCTAAGATGGAACAAGGCAGAATCACCAACGCCAACGTCTCCGTACGTATCAGCGACGACTTCATGAAAGCAGTGAAAGAAGGTAAACCTTTCATGCAAAGATACCCTGTCGATTCCGATACCCCTAAATATACAAAAGAGATAGACGCCAAGAAGTTGTGGGATAAGATTATCCATAACGCATGGCAGTCGGCTGAGCCTGGAGTGCTCTTCTGGGATACCATCACTCGTGAGTCTATTCCAGATTGTTACGCCGACTTAGGGTTCAAGACATTGAGCACCAACCCATGTGGTGAGATTCCATTGTGCGCTTACGACAGCTGCCGCCTCCTTGCCATGAACCTCTATAGTTATGTTGAACATCCTTTCACACCTGAGGCTCGTTTCAACGCAGAACTCTTCGCTAAACATGTCGCTATAGCTCAGAGAATAATGGACGACATCATCGACCTCGAAATAGAGAAGATCGACGCTATCCTCGAGAAAGTCTATTCCGACCCAGAAAGCGATGAGGTCAAGAGATGTGAAGTTGACCTCTGGAAAAATATACGCAGAAAAGCCCTTCAGGGAAGACGTACCGGTATCGGTATTACCGCTGAAGGAGATATGCTCGCAGCTCTCGGAAAACGTTATGCATCCGACGAAGCTATCGAGTTCTCTACATCTGTACAAAAACTACTCGCTTACGAAGCTTACAGATCTTCTGTCAACCTCGCTAAGGAACGCGGCGCATTCGAAGTTTATGATGCCAAACGCGAAGAAAACAATCCTTTCATCAACAGACTCCGCGAGATGAACGAAGACTTCTATCAAGATATGGTGAAATACGGTCGCCGTAATATTGCTATGCTCACCATAGCTCCTACAGGAACAGTGAGCATCTGCACGCAGACAACTTCAGGTATCGAGCCTGTGTTTATGGTATCATATAAGAGACGCCGTAAGGTAAATCCAAACGACAAAAACGCTAAAGTGTCATTCACCGACAATGACGGAAACTCCTTCGAAGAGTATAATGTCTTCCATCCTAAGTTCATCACTTGGTTAGAGGTGAACGGTTACGACGTCGAAGAGGTGAAAGCTTACGACGACGAAAAACTTCAAGAGGTAATCAATAAATCACCTTATTATAAAGCAACAGCCAACGACATCGACTGGGTCAGTAAGGTTAAGATGCAAGGCGAGATGCAGAAATGGGTTGACCACTCTATCAGCGTCACTGTCAACATTCCTGCTGAGACAACAGAAGAGTTGGTAAGTCAGATTTACCTCACAGCATGGGAATGTGGCTGTAAAGGTATGACAATCTATCGCGATGGTTCACGTACAGGTGTGCTCGTATCTAATAAGAAAGATGACAACAAGAGAAACTCTGAAAATGACATCATCGAGACACATTCACCAATACGTCCTAAAACGCTCGAATGTGACGTCGTGCGTTTCCAAAATAACTACGAGAAATGGATTGCTTTCGTAGGAAAGATCAATGGAAAACCTTACGAGATCTTCCTCGGAAAACAAGACGACTTCTATCTGCCTCCTTTCGTCGAGACAGCATGGATTACAAAGAATAAAGTCGAAGGTAAGACAAGATATGACCTTCAGTTCTTAGACAAGCAAGGATATAAAGTTACTATTGAGGGATTGTCGCGTTCGTTCAGTCCTGAGTTCTGGAACTATGCAAAACTCATTTCAGGTATCTTGCGTCATGGCATGCCAATCACCAATGTGGTTAATCTTATTCAAAACTTGAGTGTTGATGAAGACAATATCAATGCATGGAAGAATGGTATTGCTAGAGCTTTGAAACGTTATATTCCTGATGGAACAAAAGACAAAGAAACTTGTCCAACCTGCGGTGAAGCTCTGGTTTATGAAGACGGCTGCAAACATTGTAAGAACTGTGGCTATTCAAAATGCGGATGATTTTTTTGACGCAGAGTCTTACGTAGAGTAATTGCTGCGTCTCGTATCTGAGATACTAAATTGCTGAGTTACTAAGTTAAAAAAAACGTCAATTATTTGTATAGTTGACGTTTTTTCTATTATATGTTGTTGGAGTAGTGAAATAAAAAAAGGACTGCTTTTGG
>JAFTUF010000067.1 GCA_017466405.1 Bacteroidales bacterium
AATCAACTTGCCTGTCACGCGACATACTCCGTAAGTCTTGTTTTCTATTCTTACCAAAGCGTTTTCTAAGTTCTGAATATATTTGTATTGACGAGCTGCCAACTGACTGTTCTCTTCCTTCGACAAGACGTTGGAACCTTCTTCCAAAATCTTGAAGGTAGGTGCAGTATCATTAGCACTATTATCTTCGCCAGAAATATTGTCGTTTAACATCTCAAGATCTTTACGAGCTCTAGCCAATTTATCTAAGATGAGTTCTTTAAATTCCTCAAGTTCTTCGTCAGAATATCTGACTCTGTCTTGCATGTTATTTACGTTCTCTTCCATAACTATTCTATTTTAGTTAGACTGCGATAATTGCCGTCAAAGTTAATAACAAATATCTTAAAACACAAGAAAATAAATTATTAATTCTTGCTTATTTTGAACTTAACAGAAACGCCGTCGATAAGTTCTATCGCCTCGACATCGCCAATGTTTTCAACCATATCAATTGTTGCCAATGTCTCTGAACAGATATAATCTTTGTACTTCTCAACAACAGCATTTATATCGTTGTTCTTTTCTATTGTCAACATGATGTGGTCTGTCACTTCAAATCCGCCGTCTTTTCTCATATTTTGGATTCTGTTGACGATTTCTCTTGCCAAACCTTCTTCTGCCAATTCTGGAGTGATGGTGATGTCTAAAGCAACTGTTGAATCGTCTTGTGTAGCGACTGCCCAGCCTGGGATGTCTTCTGTTGTGATGATAGCGTCAGAGAGTTCCAAGTGAAGTTCTTGTCCGTCTAATGTCACATCCAAATAACCAACGTTTTCGAGAGTTCTGATTGTTTCTTGATCTATCTCAGCGAAGAACTGTGTTATCTGTTTTATCATCTTGCCATAACGACGACCTAAGTTTCTGAGGTTTGGCTTAACCTTCTTAACCAAGATATTCTTGTCAGCTGTCAGATATTCTATTTCTTTAACGTTGACTTCAGAAAGAATGAGTTGCTCAACTTTCTTGAATTGTTCGAGTTCATTTTCTGAATTGACAGGAATCATGATTTTTGATAATGGCTGACGAACACGGATGTTAGCTTTCTTTCTCAACGACAATACCATTGACGATGCGAGTTGTGCCATCTCCATTCTTTCTTCCAAGTCTTTATGGATGAGTTCTGGATTTGCCTTAGGGAAGTCGGTGAGGTGAACAGATTCTGCTGCGTCACGACCTGTCACTGCGTTAAGGTCTTGGTATAAACGCTCAGCGAAGAATGGAGCTATAGGGCTGGAAATCTTTGCTAAAACGTCTAAGCAGGTATATAATGTTTGGTAAGCTGATGTCTTGTCTGCTGTGACATCGCTCTTCCAGAAACGACGACGTGAGAGACGTACGTACCAGTTGCTCAAGTGTGCATCAACGAATTCTGCTATAGCACGACCTGCTCTTGTTGGTTCGTAGTTCTTATAATCGTTATCTACTTCTTCAATCAAAGAGTTTAATTCTGAGAGAATCCATCTGTCGATTTCAGGACGCTCTTCGTAAGGAATTTCTGCTTCTGAGAAATCGAACTTGTCGATGTTTGCATACAAAGCGAAGAATGCGTATGTGTTATATAATGTTCCGAAGAACTTACGACGTACTTCGTCAACGCCTTCTTCGTCAAACTTGAGGTTATCCCAAGGTTGTGAGTTTGTTATCATATACCAACGTACTGCGTCGGCGCCGTATTTCTCTATTGCTTCAAATGGATCGACTGCATTGCCGAGACGTTTCGACATCTTGTTGCCGTTCTTATCCAAGACCAAACCGTTAGAGATAACTGTCTTATATGAGACAGAGTCTGAAATCATCGTAGCGATAGCGTGTAAAGTGAAGAACCAACCACGTGTCTGGTCAACGCCTTCTGCGATGAAGTCGGCTGGGAATGTCTCATCGTTGAGTTTTCCTTCTTCGCCCATATAGTGGATTTGAGCATAAGGCATTGCTCCTGAGTCGAACCAAACGTCGATAAGGTCTGGCTCACGGAACATCTTCTTGCCATCTGATGAAACGAGGATTACGTTATCGATATATGGTCTGTGTAAGTCGAAGCTGTTATAATCTTCTGAAGCGTAAGGATTTTCTGTCATGAAACCAGCCTTGACAGACTCGTCTATTCTTTGACGGAGTTCTGCTACGCTGCCGATACATACTTCTTCGCTGCCGTCTTCAGTGCGCCAGATTGGAAGTGGAGTTCCCCAATAACGTGAACGTGAGAGGTTCCAGTCAACTAAGTTTTCCAACCAGTTGCCGAAACGTCCTGTTCCTGTTGCTTCTGGTTTCCAGTTGATAGTCTTGTTGAGTTCTATCATTCTGTCTTTTAAAGCAGTGCTTCTGATAAACCAGCTGTCTAATGGATAATAGAGAACAGGTTTGTCGGTACGCCAGCAGTGTGGATAGTTGTGAGTATGTTTTTCGCTCTTGAAGAGTTTGCCTTCTTCTTTCAATAAAACGACGATGTCAACGTCTAACGACTTATCTTTTTCAGTCTTTGTTGCATCGAAAGCATTCTTAACATATTGACCTGCGTAAGGACGATAAGCCTCGACATTCATGAAGTTCTTCACGAACTCTTCGTCTAAGTCTTCTATCTTGAAGAACTTACCTGTTCTGTCAACCATTGGCTGAGCCTTACCGTCTTTGTCAATCATTTGGAGTGGAGGTATGCCGCTTTGTTTTGCTACGCGGTCGTCATCAGCACCGAAAGTAGGAGCGATATGAACGATACCTGTACCATCTTCTGTGCTGACATAGTCGCCGTGGATTACGCGGAATGCGCCTTCACCTGGATTAACCCAAGGGATGAGTTGTTCATATTCCAAACCGACGAGGTCTTTACCTTTACATGTTCCGAGGACTTCGTAAGGAAGTTTTTTGTCGCCGACTTTATAATCTTCGAATGATGGTTTTTCTTCTTCTTTAGGGAAGAATGAACCCATCAATGGAGTTGCTAACACGAAGTAAGCGATTTCGCCGCTGACAGGATTTACGGATTTTACGAGATTATAGTCGATGCTGTTGCCGACGCACAATGCTGTGTTTGAAGGCAAGGTCCATGGTGTTGTTGTCCATGCAGCGATTTGCATGCTGTTGAAAGGAACATCTACTCCGAAAGGATTAGCCTTGACGGTGCTTTGTTCAGCTTTGACGCGGAACAATGCTGTACATGTGAGGTCTTTAACGTCGCGGTAGCAACCAGGGATATTAAGTTCGTGAGAACTCAAGCCAGTACCTGCTGCAGGTGAATAAGGTTGGATGGTGTAGCCTTTGTAAAGGAGGCCTTTATTGTAAATCACCGACAAGAGGTACCATAAGGTTTCGATATATTCGTTTTTGAAAGTGATATAAGGGTCGTCCAAGTTAACCCAATAACCCATGGTACGTGTAAGTTCGTCCCATAAGTCTTTATATTTCATTACTTCTTCACGGCAAGCCTTGTTATATTCGTCAACGCTTATCTTCACGCCAATGTCTTCTTTGGTGATGCCGAGTTTCTTCTCAACGCCGAGTTCCACAGGAAGACCGTGAGTATCCCAACCTGCCTTACGAGAGACTCTCTTTCCTTTCAAAGTCTGATAACGGCAGAAGATATCTTTAATTGTACGTGCCATGACGTGGTGGATACCTGGTGTTCCGTTTGCTGACGGTGGTCCTTCAAAAAACACGTATGCCGGACCATCTTTACGATTATCTAAACTCTTTTGGAAAACGTCGTTCTCTTCCCAATACTTACGAACCTCTTTTGCAATATTTGTAAGGTTCAAATTCTTATATTCTCTATACGAGCCTTTCATAAAATCACCAATTATTTAATTTTTTTAATAAGCGACAAAGATATGATTTTTTCTCGATAATATTGTAACTTTGCAATAAAAAAATTATGCTGAAAAATATTCGTAAATGGTTCAACACCATAAGACCAAAGACCTTGTTAGTTTCCATGTCTTCAGTAGTGATGGCATCGGCATTAGCTTTCAACGAAGGTTATGTCAACTGGCTTCCCGCAATATTATGTCTGTTGTTCGCCATCTTAGCTCAGACAACATCAAATCTGGTCAACGATTATGCCGATTTCAAAACGGGTGCCGACAACAAAGATAGTCTCGGTCCCGACAGGAAATTAGTCAGCGGAGAGATAACTCCTAAAGCGATGCTAAAAGCGATAATATTAGTCGCATCAATATGTTTCATTGTTGGATCAAGTCTGATGTACTGGGGCGGATTGATACTTCTTCCTTTCGGATTATTGATAATAGCGGTGGCATTCTGCTATTCTACAGGACCATTTCCATTGTCATATAACGGACTCGGCGATGTAGCAGTCATACTTTTCTACGGAATAATTCCTGTCACATTCACATATTTCATCTTGACAAAAGAAATAAACTGGGAGATAGTAACTGCAGGTTTTGCTATGGGTCTCGTCGTCGATGAGCTTCTCATTGTGAACAACGTGCGTGATGAAGAAGACGACAAACGTCATAACAAAATCACCACCGTCGGTATTTTCGGAAAGAGTTTCATGAAAAAGGTTTTTCTCTTAAATCCTTTGATAGCTTGTGCATTAGGATTCTATTTTCTGAAAAATATCTGCGACTATAAATTGTGGGCTATAGCGATAATTCCCCTCGTCGCATACTCAATAAGCGTTTATTCAAAGTTGAATAAATATGAAGGAAAACAGCTGAACGTATTGTTGGTAAAGTCTTCCTTAGAAGCAGTTATATTCGCCTTGACTATAACTGTCGTTTGTTTTATATAACTATTCGTAAATCTCAGATTCTTCAACCAGATTGTTAAGCAAGGCGTAAACCGTAAGACCCGACACCGACTTGATTCCGGTTTTCTTAACGATATTCTTACGATGCGTGATGACTGTATGAACCGAGATGTTCAGCATATCTGAAATATCTTTGTTTGTCATTCCTTTAGCGACGCAAACCAAAACGTCAGTCTCACGATTTGACAAGTCGAAGTTCTCACTCTGGCTCGAGGACTCGTCGTTATTGTCTAACAGACCAAATATTTTGTTAATGATTTTCTGCTTATTCTCGCCGAGTTCTATCACTTCCTTAAAATGTTTTAAGATTCCTCTGTCGAAATAAGTAGTAACCAAAGCGATTGCCATTGTCGATTGATAGTTCTGCATGAATTGTTTAATGCTGTTGGAAGCGAAGCCAATCATCAAAGGATTGATAATGATGATGTCGGGTTTATGAACTATCATTCTCTCGTGCAAGCTGTCGAAATTATCCACCATAGAAACCACCTGCAATCTGTTGGTACTTTCCAAGAAAGCTTCGATTCCGGCAGCTATGATAGGAGAAGGTTCCGCTATGATAATCTTACATGTTTTCATGGCATTGTTTTTCTAGCAATTCGACAAAAGGCACGAGAACGCGTTCCTCTACGAGAGTATGGCATTTGAGGTCTGAAGATAAATCCACAATATCGAGAGAGATTTCTATTCTTTCCTTCGGGAAGATTTCAGCAGGAAGATATTTTATAAGGATATTCATCAAGTCGTTGAGTTTATCTTCGATATTGCTGTGATTGCATTTAAACTCATCTATCGAAAAAGATTTCTTTAACGATTTATCGCCGAGTGCGTTGATATATGGAAACACAGTATCTTCCTCGTAAGAGAAATGGTTGATGACTTCTTGTTTATATTCTTTGAAAAAACGTTCAATCGTGACTCCGAATTTCTTAGGACAGGCTTCGACTATTCTGTTGAGATGGTTTTCGATATGAGGTATTCTCTCTTCCACGTAGTATTTATGCGACTGCGACAGATAAGAAAGCAGAGTGTTTATGTTCACCGAATTGATGTCGTCGGTAGAAGGAATGAAGTTTTGGTCGGTATAGAGGTTGCATATCAGAAGGAAGAACGCTGTGTTTACGTCAGCTTTTTTGCAAACGTCCTTCACGAGAGAGTCGCCGAAACCGAGTTCTATTCCGAAGCGAGAGAGAGTGAGCATAAGGTTAGGATTCGACAGAATCAGCTCCGCCATTTTAGTATTTTCGGAGATTTGGGTTTTAGTATCGTTCATAATATTTTGTGATTAAAATATGAAGAGAAGAGAGAGCCACATGACGGACTCGAACCGTCGACCTACGCATTACGAATGCGTTGCTCTACCAACTGAGCTAAAGTGGCTATTGTAGAGACGTCTTGACAACGTCTCATTTTATCCGTGCAAAGATACGTTTTTTTCTTTTTCTCAGTAATTATTTCTGAGGAAGTTGAAAAGTATCTTTCAGTGTCACTGTTCTGTTGAAGACCAGATGTTCTGCCGTGCTGTCCTTGTCGGCTGTGAAGTAACCAATTCTTTGGAACTGGAAGTGGTCGAGAGGTTTAGCATCGGCGAGGAATTGTTCCACGTAGCACTCATTTCTTATCTCGAGAGAGTTAGGGTTGATGACTTGACGCATCGCCTCGAGTGCCGAGCATTGTTGCGTTTCTT
>JAFTUF010000068.1 GCA_017466405.1 Bacteroidales bacterium
TTCATTGGGTATCAGATGGTTTAGACACAGCCGTTAATTTCAGAAGCAATCTGAAGACTTATTTTATCACGCCTTCTAATAAAACTACAAATTGTCTTTACGACAGTATTTTCTACATCGAGAAAAATAACGAAGACTTTTTGTATTTAGTTCAAGATGGTATGAAACTGAAGAAAATGAAAAACGATAGTCTTCTGAATCTGATGAAAGATAGAATGAATACGATGTTATATGTTGATAATTATACATACATGAATAATAAATTAACACAAACTCCAATAGTGCGGTCTAAGAACTACGAACTGCTCGAGTCTGTTACAGTAGATTCAGTTATTTGCCGAACCGGTGAAGAGAAACCAAGTGTAATGGAACGACCTCTTGTTGATATATACTCAAAGACGATAGATCCAGGATATAGTGAAATCAAAGTGGTTATGACGGCAAAGATGAAATATACGGCTGACATAACATACGACAAATTTGTACGACTTTCTATAAGATCGTCTAATGCGATATGGACGCCGGAGGTGATTTCCAAAAATATTATCGAAAAAGATTATAAGCCAGAGCAATGGTGTAATATCAGTGTCACAAAAGTGTTAAAATCTAATAACAAAGACAAGGATTCTAAGATAGATATTTATTTGAGACCTACTGGAGATGATTATCTATGGAATCCGGAACATAGTGTTACGTTAAAAGATATCAACATAAAGATCTTAGGTGTAAAATAATAATTATATGAAGAAATATTTAGAATCAATAAAATCATTCTTACCAATAGCAATATGTTTCATTATTGTCATTTTCTGTGTAAAATGTTTTGAACTTTTTACGTCAGATTCTGTATCAATAAGTCATATTTTAGAAATGATCTATAGTAACCTTGTTCTGTCTTTGGTTATAAGTTTTCTTATCTTAATAATTTTTAATTTAATTTCTCTTTTTTCAAAGAAAGCCGCTTTTTATACATCTTCTGTTCTTTTTGCGATAATTGTCATTTCAGAGATCGGGCTAATTTTCTATCATAATTCAACGGGACTTATGATGGGACGCGAGTTGATAGAAAGACCATTTTGGGAAACAGTTGCCACTGTAAAGAGTACGCTGAATTTCTGGATGATAGCAGCAGCCATACTGCTTATTGTCGGATTTGTTTTTATAAATATTGTAGCCGCTCAAAGTTCAAAGTTCAAGGCTCAGAGCCCAACTATGATTCTCCTGATTTTAATGTTAGTTTCGATACCTTCATTTATTATTATCAAGCCTGTTCAGAATGAAAGTGTTGTCAATAAGATATGGTATTGCTTCTATTCTTGTTTTTTAGATGAGGATGCTGATAATGCTGACATAAGCATATCGAGATTAAATTTTGAGAATGAAAAGATTGAAAGATATAAGGCATTATATCCACAAAGAGAAATAGTTGATAATGAATATCCTTTGGAAAGAAATGATAATATTGACAATGTTCTTGGCAAATATTTCTGTGAATCAGAAATTAAACCTAATATTGTCTTCATCGTTGTAGAATCTTTAGGTGCTGATTTGTTTGGTGTTAATGAATATGGATATACATTCACACCGTTTTTAGATTCTTTGTCGCAACATTCTCTGTTATGGACCAATTGTTTGTCAACGACCCCGCGTAGTTTCGGCATCGTGCCGTCTATGACGAGTTCCGTTCCGCACGGAACGAGAGGATTTCAATTTGGAGATATGCCCGAGCATAATTCCTTGCTCAGTATATTGAAAAACAATGGGTACGAGACAAGTGCGTTTTATGCAGGAAATTTCTCCTTCGACAAAGTCTATGATTATCTTATTGCAGAGAAGATAGATTATCTGTCGCCTTTCTATGAGGAATCGATGAAAAAGGAAAACAAGAAATACGACTTTACTTATTGGGGATATCAAGACAAGGTGATGTTGGATAAAAGTGCTGAAATAATAAGTCGACGTAACAAAGACAAATCGTATTTTGATTTGTTGATAACTATCTCTCAACATGATAACAGACTTAAACTTCACGATAAGAATAAAGTAGATGCCTATAACGATAAGGTAGCTAAGATTATCTCTTCTATGCCTGAGGAGGAGCAAATCAGGTATAATGAGATAAGCGGGCATCTCGCTGCTATGATGTATGGCGATGATGCTGTAAAAGATTTTGTTAGGAATTATTCAGAATTATATCAAGATGGCAATTATATTTTTGTCATTACCGGTGATCATAGTCTGAATTTGAAGCCAGATCATCCTTTAGATGCCTTCCACGTGCCTTTGATTATCTGGTCGCCTATGCTGAGAAAAACGAATCATTTCAAATCTGTTGTCTCTCACAACGATATTGTACCTTCTCTCAACGCTCTACTCCGCGATAATTTTAACCTTACAACGCCAAGTGAAATACATTGGGTGAGCGATGGATTAGATATGAGTAAGTCATTCCGTTGTGATATAAAGACTTGCTTCTTACGATATACAAGAAGTATCTATGATGGAATTTTTGAGAATTATTATTACACTTTTGAGAAAGACAACAAGAAAGCATATCTCATAAAAGACAATCTCGAACTTGAAGAGATAGACAATAAATCTATAATCAATGAGATAGATGCTAAATTCAAGAGTCTTGTCTATGTAGATAATTACACTTATTCGAATAATAAG
This sequence comes from Bacteroidales bacterium, assembly GCA_017466405.1. Taxonomy (GTDB): domain Bacteria; phylum Bacteroidota; class Bacteroidia; order Bacteroidales; family F082; genus Limimorpha. The sequence goes on from JAFTUF010000068.1 coordinate 2,674, forward strand.
ATAACGAAGAATCCTATCTTCCCACATCAGACATTCGACACGATAAAAGAAGTAGTGATAGATTCGATTTATTGTAGCTCGGGACCTGAGAAACCGAGTGTTAAGAAACCTAAGGCTGTCAGGATTTTATCTGCCGACATTGAACCAAGATATGATGAAGTGAAAGTCGTTATGACAGCTGATGTCATGTTTACCGGCAATGTGTGGCAAGACCAGTTCATAAATCTCGGCATAAATTTCACTCACGATAAGAATCAGAAGATTACCAGTTTGGATAATATTTCGAAGAGTTTTGTTGAAAGAAATTATTACAAAAATCAATGGCTAAATCTTGAATTCGTTAAGATTTATTCTGTTAGAGGTTTTAAAGATAACAAGCTTGAGATTTATTTAGAACCAACAAAGAAAGACTTTATGTGGAATCCTGAACATAGCATCTTGTTAAAAAATATTAACATTATGATATTAGGAAGTTAGATTAGATATGAAAATCTGAAAAACTGAAAATTATGGTATAATTGTCAAAAATGCCTGAGTTGAAATTTTCTCAGTTTTTCAATTTTCTAACTTCTCAGTTTCTAAAAAATATCAGGAGTTGGGTAGTCAACGAGAACGACTTTCACGCTTTTATTGTTACATAATTCTTTTGTAAACTCCACATTTTCAGGAGTGAAATCCTTAGGCGTATCCCAGAAATGAATATTCTGTTCTGGGAAGCTATCGCACAAAAAAGGATACATGCTATATTCGCAGCTTATAGCGTCGGGATTCAGTTCTTTAATTTGATTCCTAATCATTTTCGCTAAATAGACGGAATCTTTATGCTCCTTTCTTTTCCAATATTTTATGTTCTCGACCCACAGCAAGGTGCGGAATCCGTTTTCCTTAACAGTCTTAAGAACTTTTAAGTTTTTACTCTCGACGAAAGCATTCGCCTTAATTCCATATTTTTCATCCAAAGAATTTAAGATTTTCATTGCCTGCTCGACATTTTTTTCTGACAGATTCTTGAAATCAATCCAGTAATTCATCTTTTCTGGTTTTTTAAGAATTGACAGCCATTCGTCTAGAGTCAGGTTTTTGGAAGTATCGGCGACGACGCGTCCCACGTAAATGTCATTCTTCTCCTGTGAATAAATTACATCGACTTCGAGTCCATCGAAGATGTCTTCATATTTCTGCGCGTCATATTTAGAATAAACGCCATGCTTCCAGACTTTTGAGTCGGGATATTGGAAACCAGCGACATCTTCTTTTCTATCACATGAGAACAAAGCGATAAATATCAGCGATAACAATAAAAATTTTCTCATAATCTCGATGAATCTATTTCTGCAAAAATATTATTTTTCACGATAAAAATAGATATATTTGCAAATAAAATCATACTATGAATACTAAATCTAAAATCATCATCATGGGAAGCATGATAACAATGTTCGGATGCGGACAACAAACAACGAAATATTCTGTAGTGGAATATCCGGAGACAAGAAAAGACGCTGCTGTCGTCGATGAATATTTTGGAACAAAAGTCGCCGACCCTTATCGATGGCTCGAAAACGACACCACAGCAGAGACGGCACAATGGGTTGACGCACAACGTGCCGTGACAGAAGACTATCTCACACACATTCCTTATCGCGAGGACTTGAAAAACCGCATGACAGAATTAATCAACTACGAGCGTTACAGCCTTCCTTCAAAACGTTTCAACCGTTATATCTTCTCGAAAAACGACGGTCTTCAAAATCAGAGCGTTATTTATATTCAGAATTCATTAGACGAAGAACCATCCGTTCTGCTCGACCCTAATGCTTTGTCAGATGACGGAACTGTCGCTTTGTCGGGTACTTATCAATCTAACGACGGAAAATATCTCGCTTATTCTATTCAACGTAGCGGCTCCGACTGGGTTGAGTTTTATGTGATGGACATCGCTACTCGTGAGCTTCTCCCTGACCATATCCAATGGGCTAAGTTCACCGGCGCTTCTTGGTACAAAGACGGCTTCTTCTACGGCGCATACGACCGTCCTGAAGAAGGCAAGGAGTTCAGTAACGTAAATGAAAATCATAAGATTTATTATCATAAACTCGGCACATCACAAGAGGAAGATGTCTTGTTTTATGAGAATCCTGAGCAACCTCGTTATTTCCATCAGCTTGGCTTGACAGAAGATGAGAATTATATGTTCTTGTATGAAAGCGGTCAAGGCGCAGGTCATACTTTATGGATTAAAGACGCTAAAAATCCTAAGAGCGAATTTGTTCAGATTGGCTTCGACATGAATTATTCTTACAGCCCGATTGACGTCATCGACGGAACATTGTATATTTTCACAAACTATAACGCTCCTAAAGGAAAAATCTGCAAAGTAGATGTGAAGAATCCTCAGATGGAAAATTGGATTGATGTAATTCCTGAATGCGAAAACGTTCTCGCTGGCATCAACCTCGCCGACGGCAAAATGATCGTCACCTACGACCAAGACGCTTCGAACCATTCATACGTCTATACTATGGACGGCAAATTATTACACGAGATTAAACTTCCTACCTTGGGTTCTGTCGGTTTCAGCAGCGACTACGAAGATTCTGAAATTTTCTACGCCTTCACTTCTTTCGCTTTCCCAACAACGATTTACAGATATAACATCAACGACAATACTTCAGAAGTCTTCCGCGCTCCAGCAATAGATTTCAATTCTGAAGATTATACCACAGAACAAGTCTTCGTCACTTCAAAAGACGGCACTAAAGTCCCTATGTTCTTGACTTACAAGAAAGGCTTGAAGAGAGATGGTAACAACCCAGCCTTGCTTTACGGTTACGGCGGATTTAACATTACCTTGAATCCTGGCTTCTCAACTTCACGACTTCCATTCTTGGAAAACGGCGGTATCTATGCCATGATGAATCTCCGCGGCGGCAACGAATATGGCGAGGAATGGCATATCGCAGGAACCAAATTACAGAAACAAAATGTATTCGACGATTGTATTGCCTGCGCTGAATATCTCATCGAAAACAACTACAGCAATCCTAAGTTGATGGCTGTCAACGGCGGCTCTAACGGTGGCTTGTTAGTAGGTGCTGTTGTAAATCAACGCCCTGATTTATTCGCAGCTGCTGTTCCACAAGTCGGTGTTATGGATATGCTGCGTTATCATTTATTTACAATCGGTTGGAACTGGGCGAGCGACTACGGCACCAGCGACGAAAGCAAGGAGATGTTTGAGGCGTTGTATGCTTATTCTCCATTACATACCATCCAAAATGGCGAGAATGTAAATTATCCAGCTATCATGGTGACGACAGCCGACCACGACGACCGTGTTGTTCCGGCCCAC
>JAFTUF010000069.1 GCA_017466405.1 Bacteroidales bacterium
GAGTCGCCAAGTCACCGAGTCGCCAAGTCACCGAGTCACCGAGTCACCAAGTCTCTGAGTTGCTAAGATAATCTCCCGTAGTTTTCTCAGGTTCTCAGATTCTCAATTTCTCATATTCTACTTCACCCATTTCCCGCTCTCCAAAATCCCGTTCTCGTTCCCGTTCTCGTTCCCGTTCTCGCTCCCGTTCCCGCTCCCGTTTCCCGCTCTAAGCTCCCAAATATACGTTCCATTCTCCCATTTCGAGGCGTCTATTGAAGTTACTTCATCTGTTATTATTTGTTGATGGACTTTTCTTCCTTGCATATCATAAACCTGCAAAGTTGCATTACGCAAGCCTGTTCTTATATTCATAACATCTCCGCCCGGATTAGGATAAGCGACAGCGAGTTTCAAGCCGTGAGAGTGAGCTTCTTCGATGTTGACAAATGCCGATGCAGGGAATTTGGTGATATATTTAAATTCGGTATCTGAATGCATGTCTGTTGCATTACCACAAAGTATTATACCTTGGTCTTTTGTGAGATTGATGTTACTTACATTTGTTGCTATTCCGTCACCTCCTGCAATATCATAAAACAATACTGATATGCTGTTTAGGTCAACATCAAAACGTTCAATCATGACGTATGAATCACGGTCCCACATCCAACCTCTATTTAGATTACAGGCAAAATAAACAGAATTGTCGTCAGCAATATCAACACTGCATGTAGCTGGACAATAATCCCATTCAGATGTTCCTCTGTCCACATATCTTTTAATTGTGACATAATCAGAGGCAATATTTATATCATCATCTATTTCATATAATCTGCAATCTTGACTAATATCATCATTTCTTTTAGATGAAACCAAATACGTTGTATTATGACGACTACGTTTTACTGTTATGTCAGACAATTCCTCAAATATATTTCCACCGCAATCCTTACAATCAATAAATTTCATCGTTATATAATCAAAATTCAGATCGTAGTATCTTACAACGCCTTGCGTATAATAACCATCACTTTCACCGTTTATTCCATCATACAATAAATAATGATTTTCTGTTCTTATCAAATGATGCCTGCGTCTAATTGTTTGCCACGTTCCACCACCATTACCTACATCATATCCTTTCTTTTGTAAAAATTCACCTTCAAAATTCATTCTGAAAAAGAATAAGGAATCATTACCGCGGGAATTATCAGGACTTGAGCTAACACTCTTAACGTATGCTCCAACTATATCGCCTTCTTCTTTGAAAGCTGAGAATATAAATATGTTACCACTTGCTTCATTAGGAAAATTTTCCCAGAACAAGTCACCTCTAAATTCAAAAGTATCTATAGGATAACTATGTTCATAACTATATTCAACCTGCAAGTTTTCATCCAATTTATATAATCCAACTATTGCATCAGTAGGAGGGTTGTCAAAATTTTTAAAATAGTTAAAATATGTATAATCGTGGTCTGGTGAAAAAGTTGTTAGTGCGAACAATTCATTATTTTCATTTTCAAAAAGGTAAGGAGCTCTCGATGTAGCAGCGTAACCTTCCTTGTAAAAAATATTCCTACACAATTCGACACCATTAGGTGAAAACTTCGCTACACTTGGATGCGCCGAATAAAAATCGCCATAACCGCTTCTGTAATAATACTCAGATGAAACACCAACATTACCATCTGATAATTCTTTAGATTCATAGAATTTAAAACATTCAAAATCATCATTGTTATATTCTAAAATATTTTCCCATTCTTGAGAGAAGGCATTCGTTCCTATAAAAAGAGCTAATGCCAATATTACGAAAAATCGCTTTGCCATATGGATTAAGGGTTCTATTTATTAACATTTTTCTCTTTAATTATGGGCAGAACCCATTATTCCCATGATTGAAGATTTATATTGGATCAAATTATAAAAAAGTCTCTGTAGATAATGCTGTAATCATATCTTGCAGAGACTTTTATTTAATGAATCTGTTCTTGCCTAATATTTGTATGTTGTTTTTCTTATTCTCCATAACTTTAATATGATTTAACGATAATGACACAAAAGTAGAATAAAAGGAAATACTATCAAATCGTAAAAATTCAGATAAAAAGACTTAAGATTTTTAAAATCATCGTCTTAGACAAAATTTGTCGATAAGATATTTTATAATTTTTCGTTTTTTTTGTTTCTTAATATTACATAGAAGGAGCGAAGGGTTTAGAGTGACTGAAGTGACCTACGTAGAGACGTATCAACAACACCAATAAAAATAAACAATATGTTGTTGCTGCGTCTCATCTTTAGTCAACAGTCCGTGTCCGAGTCAAAATCTATATTTGAATCCTAAGAACGCCTCAATAATTTCGGAAAGTTTCTGTAATTGCAATATGAATCGTATTGCTGAATGGATTCTTGTACCCCGTCATATAGTAGTGAGCCTGATATAAAATTATCTTTTAAAAGGTTTTGTATGTAATGTAAACCATCGAAGAAATCGTTTCTATATGTCATTGATGACTTTATTTCGTAAGCATGTATTCTTCCATCAGCATTCATTTGGAGTAGGTCAGCTTCGTGTTGTCCTTTGTCTCTGTAGAAAAATAAATCTGCGCGTTCTGCTCTGTTGAAATAATATTTTTGAAAATCATTGATAACCATGTTCTCAAATAAATTTCCTCGTAATGGATGTACCGACAGTTGCTCTTCAGAACGAATTCCAATTAACCATGCAGCTAAACCAGTGTCGTGGAAATATAGTTTTGGAGTCTTGGTAAGACGTTTGCCGATATTGGCATGATAAGGATGCAATCTGTAAATGATATATGATGCTTCGAGAATGCTTAACCATGATTGAATTGTAGGAACGCTGACTCCGACTTCCACCGACAATGCTGAGGCGTTACATTCAGAACCAATACGTCCTGCACAAAGTCTGATGAATGTATTGAATTGGGTCAAGTCCTTAATATTTATCATACTACGTAAATCACGTTCGACGTATGTTGTGTAGTAGTTGCTGAGCAGGAAATTACGTCCTTCATCATCTGTTTTCCATATTGCAGGATAACCTCCACGTAGAATACGAGTGTCAGTCTTCGCGTCTGGATACATTGTGTCAATCTCTTGTGTAGATAATGGCAGTAAGGTCATCACAGCAGTTCTTCCTGCCATTGATTGAGTTGCTTTCTGCATCAATGAAAAATTAGAACTTCCTGTCACTATATATTTTCTTTTTCTTTCTCCTGTAAAATTTTGCTCGTCAACAATAACCTGCAAATATGAAAAGATGTCTGGAAATCTTTGTGATTCATCAATAATCATCCCTTCGTCATGCTTTGTTAAGAATGATTTTGGATCATGTTGAAATGCCGATAGGGTCGCTATGTCTTCGAAATTATAATATGGCAAATCAGCAAATAATTTTCTACATAGTGTTGTTTTCCCGGATTGACGCGGTCCTGTAAGTGTTAATACTGAAAAATATCTGAATGCATTATTAATGGAGTCTAATAATTCTCTATTTATCAACTGATTATTCATATTGTGGACAAATTTAAAGTTGTATTTTAAATTTTACAAAGATAATAAAAATCCATGTATATAAAACAAAAGGCGAAAGTTTTTTACATTCTTCGCCTTCTATCTTTCGCCTTTCCTCAAAATCTATATTTGAATCCTAAGAACGCCTGGAATCCGTAGCTCGGATAGTCGTAATATAATTGGTATTTGTTATGAATCAAATTCTTTATTTCAGCGTAGAACGAGAGGTTGTCTCTGAAGTTATAGTCGCAGCCTAATTGAATGTCGCAGATTGGCTTTAATTCTTTAACCGCATCATCGTATGACAAAGCGTATCGCTTTCCTTCTACGTATGTTGCTATATTGAAATTCCAATGTTCGTTATAATTGTAAAATCCTTTCAGCTTGAATTCGAAAGCTGGCTTATACCATGCCTTTGCTACTTCCTTGTAAAGGTCGTAAAGGTTATATGAGAAATCGGCTGCAACCTTAATATCATCACTGATTCTCAAATGTATGTCTGCTACGAAGTTTAATATTTTGCAGTCTTCCAAGATTACGTCAAAGGTACGTAATTTATTATATGAAGGTGTCTCTATAAATAATACGTAATTGTCTATCATTCTGTAACGTACTCCAGTATGTAAACTGAAATTGTCATACACTTTGAATTTCAATCCACCTTTGAAGTCGATTTTCGTTTTTTCATAATCAAACTCGCCCATATTTGTCAGGTCGGAGATGATGAAAGGGTTTTCCGACAATATCTCTTTTAAGGTGTTTATCTTTGTCTTTCCTCCTAATCCTGCGTAGAGCTCGAGTTTTCTTTCGAAGAGGTAAAGGCTTCCTTTGATGTCAGGGTATATGCCTCCCATACTTGTGGAGTTCGTCTTGGCATCGACGCGAAAACCGAGGTGAAGGTTGTAGTATTCGCCGTCGAAGTCGAGACGAGGGTTGGCAGAGATGATGAATAATGTCTGCGAGATGTTGTTAAGTTCTGCCTTGACATCGACGGACAGCGTCTGTATCCCGTCGCTGTTTCTGAACCATGAGTTGGAATGTTCTAAATAGGCATTAAACTTTATGAGGTTTTCCATCACTCCGCCTCGTATTCCGGTGTAGTTATAATCTAAAAGGAACTCGTCGTAGAGTGACCTGTAGCTTGTCTGGTTGTTGTTGGACAGTAATTTTACACCTAATGAGTTGATGAATCTTTTGGTGTCGGGAGCGTCGTCGGTGTTGATTTCGGGTTTGTATTTCAGATTGTACATGTCGTAGTGGTAATCGATAAATGTACGCAGCTGGAAACTGGAGAATTTATTGTTCATCGACAAGTTGAAGGCGTTGTTCATGTACTTCGAGTTGTCGTAGTCTTTCATATTGGTCCAGGTGGAGTTGTGGGTGAGACCTATGCCGAGGCTTGTCTTTCTCGACAATTCTGAATAATGACGGAAGAGGAGGTCTGGTGAGAGACGTGTTCCTAATCCGAACTTGATGAAGTTGTTGGTGATGTCGTAGAATTCTTTTTGTGTGTATTGCAACGGACTTATAGGTTCCAAATCGACTTTATAGCTGTAGAAGAAATCTTCTGTGTTTACTTCATGATTCGGTATGTTGAACTCTCGTTTTGGCATCTCAGGTTTTATGCCGATACGCGCCGACTTCTTGATATGCGGAGTGTAAGAGCCTTCGATGGTGACTTCTTCGTTATGCGATTGAGCGTTTAATGTTATGCCTAAGATGACGAGAAATATTGTCGTGACGATATTTATTTTTTTCATTGTGAATCCCTCCTTATTCGTTTGTTTCTGCATTGATTACTTCTAACTTCGACTGTGCTTCTCTGACGATTTCATTATGGTTTGTCTCGTCTTGAGGATAGTTGTCGATAACGCTCTTCAATGTTTCTTTTGCCTGGAAAGCATTATCTTTAGCAACATAAACGTCGCTGAGGATTATGAACGACTTGGCAGTCCAGTAAATGTATGTGTTGTAGTTGTCAGAAACATCGAAAACTTTCTCTTCGGCTTCGTCGTATCTGTTTTGTTTGTAGAGACATACTGCCGATAAATATCCGCATTCGGCTCCGATTTCGGTGTTGTCGATGCTTGTACAAATGTTAAAATGTTTTAAGGCTTCTTCGTAATTTCCTTTGTCGAAATAGGATTTTCCG
>JAFTUF010000006.1 GCA_017466405.1 Bacteroidales bacterium
AAGCGGATTCCCCATCTTAGATAACGATTCCATCGTATTTTCCTGTTCGAACAAACTCATTCCTGTTTTCTTCTGATATTTCATATATTTTAAATTTATAGCAAATATAACAAAAATATCAACATAACCAACTGATTGTCACAAATTTAATTTATAGAAGTTGCCTTAATTGTTAATTGATGGACGTATGCGATACGTCCCTACGTTATTTTATCTTTAATTTCTGTCCTATTTTTAATACTGACTTCGAACTTAAACCGTTGAGTCTTCTAATCTGTTCAACACTGACGCCATATTTTCTAGAAAGGTCCCAGAGATTGTCTCCCGACTTAACAGTGTGTATTACAGTCGCGCTGCTGTTTTCTGCAGGAGGATAGACTTTTAGTTTCTGTCCTATTTGTAAGGTGTTACTTTTTAAGTTGTTCCAATCTTTGAGGTTTGTCACAGAGCATTTATATTTCTTTGCTATGACCGACAGATTTTCTCCCGACTTTACGGTGTGTATTGTCTGTTCGGTAGAACGTTCCACAGGTTTGCTGTTGCCGGCCTGTGCCATAGGAGCTCCTGAGCTATAGACGATGAGTTTCTGTCCAGGATATATTGTGGTCTTCTTGAGCTTGTTCCATGTTTTCAACTGATTAACGCTGACGTGATATTTTTTAGCGATACTTCCGAGATTCTCGCCACTCTTCACGATATGAACGCTCCTATCGCTAATTTTTTTCATTTCTTCCTCTAACTTCTTCTTGTCGATGCCTTTCTTTGTTACGAAGGTATAAAGTTCTTTCTCGTGGACGATGAAGCTGTCGATATATTTCTCAGGAAGTCGAAGCGACATAGGATTTTTTGCGTTAGCAGGGATGATTTGAGCTTTATATTGAGGGTTGAAAAACTTAAGATCTTCCATCGGGATGTTGAGCATTTCGTTGAGTTGGTCGAAGTGCAGCAGCTCGTGAACTGTCACACTGTCAATTCCATCTGCCATGATACCTGGGTCGGTAGGATAGAGATTGTGCTCTTGTGAGTAATTCATCACATAGTTGACAGCGATGAATGCCGGCACATAGCCTCGAGTCTCTCTCGGAAGAAACGGCCACACAGCCCAATAGTTCTTCAATCCGCCGGCACGACGTATCGCCTTATTTACATTACCCGCTCCTGAGTTGTAGGCTGCCAACGCCAAGAACCAGTCGTCGTATTTTTTATAAAGATCCATCAGATGCTGGCATGCTGCTTCCGTCGATTTGATAGGGTCGAAACGGTCGTCAACTAAAGAAGTGACATTTAACTTATATGTCTTTCCTGTCGCATACATGAACTGCCACAGACCTTTTGCTCCTGCATGCGAACCGGCACGAGGATTCAAAGCAGACTCAACGACGGCCAGATATTTAATCTCCAAAGGCATATTGTATTTGTCCAATGCCTCCTCGAACATAGGGAAATATATATCGGCAAGACCTAAGATCCTGCAAGTGTGTTCTCTCTTCCTAAAAGCATAGACATCGATAAAACTTTTGACGTGTTTGTTGTAAACCAATTCGATAGTGGTTTGCTCTCTCAGCTTGGCAATACGTTCTGCATAAACGCTGTCGGGAAATGAAGGAACATAACCTTCGGGATAATTATAAATGTTTTCCGACTTTGAACTCGATTCCAATTTGTTCTGCTCGAAATAAGTGATGTCACTTAAATCATCAATCATGCCCATCATGGTGTTGGATTCTTCTACTATAGCCTCGCCGGAGTTTTCAGAATCGATGCGTTCTTGCAAGGCAATTTCTAAACTATCGGCAACGGCAGGATCGATGCTGTCGTTTATAAAATGTTCTTCTACAACGATGCTGTCCTCATAAATGTCAGTTTCTTCATAAATGTTCTCTTCATCATAAACTTCGGTTCCTTCTTCAGGAATTATTTCATCTTTAATAGATATTTCCTCCTCATTAAAAACTTCTTCTCCAGTAACGCGTTCGTCCTCCGACTTAGTCTCTCCTGAGATAACATTACCGTCTTTATTCAAAAATGTGATGTTCTCAATTATTTGACATGAAGACATGAAAAACAAGATAATAAACAAAGAAATAGTTGTCAGTTGATATATAAGTCTTTTCATTGAAATTAAAATACTTTTAGATAATGAAATAAATGTTTGCAAATATAACGTAATAATGGGAAAAAATGATATTTTTGCAGAATAAAATTATTAAAAAGATGAGAAATAAATTTACTTTCTTAGGACTTATTTTATGTTTAGTATTGGGTCTTAATTTCAATGCCTTTTCACAAAATGAAGAACTTCCAGAGTGGAGGTTGAAGAAATATCTCTCAGAAGAAGAGATGTATATGCCGGTTGTCAATCGTAGTTTTGTTGAAACGCCTCCACCAACAGGCGAGGTACGTTTTCCTGGCGAATATGAACCTATGCAGGCTGTGATGATTGTCTATCCTCTCGGTATCCCTGTAGAACTCGTCAGAGAGATGGCTGAAGATTGTAAGGTTATAACTGTAGTGACATCTTACGAACAGAATTACGCTGTCAGCGAGTTTCAAGCTGCTGGCGTTAATATGGATAACGTTGAGTTCTTGAACGCAAACACTAACTCATACTGGATTCGCGACTTCGGTCCTTGGTATATCTTCGAGGGAAAAGAACCAGCTATCGTCGATAATAAATACAACCGTCCACGTCCATACGATGACGACCTCCCAGGTCATTTCGCAGAATATTGGGACATCCCTATGTATGGAATGAACGTGGTTCACACAGGCGGTAATATGATGGAAGACGGTCGTGGCAATGGCGTTTCCGACGACATCGTCATCACTGAGAGTTACTCTCAAGCCGGCGTCACCGAAGAACAAGTCTATGAAAGAATGAAGGCTTATCTCGGCATCGACCCTTATCACGTGACAATCGACCCTCAAGGCGATTACATCGCTCACGTTGACTGCTGGGGAAAATATCTCGCTCCTGACAAGATTATGCTCGCACGCGTCCCTGAGTCAAATCCTCGTTATCCTTATTACGAAGAAGTGGCAGAATATTTCGCAACAACAAACTGCTGCTGGGGTTACCCTTATAAAGTGTATCGCGTCGATATTCCTGGCGGAAGCGTAATATCTCCTTATACAAACAGCTTGATTCTTAATAATAAAGTCCTCGTTCCAATGGGCTCTAACAACACATACAACGAGGCTGCTCTTAACCTCTATCGCGAAGCAATGCCTGGCTATGAAGTGATAGGTGTAGAGAATAATCTCTACTGGGACGGATGGCTAAACACCGACGCTCTCCACTGCCGTACTCGTGGCGTCATGGATTTCAATATGCTTTATGTTGACCATCGTAATGTAGTATTCGGCGAACAAGAATGGCAAGATTCTATCGCTATCACATCTAAGTTCATCGCTTATAGCGGCGCCGAATTGAAACAAGATTCTCTCCTCGTTTATTATAGCATCGACGGTGGTGAATATCAAACTGCAAAGATGACTCCAACAGGAAACCCTGACGAATATGTTGGTTATATCAAAGGCTATCAAGGAGAATCAAAAGTCGATTATTATGTATTCGCAGCTGATGAGTCGGGAAGAAGATACCAACAGCCAGTATTCGGAGAACTCGACTCTCATACTTTCACAATGGAAGAACATGCTCAAGAGTTGTTAACTTTCAATCTTGACGAGATTAGTTTAGAAGATACAGCCGAGGGTGGCGAGGAGATTTTAACAATAACAAACAATACAGCCTCTGATGTCATTCTTAACGAAATTATGTTTGAAGGTGAAAACGCACTTGCATTCGAGGCAGAATATGATTTCTCATTACCTTACACAATCGCTGTCGGCGAATCATTGGAAGTCAAAGTGTTATTTATTATGGCATTCAAAGCAGATGTCGTAATAGAATCGGAATTGGTGATTAATTCATCTGTCGGCAAACAAATTATTCCTGTTAAATGGACAGGTGACGTAAGTTTGGATGAGAATAATCTTACCTCAGTTGAAATATATCCTAACCCTGCAAACAACTTCGTTAAAGTATCATCTAACGGATGTCAACTTACGGTTGTTAAGATTTACAATATGTTAGGAATGATGATTGACGAGATTGAAGTCAATGCTAAAGAAATCGAAATCAACATCTCCGACTATAATACTGGAATCTATTTCTTCAATATAGATGGAGAAGTTGTTAAGGTGGTTAAGAATTCATAATAAAAATATGAATCGCAGAGATGTGTCAATTACTATAAATGTAGTTGACGCATCTCATAAACCATAAACCATCTAACCTTTATACTAAAAAAGCTATTGAACTTTAACGAACTATTATGAAGCACTTGGGAACATATATCATATTGATGTTGCTTTTTTGTTCGTGTGCATCGAGGCAACATCTGGAGGACGTTTCAGACTTACAAGACGGGCGTATTGGTTACATTAAGGATAACATTGACAGCGATAAAGTTAAAGGCATTTATCCAGACGCTTCGATTGTGAAATACGACAAAGTCATTTCGCTTTTTGTCGATTTGGAAGCGAATCGCTGCGATGCGGCAGTGCTGAATAATGAAGCCGCAGATCTAGTAATAAAACGCAACCAAGATTATGTCATTCTTGGCTCCGTCACTGCTTCTGATGGAGAAGAATTGTTTGTTGTCGTTGCCCGTAAAGATGTCGCTGCGACAAATGACAACGCAATTGAAAACATAGGATTTTTCGAGAAAGCGAAAGGAAGTCTGACACGTAATTTATTTAACGACAAAGCATTGCTTCTTATCTGGGGTGGATTCAAGACAACCGTCATAATCTTTTTCTTAGGTGCTATATTCGCAATAATATTAGGTGCGTTTTTAACATATCTTTCAATAAGTCATAAATGCCTCTGGTTATATAAACCTCTCAGTTGGTTTGTTATGACGATACACGACATTCCGTCTGTTGTGCTGATGATGTTTTTCTTCTACGTTGTTTTTGGCGGTGTGATGAACGGAATCATTGTGTCGATAATAGCTCTCGGCATTTATACTTCCGGAGCCTTATACAAAATCTTCAAGATTCATATCACCCAAGTCGGGAAAGAACAACTTGAAGCAGGATGGATGTTAGGTCTAAGCACATTTAAATGTTATCGTTACATCATTCTTCCTCAAGCTGTTAAGATAATGCTGCCTTTGGTTGGAGGCGAGCTAAAACTCTTGCTACGCGCCACTTCTTACGCAGGATATATCGCTCAGAAAGACCTCGTCAAAGCTGTTGACGCCATCAGAGGATTCACCTACGACGCTTTCGTGCCACTACTCTTAGTATCGCTGCTATATCTCTTGCTGTCGTGGCTCATAGTAAAAACATTAGATTATATTTACATAAAATTCTTTAAAAATGATTGAATTTTCACATCTGCATAAATCGTTTCAAGGTAAAGAAGTGCTTCACGACATCTCGTTATCTTTAAAAGAACGTCAGACCGTCTGCGTCATTGGACCGTCAGGATGTGGAAAGACGACATTGTTGCGTTGCATGGCAGGATTAGAGACATCTGACGGACATCATAAGTCAGCAGATAAGCCAAAAACCAATATTGGCATGGTGTTTCAGCGTTTCAATCTTTTTGAGAATATGAATGTCATGCAGAATCTCACGTTCGCGCCGATTCACGTTTTAAATATGTCGAAGCAAGAGGCAGAACGGCTCTCGATGGAACATCTGAAGTCGGTGGGATTGGCAGAGAAAGCTCCATCTATGCCGAGTCAGCTCTCAACGGGACAGCAGCAGCGTGTCGCCATAGCGCGTTGCTTAGTGATGAAACCAGAAGTGCTACTATTAGACGAGCCGCTGTCGGCACTCGACCCTATAGCGAGCAGCGAAGTGATGGAAGTACTGCGTAAACTGAAAAAAGAGATTACTCTTGTAATGGTGACGCATAACCTCAACGCTGTATCAGAGATAGCAGACCGCGTAATTTTCATAGACGAAGGACGCATCTGCGAAGACGGCACAGCAGAAGAAGTTCTCGTGTCGCCACAATATGAAGCAACAAAAAAGTTCATCAGACGTCAGAAGAATCTCTTCTATACAATAAATTCACAAGATTTCGACCGTCCGGAACTCAACGCCAGAATAGAGCACTACTGCAATAGATTCGGCTTGGGCGGACAAGCAGCACGTTATGTGCAACTCGCCATCGAAGAACTCTTGAACCTTATTCCTTTAGACAATACCATCGATGTCATTTTGTCGAAAACCGACAACGAAGTGCGTATGATGTTGGATGTTTATTTCAAAGATAATGAGAAAAATAATCTTGCTGAGGATAACATTTCTGAAGATAATTTCCTCAGTTTAAATATACTGCAAGGATTGTGTGAAATTATCAATGAAGATGTTAAAGTTGATGAACAACACAACATAAAGATACGCCATATACACCTTGAATTAAATCAAGAGAGATTACTTTTGAGATAAATTTACAATTAACAATTTACAATTTAGGATTAGGATTAAGATGAGAAGATTCTTGCTGACTATACTATTATCGCTACTTTTTACTAACAGCTATGCGCAGCAAATCATCTTTACGCCGCAATGGTTGCCGCAGAGCCAGTTCGCCGGTTATTACGTGGCACAGAAATTAGGTTATTATGAAGATGCAGGCCTCGACGTTGTAATTGAGCACACTTCATCTTCCGACAATGCGCAAAACCGTCTCAGAGAAGGAAAATGTAACGCCATTACCATGAATCTCTTTGACGCCATCTTTAATATAGACCAAGGCATGAAAGTGGTTAATGTCTTACAGACTGCTTTGCATACTGGGCTTGTCATAGTGCCACGCAACAACGATATTAAGACGCTTAAAGACTTAAGCGGTAAAAGAGTCGGTATTTGGCGTACACATTATTACGAGCTTTCTCAAATCGTCAACGAAGATTATAAACTTAATATTGAATGGATACCTTTTGTGCAAAGCGTGAATCTATATATATCAGGAGCCGTCGATGCTACGATGGCGATGATTTATAACGAGGCTTATCATATTTACGCCTCAGGTTTTGAAAATGTCAGTTTCATCTCGCTTGCCGACTATGGTTACGACTTTCCGGAAGAAGGCGTTTACTTCACAAAAGAATATTATGAGAAATATCCCGACAAGGCAATGGCTTTTGCGGAAGCTTCACGACGTGGCTGGGAATGGACACACGAACATCCTGATGAAGCTCTCGACATCGTGATGGAAGTGATTGAAAAAGAGAATATGCCGGCAGGACGACAACATCAGAAATGGATGTTGAATGAAATATTGAGGCTTCAATGTGACGCAGAATCAGGCAAACCTGCATTTGAATTGGAAGAAGAGAAGATAGCGCAGATCAACGAGCTGCTCCTAAAATACAATCGTATCGATAAGGTTATCACCAAATCACAAATAACAGGAGGTCAACGATGAAAGACAGTCGCAAAAGATTATTGAGTTCCTTATCAACACGCCTCAGTCTCTTCATCTTGGCGGTGACAACAACATTGATGATAGTCATTGTAGCTTTGAACTATCGCTCGTCACGCGATTTGGTAGAGAAAGAATCTATTGAACATGCGCAGTCGGTTCTCAACAATACTATCTTACGCATCGACAATGTCTTGAATTCTGTCGAGACAGCGGTGCAGCATATCTCACTGATGGTCTTAGACAATATAGACAATCCTGATTATATGTTTGAAGTGACGCGACTTCTGCTGGAGAAGAACTCTTACATCAGTGGTAGCGCTGTGGCTTTCGAACCGTATTTCTATAAAGATAAAGGTCTTTTCTATTCACCTTTTTCTTATAGAGAAAATGGTAATATTCTCGACAAACAACTTGGGACTCAAGATTACGACTATCATTATATGGATTGGTATCAGATTCCAAAATTGCTTGACAAACCATATTGGAGCGAACCATACTTCGATCAGGGCGGAGCTGACATTATCATGACGACATATTCTTATCCTCTTTACATTGAAGGGAAATTATTTGCTATAATCACCGCCGACATATCTTTGGAATCGTTCACTGAACAAGTCAACTCCATCCAAACATATCCTAATTCATACAACTTGATGATAGGTCGAGGAGGAACTTATCTTGTCAATAAAGATACGAAAGCTATTTTGAACAAGACCATGTTCGAGGATGCGATGGAGAGTGGCGACGATGTGATTTTCAAGACCGCACACGATATGGTTGACGGCAAACGTGGAATGGCGGAATATTATCACGGTGAGAAGTCATATCTTTTTTACGCTCCTGTTCATGCGACAGGCTGGTCGGTGGCTGTCAATTGCATGCATTCCGATATATTCGCTAAGGTGGATGACATGAGAAACAGAGTAATGATGGTAGCTCTGCCAGGATTGCTGCTGCTCGTGATATTATGTTATCTGCTAATCAAATACACCATGCGTCCGCTGACAGAGTTCGCACAGTCGGCATTGGAGATAGCAAAAGGTAACTTTAACGCAAGATTACCAAGAAACAAAAGTAACTACGAGATGCGTACCTTGCATAACTCCTTCAGTCACATGCAGAGGTCGTTGCAGAGTTATATTGACGAACTGCAGATAACGACAGCCAACAAGGAACGTATAGAGAGCGAGTTACGTATCGCGCGTGACATTCAGATGGGCATGGTGCCTAAGATTTTCCCGCCGTTTCCAGAGCGTAACGACGTTGATTTATATGCGAAACTGATTCCTGCCAAAGAAGTAGGCGGCGACTTATACGACTTCTTTATAGAAGATAACAAGATGTACATCATCATAGGCGACGTCTCTGGAAAAGGAGTGCCAGCTTCGTTGGTGATGGCAGTGACATGCCGTTTGTTTAGGACGGTGGCATCGAATGTCCTCGACCCTTCTGCAATAGTGAAATCATTGAACGACGCACTCTCCGAATCAAATGAATCGAATATGTTCTGCACAGCTTTCGTCGGAATATTAGATTTTGAGACGGGAATACTGAGATATTGCAACGCAGGACATAATCCGCCTATCATCGTCAGCAATGAAGGAAAAGCCTCTTTGTTGCCGGTAATATCCAATCTGGCTCTCGGAATATGGAAAGAATTCGACTTTGAAGACCAAGAAATCAAGATTGAAAAAGGAACGAATATCTTCCTATATACCGACGGAGTCAACGAGGCGGAAAGCTCGGATAAAGAATTGTATGGCGAAGAAAGAATGCTGCAATGTCTGTCGAATCATTATAAAAAATCTCCGAAAGATATTGTGGAAGAGATTTTTAAAGAAATAAAAAATCATGCGAGAAATGCCGAACAGAACGACGACATCACAATGGTATGCTGCACACTGCTCGATACGGACAGCCAGACTGCATGTTCCGAGAGGAAACTCGTGATGAGAAACGACATTGCCGATATTGCATTGCTTGCAGACTTTGTTGAAAAATTAAGCGAAGAATCTCAGCTGCCGATGGATGCCGGATTCAAACTCAATCTCGCTTTAGAAGAAGCAGTTTCAAACGTGATGAAATACGCTTATCCCGAAGGAGAAGAACACGAAATAACACTTACAGTCAAGATTGACGCCGGTAAGATGATATTCGAGTTGTCTGATACTGGAAAACCGTTTGATCCAACCATGACAGAAGCGCCCGATGTCACGCTATCGGCAGAAGAACGCTCTATAGGAGGGCTCGGAATCTTCTTGGTCAAAAACATCATGCAGTCGGTGGAATATCATCGCGTAGGTAACAGAAACATACTGGTAATGAAGTATAAATTGTAAACAACACTATAACATTTAAACTGGAAATAATATGGAAATAAACATCATCAAAGAAAATGAAACATCAATAGTTGCTATTGTTGGCCGTTTGGATACTGTGACAGCACCGGAATTAGAAGCAGCTGTAAAACCATATATCAACAATGGCGCATCAATAGTTTTTGATTGCGAAAAATTGGAATACATCAGCAGTGCCGGACTCAGAGTGGTATTATCGACTCATAAATTATTGGCAGCTTGCGCTGGACAATTCGTAATACGAAATCTTAACACAGAAGTAAAATCCGTTTTCGATATTACTGGATTTTCCAAAATTTTGAATATAATTTGAGGTCTATTCGCCGTTCTGCGTTAGGGATTGGAGCGGCATCCTTTTCGAGCTTTCGCGGGGATGGGAGCGGGGACGGGATTTGGGGGCGGGGACGGGATTTGGGAGTGGGGACGGGAGTGGGATTTGGGGACGGGGATGGGAGCTGGTGTTGGGAGCGGGAGCGGGATTAGCGAGAAAAGATATAGCGGAAAGCCCGACGGCTTGCCGGAACGCCCAGAAAAAAGTCAACAGACAACGGACAACAGACAACAGACTTTGTCCTTGATGATTTAGGGGACTTCTATAATTCCCCGTTTAAATAAATTTTGACAATCATGATAAAAACTTTTGCGAGTGCTTTATGTTTCTCTTTGGAATCTTTTTGCCTTTCATTCAATCACATAGCTCGCTATGCTCTTTCAAGAAAAACAAAAATCTTCTCAAAGATAAATTCATAAATCACTCGCAAAGCAATTTATAGAAATCCCCTTAGTAACTTAGTATCTCAGCAACTTAGCATCTTAAAATTTCTTTCTTCTTTCGTCTTTTATCTTTCGTCTTTTTTATTATATTTGCAAGTTTAAAAAAGCAAAATAAGTAATTCATTATATTATGTTAAGCGAACAAGAACAAATAAGAAGAAACTCTTTGAACGAGTTATACAAATTAGGTATCAACCCTTATCCACAAGCTGCCTACGAAGTCAATGTCAACACAGCTCAGATAGCTGAAGAATTCGACGACAACGACTTGGCAAAATTCGAGAACGTAAGTATTGGCGGTCGTATCATGAGCCGTCGTATCATGGGCGCTGCTTCTTTCTGCGAGCTTCAAGACGCTCACGGTCGTATCCAGCTCTATATCAAACGCGACGAGATTTGCCCAGGTGAAGACAAGACTTTATACAACACTGTCTTCAAACGTCTCCTCGACATAGGCGACTTTATCGGAGTTAAGGGTTTCGTCTTCCGTACTCAGGCTGGCGAAGTCTCAATCCATGTCAAAGAGTTGACAGTCTTAAGCAAGTCGTTACGTCCGCTTCCTATAGTGAAAGAAAAAGACGGCGTGGTTTATGACGCTTTCACCGACCCAGAACAACGCTACCGTATGCGTTACGTCGATTTGGTAGTCAATGAGAAAGTGAAGAACATCTTCATCGCTCGTACTAAGATCATCAACTCGATGCGTAACTTCTTCAACGAAAACGGCTACCTCGAAGTAGAAACTCCAATATTACAATCGATACCTGGCGGCGCAACAGCTCGTCCTTTCATCACTCATCACAACGCTCTCGACATCCCTATGTATATGCGTATCGCTAACGAGCTTTACCTCAAACGTCTCATCGTGGGCGGCTTCGACGGCGTGTATGAGTTCTCACGTAACTTCCGCAACGAAGGCATGGACCGCACTCACAACCCTGAGTTCACATGTATGGAAATCTATGTCGCTTATAAAGACTACATCTGGATGATGGACTTCACAGAGAGAATGATTGAACGCGTCGTGACTGAAGTGTTCGGCACCGATACAGTGAAAGTCGGCGACAACGAGATTTGCTTCAAACGTCCTTTCAAACGCATCTCCATGATAGACTCTATCAAAGAGAAAACAGGTATCGACATCACCGGCATGGACGAGGCTCAACTTCGCGAAGTATGTAAAAACCTCAATATCGAAATCGACGACACAATGGGTAAAGGCAAACTCATCGA
The DNA here is from genome assembly GCA_017466405.1 of Bacteroidales bacterium. Taxonomy (GTDB): domain Bacteria; phylum Bacteroidota; class Bacteroidia; order Bacteroidales; family F082; genus Limimorpha. The sequence goes on from JAFTUF010000006.1 coordinate 11,818, forward strand.
TGAGATTTTCGGTGAGAAATGCGAAGGCACTTACATCCAGCCTACTTTCATCACCGACTATCCTGTCGAGATGTCACCATTATGTAAACGTCACCGCGAGAACCCAGACCTCACAGAACGCTTCGAACTTATGGTCAACGGCAAGGAACTCGCTAACGCATACACTGAGTTGAACGACCCTATCGACCAACGCGCTCGCTTCGAAGAACAGATGAAACTCTCAGAACGCGGCGATAATGAAGCTATGTTCATCGACCAAGACTTCTTGCGCGCTATGGAATATGGTATGCCTCCAACATCGGGAATGGGCATCGGTATCGACCGCCTCGTGATGTTACTCACAGGTCAACTCGCAATACAAGAAGTGCTTTTCTTCCCAACAATGCGTCCTGAAAAAGTAAAGAAAATAGCTACAGAACAAGACTTTATGGAAATAGGCGTGCCTGAAGTATGGGCAGGCGTCTTGGTAAAAGCAGGTTATACTTCCATCGATATGATGAAGTCGGAGAAACCGGCAGCATTACGCGAGAAACTCAACGGCTTACGTAAGAAAAACAAAATGGACGTGCCAGCTCTCCAACTCGAAGAAGTAGCACAATGGATTGAAGGTAATTCGTAATTCATAATTCATAATGCATAATTCATAATTATTACACAATGAAAAAAATCTTTCTCACATTAAACCTGATGGTTATGATGGTCTTCTCACTCTCTGCACAGATAGTCGAGAAGACTTTCTTTTTTGATAAACCTAACTTTGAAGAATATCAAGGTTATGAACAAATCAGCTTCGGCAAATGCGTACAAGGTGCTGAAGAAGGAAGTCCTGTGATGCCGTGGCATTCGGTCTCGCTGCTTCTCCCACAGAACACAGAGGCTCAAGATATTGAGTTCGAGTTCTCCGACTTCATAGAGGTGGAAGGCTCGCATCTTCTCTATCCTTATCAGAGACCACGTCCTCTGTCGTTGGAAGAAGAACTGCCTTTCGTGAAAAACGAGAGCGTCTATGCCTCGGAAGAAGTTTATCCTTCGAGATGTTCCGCTAAGGTGGAGACTCAGTATCTGAATGGATATTCTTTTGCTTTCTCTGGATTCACTCCGGTGAGATATGTGCCAGCAACAGGAAAGGTGTCTTACGCTAAGACTGTTACTGTGCGCGTGAAGTATGTAGCTTCAAAATCAGACAGAAGCAAGATGTTGAAGACATCTCCTGAGATAGTATCGAGAGTTGAACGTCTAGCACAGAATCCAGAAGATGTAAGATTTTATTCCGCTAACGGAGGTCAGAAATCTATTGGCGGATATGAACTTATGGTGATAACGCCAGAAGAATGGGTGTCATCATTCGACGAGTATAAAGAATTTTATAACTCACAAGGTCTGAGGACTAAGGTGTTTTCTTTGGAGAGCATCTACGCTTCATCAGAAGGTCGCGATGATCAAGAGAAGATTCGTTCTTTCATCGCCAACGAATATGAAAACGAAGGCGTTATGATGGTGCTTCTTGGCGGCGACTCTAAGCTGGTTCCATACAGAGGCTTATATTGTTACGTGATGGAAGATTATGAAGATGAGCTTCCTGCTGATATGTATTACGTCTGTTTGGATGGAACATGGAACGATGACAATGATGAGTCGTGGGGCGAACCTGGCGAGGATGATTTGTTGCCAGAACTCGCTATCGGTCGTATGCCTTTTAACACCGAGACTCAGTTTAATAATATGATGCATAAGACATTGGAATATCAGAGGAATCCTGTCTTAGGTGAGTTTAACGATATCGTATTCGGTGCTGAACATCTCGGCGACGGCTATTATGGCAGCACAGACCTCGAGCTTCTCATCGGAGAACATGACGAAGATTATTACACAACAGTCGGTATCCCAGCTGATTATAATATCCATCGTGTCTATGCTAATGGAGCGACAGGATGGAGTGGTAGCATCTTCAGAGAAAAGATTAATGAAGTAGGTGGCAGTTACGTCCATCACGTTGGTCACGCCAATACTGATTACGTCGCAGGTTGGTACGTCAGCACAACAGACCATAAATCGTTCATCCAACTCGATGGCGTAAACCATAATTATAACTTCTTCCACTCACATGGATGTGTCTGCGGTGACTTTACAAGCACTTGTATATTAGAGAGATTGGTCAATATCTCAACAGGTTTCGTCGCAGCGACAGGCAACTCTCGCTATGGTTGGTATATCCCATGGGGCGATGGTCCTGCCCGTCACCTGCATCGCGAATTCGTTGACGCTTATTATCACGACAGACTTCCTTACATAGGAACAGCTTTCGTGGAGATGAAGATAGCTACAGCACCTTACGTCGCTGATATGTGGGGCGAGAATGGTGCTTTGCGTTGGAATATGTATTGTATCAATATTTTAGGTGATGTCGCTGTGAAACCATGGCTCGACGAGCCTTTCATCCCAGAGGTGTCATACGACTTGGCTCTCAACGGCGGAGCTACCTCAACAGAGGTGGCGGTGAGGAAAAACAATGAACCGCAAAGCAACTTCCGCTGCAGTTTGTATTATGGCGATGAGCTTCTTGCTTTCGGCATGACAAACGAAAACGGTGAGGCAGAACTCATTTTTGATCAAGCCCTTGATGTAACTGATACAATGCAGCTTATAGTGACAGGTCCTAATGCATGGTGTCAGACCTACGAAGTGCTCGGATTGAATAATCAGTCTTCTTTCGTATATGCTAAGGCTGTTACAATGGAGGACGATAACAATAACAGCTTGCTCGATTACAGCGAAAATATCAGTCTTAACATTGATTTCTATAATGCAGGACTTGGCGTTAATAGCATTACCTCTACATTGACAACGATATCACAGGATTATGTAGAAATTGTGAATGATGAGGTAAATGTAGGTAATATAGGTTCAAACTCGACAAAGAGTGTAGCTGATGCTTTCTCGTTTAAAGTGAAGGATGGCGTGCCAGATCAAGAATATGTTTTCTTTACAATCACTTCGACTGATGGAAGCAATGTTTGGTCGCAGGATTTGGTTTACAGACTACAAGCTCCTGTTTTTGAGATGTACGATGTGACCTACGATGATGGAATGGGCAACGATAACGGTTTCGTTGATGCAGGCGAGACAATAAAAGTTTACTTCAGACTTAAGAATGTTGGTAGCAGTATAAGCGATGAGGTCTTTGTGGCAGCATCTTCTTCAAATCAATATGTGACTTTCGACGATGGCGTTTCTGCTGGTGTGCTTAATGTTGACCAAGTAGTCAGCAAATATGTGGTCATAGAAATTGATGAGAATACTCCTGACGGAGAACAATTTACTATCGACCTTAACCTCACCTCAGGTGCATACGAAATGCATGATCAGTTGAGATTTACTGTAGGAACAATTAAAGAAGACTTCGAAACAGGTGACTTCTCACATCTTAATTGGAAATTTGACTTCGACTTGCCTTGGATTGTCACAAAAGATCAGGCTCATACTGGTAATTATTGCGTTGAATCAGGTCATATCGGTGATGATGAGATAAGTTCGCTCTTGATAGATATTGAGAATACCTCAAACGGAGAGATTTCGTTCTATTTCAAGACATCGACAGAGTTCAACGATTATTTTGTATTCTATATCGATGGTGAGTTACAAAACAGATGGAGCGGTGAAAACGATTGGCAAATAGTAAGTTATGACGTTCCTGCAGGAGTACATACTTTTGAGTGGCGTTATGACAAGAGCGTCAGAAATCAGGCTGGTGCCGACCGCTGCTGGGTCGATGACATAGAATTTCCAAGCAATAGTTTGGTGCTGGATGTAAATACGATAACAGAAAGTAAAACTTTCGACATATATCCAAATCCTGCCGAGAATTATATAGTAATTGAAGGTGAAGGTGTTGTCGAGGTAGAGATTTTTGATATGATGGGAAGAAAGATCTTGACACATAATGTGAAAGAGTCATCAGTGATAAATGTTAACGATTTTTCACAAGGACTTTATCTTATTCGCAGCATAGATGTTAATAATAATATAATTGTAAAGAAATTCGTTAAAGAATAAAATAAATAGCAATGTTGTTTTCGCAAATTATTGGACAAGATGATGTTAAGAAGAAACTCATACAAAGTGTGAGGGATAATCGTGTGGCGCATGCACAGTTGTTTCTCGGACCAGAAGGCTCGGGCTCGCTTGCTCTAGCGATAGCTTACGCTCAATACATCTGCTGTACCAATAAAGGCGAAAACGATAGTTGCGGAGTTTGTCCTTCTTGTAAGAAATACAATAGTTTAACACATCCTGACTTGCATTTTGTTTTCCCTAATGCTACAACAAAAAACGTCAAGAAAGATCCGGAGTCTGATTTTTTTCTTTCTGAATGGAGGGAATTTGTCGGCTCGACAGATGCATACGGAGGCCTTCAAGATTGGTATAAAGTTCTTGAGATAGAGAATAAGCAGGGAATGATAAATGTTCGCGACGCTGCGGCAATAATACGTAAGTTGAATCTTAAGTCATACGAGTCGGAATATAAGATAGCGATAATTTGGATGGCTGAGAAACTTAATCCTGCGGCAGCTAATAAGTTGTTGAAATTGTTGGAAGAACCGCCAGAGAAGACGGTCTTCCTTCTTATAGCTGAAAATCAGGAGGAATTGTTGGCGACAGTACGTTCTCGTACTCTTCTTATGAAAGTGCCAAAACTTCCAATAGAAGATATACATTCAGCTTTGATGAATAAATTCGGCTGTGATTCTAACGCAGCTCATAATGCAGCCCTTATTTCTGATGGAAACTGGATGCTCGCCTCACGTTATCTCATTGACTCAGAAGATGAAAAGTTTTATTTCAACAGTTTTCAGAAGTGGATGCGCTACTGCTTCAGATTCAGTGCCCCAGAACTTATCGACTTCATCGCCAATGATATAAAACCTCTTATAAGAGAGAAACAGAAAGAATTTCTTGCTTACGGACTTAAAGTGTTTCATAACGCACTTCTTTATAATAACGGATTGAGAAATAATGTGTTATTGCCTGATGACGAGCTGGCTTTCCTAAATAATTTCGCTCCTTTCGTGTCTAATAATAATATCGGATTGATTACAGAACTTTTTGAAGAAAGCATGAGGCAGATTGAGCGTAACGGCAATGCATCTTTGATTTTCATGGACGACAGCTATAAGATTTTTAACTATTTTAAAATGAAGTAAATGAAGGTGATTACAAAAATTTCTTTGTCATTGCTAAGTGGTCTTCTTATCGCAGCGGCATGGATGATAGATGAGTTGATACCACTGATATTCATCGCTTTCGTTCCGCTTATTTTTCTTCAAGATAGAATCGGTGACGAAGAGGGTGGTATTAAAGGTAACATTTTCGGACTATCATTTTTAGCATTTCTAGTATGGAACTCTCTCACCACCTGGTGGGTCTGGAACAGTACAGCAGCAGGAGCAGTAGCTATGTTGTTGTTAAACAGTGCTTTCATGGCGACGACATTTTGGCTCTATCATTTTACAAGAAAGAAAATATTCCATAACAAAAAAGGATTCTTCCTTCTGATAGTGTTTTTCCTCGCCTTCGAGAATCTGCATCTTAACTGGCAACTTAATTGGCCTTGGCTTAATATAGGTAACGTTTTCTCACGTTGTCATTCATGGATACAGTGGTACGAATTTACTGGAGTCGCAGGTGGAACCTTATGGGTCTTATTATCTAACATCTTGGCATATAGGATTGTAGAAAGTCTAAAGACAAAAGACAAAAGGCAGATGGTGGTTTCTATAATTACTTTCTGTATTGTAATTATTGTTCCTATTATTGTCGGTAAGATAATGTATAAATCATACGAGGAAAAAGGTGAAGAGGTGGAAATCGTTGTGGTTCAACCAAATATTGATCCTTGGAATGAAGAGTTTACTTTATCGGCAGCAGAAGTGTTAAGACGCAACTTCTCCCAAGCAGAACCTCTGATGCGTCCATCGACACGTTTTGTTGTTAGCCCTGAGTCGTCGATTCATGAGAATATATGGTTGGATAATGTAGGTAGTTATTACTCTATCAAGAACTTAGAACTTTTCTCAAAGAATTATGATGGAGCTGCTTACGTCATCGGCGCGAGCACTTTAGGTATGGTGCCAGATGGTGAAGAGAATGACTTTGCAGCTCGTAAATTCTATGACGCCGACGAATATTATTACTCTTATAATACCGCTTTTATGATAGCAGAAGATAATGACATTCAATGGCATCAGAAGTCGAGGCTGACACCTGGAGTGGAGATGATGCCTTCTTGGTGGTTCCTTCGTCCTTTAAAGAATCTCGCCATCGACCTCGGCGGAACAGTGGGAACATTGAAGGCCGAAGGAGTTGCTACTGTATTGAATTTCGAAGATTATAAGATAGCAGCTTTAATATGTTATGAGTCTGTCTTTGGTGGCTATGTTACTGAATTTGTGAGAAATAGCGCTGACTTATTATTTGTCATAACTAACGACGGATGGTGGGGTGACACTCCTGGTCATAAGCAACATTTTGAGATGTCGAAACTTAGAGCGATAGAAAACAGAAGAAGCGTGGCACGTTCTGCCAATACAGGAATATCAGGCTTCATAAATCAAAGAGGCGATGTTATAGAGAAGACTAACTATTGGGAACCAGCCGCTTTACGTAACACCTTGAAAGCTAACGAAGAGATAACGTTTTATTCTCAACACGGCGATTATATATATCGTGTGGCTTCTTTCATCGCGGTGATAGTTTTGTGTTTTAGTGTAGTAATTTCAATAGCAAAAAAGAGATGATAAGGTTAAGTCTGGCTCCTTTTCAGGGAATCACCGATTCGGTATATAGAAATCTTTATAAGGAATATTTCACAGGAATAGATAAGTTTTATACTCCTTTTTTCACTGGTATTCATAAGGATAACAGCAGAAGTCTGAAAGGGGAAGAGATAGATGTCAGGCTTAATGATGTCAACACTCTCACGCCGCAGATTCTCGGCAATGACGCAGATGAGATAATACGTTTTGCAGATCAATGTCAAGCGATGGGTTATAAGGAGATAAACCTTAATATGGGTTGTCCTTTCCCAAGAGTAGCCAACAAGACAAGAGGCTGCGGTCTCATGGCGGAACCTCTGAGAGTGAGAGAGATATTCGATAAGGTATTTAATAACATCGACATAAAATTCAGCTTGAAATGTCGTCTCGGATATTTTAAAGACACTGAGATTGATGAACTTATTGATAGCTTCAACACTTATCCTTTCAGCGAGATTGTCATTCATCCAAGAATAGGAAAACAGCTTTATACAGGCAGCGCCGATGTAGATAGATTCGCAGAAGTAGCAGCTCAGATTAAGAGACCTTTGGTATATAATGGCGATATATTTTCTGTGGAAGACTTTAAACGTATCAGCGAGAAAGTGCCTTCAGTGTCTATGTTTATGCTCGGAAGAGGACTGCTATCCAATCCTTTCCTCGCCGATGAGATAAAAGGAAAATCATTCGACTATGAAGAGAGAAAGAAAAGGCTGCATCATTTCATGGTGTCGCTTTATCTTGAAAGACTGCGTCATGCTGGTGGAAGCCCTAAGATTATCGGCTGTATGAAAGAACTCTGGTCTTACGTGATGAACTCTTTCGAAGACTCTCAGGATATCTGGCGTAAGATTAAGAAGATAAATAATTTAGATGTCTATGAAGAGACTGTAGAGATTATTTTTAGAGACAAAGAGTTAATTCATAATGCATAATTCATAATTCATAATGCATAATTCATAATTGGTTATGAAGAAGATTTTGGTAATACGTTTTAGTTCTATTGGTGACATCGTTCTCACAACTCCAGTGATGCGTTGTCTGAAAAATCAATTGAATGATGTGGAACTTCATGTTCTTACAAAGAAAAAGTTCAGCAATCTTTACAAGAAGAATCCGTATGTTGACAAGGTGTTTGAATATGATGATTCATTGAAAAAGAATATACAAGAACTAAGACATGAGAATTACGATTACATCGTTGATTTGCAGAAGAATAAAAGAAGTGTCAGAGTGACTCGTTCATTGCATCGTCCTCATTCTTCATTTCCTAAATTAAATCTTAAGAAATTTTTACTTACCACTTTCAAGATTAACATCTTGCCAGATGTACATATCGTTGACAGATATTTCAAGGCAGTGGAGAAGTTGGGAGTGAAAAATGATTATCAAGGTCTTGACTTCTTTATCTCCGAGAATAATGAATATGATATAAGCAGTCTGACTCAGGAGTTTCATGATGGATATTATGCTTTTGTCATTGGCGGAACTTATAAGACAAAGATACTTCCTGCTGTCAAGATTATAGAAGTCATTAAGAAATTAAATAAGCCCGTCATTCTTCTTGGCGGACCCGATGACGTTGAAAGAGCCGAAGAAGTATTATCAGCAGTCAAAAGTCAAAAGTCCGAGTCAAAGTCCGAGTCAAAGTCCGCGCTCTCGTCCCCGTCTTCCGTCCTCGTCCTATCTCTTGTCGGAAAGATAAATCTCGAACAATCGGCGTCGATAGTGAAAAACGCTGATGCTGTATTGACTAACGATACTGGCTTGATGCACATAGCAGCTGCTTTCCATAAACATATTGTCTCGGTATGGGGTAATACAGTTCCTGAATTTGGAATGTATCCTTATCTTCCTAAAGAAGCTGAAAAATGTCATATCGTTGAATGTAAAGACGTAAGATGTCGTCCTTGCAGTAAGCTCGGATTTAGGGATTGCCCGAAGAAACATTTCAGATGTATGATGCAAATTGATACGGAGGAGGTTGCTAGACAATTGACAATGACTATTGACACTAACACTGACAATGACACTAACACTGACAATGACACGGATTGTGGTTTAAATAATAATCAATTATCTTGGTGACTCGGTGACTTGGAGACTTTTAATATGATAAACGAAATATACAATTCATTAGTTGCGCGTTCGGACGAGGAGAAGAAGATCGTCCTGCCGCGTTTTTTTAAGACAGGGAAAGGACAATATGGAGAAGGCGACAAATTTCTTGGCGTGACGGTTCCTAATGTGAGGGAGGTGGCTAAGAAATTTAAGGCAGTAGGTATTGAAGATATTGAGACGCTGCTTCATAGCGAGTGGCATGAGATGCGTCTCTGTGCCTTGATAATACTCGTAGAGAACTCTAAGAAAAGTGTGAGTAAAGAGACTTTCGACTTCTATCTGTCGCAGACAAAATACATTAATAATTGGGATTTGGTCGATTTGAGCGCGCCTGCTATAGTGGGAAAATATCTCCTCGACAGAAATCGCGACATACTTTATACAATGGCGGAAAGCGACTTGCTGTGGGACAATAGAATTGCTATGGTAGCTACGCTTACATTCATAAGAAATAACGACTTGGACGATACCTATAATCTCTCGCTGAAGATGATGTCGCACAAACACGACCTCATGCATAAAGCGATAGGCTGGATGCTTCGAGAAGCAGGAAAACGCGACGAAGAACGTCTATATAATTTCGTCATGGAATATAAAAGCCAAATGCCTCGGACGATGCTACGCTATGCCATAGAGAAATTTGATGAAGAGATACGTAAACAATTATTAATAAAATAAGCAGAGACTCACGCGCCTCTGCTTATTGTTAATTGTCAATTGTCAATCAATCACAATTTTCTGTGTCTTAACTCCTTCATCAGTGATAACTCTCACAACGTATGCTGCATCATTAAAGTTACTTACGTTGATTCTGTTGTTGGTACCTGTGACATCTTCAGAATAGACAGTTCTACCCATCATGTCAATGATTTGTACCTTGCCTTCGATGCCGAGTATGAGTTCTTCACCTGATTGATATACAAACTGACTGTTGTCTGTTGTTTGTTGTCCGTTGACTTTTAATTTAACGATGAATCTGTTATAATTATCGCGGCTTGTTGCTGTGAAGTTATACCCTTCCATCAACAAGTTTGTTTCTATACCTGTGAAACGGTCTATCAAAGTAATCTCGTTGAAGTTGCCCTTAGGCTGAGCTGATATGGTGTAGTTTCCTATTTGATAGGCTTCGAATGCTACATTGACAACATTGACATCGCTGTCGAAGTTGGCGATACCATAGCGTTTATTGTTCATTTCAACATAGATGTTAGCAATGTCTTTGTCGAAGTTTTCCAACTTGTTAAAGCCTTCTTTTTCAGCGCCGCTCAAGCTGATGATGAGGTTGTCGCTGCCAGCATTGCCTGTGGCGATAAGGTTGACACTTGTATGTTCTTCCTTATCTCTTTTAGCAGTACCATATCTGACTGATGCGTCTTCTGCTTTAGTCTTTACGAAGAAACCATCACCGACAGGGATGCTGCCTTCATTGTAATAAACATAGCTGCCGCCAACTGCGTCTAACATTGCATAACCATCGACGATATTATTTATTGTAACATTATTCCAATCCATATCGAATGAAAATGGGTTGCCGAGAAGGTGGAAGTTTGCGAGATCTTTATTTTCATCGTATGACAATCCAATCCATGTGTAACTATCTGAATTATTGAGAGTACCGCTGAGAGCGACAACAGACATATTTTTGTGAGACAACAAGTGACCCTCACCTTGGTCAAATATTCCTGATGCGAATTCTTGTGAAGTACTCTTATAGTTACGCCATTCATCATCTTCATCACCATTATATTTATACAAATCATAATGTGTATTAGTACCGACAAACTGATTTATAGCTGCATCTTCAAATGGAGATGAGACAAATTGCCATCCGTCTTTGTTCATTGTACTTTCCCAATCTGAAGGGTTGACGATACTCATATTGAATGTAGCCTTGACTTTGTCGCTATGTTGTACAAGTTGAGCGCCATCGTTGAGTATAAGGAAATCTTTGTCGGTGTTGACGAATGTACCGTTGACTGTAAGTTTTGCTCCGTCATTGATAGTTATCGAAGCTTCGTTATATACTACCAATGAATTTACAGTTATGTCACCATTTTCAATTGTCACATTTCCTTTGACGATAACATCGTCTGTTGTTTTTGGAACGTAACCCTTACTCCAGTTGCTTGCTGTTGCCCATGAGCCTGTGCCAATAAACATGTTGGTTGATGAATTTACCGTGGCAGATAATGATGATGTATAAGCTGTTACTGAACCTGATGTTACATTTGTTATTTCTACGTTGTCTATAACAATTGCATATTGATTCGAACAATCATAGTGACGGAACATAATCCATATATTCTTTCCTGCATAAGACGATAAATCAATTTCTCTTTTTTGGATATCAGGCTTTTGCAATGTCTCAGCGCTATTAGGGACCATACTTATGTCATTTGCCAGAAGCATTGCCCATCCTTCGGCAGGACATTTTTCTGCTATAAAAACACCATACCTTTCATAGTGGCAACCTCCCGTAGATATAGAAGATACCTCAAATCTCAATTTTGTATTTGCTGTGATGCTCATACTCTGAGGTGATATTAACAAGTTGTCAGGTGTTATTGATCCTGATCCATTTTGGAATGAATAACTAATATAATAACCATTGTTATCATCATATTCCCAGTTCTTCTTGTCGCCGTTAAAGTCGTGGCAATACCAATCTTCACCACTGCTATCAAAATTGTATGTTAAATCTGATGTTACTGCAGCTGATTCAACAATCACATTAAAATCTATGTTATGGTTAGATGGAGTGTTATCTGCCAATACGAATGTATATTCTATGTCTTTTGTTCCACCTACGGCAATAGAACCTACTTCTACTGTTGTATTATCAATTGTGATGTAGTTGTCATTGCATGATAATGTAGCTGTTGTTCCTTCTGGTGTGGCTTCAGTGGTGTTGTTAACAAGTGTTGCAGTCAATGTTACAGCGTTGCCAACTTCTGTTATGTCGTATGACTGTACAATAACTTTACCGTCCAATGTGGAAGTATTAGCGCAAACCTCATCAGAATAGTCTGACTCTACAGTTCCTAATATACTTGTTACTTTGTAGCAGTATTCACTGCTTGCATCCAAGCCTTTGTCTGTATAGCTTGTCGATGATGTACTGCCTGCAAATTCATCATTACGATAGATGTTATAGTTTGTAGCACCTTCAATTTTATCCCATGACAGGGTAAGAGAATAGAGATCGGTGCCACTATTGACCACTATGTTCTCAGGAATTCTTGATGGATTGCTGACCTCAATTTCAAAAGGAATATCCATCGAAAGCAAATTCAAGTTGAAAACCAAAACATGATTGTCTGGAACATTCTTCTTGATCTTGACTTCAATAGTTTCTGTAACTTCTTCACCATACTGCAACGATTCTATATAAGCTGCGTTATCTGAGATTACAACATAATCATCGCAAGTTAATGTGTATTCTGAATCTATCTCGTTTGCTCCATCGTTGAAGATTGTGACATAAAGTGTTACTGTTGTCAATCCTAACACATCAACGGTTTGAGGTGTTGCCTCAACTATTACGCTATAATCTTTTTGCTCTGTTGTGACTGATACCAATTCAGAATGACTATATTCAACATCATTGCTTTCGGCAGCCACTTTATAAGAATATGTGGTGTTATGTGTTAAGTCGTTATCTGTGTATGAAGTCTCTGTTGTATTTGCGAGAAATTCGTTATTACGGTAAATATTATAACTCTCGGCTCTTGCAACAACATTCCACGACAAATTAACTTTATCTATGCCATCTGCTGTTGCTGTTAACTTTACAGGCTCGGGTGCAGATGGAGTGATATTGATAGTATTATAATATAGACTTGGCATCAGGACGTTTGTTATCTTGATATTATCCACAAGTATTCTATCTTGTCCTGTACAATTATGACGGAATACGACCCATACATCTTGACCTGTAGCAGAAGAAGCATCAGCAGTTGTTCTAACAAAATTAAAATTCTTATGTTCTGTTGTCAATGTTTTTTCACAAATAGGATCTCCTAATTCATTACTATCCTTATCCCATCCGTTTGAACCTTCAGGATCTGTTGTTGTGATATAAACTTTGTAATGTTCTTTATAAAATTGACCATTATTTGAATATGAAGATGCTACATCCCAAACAACCTGTGATTCATTAGACATTTTAATCTTGACAGGGGAACAAATCAAATTATCAGCATTTCTATTACCATTTTTATAAGAATAACTTGTGACACACTTATAAATTGCGTCATATTCCCATGTATAATTTTCGTCTGTATTCCAGATATAGTTTGTCCAGCCTTCGAAGTTTGAATCAAAGGTGTATTGGATATATTCAACTAAGTCTTCTGTCTCAACAACGATATTAAAATCTATATCATGATTTTCAGGGATAGAGGCATCTAATTTTACAGAGAATTCTGCTGTAGCAGTTTCACCTACGCCAATAATGCCTAATTCAGCGGTACCATCAAAGATGGTGACGTATGGATCTAGTGATGTCAAAGTAGCCGTTGTTGCAGCAACTGTTGCTACATCTGTCTTATTGATTAATGTAGCTGTCAATGTTGCTAATTCGCCGTTTTCTGTCAAATTGAATGACTGAACGACAACACCTGCATCCTCTGCGAGCGTTGTGGCACATACCTCTTCAGAGAAAGCAGACTCTTGATTTTCTGCCAAACTCTTCAATGTATAGCAATATGTGGTCTCTTTTTCCAAACCATTGTCAACATACATTGTCTGGCTTGTATTAGCAATCTTAACGCCGTCGCGGTAAATATCGTAGCTTGCAGCTTTTGGTGCTGCATCCCACAACAATGGAATGGAATTAGCGTACTGCTCTTTGGCAACGATATTCTTAGGAGCTCTCAACGGATTCTCAACGGCGACTTCAAATGGTACGTCAAATGTGAAATAAAGAGGATCTGTTGCAGCAGCTTTAGAAGTTATGTTCAAGTTGAAATGAAGAACAGAATTATCAGGAATGTTCTCATTAACACTGATATTTATTGTCTTTTTAGCAGAAGCACCAGCAGCCAAATTTGTAAGATTATCGTTATTATTTGTGATAGTAACATATTCATCTTCTTCGCATGTCAAGGTGTATGATGATTGTGACTTAAATTGATTTTTACCATCGTTAGTAATCGTCAATACCAAAGGTACTGCTGTGGTACCATCAACATTTATTGTTTGAGGAGAGCACTCTACTGCTGCGCTATAATCTTTCTGAACTGTTGTAGCGCAAGTTGGTGTTGAATGATCATATTCGATTTCTGAATAGACTGATGCTATCTCGTAACAATATTCTGTATTATGTGTCAGATTGTTATCGGTGTATGAAGTTACTGTTGATGCTACGCTTGTCAACCATTTGCCATCGCGATATATGTTATAGCGTTGGGCATAATTCACTGCATCCCACGACAAATCGATAGAAGAAGTGCTGCCGTTAGCGTTAGCTGTAAAGTTTGCTGGAGCTGGCAATGGATCAGAATTAACAGTGATGCTGAAATAACTGTAGTTGTCATATTTAAAGGTTGATGAAACGTCGATAACATCATATAAAGTAACATCATCAATGTGTAAGATATAAGTATTAAAACCATTATCAACAGCTGACCATTGTTCGCTAGTGAAATAATGCCTGATAGCTACATAAATTTCTTTGCCGTCATAACTGCTTAAATCGACTTCATATTCTTTCCATTCGGAATAATCAGTGTCATCAATCACATAAGAGCTTAGGGTGGTGAAGTCTGAAGCTGTATTGTTGCTTGCTTCAGAGACTGCTACTTGGAAACGTTCTCCAGGGAAACCATAATGAGCACGTGCAAAGAACTTGATTTTACTATTTGCAGTAGCTTTAATTTTTGGAGATACCAAGAAGTTATCTACAGGCATTGAATATTGCATCAGTGAAGCAAAACAATATGTTTCACTCATAAGCTGTCCTCCGCCTGAGTGGTAACTGCCGATGTCAACGACACGGTGAGTCTCGACATCCTGTGAATGCCACCAAGGATGGTTTCTGCCGTCAGGGCTATTGTCGAAAGTTGTCCATCCATTGAAACCATCAGTAGGAGAACCATATTGATCCAATTCAGACTCGAATTCATAAGTGATGTTTCTTGCCACCGAATAATTGTTAGGAGTTGAATACAAATCGAAGTTGATGGTAGCCTGATCGGGTATGCTTTCATTTATGTCAATAGTGAACGTGGCTTCCTTATCTTCGTTAACATTCATAGCGCCTAAGGTCGCTGTGTTGTTAGAGCCATTGATAGTTACGAAGGAAGAGTTTGTAGATAAAGTAACGTCTGTATTTGCTGTTGTGGCAACTGTTCCCTTGTTAATCATATTGACCTTTAACTGAACACCATTGCCGGCATCAATAGGACCTTGACTTGATTGATAAACTATTCTTGCGTAGGAATCAATTTTTATTGTAAAGTCCTCATTCCATGTCAATGTTCCATTTGTAGATGTCAATGTGAAAGATGCAGTGTGTCCGTTAGGAGCATCGTCTGAAACATTCAAGGTGAAATTAATTTCTTTTGAAGCGTTGACATCTATAGTACCTAAAGATATTGTTTCATTTGTTATCGTGATATATTGGTCGTCTGATGTCAATGTTGCGCTTGCGTTTTCACATACGCCTTTACCTTGGTTTGTTAAATAGATGTTTAAGGTCTTGCCATTGCCGCTTGCCATTGATGTAGGCGACTGGCGGGTAATCTTAAGATAAGGTTTTGTATCGTAAGCCTCAACTTTGTTAACTGCACTCAATGCGTCAACGACACCTGAACCAATTTGATTGTTTTTTGTTGCTGGTTTGTTGGATGCTGTTGTCTCAATAATCTCACATATCTGTGCAGGAGTAAGGCTTGAATTTTTCTCTAACATAAGAGCTATAACGCCAGCAACGCCAGGTGTTGCCTGTGAAGTACCTGTCATGTATTTATACTTATTGACTTGGTCATGTTTTAGAGAATACACTAATTCGCCTGGTGCACAGATGTCCGGACGGATGAGCCCGTAGGTCGTTGTACCATCGTATGGATAATCGTTATAACCTTCGACATCTTGCCAAGTGACAGGACCTCTTGATGAAGATGCTACGAGATTGTTATAAGCATTCACGTTACCTACGCAGATAACACTTGAGACTCCGCCATCATTGATTGTTTTTTGGTCAGGGTGAAGCCATGGCGCTGGACAAGCTGCTGGGTAGTCGATGTTTTCAAGTGCGACATAATTTTCACCGTCGTTACCTGCTGCAGCACAGACGACGACACCAGATTCTAACACACTGACAAAAGCGTCGCGTATTTCTTTCTTCTGTGCTGCTGTAATCTGGTTATTCTTAAATCCTAACGACATGCTTATGACGTCAGCTCCGTTTTCTACTGCAAATTGTACGCCGCTTAACATTTGGGCTACAGAACCGCCACCTGCTCTATTGACGATTTTAACTGTCATTAGGCTTGCGTCAGGAGCTACACCTACAGTGTTACCTACTGTTCCGTCACCGCAGACGATACCAGCGCAATGCGTGCCGTGTCCAAAATCATCAGTGATATTAGAATTGTTACTTATATAATTCCATCCATGGATAATGTCATCTTCTGCTCCGTCACCGTCAGTGTCAGCATATCCAACCCATAAATGGTCTTTAAGGTCGTAGTGATTTATATTTGTTCCAGAGTCTAATACAGCAACAATAACGTTCTTACCCGTATATCCTTGATTCCATACATCGTCAGCATTGATTTGAATTACATGTGGAGCGGCACTGCCTCCTCTGGTAGCAGAATCGTCATTCATTTCAGTTGCTTTGTTGTTGTCTAACAGATGCACTTCTTTGTTATAACTTATCGCTGCAATGTCAGGATGTGATGCTAATCTGTATATGACATCACGGTTTGCTTTGCAGTTGATGACGTTGACAATCCACATTGCGTTGACGTCGGCAACCTTGCCACCCAATTCTTCTGCTTCAAGAATAGACATCACGTCCGACTGTGTTCTTGAGGAGAAATCTTTGAGTTCGCTCACGACAATCTCTCTTTTCATAGATTTGTCGTTGCTTCTTCCTGCCTTCGCTTTAAGCTTGGCAGCATCGATTTGCGACTTGAACATAATGCTCACATCAAGCATCTCATCGCCTTTCTGATTCATGACATCTTGCAATTCTTTCTCTATAACATTATTCTGTGCAAATGCAATGTTACATAAAATGCAAGAAACCAATAAAAGTAAAATTTTTTTCATAATAATATTTAATATCAAAAATTCTGTCTTTTATTAATTGCCAGAGACGCAACAATTACATCTTGTTATCTTTTAAGGTGTAATTGGTACGTCTCTACAATTCACAATCCATAATTATGAATTATGAATCACTAGTGTTCCGTTTAAACTAATTGAATAACAATAAATTATATTCTTGTTCTTTGACATATTTGTAATCAGTATTATTAAGCAGTTGATTTACAGGGGTTTTGTCCAGTAGCGATATGCTCAGTATCTGTAGAATAT
>JAFTUF010000020.1 GCA_017466405.1 Bacteroidales bacterium
AATGACTCCACGAGGTGCGTACATGCGTGTTGGAACATCTGCCGAGCCTATGCCACAGGAGCAAATTGACCGTGTGTTTGCTATGCGTACCCGCAACTCTATCGGGCGCATTGTGTCCAATCGTCAAGATTTGAGCTTTGAGCAGTTGCGCATCTACTATGATGAGCGAGGCAAAAGACTCAATGACAACTTCAAGCGTACATTGGAGTTGCTTACAGATGAAGGCAAGTACAACTATGTTGCTTATCTATTGGCTGATGAGAATGGCAATTCAATCAAGGTGGCAAAGTATTCAAGCCTCGACCGTTGCGATTTGGTAGAGAATAACGAGTATGGTTATTGCTCTCTCATCAAAGCGACCAAGAGTGTATTATCAAAGTTGGATATTGAAAACAAGGTTGCTGCAAAATAACTCCAATGGAGCGTATAGAAACGCCTCTGTGGAATAAGGTTGCTTTGCGCGAGGCTGTCATCAATGCGATTGTACATAACGATTATTCATTTGAAGTACCACCCAAGTTTGAGATATTCCCCGACAGACTTGAGATAACCTCAGCAGGTCGTTTGCCCGAATCTCTCACAAGAGAAGAGTTCTTCAATGGTATATCAATTCCACGCAATAAGGAATTGATGCGTATCTACCGCGATGTGGAATTGGTAGAATCGTTAGGTTCTGGCATCCCTCGTATCTTACGTGCTTATGGTGAAGATTGCTTCAAGTTTACGGATAACTTTATCCGCATAACTTTGCCTATAAGTGTACAAGATGGCACCCAGTCGGCACCCAGTCAGCACCCAGTCAGCACCCAGTGTTGAAAATATTGATAAGCTGATTGTTTTCTGTACTGAAGCACGTTCTTTTGGTGAGATGTTGGCTTTTATGGGTTATTCCGATAGAACTAAGTTTAGGAGAAAATATATTCATCCACTTTTGGAAGCTGGTATCATGGAACAGACTATGCCAAACAAACCGAACAGCAGGAATCAAAAATACCGTTTGACAGCAAAGGGTATTGCTTTGAAAGAGACAATAAAAATTATATAATTTAAACAATATGAGTTGTACCCAATATTGGGTACAACTGAGATTGCAAAGTAGCGACGGCAAAAGATATATTGACGGCTGAAATATCCAAAGCCACTTTTGGAATGACACCTTCTGAGTATAAAGAATTGAAAGGATAGGGCAAGAGGCAAAATCTCAGAGACAATATGGATGATCTCGAACTTATTTTCACTATGTTGGGAGAACGTGTCACGACAGAGATTTCAAAAAAAGAAAAACCTGACACTTTTCTTGAGAGTAAAAATATTGCAAAAAGAGGAGGTCGTGTTGCCGGTGTGGCAAGAGAACAGACAGAAAAAGAACTAGGAAGAAGCGTAATAAATAATAATAATTTCCTTCCGCCAAATGAAGACGAATGGGTTTAAGGTATTTTAACAAATCAATTGTTAATTGTAAATTGTCCATTGTCAATTACAAATAAACTCTCCTTCGTGTCACAGTCGTACCAAGTTCGTGTCACAGTCGTGTCAAGTTCGGATAGGGAAAAACTACGTGCAAATTCGTGATACTCTACAGCTGTCACAATAAAAACTCTAAATACTCCAATCCCTCTAATTCCTCTAATTTCTCCAATATATCACTTCCCATAAAAAAGTAGGGAGAAAAATATTATCTTTACATTAAAAGTAGGGAGAAAATCGTTGTCTCGCTTTCCGAGAATGGAAAGTGAAATAACAACTACCATCCTGTCAATAAATTTTGTAAAATTGCAGTTTTGTAATTTTAAGGTAATTAATAATAAAATGTTATAATCATGAAGAAAGTAAGTTTAGTTTTGACGATGCTATGTGCATTGCTATTTGCTTGTAAACCAGAAACAGAGAAACCTACAGTGATGACGAAATCTGTCGAGGAGATAACTGAAACGACTGCTAATGTCGTTGCTGAAGTAGTTGCCGACGGCGGCGCCGAAGTGACAGAACGTGGCGTGTGCTATGACACCAACCAAAACCCAACTATTGAAGATAATAAGACTGTCGATGGCAACGGAGTTGGAATCTATACTTCAAGCCTCAGTAACTTAGCATCTCAGACAACTTATTATGTCAGAGCATACGCCATCAACGAAAAAGGTACAAGCTATGGCGAGGAAAAGAGTTTTATGACAGAAGAAATAGAAGAACCTGAAAACCCAGAGGAACCAGAAGAACCTGAGGAACCAGAGACGCCTGAAATTCCTGTTATCACTACATTTGAAGTAACTGACATTACAGTAAACACGGCTGTCTGTGGAGGCGAAATCGCAAGTGAAGGCGAAGTCGTAATTATAGCTCGCGGCGTATGCTATGGCACTAATCAAAATCCAACGATTGAAGATAATAAGACTGTCGATGGCAGCGGCGTTGGAACTTTCACTTCAAATATCCCAAATCTCGTCCCCAATACCCAATATTATGTCAGAGCCTACGCCACCGACGAAACCGGCACTTGTTATGGTGAAGAGAAAACTTTCGTTACATTAGAGAAACTTCTTCCTGAAGTGACGACATCCGAAGTGACTGATGTAACATTAAACTCAGCTGTATGCGGCGGCGAAGTGACTTTCGATGGTAACATGGAAGTGACTGCAAGAGGCGTCTGCTGGAGCACCGAACAGAATCCTACTATAGAAGATAATCACACAACCGATGGTAGCGGCGTCGGAGTTTTCACTTCAAATCTCCCAAACCTCGTTCCCAATACCCAATATTATGTCAGAGCATACGCTACCAATGAGCAAGGCACAAACTATGGTGAAGAAGTCGTTTTTAGTACGGAAGCAGAAGAAACAACGGGAACAACCAACGGACATGAATGGGTTGACCTCGGACTGCCATCTGGCGTGAAATGGGCTACCTACAACGTAGGCGCATCTCTTCCAGGTGAATACGGCAATTACTATTCATGGGGCGAGACAGAGACAAAAGATTCCTACGATTCAAACAACTGCTCTACAATGTATGTTCCAATGGACGACATATCAGGTAATCCGCAGTATGATGTCGCGAGAAAAGAATGGGGCGATTCATGGAGAATGCCGACATACGAAGAACAAGAAGAACTGTTGAACAACTGCAGCTGGGAGCTGACGACAGAAAACGGCTTCAACGGCTATAAAGTGACAGGCCCTAACGGCAACAGTATCTTCCTTCCAGCCGCCGGTTACCGCTATGGAACAACGCTCAACTTCGATGGTTACTACGGTGGCTACTGGAGTTCCAAGCCCCACGACGACGGTGACGACAGCGCTTTCTTCTTATGCTTCGACGACAAGGAACAACGCATCAACGCATACTATCGCAGCGATGGCCAATCGGTACGCGCTGTGATAGATTAAACTTTTTGGTAATGTTGCCAAAAATGGTTGGAAAATCAATATAAATTGCAACCAGCCATTTTGGGCAACATTACCTTATTTTTTATAATTAACTTTACCCCAATTATTTCTTAAATTATATTATCATTCATAAGAAAATCATAAATATTAAGTATTAATATACCGTCATTATTTTTATAAGTTGGTTGAAGTCCTCCCATAATAACAACTTTTTGAAAGTTATCTTTAATTCGTCTTAATGAGTTAAACTCTTGTTCTTTCTTCTCTTCTGTCGCCAATGCAAAAGCCGATTGAATATAAATTCTTTCATAACCTTTGTTACATACAAAATCTACTTCCAAGTGTTTGCGTTCACTTTTTCCATCAGCGGTTTTTGTGTTTATAGTAACCTGACCGACGTCCACAGCAAAACCTCTTAATCGTAATTCGTTATAAATGAGGTTTTCCATGAGATGAGTCTTTTCTGCTTGGCGAAAATTCAGTCGCGCATTGCGCAAACCTAAATCCTCAAAGTAATATTTTGAAGGAGTGTCGATATACTTTCTTCCTTTAATATCGTAGCGAAGAGAACGTTCTGTAAGAAAAGCATCCTGCATATAATCCAGATAATTTTTGATGGTATCTCTAGATATGCAGTTATGTTTCATGCTTTTGAAGGTGTTATGTATTTTCAATGGATTTGTTAAACCGCCTATAGAAGATGCTAATATACTGACAAGTTCCTCTAAATCATCATCGTTTTGGATAGAATTCCTTTCTTTAATATCTTTAAGGTAAGTATGAGTGAACAAATTGCGTAAATAATCTTCGCGTTCCCCATCATTTATCATTAAGGCAACTTGAGGTAATCCTCCGTAAAGCATAAACTTTTCGAGCAATTGTTCTCTGTTTTTAACGTTATGTTGAGAATCGCAATATTCTTTGAATGAGAAAGGATGAATCCTGATTTCATCACCTCGTCCCCTAAATTCGGTAATCACATCCTTTGATAAGAATTTTGCATTCGAGCCAGTTACATACACATCAGCGTTTTGAACGTGCAGATAACTGTTGAGGACATCTTCAAATTCATTGACCATCTGCACTTCATCAAGCAGAATATAATACATGTTATTGTCGGTCATCAATGAGTCAATATGTTCCAGTAATTTGTCAGGATTACGAAGTTCCTTATTACGCCGGTCTTCCAAATTGACTTTTATAATATGTCTGTCATCTATTCCCTCTTTTTTAAGATATTCAGCAAACAAATTAAACAATAGGAAAGACTTGCCGCATCTGCGCATTCCAGTAAGAACTTTTATCATGCCATTATGGCGTTTCGACAATAATTTTTGAAGATAAGTATTACGTTCGACAATCATAATATTAGTAATTTTTGCGTAATTACGCATTTTTTACGAATGCAAAAATACTATTATTTCTCACATAAACAGCGAAAAACAAATAATTATGCAATTAATTACAATTCCATTCACCACCGCGAAAAGTCAAAAATATGGAAGTGAAGATTTATTTTTAAGATGAATCTTATTCATAGCAGCGTCCAACAGCCGCCTCGGATAAATAGCGTTAAGAAATAATGGGTTTAAGGTTTAAAGTCTAAGGGGTTTTAATAAATCAATTGTAAATTGTCCATTGTAAATTGTTTATTAGCAGCCGCCAAGCGTTAGGGATTGGAGCGGCATCCTTTGCGAGCTTTAATTGGGAGCGGGGACGGGGACGGGAGCGGGGACGGGATTTGGGTGCGGGGACGGGTGCGGGGAGAGATTAGCGAGCAAAGATATAGCGGAAAGCCCGACGGCTTGCCGGAACGCCCAGAAAAAAGTCAACAGACAACGGTCAACAGTCAACAGACATTGTCCACGATAATTTAGTAATACCTTTTGAAATTGAAAATTGAAAGTTGAAAGT
>JAFTUF010000021.1 GCA_017466405.1 Bacteroidales bacterium
CGCATTCCGTCTTAACGAGTTGATAGACGGCTGGATCATCGCGATGCAGCAGATGTGTATCGGCGACAAATGGGAGATATATCTCCCTGCAGAGATGGCTTACGGCAATTATTCGCAACCAGGCATCCCAGGCGGCTCGACGCTGATATTTGAAATAGAGCTGTTCGGAATAGCATAAATTTAGAACTGAAAATTGAAAGTTGAAAGTTTTGTAGAGACGCGTCAATCACACATATAAAAACAAACAAGAATGTGATTGACACGTCTGAGTTTTCAGTTCATCTCGATGGTCTTCACCACCTTGCATGGATTACCCACAGCTATAGTATCGGCAGGGATGTCATGTGTGACCACAGAACCAGCACCGATAACAGCCCTATCGCCGATTGTCACTCCAGGCAGAACAGTGACATTAGCACCAAGCCATACATTATCGCCTATAGTTATAGGACGATCGTTGAACACTCCCTTCAGACGCTCAACAGGGTCGATAGAATGATTGGTGCAGATGAGACTGCATCCAGGACCTATCAATGCGCAATGACCTATGGTGATGATATTTGAATCTAGGAATGTGCAGTTAAGATTAACAAATGCCGTTCCCTTGAAGTGAATATTCTTACCCATAATGCATTGAAATCCAGACTCTACAAACAAATACTCGTTATAACCTTCTACAAGCTCGCTCAATATTTCGTTACGTCGTGGAGATGATGGGATTGTATTATTAAACTCGAAACAAAGGTCCTTGACTCTCTTCTGAAATGCGACCACCTCTGGGTCACGGCGGCTGAACTGTTCACCACTCAGAGCTTTTTCTAATTCTGTCATAATTTTCGCATTTAAAACATTATGACGCAAAGATAAAAGATACGACTCCGAAAAAGATGGAATATTTTACCAATATTTTATCCTATTTTTCCTATTTTGAGAAGACATTTTTCTCTCGCTAAGGCGCAGAGGAACGCTAAGACATCATTCTAAATTCAAAGTCTGTTTCTCTCCGTTTTTCATCACGAGGAGTATATATTCTTTCACGATGCGAGATTTCACCTTTTCATGACGCCAAAAAGCTTCTTCAACACCTTCTGTTGCAATCTCTCTGACGACATTATTCTTTCTGTCACGTATCTCGCATTTGCCGGAATTGTATGTTATCACAAACAGACTCTCGTCTTTGTTGAAATCAGCTTGGTTGACGGCTTCACCGCTTCCGACCTTACGTATTATCGTGCCGCTATCCGTCCTAATGTATGCCTGTCCGTCAGGTTTTATCTCAAAGTAATTCATATCATTATCTCCACTCACCGAACCTTTTCGATGTTAATTTTTATTATGTTTTATTTATATTCTGTTAAATCTATCTTATTACCAATGATTTTTACTCCTTCTTTTTCAAGAAGCCGTCTTTGTGCTTCCGCCCCACCGAATGCGAATGACTTAGACAGCTCGCCTTTAGAATTAACAACTCTATGGCACGGAATGTTCGCAGGATCCGGATTCTTATGCAAGACATTTCCCACCACCCTCGCAAGTCTTTTGTTTCCAACACGTTCTGCTACCTGACCGTAAGTCATCACCTTGCCCCGTGGAATATTCTTCACTATCTCGTATATCTTATCCGCTAATTCTGTCATTTTCCTACTATCGCCAATGCTGCAAAAATACAAATTTTTAATTTCAAATCCCTTGTTACAGACACACATTCATGTTAATTATATTCGGGTGCATGCGATAATTTTCCATTTCAGTCACACGTCCGTGTGACTCTACGTGAGATTCTACAACTTTCAATTTTCAGACGTGTCAATTACCTTTTGTTTATTATTGTGTAATTGACGCGTCTCTACAATTATCGTGGACAAAGTCTGTTGACTGTTGACCGTTGACTGTTGTCTTAACAAAAATTAACATCTCTCCCACTCTTTCATTAACATTACGTTAAAAATTGTTAAAAACGAAATATTTCCTTTGCAAATGCTTGACAAAAGGATATTTGATTTTGTAGTTTTGCAGAACCAAAATTTATGATGTTATGAGTAAGTTAATTAAAGTTGATGGCGAGTATGCCAACTGGATCAAGGATCTAAGTTTACGTTTCAGACAAAGTCAGATTAAGGCGGCAATCAGAGTCAATAGTGAGATGCTGAGATTCTATTTCAATTTAGGAGCTGATATTGTCAACAAGAAAGCTGAAAGTCGTTGGGGCGATGGTTTTTTCAAGAATTTAAGTCTTGATTTGCAAAATGCACTGCCTGGTGTGAAAGGGTTTTCTGTAACTAATTTAAAATACACAAAATTATTTTATCAGTTGTATAATCAATTATTTACAATTAGTCCCCATGATGGGGACCAATTAAGTATTTTCCAAATATCTTGGAGTCATCATAAATATATCATCGACAAATGTAAAAAAGATACCGACAAAGCTCTTTTCTATGTTAATAAGACTCTTGAAAATAATTGGTCGCGAAGTGTTTTGTTGAATTTCTTAGATACAGATTTATACGAACGACAAGGCAAGGCTGTGAGTAATTTTAAAACAACATTACCTAATGTCGATGGCGATTTGGCGCAACAACTTATAAAAGACCCTTATTGTTTCGACTTTGCCAGACTTACCGACCGTTATAACGAGAAAGAGTTAAAGGATGCTCTTGTCAAAAACATAGAGAATTTCCTGATAGAATTAGGTAATGGTTTCGCTTATATGGGAAGAGAATATCGTATTGAAGTTGGTAATAGCGAGTTGTTTGCCGATATGCTATTCTATAACACGCACTTACATTGTTATGTCGTTGTAGAGGTTAAAACTAGAAAATTTGAGCCTGCTTTTTTAGGACAACTCAGCGGATATGTCTCATGTGCGAATCACGTTCTTAAAAGGGACGGCGACAATCCCACCGTTGGATTGTTGATATGCAAAGACAAAGATGATGTTATGGCGCATTATGCTCTCGAAGGATACAATAATCCACTTGGCATTTCAGAGTATGAATTGTCAAAACTATTCCCAAAAGATTTCAAAGGCACTTTACCAAGCATCGAGGATATAGAGAAGGAACTCCTTCCATTCGAACTTGACACGAACTTGGTACGACTGTGACACGAAGATGGTCTAGTTCATATTTAAGGGGACTTCTATAAATTCCCCGTTTAAATAAATTTTGACAATCATGATAAAAACTTTTGCGTGCTTTATGTTTCTCTTTGGAATCTTTTTGCCTTTCTTTCAATCACATAGCTCGCTATGCTCTTTCAAGAAAAACA